>NZ_RSDT01000005.1:0-324231 GCF_004522605.1 Comamonas sp. A23
CTTCATCCAGAAAGGCAGGTCGTCGCCGTAGTAATCGCTGTCGTAGGTAAAGCGACCGGCATCGGCCACGATGCGGTGGCTGTTGGGGCTGTCGCGGCCGGTGTACCAGCCCAGGCCGTGGTCGCCGCCCGCGCCGTAGATCTCTTTAAAAATGTCCACGCATTGCTGCATGTGGGCGCGCTCGATCTCCTCGGGCACGTTCTGGTAGTGAATCCACTTCAGGCCGTGGCAGGCCACTTCGTGGCCCAGCTCGTCAAAGGCCTGGGCCAGCTCGCGATGCTTTTTCAGGGCGGTGGCCACGCCGAACACGGTCAGCGGCAGACCGCGCTTTTCGAACTCCTTGAGGATGCGCCAGACGCCGGCGCGCGAGCCGTATTCATAGATGCCGTCCATGCTCATGTGACGGGCCGGGTAGCTGGCGGGATTGAACATTTCCGACAGAAACTGCTCGCTGCCGGGGTCGCCATGCAGGATATGGTTCTCACCGCCTTCTTCGTAGTTCAGCACGAACTGAACGGCCACGCGGGCTTTGCCGGGCCATTCGGGATGGGGCGTGTTGCGGCCGTAGCCAATCAGGTCGCGTGGGTAGGAGGCGGTGGAATCGTAAGTCATAGGGATACGGATGAAAGTGCCATCGACAAATCGTGCGTTGGCAAAGTACGGTTAAAGGACAGACCTTCTTCCATGTGATCGAGGTGCAGCTGCATCAGCTGCACCGCATGTTCGGCATCGCCCGCAACCAGTGCGGTCACGATGTCGGCATGTTCTTCGTGCGAATGTTCGGCCGCCGATGCAGACTGGTACATCAGGGTGATCAATGCGCAGCGGGAAATCAGCTCGCCCAGCAGTTGAGCCAGCACCTCGTTGCCCATGAGCTCGGCCATGCGCACATGGAAGTCGCCCAGCAGCTCGGTGCACTGGCCCACGTCATTGGCTTCCATGGCCTTCCTTTCGGCCGCCACATGCGCTTTGAGCTCCAACAAGCGGGAGGGTGTCTGCTGCGCGGCGAAATTGCGCACCATTTCGGCTTCGAGCATGCGACGCATAGCAAAGACCTGGCGCGCCTCATCCACCGAGGGCGTGGCCACAAAGGCTCCGCGCGTGGGCTCGAGCGTGATCAGCCGGTTCTGTGATGCCTGAAACAAAGCCTGGCGAACCAGAGTGCGGGAAACACCAAAATGATTGGCCAGCTTCTGTTCCGGCAACTTGGTGCCGGGCATCAGTCGATGTTCAACAATTGCTTTGGTCAGACTTTCTGCAATGGACCAGGTGAGTGAGGTTTCCATTGCTTCATCATAAATCTTGAACTCAACACTTGTATACAAGGTTGATTGTAGAAAAGCTAGGTATTCTCCCTTAAGGTATATCGGACGTTTCTTGAGGCAATCGCAGGAGAAGAAAGACGAATAGCCCGCCAGGCATATTTAACTTACGCTCTTCCTTCAGCCAGCTCCGCAACATGCTCTCTGGAGCGCAAGATTTATCACCTGCCATTGCGGGCATGGTCGAATTTATTGACGCTTCCTATCCTCAACTTCGTAACAGCTCGGTCGCATAAAATCAATTTAATGAGTACTCCAGTCATCACCAAAACCAAGATCGCCGAGCGTCTCATAGAGTCGATCCTGACAGCCAAGCTTCGTCCGGGAGAGAAACTGGGTGAACAAGACATTGCGGACTTGTTTCAGGTCAGCCGCACCCTGGTCCGCGAGGCCTTGATGCACCTTCAGACCCGGGGATTTGTGGAGGTCCGCTCCAGGGTTGGCTGGTATGTTGCAGAGCCTTCGTTTGAGGAGGCTCAGGAAACCTATGCAGCGAGGCGCGTCGTTGAGCCGGGCATGCTGCGTGATGCTGGTCAACCCTTGCAGGCAACACTGAAACGCCTGCGTAAGCACATCGCCGAAGAGCGCAAAGCCATTGCCTGTGGGGACGCAGAAGCCCGCAGCTGGCTGCTGGCCGACTTTCATATTTGCTTGGCAGAGTGTCTGGGCAATCGGTTCCTGACTTCTATGATGGTCGATCTCTCGGCACGAACAACTCTGATTTCAGATCTATACCAGTCGAAGACCGAGGCCCGAGTCTTCAATGACGATCACGCCGCCATTGTTGAGGCGCTGGCGGCTGGAGACAATCTGCGGGCTGAACAGTTAATGATTGCTCACATCGATGCATTGGCATCGCGCCTTGATGAAAGCTTGATTGGTCGTCGCGGAGCACGCAACCGACTCCGCTCCATTCTGGCTCCTGAAGATTCGTCTTCAGCCAAATAGGCGTTTCAAAGTCGATGGGAGTCCTTGGCGAGATCCGGCCTGGTTGAGCCGCTCGGCCGCTTTGCCGATCTCGAGCTCCCAACACTTTGCGGCGAGCCAATATTGAGGCTTGAAGCGCTTGTCCCTACCAGGGGGCGATTGAGCTCGCCATCTGTGCCGGTGATGACTTACGCGTTCGCTGATCATGCCCGGCAGCATTCATCAAGGAGCCGCCTCGGCCCATGGTGATCATGGCTCCGGCGCTATGCCAGTTCCTCGACCAGGACCTGGAATGGCTCGCGTTGCGGATAGACGCCGGAACGGTTTCAATCAGGGCCATGAAACCACATGGATAGCCATCGCATCGTGGAATGGTCTTCCAGCAAGAATTGCCAACGCCACCGATCGCAACAAAGCGCTGGTCTCCGCATTGCCCGCCGAATGGACTATCCATCTATCTCGACTGCAGCCGTCCTTGGTGAATGCAGCGCTCACTGTCCTGCCCGGCATCGCAACTGATCTCGAAGCCATGGGAGCATCGGCGCCGATTGCTCACTGGCGGGCGATATTGCTGCGATGGATGCGGGCTGAATGCCGGCTTTGCAACAACTGAGCAGTGACTACTGGTACTCATTCCGGTGTGTGACTTCGAGAGTATTTTCTATGGCCTCTTGATACGCACAGCAACCTGGCTTTGCTCAGCGCGGATCATGGAGAGGTTCATAGATGGGTATCTACGCAAAACAGCCATGATCAAAGTGTAGGTTTCAGCACCTCGCCCAGGGAAGAAATGCACGCCAGGGCTTGCTGCGCCTGCAAGTGACCGTTCGTCCTCCCATCTGAGGACTCCATCGAACCAATGTCTCTGGCCGATAGAACCAGGGTTCCTACTAGCATCTTGAATTCATGTCTTGTATACATTGCATGCATGTCAGTGATGTGTTCAAAGCATTTCTGGACAAGCTTGCTGAAGCAGTGGACATGAGGCAGATTCGATTCGCTTCATAAGCATCACAGCTCTTCAGCAGCGAAAACATGGCTGCAGGCCTGCGTCGCCCGTAGCCGCTAATAACGGTAGACAAGCATGACCTGCTCAGCCGAAATGAGGTCATGGCAAAGGGGCTCCACGGAGCACCCTGATGGAAGGCGGCATATGAACAACCTAGTACTGGACACCCATGGCGAGTCATTAACCTCGGGGGCCAACACCACCAGCCCAAAGCGAGATAAAGGCTTGCCGGCCGGAGTTTCTCCGGCGCTGTACAACCACGATCTGGCACCTACCTCGAAAGAGGGGCGTACCTGGGGGAGCTACAGCCTGTTCACTCTTTGGGCCAACGATGTACACAGCCTCGGCAACTACGCGTTTGCCATCGGTCTTTTCACGCTTGGGCTGGGAGGACACCAGATTCTGATGGCGCTTCTGCTGGGTGCGGCATTTCTGTTCGTGCTGCTGTCCCTCTCGGGCTTTATGGGGACCCGTACAGGGATTCCCTTTCCGGTGATGAGCCGCATCAGCTTTGGTACACGCGGTGCGCAGATTCCAGCATTGATCCGCGGCGGAGTCGCCATTGCGTGGTTCGGCATTCAAACCTACCTGGCATCCATGGTCCTCGACGTGATGCTGATCACGCTGTTTCCCGGCTTGCAGTCGCTGAAAGAGCAAGTCGTGCTGGGCCTGCCATTGCTGGGCTGGATCAGCTTTTCCATCCTGTGGGTTGTGCAGGTTCTCATTGCCTGCTGGGGCATGGAGAGCATCCGAAAGTACGAAGCCTTTGCCGGACCTGTAATTCTGTTGACTTTCATTTCCCTGGCAGGATGGATCTTCTACAGCGCCAAATGGACTCTGCATTGGTCTGCCCCATTTGCAAGCAGTGGCGGAGCCATGTGGCTGCAGATCCTGGGCGCTGCTTCGCTATGGGTGGCGATCTACGGCACCTTCGTGCTGAACTTCTGTGATTTCACACGCGCAGCCACCTCAAGCAGCGCCGTGGTGAAAGGCAATTTCTGGGGTATTCCGATCAATATGCTGATCTTCGGCTTGATCGTGGTCATCCTGACAGGCGGCCAGCTTGCCATCGATGGCACGCTGATTCAAAGCCCGACCGACATCGTCCAGAACATTCCCAATAAGCCGCTGTTGATGTTGGCCAGTCTTTCGTTGCTGATTTTGACCATCGCCGTGAACCTGATGGCCAATTTCGTGGCTCCTGCCCTGGCGTTGGCAAACCTCATGCCCCGGCATCTGAACTTCCGCCGGGCAGCGCTTGTCAGTGCGGTTCTCGGTTTCGTGATCCTGCCCTGGAATCTCTACAACTCTCCGCTGGTCATCGTCTACTTCCTGGGAGGGCTGGGTTCATTTCTGGGACCGCTGTTCGGCATCGTGATGGCTGACTACTGGCTGATCCGCAAACAGCGCGTGAACGTTCCGGCTCTCTATACACACGACCCTGCAGGCCCTTATCACTACCGCAATGGCATCAACCCCAAGGCAATTCAGGCCCTGATTCCTTCATCCCTGATCTCGCTGCTCTTTGCATTCCTGCCGACGCTGCAATCGCTGTCCCAGTTCTCCTGGTTCATCGCAGCCGGACTGGGTGCCTTGTTCTATTGGATGGTTGCACCGAAAGGTCTCACCTACGAAGACCAGGATGGCGAAGCCATTTCCGTAGCCTCCGCCAAACACTGAGAAGGAAAGTTGAAAATCATGCGCATTTTGATCGTGAACGTGAACACCACCGAGTCGATGACCCATGCCATTGGCATGCAAGCTCGGAAGGTTGCTGCGCCTGGAACAGAGATAGTCGCGCTGACCCCGCGCTTTGGTGCCGAATCGGTCGAGGGGAATTTTGAGAGCTATCTTGCCGCGGTAGGTGTGATGGATGCCGTGATGAGCTATGGACAACCCTTTGATGCAGTCATTCAAGCCGGCTACGGTGAACATGGCCGCGAGGGCCTGCAGGAGTTGCTGGACGTTCCCGTGGTGGATATCACCGAGGCGGCGGCCACTGCGGCCATGTTCCTGGGCCACAAATACTCGGTGGTCACGACGCTGGATCGGGCTGTGCCATTGATCGAGGATCGACTCAAGCTTGCCGGCCTGGACGAGCGCTGTGCATCGGTTCGCGCCAGCGGCATGGCTGTGCTGGAGTTGGAGACTCAACCCGAGCGCGCGGTTGAAGCGATTGTTCGTCAAGCCAGCCTTGCCGTCAGCGAAGACCATGCTGAAGTCATTTGCCTCGGCTGTGGAGGCATGGCCGAACTGGATGCCAGGATTCGTGAACTGACCGGTGTACCAGTGGTCGATGGAGTAGCTGCGGCCGTGACCATTGCCGAGTCGCTGGTGCGCCTGGGCCTGAGCACTTCCAAGGTCCGTACCTACGCTCCCCCCCGAGCCAAGCGCGTGACCGGCTTCCCATTCACTAGCCAGGTCGCAGGATGAATTGCCCGGAGTTGTGTAAATTGTCCCGGCCCCTTATTTCCATGCAAATAAGCGTTCCTTGTGAGCAGCCAATGCTATCTCGAAGAATTCGGCGGTGAAGCGTTGAAGCAGATCCGGGCAGGCCTGCCGGTCAGCGATGATGAGTCCTGACTTGGCCTCATAGTTCCGTCACGGCCTGCTGCAGGCAGGCCAGCAATGCCTGCACCAGCGGATTGGCCGGCGTACGACGCCACATGGCCAGCATCTCCGAAGATGGGTGTGAGCCTTTGAGCGGACGAAACACCAGGCGCGGCATGCCCACGCGCGTCAGCGCCTGGGGCACCAGGGCCACGCCCTGACCCAGCGAAACCAGCGAGATCACCGACAGCCAGTGCCGTACCTCGTGGCGTACTTCGGGTGCAAAGCCATGGGCCAGGCACATCTCGTAGATGCGCTGGTGATAGGTGGGCGAGACCAGACTGGAGAACAGGATCAGACGGTCGTTTTTGAGTTCGGCCAGATCGATGGCGGCGCTGGCGTGCAGCGGGTGGCGGTCGGGCAGGCAGACCACGAAAGGCTCTTCCATCAGCAGCCGGCTGGCAATGCCTTCGGGAGGTTGTATGGAGTGGACCAGGGCCATGTCCAGACGCATTTGCTGCAGGTCCAGGATTTGCTCTGCGCTGTTGGCCTCAAGCATGTCCACGCGCACCAGGGGGTGGTCATGCTGGAACCGCTCCAGCGCCTGTGGCAAGCCGCGGTACAGGCTCGATCCGACGAAGCCCAGGCGCAGATGGCCGCGCGTGCCCTGGGCCACGTCGCGCGTTTCCTGTGCGGCCTGCTGACTCAGAGCCAATAGCTGGCGCGCCTTGTCCAGCAGATGTTCACCGGCCGCAGTCAGCCGTACGCCCTTGCTGCTGCGCTCGAACAACTGGGCCTGCAGTTCCTGCTCCAGCTGCTTGATGGCAACGGACAGCGGGGGCTGGGAGATCGACAGCCGCTGCGCCGCACGGCTGAAATGAAGTTCTTCGGCGAGGGTGACGAAGTAGTGCAGCAACCTCAGTTCCATGATTTATTGATATTTAAAAAGTATTGAGAAAGATTTTAATAATATTTGACGTGAATATATGAGGGTGCTGAAATTCGTGGCAGTCCTTGCCTCAATTGCCGGATTTGTGTGCGGTACATATCGCCTGAGTTCGTCATGGCCTAACCCAGAGACGGCAAGCAAGGTAAGCCCTGTAGCGAGGTTGTCGTCCTCTTTCCGATGAGAGGGGGCTCAGCTCCTCAGGGATATTCGAATTCAGCAGGAGACGTTCATGTCCGCTAACGATAAGAGCCAGGTGCATGTCATGGCCCAGGCTGTCCGCGCTGCAGCCCATCCCGTGCCTGATCGCCACGGTGCCAATTTCTACGCCACTGATCCTGAGTTGCAGTCGCTGCTGGCGCTTTATCTGCCAGCCGATCTGCTGGCCCATCTGCAGCCCTATCTGCAGCGCATGGGTGAGCTGGCCGGTGGGCGCATCGACGAGCTGGCCGGCGTTGCCGACAGGAATCCGCCCACGCTTGAGCATCGCAGCCGCGCGGGCCAGGACAGCCAGCGCATCATCAAGCATCCAGCCTATGAAGAGCTTGAGCGCATCGCCTACGGTGAGTTCGGTCTGCAAGCCATTTCGCACCGGGAAGACATGCTGGGCTGGAGCGGCAAGATGCCGCCCATCGTCAAGTACGCACTGACCTTTCTGTTCGTGCAGTCCGAGTTCGGCCTGTGCTGCCCGTTGTCCATGACCGATTCGCTGACGCGCACGCTCAAGAAGTACGGTACCCCCGAGCTGGTGGGCAAGTATTTGCCTCAGCTGCTCTCGCTGGATTGGGAGAAGCAGGCCCAGGGCGCGATGTTCATGACCGAGCAGGCCGCAGGCTCGGACATCGCGGGCACGCTGACTATGGCCGCCCCTCAGGCCGACGGCTCCTGGCTTCTCACCGGCGACAAGTGGTTCTGTTCCAACCCCGATGCCGAGTTCGCCATGGTGCTGGCTCGTGTGGAGGGCGGGGCGCCGGGCATGAAGGGCATCTCGCTGTTTCTGCTGCCGCGTTCCCTGGACGATGGCAGCACCAATCGCTACCGCATCATCCGCCTCAAAGACAAGCTGGGCACCAAGTCCATGGCCAGCGGCGAGATCCGCATGGACGGCGCCGTGGCCTATCTCGTGGGCGAGCAGGGCCGAGGCTTTGTGCAGATGGCCGACATGGTCAACAACTCGCGTTTGTCCAACGGTGTGCGCTCCGCCGGCATGATGCGCCGCGCTGTGGCCGAGGCCGAATTCATCGCCCATGAACGCATTGCCTTTGGCAAGCGCCTGGAGCAGATGCCGCTGATGCAGCGCCAGCTGGACAAGCTGCGCGTTCCCGCCGAGCAGGCGCGTACCATGGTGTTCCAGACCGCGCAGACGCTGATGCGCTCCGATGCGGGCCAGCCGGATGCCTATGCGCTGTTGCGCATTCTGACGCCGCTGATCAAGTTCCGCGCCTGCCGCGATGCACGCAAGGTCACCGGCGATGCGATGGAAGTGCGCGGCGGCTGCGGCTATATCGAGGAGTGGAGCGATCCGCGCCTGGTGCGCGATGCCCACCTGGGCTCGATCTGGGAAGGCACGAGCAACATCGTGGCGCTGGACGTGATCCGCGCCATCAAGCGCGAAGGCTCGTTACCTGTGCTGCAGCAGTATCTGCATGGCTTGCTCGATCATGCCCGCCTGGTGCCCGGTTACCGCCAGGCGCTGGAAGATGCATTGGCCCGCGCCAGCATCCTGGCTGACAGGGCCGCTCGGGACGGCGGCGAAGTGCTGGCCCGCCAGGCCGCCACAGCGCTCTACAACTGCACCACGGCCATCGCCATGGCCTGGGAAGCAGCACAGACCGGATCAAACGAGCGCCTGCGCCTGTCGCAACTGGTGCTGCTGCACCGTGTGCTGCCACGCGATCCGCTGGACGATGTGGCTGCCGTGCCGGCGCAGTGGCTGGAGTGATTGCCGGCGGCCTTGAAATAAGTAGAAGAAACCGCTGAAACGCTTCGTGAAAAGGCGTTATTGGCTCTCGGATTATTTCTGCAAGGAGACAAATATGCGCAATCACGCAAGAGAGCGCCGAAGGCTGCTGGCTGCAGCCTCGGGAGCAGTGCTGCTGGCGGCAGCCCATTCTGCCGCACAGGCTCAGGGCGACTCCTATCCGGCTCGGCCGATACGCCTGGTGGTGCCCTATGGCGCTGGCGGACCGACGGACGCGCATTTGCGGGTGGTGGCACAGCAAGCCTCGCAGCTGTTGGGACAACTGGTGGTCATAGAGAACAAGCCAGGCGCCAACGGCACGTTTGGTGCGGTGGAGCTGGCGCGGGCTCAGCCGGATGGCTACACCCTGGCGGTGCTGCCTGCCAGTGTCTATCGCGAACCGTATCTGAACCGGGTGAGCTTCGACCCCCTGAAGTTGAGCTACGTGATCGGCATGACCGACTACACCTTCGGGCTGGCTGTGCGTCGGGAAGCACCGTGGAAGAGCTGGAAGGAGTTTGCCGAAGATGCGAGCAGGCGTCCCGGCCAGATCTCCGTCGGTGCGGCTGGTCCGGTGCAAACGCCCAGCATCGTACTCAGCGAGCTGGTGCAGTCCACGGGCCTGCAGCTCAATCGCGTGCCCTACAAGGGAGACTCGGAGCAGGCCAGCGACCTGCTGGGCGGCCACATCGATGCGGGCGTGCTCTCCGGCGTAGCCTCCCAGCATATCCAGTCGGGCCGATTGCGCTACCTGGCGATGTTCACGTCCAGCCGTGTTCCGCAGTTCCCTCAGGTGCCCACTTTGAGAGAGCTGGGCGTGGACACGGTGATCGAGTCGCCCTATGGCATTGCCGCCCCTGCCGGCCTGGCACCGGCGCGGCTGCGCATCATTCATGACGCCTTCAAGGCGGGGCTGGAGTCGGCGCAGGGGCGCAAGATCCTCGAACAACTCAATCAGCCGCTGAACTACCGCAGTCCGCAAGAGTTCGAGCAGTACGCGAGGAGCGCCTACGCACGCGAGAAGACGCGCATGGAGCGCTTCAAGGCCGTTGCCAGCGGCACCCCGCAGTGATTTTCCCAGTTCATCGGCAACCCCCTTCCAAGGAGACAGACATGCATAAAGCCAGACGCGCAGCGCTGGGCCTGATGGCATCCGCCGCCCTGTCGGCAGCACTGCCCGCACTTGCCCAGGAAAAATACCCGACACGCCCCATCACGTTCATCGTGCCGTTTCCGCCTGGCGGCCCTACCGACGCCATGGCGCGCATTCTGGCTACCGAGCTGACCAAGGAGCTGGGCCAGAGCGTGATCGTGGAGAACAAGGCCGGCGCCGGCGGCAATATCGGAGCGGACTTCGTGGCACGTGCCAAGCCTGACGGCTATACGCTGATGTTCGGTACTTCGGGTCCGCTGGCCATCAACAAACCGCTGTACAAGTCCATCAGCTACGACCCGCGCACCAGCTTCACGCCCATCATCTACGTGGGCTATCTGCCCAATGTGCTGGTGGTTCGGCCGGATTTGGGCGTCGGCAACGTCAAGGAGCTGATCGCGCTGGACAAGAGCAAGCCCGGCAAGCTCAATTTCGCGTCTTCGGGCAATGGCGCTTCATCCCATCTGGCGGGTGTGCTGTTCAACGGCCTGGCCGGCACCCAGCTGCAGCATGTGCCCTACAGGGGCACCGGGCCGGCGCTTAACGACCTGCTGGCCGGTCAGGTGGACATGAGTTTCACCGACATCCTCACGGCCATGCCCTATATCAAGGCCGGCAAGGTCAAGGCCCTTGGCGTGGCCACGGCCAAACGCTCCAGCGCCATGCCCCAGATCCCCACGATCGCCGAGCAGGGTCTGGCCGGCTACGACGTGAGCGTGTTCTTCGGCGTGGTCGGCCCCAAGAGCATGCCGGTGGAGCGGGTGGAGTTGCTCAATCAGGCCTATGCCAAGGCGCTGGATTCCGAGAATGTGAAGAAAGCCTTTGCGGCCCAGGGCCTGGAGCGCGGCGCGGATACCCAGCCCGCCTATCTGGCCGGCTTCGTGAAGAGCGAGCTCGACAAATGGAGCGAGGTGGTGCAAAAGGCCGGCGTGAAGCTTGACTGATGGCGCTGTCGCTTGGGCGCAAGCGCAGGCATGCCATCGAAGGGTGGACGTGTTAGAACTTTTCGAAACTCCTCGCCTCGGCCGTGAGGAGGACACTGTTGCGCACTGCCTGCCATTGCCCGAGAGCCCATGCAAGACATGAGCCGGGGTATTTCAACTATCCATAGCCATGACTTCTTCAACTTCCCTTCTGCTCGCCCAACTGCAGTCCGTTGCTGCCGAGTTCGTGGAGATCCGCCGCAGCATTCATGCGCATCCCGAACTGGCCTTCGAAGAGACGCGCACCAGCGACATGGTGGCCGAATCCCTGGCTCGCTGGGGCTATGCCGTGCACCGCGGCCTGGGTGTCACCGGTGTGGTCGGCGTGCTCAAAAAGGGCTCGGGAAGCAAGTCGCTGGGCATACGCGCGGACATGGATGCCTTGCCTATCCATGAAAGAACAGGCCTGGACTACGCCAGCCGCCTGCCCGGGAAAATGCACGCCTGCGGTCATGACGGACATACCGCCATCCTGCTGTGCGCGGCAAAGTACGTTGCCGAGAAGCTCGATTTCAACGGTACGCTGAACCTGATCTTCCAGCCGGCCGAGGAGAACGAAGGCGGCGCCATGCGCATGGTGGACGAGGGCCTGTTCGAGCTGTTTCCCTGCGACGAGATCTATGCGCTTCACAACGCACCGGGCCTGCCCGTGGGCCGGATGGCCATCAGCCAGGGACCGGCCATGGCCTCGTTCGACCGCGTGACCGTTACGCTGCGCGGGCGCAGCGCCCATGGCGCCATGCCGCATCACGGCATAGACAGCATGCAGTGCGCGGCCAGCATCGTGCTGGGTCTGCAGTCCATCATCACGCGCGAGATCGATGCCCAGCAGGCGGCCGTGATCACGGTGGGCTCCATCCAGGCCGGCGAGGTCTTCAACATCGTGCCTGAAAGCGCCGTGCTCAAGATCGGCGTGCGAGCCCTGCACCCGGACGTGCGCAGCTGGGTGGAAAAGCGCATCAAGGCCTTTGTGCAGGCCCAGGCCGAGAGCTATCAGCTCAGCTGCGACATCGACTACGTGCACAAGTACCCGGTGCTCGTGAATTGCGCAGCCCAGACCGAATACGCGCGGCAGGTGGCCATACGCCTGCTGGGCGAGGACAAGGTGGGCGAGCGCACGCCGACCATGGGTAGCGAAGACTTTGCCTACATGCTGCAAAAGCGCCCCGGCGCCTATATCCGGCTGGGCAATGGCGTGGGGGAGGACGGAGGCTGCATGGTGCACAACCCGCTGTACGACTTCAACGACAAGGCCCTGCCCATAGGTGCGGCCTTCTGGACGCACTTGGTGCAAAGCTATCTGGCCTGAGCGGTCGCACCTTGAACGGGAGAGAAGAGATGAACACATGGAACCGCCGCGGCTTTATGCGGCACACGCTATGGCAGACGGTTGCCCTGGCGGCAGGTTCGAGCTGGGTCCGGGCTGCAGAAAGCTTTCCGGCCAAGCCTCTGGTCCTTATGGTGCCTTTTCCCGCAGGTGGGGCCAGCGATGCGGCGGCGCGCATCTTTGCCGAATCCATAGGCCGCAGCATCAGGCAGCAGGTGGTGGTGGAGAACCTGGGCGGCGGCACGGGCCTGATTGCCGCAGCCAAGGTGCTCAACGCGCCTGCAGACGGCTATATGTTCTTCCATGGTTCGGCCAACGAGATCTTCCTGGCGCCCATGCTCAATACGGCAGCGCGCTACAAGCCGGGGGACTTCACGCTGGCCGCTCCCACGACGGAGTCGCCCATAGTGCTCATGGTCAAGAGCGGGCTGCCGGTCAACAGCTATGACGAGTTCATCGAATATGCACGCGCCAGCAAGAACGGCCCGCTGACCTATGGCACGGTGGGAGTGGACTCCATGTACAACCTCATGGGCGATGCTCTCGCAGCCAGACTGAGGCTGCCGTTTTTGCATGTGCCCTACAAGGGCGGCGCGCCGGCCCTGCAGGACCTGGCAGGAGGGCAGGTGGACTTCGCCATCCTGCCTTATCAGGCAAGCTTCGAAGGCATGGCCAAGCAGGGGCGACTGAAGATTCTGACCAGCTTTTCCAAGGTCTTACCCAAGGAGCTAACCCATGTGCCGCTGATATCGCAAAGCCGCCTCAGCCCTGACTTCGAATACACGGTCAGCGCTGGCTACTTCGTGAAAAAGGGCACACCCGCCGACCGCGTGGCCGCGCTGCGCAGTGCCATAGGGCAGGCGCTGGTGAATCCGGAAATCCGCGCCAAGCTGGAACTGGAGGGCAAGCACCTGCGCCAGCCTGTTGCCTCGCAGCTAGAGGCGGACCAGAGCTTCCATGCCATCCATCAGCGCCTGAGCGCGCTGGTGCGCAGCGTGGGCCGAAAGCCTCTGGCCTGAGACATGGGCTGCCGCGACTGGCGGTGCAAGCCCACGAGCAATCTTTGATCAACACGCAGGCCATGGGCCCGCATTCTGTCGGAAAGTGAAACATGCACAATCCAGCCACGATTGGTGCCGGAGCCCTGCAGGGCGTCAAGGTGCTTGATCTGTCACGCATTCTCGGCGGGCCGTTCTGCGGCCAGATACTGGGCGACCATGGCGCCGATGTGCTCAAGGTGGAGCCGCCGCAGGGCGATGACACCCGCACCTGGGGGCCTCCGTTTCGCGACGGCGTGGCCTCCTATTACTTCGGCTTGAACCGCAACAAGCGCCTCCAGTTTCTCGACCTGTCCGCGCCCGAAGGCCAGCAGCGCGTGCGCGCCTTGATGGCCGAGGCCGATGTGGTGGTGGAGAACTTCAAGGTCGGCACCATGGAGAAATGGGGCATAGGCTATGAGCAGATGCGCGAAGAGCTGCCGCATCTGATCTGGTGCCGCGTCACGGGCTTCGGCGCCGACGGCCCTTTGGGAAGCCTGCCCGGCTACGACGCCGCCATCCAGGCCATGGCCGGCATCATGAGCATCAATGGCGAAGCCGACGGCGACCCGCTGCGCGTGGGACTGCCGGTGGTGGACATGGTGACGGGGTTGAATGCCACCATAGGCGTGCTGCTGGCCCTGCACGAGCGGGGGCGCAGCGGACAGGGGCAACTGGTGGATGCCTCGCTCTACGACTCCGGGCTGTCGCTGCTCCATCCCCATGCGGCCAACTGGTTCATGGGGCGCAAGCTGCCGCAGCGCTCGGGCAATGCACATCCCAATATCTATCCCTATGACGTTCTCAGCACAGGCGGTGCTCCCATTTTTCTGGCCGTGGGCAACGACAGGCAGTTCCGGTTGCTGTGCCAGCATGTCGGGCAGGAGAGACTGGCGCAGGACGAGCGCTTTGCCAGCGCAGGCCAGCGCTCCGTCCATAGAGCCGAGCTCAAGCCCTTGCTGGAGCAGGCGTTTGCGCCCTTAGATGGCCTGAAGCTTGCCGACGAGCTGATGGCCATCGGCGTGCCTGCCGCGCCGGTGCTCGATGTAGCTCAGGCGCTTGAGCATCCGCATACCGTACACCGCGAGATGGTGGTGACGATGGGCCAATACCAGGGGCTGGGCGCTCCGGTCAAGCTCAGCCGCACGCCGGCCAGCTACCGCTTTGCGCCCTTGAGCGAAGGAGAGGAGTTTCTGCCGGACGCCGGCGCCTGAGATTGCTTCGGCGCGACTCCAGCCCGCCCCGCGCGGGCTTTCTTTTCTTGCGCCCATGTGAGCCGGTTTGCGTTGCCGGCGCCCTGTCCCACCCTTTTCATGGGCATTGTGTGCACAATGGAATGCAAAAGCGTTTTCCCTGTGTTCTGTCCATGGAGAGTCTCACGATGTCGCATGCTTTTGCCAAAACCCTGAAGTCCTTTGAACTGGCCGAGGGCAAGAAGGGCAAGTTCTATTCCTTGCCGGCCCTGGCCAAGCAGTTCCCGGAGATCAAGCGCCTGCCGGTCTCGATTCGTATCGTGCTCGAATCGGTGCTGCGCAACTGTGACGGCAACAAGATCACCGAGGAGCATGTGGCGCAGCTGGCGCGCTGGCAACCCAAGGCCGAGCGGGTCGACGAGATTCCGTTTGTCGTCGCGCGCGTGGTGCTGCAGGACTTCACCGGCGTGCCCTTGCTGGCCGACCTGGCCGCCATGCGCAGCACCGCTGCCAAGCTGGGCAAGAAGCCCAAGTCCATCGAGCCGCTGGTACCCGTGGACCTGGTGGTGGACCACTCCATCATGGTGGACTACTTCGGCACCAAGAAGGCGCTGGACCTGAACATGAAGCTGGAGTTCCAGCGCAACCAGGAGCGCTACCAGTTCATGAAATGGGGCATGCAGGCCTTCGACACCTTCGGTGTCGTGCCGCCGGGCTTCGGCATCGTGCACCAAGTCAATCTGGAATACCTGGCGCGCGGCGTGCACAAGGCGAGGAGCGGCAAGGGTGATGCGGTGTACTACCCCGACACCCTGGTCGGCACCGACAGCCATACCACCATGATCAACGGCATAGGCGTGGTGGCCTGGGGTGTGGGCGGCATCGAGGCCGAGGCTGCCATGCTGGGCCAGCCCGTGTACTTCCTCACGCCCGATGTGGTGGGCTTCGAGCTGACCGGCCAGTTGCGCGAAGGCGTGACGGCCACCGATCTGGTGCTCACCGTCACGGAGCTGCTGCGCAAGGAAAAAGTGGTCGGGAAGTTCGTCGAGTTCTTTGGCGAAGGAACGCGCAGCCTGTCGCTGCCGGATCGCGCCACCATCGGCAATATGGCTCCTGAGTATGGGGCGACCATGGGTTTCTTCCCAGTCGATGAAAAGACCATCGAGTACTTCAAGGGAACGGGACGTACCAAGAGCGAGATTCAGGCCTTCGAAGCCTACTTCAAGGCCCAGCAGCTGTTTGGCGTGCCCAAGGCCGGCGAAATCGACTACTCGCATGTGGTCAAGCTGGATCTGGGCAAGGTGGCACCGAGTCTGGCCGGGCCCAAGCGCCCGCAGGACCGCATCGAGATCGGCCATGTGGCCGGGCAGTTCGACGAGCTGTTCAGCGCTCCCGTGGCCCAGAATGGCTTCAATCTCCCTGCCGATCAGCTGGCGCGTCGCCACGTGGTGAGCCCCGATGGTCCCGAGGCCTTGCAGCCCGAGAGCAAACCCCTGTCGGCTGGTGCGGAGCGCAACAAGGCCGAGATGGTGAGCAACACGCCCGAGACCGGCAAGGTCGAGGCCAGTGCGATTGCTGTTGATGCCAGTCATGCGGTTGCAGCGCCGGAAAAGAGCTTCGATATCGGCAGCGGCGATGTGCTGATTGCAGCCATCACCAGCTGCACCAATACCTCCAACCCCAGCGTCATGCTGGCGGCGGGCCTGCTGGCCAAGAAGGCGGTGCAGGCAGGCCTCAAGGTCAAGCCGCATATCAAGACCTCGCTGGCCCCGGGCTCTCGCCTGGTCACCCGCTATCTGACCGAGGCGGGCTTGCTGCCCTACCTGGAAAAACTGGGCTTTGCGCTGGCTGGCTACGGCTGCACCACCTGCATCGGCAATGCCGGTGATCTCACCCCCGAGATCAATGCCGTCATCACGCAGAACAATCTGGTCTGCTCGGCCGTGCTCTCGGGCAACCGCAATTTCGAGGCCCGCATTCACCCCAATATCAAGGCCAACTTCCTGGCCAGCCCTCCGCTGGTGGTGGCTTACGCGATTGCCGGCACGGTGCGCAAAGACCTGATGACCGAGCCCGTGGGCAAGGGCAAGGGCGGCAAGGATGTGTATCTGGGCGACATCTGGCCCAGCAGCGAGGAGATTCAGGAGCTGCTCAAGTTCGCCATGAATGGCAAGGCCTTCCGCAGCAATTACGAGCAGGTGGCCAGCGAGCCGGGCAAGCTCTGGGAAAAGATTCGGGGTGTGACGGGCGCCACCTATACCTGGCCCGAGAGCACCTATATCGCCGAGCCGCCGTTCTTTGCCGACTTTGCTCTGGATTTGAAAGCACCACCCGAAGACGGGGGCAGCGCTGCAGGTCAGAAAGGCTCCAACTCCAGCGCGGTGCACGGTGCTCGCATCATGGCCTTGTTCGGTGATTCCATCACCACCGACCATATTTCGCCCGCAGGCTCCATCAAGGAGTCTTCGCCCGCAGGCAAGTGGTTGCTCGAGCATGGCGTGCAAAAGGCCGACTTCAACAGCTATGGCTCGCGCCGGGGCAACCACGAGGTGATGATGCGCGGCACTTTTGCCAATGTGCGTATCAAGAACCTGATGATCCCCGCCGCAGGCGACGGCTCGCGCGAGGAGGGCGGTGTCACCCTGTTCCGCGACGACCATGGCCGGGCCGAGAAGATGGCCATTTACGACGCGGCCATGAAATACCAGGCCGCGGGCCGTGCCACGGTGGTGCTGGCCGGCGAGGAGTACGGCACGGGCTCCAGCCGCGACTGGGCGGCCAAGGGCACGCAACTGCTGGGCATCAAGGCCGTGGTGGCGCGCAGCTTCGAGCGCATTCACCGCTCCAATCTGGTGGGCATGGGCGTGTTGCCGCTGCAGTTCAAGGGCAATGACAGCTGGCAAACCTTGGGTCTGACGGGCGAGGAGTTCATCGATGTGATCCCGGCCGCCGACCTCGCGCCGCAAAGCGATGCCCAGCTGGTGATCACCAGGCCCGATGGCAGCAAGAAAACCGTGACCGTGAAGCTGCGCATCGATACCCCCATCGAGGTGGACTACTACCGCCATGGCGGCATCCTGCCCTATGTGCTGAGGCAGTTGCTGGCCTGATTGCGCCCGCTTGCCAGGCAAAAAGGCCTGTCCTCCTCGGAGGCAGGCCTTTTTCGTGGGCTGGCGCGAGCCCTATTTCATCGAGTGCAGGCCAAACATATTGCCTTCGGTATCGATGGCCAGGGCAATAAATCCATAGGGGCCTATGGAGACTTTGTCGCGGTGCAGGCTGCCGCCGTTGCGTGCAACGCGGGCGGCCTGCTCGGCGCAGTCTTCACAGACGAAATAGACCAGCGTGCCGCCGCCGCCAGAGGGGCATTCCGGCATGCGGACCAGCGCTCCGGTGGCTCCAGCGTTATCCGGCTGCCCTGGGAAGGCCCACATCTCCATATCGGGGTGCTCGCCGCCTTCCGGCATGGCCAGCGCTTGCAGCTGACAGCCCAGCACGGCTTCGTAGAAGCTCCTGGCGCGCGACATGTCCTGCACGTAGATCTCGAACCAGCCAACGGGATTCATAGCCATCTTCAGCTCCTTGTCTGCTCATCGGTGGAAGTACAGATGCTGAGGCCGCAGAGGCTGTGATGCAAGCAGACCCGGCCCTTAACAGGGGCTTCGAACCTGGAACATGGGGCAAGGGCCGGGCGCAGGTTGCAGGGCGCCGGCCCGCGCTCTCAGGGCTTTCTCTGGGCGGCAAGCTTTCTGGCCTTGCGGCGGTGCCACCAGAGCCAGATTCCGCTGATGCCCAAGCCGCTCAGCACCAGGCCGTTGAGGCCGGCCAGGATTTCCATCAGCACGCCACCCAGCTCGCCCGTGTGCAGCGGATAGGCCACGGCCACCGCCGCAGCGCCGGGGTCGAGTTCATTCCAGCGCCTGACGTCCAGCACGGCACCGTTGCGCGGGTCCAGCCATACCGAGCTGATGCCGTTGGGGTGCGGCTCGCCCGGGGCGCGAAAGCGGATGCGTACGGCCTGCTTGGCATTGGGCGGCAGCTGCACGAAGCTGGCCTGGGCATCGGGCATGGCCGCGCGGGCCGAGGCCAGCATGGCGTCCACATCGGCGGGCAGGGGGCCTTCCTCAGCCAGTGCGGGCAGCTTGGGTGGCTTGACTGCCGTGCTGCTGCTGAGCACATTGAGCCAGTCACCCAGCGGTCGCCATGCCATATAGGCACCGGTGACGACCGACACCGCGATCAGCAGGCCCATGATCACGCCGCCGATGCGGTGCATGTCGAACAGGGCGCGCACCAGGCTTTTGTTGAGTTCTATGCGCCAGTTGCCCGGCCAGCGCTTGGGCCACCAGAGAATGACGCCCGTCAGCAGCAGAAGCACGTAGGCCAGGGTGGTCCAGGCCAGTATGGCCTTGCCATTGGCGTCGAGCAGCAAGGTGCTGTGCAGCTTGAACAGCGTGTTGACAAAGCCCTCGGTCTCGCCACGGCGGCCCTGCTCCGCTCCGGTGGCGGGGTCCAGGTAAATGGTGCCGCGCCAGTTGGCCGCCTGAACGCGCAGCCACAGGCTGTCCTGGGTCTCCTGAGGCAGCCGGAAGCGCAGAGTGGCCTTGCTGCCGAACTCCTCATGGGCTCTTGTCAGTATCGGCGTCAGTGCTGCGGCCTGCTGCGCATGCGTCGTGCGGGCCTGGAACAGCTCGGGGTGCGCCATGCGGTCCAGTGGCTGGCCGATGATGAGCAGGGTGCCGGTGAGCCCGGCCAGAATCAGAATCCAGCCCAGGCCCAGGGCAAACCAGCGATGCAGCCGCAGCCACAGAGAACGGAGCGAAGTCATTGCGCGTGTGTTGTGATGCCCCGCGTGACCGGTCCTGAGGTGGACTCGCGGGGCCGCCGCTTAGAACGGCAGGGTGGCCTGGACGTACAGGGTGCGTGGCATGCCCACGTATTTGCCGCCGCCGTTGTTGTCGGTGGAGCGGGTGAAGTAGCGGCGGTCAAACACGTTTTTCATGCCCACGGTCAGGCGCAGATTGTTCAGCTCCTTGCCGGCCTGATAGCTGGTGCGCAGGCCCAGGATGGCAAAGCCGGGGATATCGCCCAGATTGCCGTTGGCATCTTCCTGCGTGATGTAGGGATTGGGCTTGGCGCTGGTGCCGGGCGTGCCGGGCGAGCGTTGCTTGGACTGGGCGTTCAGATCGGCATTGAAGGTCCAGCGCTCCATCGCATAACGTGCCGACAGGCCGGCCGTGTGGCGCGAATAAAGCGGCAGGTCGCGGCCTGCGAAGGGGCCGGCCTGGCTGGTGGCCTGGGTGAAGGTATAGCTCATGCCCAGCGACAGGCCCTTGAGTGCCGGGTAGTTCTTGCCGAAGTCATAGCGCAGCGCCGATTCCAGACCACGGTGGCGCGTGGCACCCAGATCGGTCCAGATGCCGTTGCCGGTGCCGTCACCCGGGCGGTCCAGGAACAGCTCCTTGTTGAAGTCGATGTTGAACAGCGTCAGCTCGCCATTCCAGGTGTCACTCTTGTAGTGCGTGCCCAGCTCATAGGTCTTGGCCGATTCGGGATAGAGCTGGTTGTTGGACGACTGGGCCAACTGTGCGTACTGCTGGGGCCCGAAGGACTTGCCGGCATTGGCGAACACCGCCCAGTGGCTGTCGACGCGGTAGAGCACCGACAGCGTGGGCAGCCATTCGTTGGCGGCAGCCGTCGGGTAGATGGCCGCTGCGGTCGCGCCCTTGTAGTCCACCACATTGTTGAAGGAGCGGATGCGCTCGTAGCGCACGCCGGGCGTGATGGTCCAGTTGCCCACATCGATGCGGTTGTCGATATAGAAGGCATTGGCCGTGGTGCCGCCCTGGCTGGTCTGGGTGGTGTTCAGCGGCAGGGCCATGGCATCGACCTGGCCGGGCACATAGAAGCCCGAAGTGGCCAGCGCCGTTTCTGAGCTCTTTTCCTTCAGGTAGCGATAGCCAACGCTGACTTCCTGCACCACGGAGCCGGTCTCGAAAATGCGCGAGTAGCGCGGCTCCACGCCGTAGTAGCTGTAGTCGCGCGGTGCGGCCGTGAGGCTGCGCTTGCCGGCATTGGCGCCGGTGGCGTCGCGTTCGATATAGCTGCCGCGGAAGGAGTCCACGTAGTAGCTGAGCACTTCGAAGTTGTTGCGACCGTCCTTGTAGCTGTACTTGAGCGAGCCGTCGGTGCGGCGGCCCGTGAACTGGTCATAGTTGCGCGTGCTCTGGAACGGGTCGGCGGCGTACTGGGCCGTGGTCAGGCCGCCGGGCATCTGGCCCTTGCCCTCGAAGTGGTGCAGCGAAGCGGAGATGCTGCTGTTGTTGCTGAGCTTGTAGCTGCCCTTGACCAGCAGATCGTCGATGTCGGTCTTGTCGTTGCTGCTGCGCCAGCCCTTGCCGTGCGTGCCCGAATACAGCACGGCCAGGCCCAGGCCCGATTCGTTGGTGCCGCCCACAAAAAAGCTGGGCGTGGTCTTCACGTTGCCGCCGTGGCTGTAGATCTCGGTGCCGATGGAGGCTTCGGCCGCAAAAGTCTTGGGAATGGCGCGCGTCGTGAAGTTGATGATGCCGCCCACGTTCTGCGGGCCGTAGCGCACCGAGCCTGCGCCGCGCACCACGTCGATGGAGTCCAGATTGCCCAGCGCCACGGGCGCCAGCGACAGCTGGGGCTGACCGTAGGGAGCGTAGGAGACGGGCACGCCGTCCTGCAGCACATAGGAGCGTGGCGACAGGCGTGCGGTCAGACCGCGCACGCTCAGGTTCAGAGAGATATCGCTGCCGCCCGTGCCGTTGCTGTCCTGAACCTGCACACCGGGCACCAGGCGCAGCGCTTCGCGCAAGGTGGCCGCGCCGCTTTCCTGGATGCGCTCGCGCTCGACGATGGTGCGGGCGCCTGGATGCTCCAGCACCTTCTCGGCGCTGGACATATCGCCATCCAGCCAGTTGCCGGTGACGGTGACCGAGTCCAGGGCGGCTTCGGCAGTGGCGGCGTTGGCCGTCTGTGCATGAACGGGGCTGGCGAGCATGCCAAGGGCTGCGGCAACGGCAGCGGCGGCGCTGCTCAGGCGAAAAGCGGGGGAGTCGGAAAGATGGAGGTTAGCCATGGGTGTTGTAGGGGAGTGCACACAGCACCTGGCTGGCATGAACAGCGCGCTGCCCCAGCCTTGCGCTGGCGGCATCTCTTGTCTTCAGTCGGGGCCGGAGGGGACTATGTGGCGTTTATTGGCAGGCGCAGATATTAATGAGAATTGCTGTCATTTGGCTGTATGTGGTTATGTTGAGACACAAAAAAACAGCCTCCCTGCCCGGCAATCTGGCCGTTCGGGGAGGCTGCGTACGGGAGCCGGGCAAGAGAGCGGCTTAACCCTGTTCGGCCAGCAGGTCCTGCAAGGTCTTGACCTGCAGGCGCAGGCGCTCGTTCTCGGCTTCCAGCTCGGTGACGCGGGTCTGCAGCTCTTCGGGGCTGGCGGCTGGCACGGCTTCTGCCGATTCTTCGGCTTCGGGCTTGGCGGCCTTGGGCTTTTTCTTGGCATCGCGCACGCGCTTGGCGGCCTGCTTGAGGGCGTCGGCACCTTCGGCGGCCACGGCTTGCTGCTCTTCCTCGGGCAGGGTGGCGACCACGGCAGCGGCATTGAGCGAGAGTTCGCCGGCCTTGACCGCGGCCACGACTTCGGGCGCAGCCTTTTCCTGGATGGTCTCGATCATCTTGACCTGACCGGCCGACAGTCGGGCGGCGCGTGCCAGGGCTTCACGCGTGTCCAGCGCTTCGTCGGGCACCTTGGCCACGCTGGCCAGAGCCTGGGCCACCACGGGGTCGGTCTCGCCTTCCCAGGGGGCTTCCTCGCTGGCCGGCTGGGCGGCCTTGGCGGCGTTCACGGCAGCGGCAGCGGCAGCGCGTCGCTCGGCAATGATCTCGCGCTTGCGCAGCGCCAGCACGCCGCGCTGGAAGTCCGAGACCGAGCGGCGGCCCAGATGCTGGTCGATCATCCACAGATGCACGTCGTCCATGTTCTTGAACTGCGTGGCCTGGACGGTGTTGTAGGGCAGGCCGTGCTTGCGGCAGATGCCGTAGCGGTTGTGGCCGTCGATGAGCAGATCGCCCCAGACCACCAGGGAGTCGCGGCAGCCTTCGGAAAGGATGCTGCGCTCCAGCGATTCGTGCTCGTCCGGGGTCAGAGGGTCGATATAGGCCTTCAGGCCTTCGTCAATCTTCAGTTCCATGTGTGTTCTTCAAATTGAGGAGCTGCTTGCGCTTGTTGTCGTTGGTTCTCAACATGAATTCAATTTGAATCCAAGAGAGGACAAGCGAAAGCAGCTATAGAGAAAAGAGCAACGCCCCAGCGTATGGGGCGTTGGAAAAGCAAATCCGGTCGAGCTTACAGCAGACGCGAAATCAGCGCACCTTCCACAGGGCCTTCCAGCGGAATGCGCACGCGCACGGGGTTGCCTTGTGCGACTTCCACGGGCTGGCCTTCGAGGTTGAACATCTTCTCCAGCTTGACTTGGCGGTTGCCCTGGGGATGAATCACTTCGATGGTGTCGCCCACGGCGAAACGGTTCATGGTTTCAATCTCGGCCATGCCGTCGGAATAGCCGCGCACCGCGCCCACGAAGTGGCTGCGCTGCAGCACGCTGTGGCCGGTTTCGTAGTTCTGGTAGTCGTTGGCAGGGCGGCGCTCCAGCAGGCCGCCGGTATAGCCGCGGTTGGCCAGGCCTTCGAGTTCGGTGATCAGATGCGGGTTGAACGGACGGCCGGCCACGGCGTCGTCGATGGCGCGGCGGTAGGTCTGGGCCGTGCGGGCCACGTAGTACAGGCTCTTGGTGCGGCCTTCGATCTTGAGCGAGTCCACGCCGATCTTGGTCAGGCGCTCCACATGCTCCACGGCGCGCAGGTCCTTGGAGTTCATGATGTAGGTGCCATGCTCATCTTCCATGATGGGCATCATCTCGCCGGGGCGGCCTTTTTCCTCGAGCAGATAGATGGCATCGGCCTTGGGGTGGCGTTGCTGGTCACCGCAGGTGCTGGTGAACTGGTTGTCCAGATCGTTCTTGGCTTCTTCGAAGTTGAAGCCGTTTTCCATGGTCTGGCCCAGCGCCTCGCCGGTGTTGGGGTCCACGGCCGCGTCATGCGTCTTGTAGTCCCAGCGGCAGGCGTTGGTGCAGGTGCCCTGGTTGGGGTCGCGGCGGTTGAAGTAGCCCGACAGCAGGCAGCGGCCCGAGTAGGCAATGCACAGCGCGCCGTGCACAAACACTTCCAGCTCCATGTCAGGGCATTCCTGGCGGATCTTCTCGATCTCGTCCAGGCTCAGCTCGCGTGACAGGATGATGCGCGAGACGCCCATCTTCTGCCAGAACTTCACGGTGGCGTGGTTGGTGGTGTTGGCCTGCACGGACAGATGGATTTCCTGCTCGGGCCACTTTTCCTTGACCATCATGATGAGCCCGGGGTCGGCCATGATCATGGCGTCGGGCTTCATGGCGATGATGGGTTCGATGTCGCGGATATAGGTGCGGACCTTGTCGTTGTGCGCAATCAGATTGCTGGTCAGGAAGAACTTCTTGCCGCGTGCATGCGCCTCGGCAATGCCCTGGCCGATCTGCTCCAGGCGGAATTCGTTGTTGCGCGCGCGCAAGCTGTAGCGCGGCTGGCCGGCGTAGACGGCGTCGGCACCAAAGTCGTAGGCGGCGCGCATCTTGTCGAGCGAGCCGGCAGGCAGCAGCAGTTCGGGGGCTTTGAGGGTCATGATGGCGCTATTGTCCCGCATAGCGCTTTTCACCGTGGCTTGCTAAGGCTACGCAGTCTGTAGCAGCTGCGCGTGCAGCTGCCGCGCAGGCAAGGACAGCGATGCCGACCCAGCCGGCGTGCACAGCAGCAGCTGGCGCTGCGCCCAGGCGTCGGACAGCGGCACGGCCGCCACGCCGGTGGCGGCGCCGTGACGCTGCACGGCAGCCAGCGGCAGCACGGCAATGCCGACGCCCTGGCCAACGAGCTGGCACAGACCCTCGAAATGCTGCAGCTGGACCTGGATGCGCAGAAGCCGGTCATTGATCTGCAAGGCCTGTTTCTGCAGCAGCTGCTGCAGGGCGGATTCGCGTGGCAGGCCGACCCAGTTCTCGTGCAGCAGCTCGGCCAGTTTCAGTTGCGAGCGTCCGGTCAGCGCATGGCCCAGCGGCAAGGCGGCGGCCAGCGGGTCCTGTCTCCAGGGCTGGCAGTGCAGGCCTGCCAGCGCCGCCGCGTCTTCGGCATCCCAGGCCGCCACGCCGATATCGCACAGGCCCTGGCGCAGTCCGGCCAGCACTTCGCTGCTCGGGCATTCCTGCAGCTCCAGTGCAATCTGCGGGTGCTGGCGCAGAAAGCCGCTGACGGCCAGCGGCAGATGCTCGCGCACGGCCGAGGTATTGCCGCGCAAACGTATCTGCCCGGCCAGGCCGGCGCCGAACTCGCCCATGGCCCCGCGCAGGAGTTGCATCTGGCTGAGCACCTGGCGCGCATGCTGGCCCAGGGTGTGACCCGCAGCCGTGGGCTGCACGCCGCGTGCCTGGCGAATGAGCAGCGCCGTGCCCAGAAGCGCCTCCATGCCGCGCACGCGCTCGCTGGCCGAGGCCAGCGTGAGATGGCTGCGCTGTGCCGCTGCCGTCAGCGTGCCGCTGTCGAGGATGTGCACAAACAGCTGGAGGTCGGTCAGGTCAAAGCGCATGGGATTCAAGCCTAAGGTTTATACGAAGTCTGGATTTGAATAATCCCGTTGGTAAAGAGTCTTGTGTCGAAGGATTATCAGCGCTAAGCAAGAGAAAGATAGATCTTGCCGGTGTTTAAAGATTCGGATAATACGAAGGACTGATGATGTGGAACGAAGGCTGGATGGCTGCGGCAGCCATTGCCGTGTTTGGCCTGGCGGGTTGTGTCAAAGGCGTGGTGGGTCTGGGTCTGCCCACGGTTTCCATGGCCTTGCTGGCGGTGTTCATGCCGCCTGCGCAGGCGGCGGCCTTGCTGCTTTTGCCTTCGCTGGTGACGAATCTGGTGCAGATGCGGCCTGTGGCGGGTTTGCGGGCCTTGTTGCAGCGTCTGGGCTGGATGCAGCTGGGCATTGTGCTGGGCACGCTGGGAGGTGTGGCCCTCTGGGGCGGAGTCGGCAGCCTGTCAGCAGCCAGGCCGGCTCTGGGCCTGGCGCTGGTGATGTACGCCCTGTGGGGGCTGTCGGGCCTGCGCTGGCAGACGCCGGTGCAGCACCAGGCCTGGCTGGGCGCGGCATGCGGCCTGTTGACGGGCGCCATCACGGCGGTTACCGGTGTCTTTGTCGTGCCAGCCGTGGCCTTTTTGCAGTCGCTGGGCCTGGCCCGTCCCGCACTCATGCAGGCCATGGGCCTGTGCTTTACCACTTCCACGCTGGCCCTGGGGGCCGGTTTGTTCTGGAAGGGGCAAGGCCTGGGTGCTCAGGCGCAGGAGATGGGACTGGGACTGCTGACTTCGGCCCTGATGCTGATTCCGGCTCTGGCCGGCATGCACTGGGGCGAGTTGCTGCGCGAGAAA
Organism: Comamonas sp. A23; assembly: GCF_004522605.1. NCBI lineage: Bacteria > Pseudomonadati > Pseudomonadota > Betaproteobacteria > Burkholderiales > Comamonadaceae > Comamonas > Comamonas sp. A23. The sequence continues at coordinate 25,940 of NZ_RSDT01000005.1, forward strand.
CTCTCGCCCGAGCTTTTCCGGAAGCTGCTGATGCTCAGTCTGCTGGCCCTGGGTGTCTACCTGTGCTTCTAAGTGGCCGGGGCCGCAGCGACATTGCCGCCGCCTCTGCGTTCGGGAGGCGGGCGGCAATGTCGTCTCGGGGCGCTTACAGGCGGAAGACCTTGACGGCCTGGCCGCGCTCCACTCCCCAGTGCTGCTGGTTGCGCAGGCGCTGCGCCTGCCCCTCGCTGAGCGCATTGTGCTGCGCCAGCTTGATGGCCAGCAGCTCGCGCGCCAGCCGCTTGTTGGCATGCTGGCTGCGTTCGCTCATGACCTTGACGGCAATCCCGCTGGGCACATGCAGGGCGTGGACGGCCGAGTCCGTGGTGTTGACATGCTGGCCGCCCTTGCCCGAAGCCTTGCAGGACTGGAACTGTATCTCGCCGTCCATGGCCAGCTGGCGCGGCGGCTCGCAGCGCTGCACGGCGACGAACCAGTTCTTGCGCGGATGCCGGGGCCGGAAGGGGCTGGCGAAGATCCACTGGATGGTGCCCAGCCATTCGCGCAGCGCGGGCGTCTCGCGCTCGCAGCGCAGCAGCACCGACCTGCAGCCAGCCGGGGTGCGGGACTCCTCCAGCACCTTGACGGCCAAATCCTCGGCCGCGCAGGCCTGCAGCAGCTTGCGCAGCGTCAGCTGCAGCGCGTATTCGCACTCGGCGGGGCCGTGGGCCGAGCTCAGTTGCATCAGCAGCATTGCATGGCTCCCTTCTTGTAGGTCAGCAGGGGCTTGAGACGCGCGACCAGCTCCACCAGGCCGGCTTGCTGCAGGCTGGCGACCACGGAGTCCACATCCTTGTAGGCCTGGGGGGCCTCCTCGTAGACCAGCTCGCGGTCGGCGCAGACCACGGCGCTGCCGAAGCGCGTGCGCAGCAGCTCGTCCAGCGTGAAGCGGGGCCGCAGCCGGCCTGCGCAGTCCGTGCGCGCCCATTTGCGGCCGGCGCCGTGGGCCAGCGAATCCAGGGCCTCGTGCCGCCCGGTGACGGGCCGCACCAGATAGCTGTAGTCGCCGCGCGAGCCCGGAATGACGACCAGACCCCGGTCTGCCGGTGTGGCGCCCTTGCGATGCAGAAAGCCGTCCTGGCCCTGCCAGCGGTGGGCAAGCACATGGTTGTGCGTGATGTCGAGCACGGCCTCGCCCTGGCTGCGGATCGCGCGCAGCAGGCGCTGGGCGATGCTGCTGCGGTTGAGCTGCGCATAGTCGATTGCGGCATCGTGCTGCAGCAGGTATTGCCTTGCGGCGTCGGTGCCGGCGGCCAGGCCGTCGTGGCTGAAGCGCTGCACATGCTCGCGCAGTATGGCGCCGCCCAGGCCCCGCGAGCCGCTGTGCACCATGAGGTGCACGCGCTTTTTGTCGAGCGCGCCTTCCTCGTAGAGGGTCTCGACCTGCTGCAGTTCGGCAAAGTGGTTGCCGCCGCCTATGGTGCCCAGACTCTGCAGCAGATAGGCCGGATCGGCGAGGCCGCTGGTCTGCGCAATCTCCTGCAGCTGCTCCATGTCCATGGTCTCCAGCAGCTCCAGAGGCAGAGGGCCGTCGATATTGCCCACGGCTTTTTCAAGCTTGGCGGCCGAGGTCTTGTGCACGGCCAGGTCGGTTGCGTACAGGGACATGCCGCAGCCTATGTCGCCGCCGACCAGGGCCGGGTAGAAGCGTTCTGTCGAGAAAAATGCCGCGCCCACGGGATAGCCCCGGCCCGGATGCAGGTCGGGAAGACCCACGGCAGCGCGGATGCCGTCCAGGTTGGCGGCGGTGGTGTGAAGTTGCTGGATGGCAGCGTCCTCGATCCAGACGCTGCGGTTGGCGAACACCTTGATATAGGTGTCCGAAAAAGAATTGCCCATGAATGGCCCTTGGTCGAATGCATGAAATCAGCGATGGGGCAGTCGCGACATGCTCGGCCGAGGGCATCCGGGAATTCACGCGCAGCACAAGGCCTGGCTCCATGTCGTTCCATGGGCCGGGCGAGGTCTGCAGCGTGGCGGGAAGCGCTAGAAGGCTTTAGGCGGGCACGACTGCAAAGGGATTTGTCGTCTGGGACATGGCTCTTTCCTTTGCGTGAGTGGGTGAAGCGCGCAATCCTGCATGGAGTGCGGCAAAGAAAGGCATGCTATGGACTGGCGAGCGGCGGCGCAAGCCATGCAGCTCGGTGCGTTGCGGATTGGCCACAGATAGAGAAAAGCCCCGCAGGCCGTGCCTGCGGGGCTTGGGGGACAGCGCGGGGAGCAGTCCCGCGTCAGTCCTGGGGTCTGAAGCCTATGACCAAGTCCGACGGCACCTTGCCGTCGATATCGCGCGGCAGCTTGTCGGTCTTGTGCAGGGCGCGCACCACGGCTTCATCCCAGGCCGCGTTGCCGCTGGACTTGGAGATCGTGGCACTGGTGATGGTGCCGTCCGGTGCCGTGCGCACGCGGACCTCGGCACGCGGATTGCCGCTGACCGCATCGGGGTAGACGATGTTGGGCTTGACGCGCGCGGCCACCTTGGCGGCATAGCCGGCCGATGGTCCGCCGCTGGCACTGCTGCCCGCGCCGCCCGTGCGGCTGCCGCCGCTGCCGGCCTGATCGCTGCCGCCGGACCCGCCGGCCAGCCCTTGCAGGCGTGCCAGCTCGGCCTTGCGACGGTCATCGGCTGCCTTGGCATCCCTGGCGTCCCTGGCCGCCTTCTCCTTGGCTTCCTTGGCGGCTTTTTCCTTGTCGGCCTTGTCCTTCTCGGCTTTTTCCCTGGCAGCCTTGTCCTTGGCAGCTTTCTCGGCTTTCTCTTTCTCAGCCTTTTCCGCTTTTTCCTTCTCGGCCTTGTCCTTGGCCGCCTTTTCGGCCTTTTCCTTTTTCTCGTGCTCGAGCTTTTCCTTGCGTTCCTTCTCCGCTTTTTCAGCCTTCTCGGCCTTTTGTTTTTCCAGCTGCGCCTTTTCGGCCTTTTCCTTCTCGGCCTTGTCCTTTTCGGCTTTTTCCTTGCGCTCTTTTTCGCGCTGTTCGCGGGCTTCCTGCTCGGCCTTTTCCTTCTTCAGCTGCTCCTGCTTTTTCTTTTTGGCCAGGGCAATCTCGGCCTCATGATCGTCGTCATGGGCCTGAGCCTTGGGGGCAGGCGCAGGAGGAGGCAGCGGTGCCACCACGGGTTCCGGCGGAGGAGGTGGTGGCTCGGGAGCCGGAGCCGGCTCCGGCGTGGGCTCCGGAGCGGGAGGCGGCGGTGTCACGGCGGCTGCGGAAGCCGGGGCGGAACTGCTCCAGACCTCGGCTTCGACCATGGCCTCGTCGGCTTCTTTGGGGGGGCGCACCGTCCACAGCAGGGCCGCGATCAGCAACCCGTGCGCGGCCAGGGCGAGCGACCATGAGCGCGCCCGGCCTTTGGGGCGGGGCGGGGCAAACTGATCGCGATCTTGCTGGTTAGGCATGGTGAATTGGTGGTCTGCGCGGGCTGCGGCTTCAAGGCATCAAAGTCGCGGCTGGCGGCAGAGCTTCCTGTAGGGGATCAATTGCTGGAAGAGGAAACGACGCCGAAGGCAATGCGCTTGACGCCGGCCTTGGACAGCGTGGTGTGCGCCTTCATGACGTCGTCAAAAGGCAGACCCTTGTCGGCGATGATCTGGATGGCGCTGTCCTCGCCCTGGCCTTGCTGCCAGGACTGGGCCAGACCCTTGAGGTCGTCGAGCTTGATGGCCTGGGTGTTGCTGCCGTTCTTGAACTGGATGCTGCCATCCTTGTCGAGCAGCACATAGGCAATGTTCTTGGTCGGCGGGCGTGAGGACTTGCCCGCGCTGGGGACGTTGATGGAGCCCGGCGTGAGCATGGGCGCCGTCACCATGAAGATGATGAGCAGCACCAGCATCACGTCGATGAAGGGCACCATATTGATTTCGTTGACGGTGCGGCGATTGCGACCGCGTGAACTCATGGCTGGCATGGATCACACTCCTTACAAATAGGCTGCTTGGCGCGCAGCCGTCCTGTTTGCGCGAGGCTCAATCCAGAGGCGCAGTGCAAAGGCCCGCGGGCCTTGTGTCCTGTCAAGGCCAGAGGCCTGAAGCGACTCGGGAACCGTTTCATCTCAATGGCCGGAGGCGGAGCCGCTGGCAGTGGCACCGACATTGCGCTGCAGGATATTGGAGAACTCCTCGATGAAGGTCTCTTCCTGGCTGGCGATACGGTCGATGTGGTGGGCGTAGCGGTTGTAGGCCGTCACGGCGGGGATGGCTGCAAACAGGCCCATGGCGGTGGCGACCAGGGCCTCGGCAATGCCGGGAGCCACGGTGGCCAGCGTGATCTGCTCCATATTGGCAAAGCCGGTGAAGGCGTGCATCACGCCCCACACGGTACCGAACAGGCCGACATAGGGCGAGACCGAGGCCACGGTGCCCAGGAAGGACAGGCCGGATTCGATTTCGTCGAGTTCGCGCTGAAAGCTTGCGCGCATGGCACGGCGCGTGCCGTCCATCAGCGTGGCGACATCGCCGATGCGGCGCTCGCGCAGCTTCTGGTACTCACGCATGCCGCTGGCAAAGATGCGCTCCATGGGGCCGCCGGTCTTGGCGTTCTGTGCGGCAGAGGCATAGAGGTCGTTGAGGCTGGTGCCCGACCAGAAGTCCTGCTCGAAGTTGTCGTTGAGCGAGCGCACTCGCTTCAAGGTCTGGGCCTTGCGAAAAATGGTGGCCCAGCTCGCTATGGATGCGATCACCAGGATCAGCATGACCAGTTGTACCACCCAACTGGCCTGCATGATGAGGCTGAGGATGGACATGTCTTGGGAGTTCATGAAAGTTGCTCCAGGATATGGTTCGGAATTCTCGCGGGGCGCATGGTCTTGCCATCCACCCACCCAATTCGGATGGAGCCCGTGCACAGCGGCGTGGGCTCTTGGGCGTGACTGTCGGAATGGACCAGCAGCGCCTGCTGCTCGATTGTGAGCGAAGCGCGGCCGGCACTTTTCAAGCTAGCGGTAACAAAGAGTTGGTCATCGAGTCGCGCCGGGTGCAGATATTCAAGCTGCGCAGACGTTACGACAAAGATGCCGCCGGTTTGTTCCCGCAGCTTTTGCTGGGCGATGCCCAGCGAGCGCAACCACTCGGTACGGGCACGTTCGAAGAACTTGAGGTAGTTGGCATAGAACACGGCGCCGCCGGCATCGGTGTCTTCCCAGTAAACGCGTATCGGGAATGTGAACACCCCGGCTGCGGCGGCTTGCAAGGCATCGGCCCCGTCAGGCAAAGGCGCTGGTTGGCTCTGCATCATCACGGATTCAGCAGAAGAGCTTTTTCATGCGAGCAATGGCTTCCTGCAGCTGCTCCATGGAGTTGGCGGTGGAAAAGCGCACATAGTTCGCCGTCTCGGCCTGACCGAAGTCGCGGCCGGGGGTGATGGCCAGGTGAGCCTGGTTCATCAGCGCATAGGCAAAATCCCAGCTGCCCTTGACGCCGAGCTTCTCGGCGGCAGCGCGGCAGTCGGCCCAGGCGTAGAAAGCGCCGTCGGGCTTGACGGGCACGGGCAGGCCTATCGCTTCGAGAGCCGGGATGAAGTAGTCGCGGCGGGCCTTGAACTCGGCGCGGCGGCGTTCGTATTCGGCAATGCTCTCGGGCTCGAAGCAGGCGAGGGCCGCATACTGCGATACGGTGCTGGCACAGATGAACAGATGCTGGGCCAGCATCTCGATGGGCGCGACCAGCGACTCGGGCACGACCATCCAGCCCAGGCGCCAGCCCGTCATATTGAAATATTTGCTGAAGCTGTTGATGGAGATGATGTCATCGCCCAGCTTCAGGGCCGATTGGCCAAAGGCTTCGTCGTAGGACAGGCCCAGGTAGATTTCGTCGACGATGGTCAACCCGCCTTTGGCGCGCACGACGTCGTGGATGCGGCGCAGCTCATCGGGAGCAATCGAAGTGCCCGTGGGGTTGGACGGCGAGGCCAGCATCACGCCGCGCGTGCGCTCGCCCCAGGCTGCTTCGACCTTGGCGGCGCTGAGCTGAAAGCGCTCCGCCGCCGAGGAGGGGATGAGCACCGGCTTGCCCTCGGCCGCCGAGACAAAGTGGCGGTTGCAGGGGTAGCTGGGGTCGGGCATCAGCACCTCGTCGCCCTCGTCGATTAGTGCCAGGCAGGCCAGCTGCAGCGCGGCCGAGGCGCCGGCCGTGATGATGATGCGGCGCGCCGGCACGTCCACGCCGAAGCGGCGGGCGTACCAGGCGCTGATGCGCTCGCGCAGCTCGGGTAGGCCCGGTGCCTGGGTATATTGCGTGCGGCCGGATCGGATGGCGCGCTCGGCCCCTTCCTGAACCAGAGGCGGGGCGCTGAAGTCCGGCTCGCCGATGTTCAGATAGATCATGGGCGTGCCGCTGGCGCTGGACTGGCGGGCCACTTCCTGCGCGTGCTTGGCCATTTCCATGACGTAGAAAGGCTCGATGCGTTGGGCGCGGCGGGAAAGCTCGATGACGGACATGGACGACGTTATTCTTTCAATCAATCAGCGTTTGGGTGCAGTCTGGTGCCGGAGGGTGCAGCCGGTGCATCAGCCTTGCGCCCATAAAAAAACTGCAACCAGCCAGCCGGTGCACGATAGCACCTGCGGCCCTGTTGCAGTATTTGCATTGACTATGCATGTGGCGCCAGCAGGGCCGCGCAGGCACGGCGCTGCAGCTCAAGCGGTTCAGCTGGCGGACTTGTTGGCGCGGTCATGCGCCACTTCGGTGGCGCGCAGCTCGGGAGCCAGTCCGTTGAGCACGGCGTTGACATACTTGTGACCGTCGGTGCCGCCGAATTCCTTGGCTAGCTCGATGCACTCGTTGAGCACCACGCGCCAGGGCACGTCGGGGCAGTTCTGGAACTCGTACACACCAATCCACATGCAGGCATGTTCGATGGGCGAGATCTCGGTCAGGCCGCGATCGAGCTTGGGCGTGATCAGTGCGTCCAGTGCAGCTTCGTTTTCCACGCAGCCGCGCAGCAGTGCATCGTAGTGCACCACGTCGGCCTTGTGAAAGCCGGCCAGATCGCGCGTGAAGCGGTCGATGTCGAGCACCGCATTGCGGCCCACGATGTGCTGATACAGGCCTTGCAGTGCGAACTCGCGTGCGCGGCTGCGATTGGATTTGGAGCCCGCCTTGCGTGCGCCGGTGCTGGTCAGGCCGGTGCGCTTCTGGGGAGGGCGGCGCGAGCCGGACTCGCTGGATTGTTCTTCACTCATGATCGTCGTAGGAGTTGAGCAGATTGGCCATTTCCACGGCGACCTGGGCGGCGTCGCGGCCCTTGTCTACCTGGCGGGCAATGGCTTGCTCCATGTTTTCAGTGGTGATGATCGCGTTGGCGATCGGCAGGCGGTAGTCCAGGGACAGGCGTGTCACGCCTGCGCCCGATTCGTTGGCTACCAGCTCGAAGTGGTATGTCTCCCCACGGATGATGCAGCCCAGCGCCACCAGGGCGTCGTACTGATCGGTGTCGGCCAGTGTCTGCAGCGCCACGGGCACTTCGAGTGCGCCGGGGACGGTGACATGGTCGATGTTCTCGCTCTTCACACCCAGTGCCAGCAGCTCATCGCGGCAGGAGGCAAACAGGGTGTTGGTAATGCTTTCGTTGAAGCGTGCTTGCACGATGCCGATCTTCAGTTCGGCGCCGTTGAGGTTCTGGCCTTGGCCTTTTTCTGCGTTTTGCATCTGGTGTTCCGTCTCTTATTCTTTGGGGATGTAACCCGTGATTTCCAGGCCGTAGCCTGCCATGCTGGGCATGCGGCGGGGCTGGCCCATGAGGTGCATCTTGCTCACGCCCAACTCGCGCAGGATTTGCGCGCCCACGCCATAGGTGCGCAGGTCCATGCGGCCACGCTCCGGCGCCTGGGCCGAACGGGCCTTGCCTTCGAACTGGGTCAGCAACTGCTCGCCGGACTCGCTGCAGTTGAGCAGCACGGCCACGCCCTGGCCATTGCCGTTGATGTACTTGAGGCTTTCGTCCAGGCACCAGGAATGCTGGTTGCGGCCGGTTTCGAGCGCATCGAGCACCGATAGCGGCTCGTGCACGCGCACGGGCACGGTGGTGTCGGGCTGCCATTCGCCCTTGACCAGTGCCAGATGCACGGAGCCGCTGGGCACGTCGCGGAAGGCATGGGCGATGAATTCGCCATGGGCCGTCTGCATGGGGCGGCTGCCCACTTTCTGCAGCAGGGATTCGTTGCGGCTGCGGTATTCGATGAGGTCGGCAATCGTGCCGATCTTGATGCCATGCTCGGCGCAGAACAGCTGCAGATCGGGCAGGCGGGCCATGGTGCCGTCGTCCTTCATGATCTCGCAGATCACGGCCGAGGGCGTGCAGCCTGCCAGCGCGGCCAGATCGCAACCAGCCTCGGTATGGCCGGCGCGCATGAGCACGCCGCCGTCCACGGCCTGCAGCGGGAAGATATGGCCGGGCTGTACCAGATCGCTGGGCTGGCTGTTCTTGTTCACGGCCACCTGGATGGTGCGTGCACGGTCGGCGGCCGAGATGCCGGTGGTCACGCCTTCGGCGGCTTCGATGGAAATGGTGAAGGCCGTGCTGTACACGGTGCCGTTGCGCGCGGCCATGGGCGGCAGCTTGAGGAATTCGCAGCGCTCGCGGGTCAGCGTCAGGCAGATCAGGCCACGGCCGAAGCGGGCCATGAAGTTGATGGCCTCCGCTGTGACATGGTCGGATGCCAGAACCAGATCGCCTTCGTTCTCACGGTCTTCTTCGTCAACGAGAACGACCATGCGGCCGGCACGCATTTCCGCCACGATTTCTTCGACGGGCGAGATGGGCACAGGTTGGAGGGAGCTGTTCATGGAATGCCTTTTTGGACGTGAACTGGATGCGATGCACTGCAGTCGGCGGCTGGCGCATGACACGCACCAGTGAGGCATTGCCGACGCCGCCATGGGCGCAGGCAGGACTTCCAAAGAACGTGTGAGGCGGGGGGCCGCCTGGGCGGAGCCGCTTTCTGCAGGACAAGGCCTTGCGGAAAGCGCTCATTCTATTGCAGAGCGGGCTTTGAGCGCGCAAGCCGACCCTGAAACCATGATGCAGTGCAAGAACCGGATGCTGTTCCAATGCACGGCATCCGGCAAGAGCCGCCCCGCCGCTCAGGGGGCTTACAAATACTCATGATCCTTGAGCACCACATCGCTGTCGGGATAGGCACAGCAGGGCAGCACATAGCCTTCGGCCTGCTCTTCGGTAGTCACACCCGGCCACTCGATGTTGTAGTGCACGCTGCCCGACACCAGCTGCCCCATGCAGGTGCGGCAGGTGCCGTTGCGGCAGGAGCTGGGCCAGTTCACGCCGCCGCTCTCCAGCGAGTCCAGCAGGGACTGGTCGGCCCAGGCGTCGACCTGCTGGCCGCTGGGCTCGCACTTGGCGATGAAGAAGGGAGGGGCAAAAGCAGAGTCGTTGGACATGAGGCGCTGTAGTGATTCTTTGCAAAACCCGTTGTTTTAGCCGGTTTGCCAAGGCCGTGGGCCCGGTGCGGATTGCCTGTTTTTTCAGCGTTGAAAAATGAACCTTTTGAAATCAATGACTTGCCTGACTTATTCATGGGGCGAGTGCAGTTGTTCACAAGGATGTCCAGCGTAGGACGGGATAAGTGGCTGGTTGTCGGATAGGATCTGATCAAAAAACAGGCAGTTTGAAAAATTCAATATAAATCAAGTGCTTGAGCCATTGCTGCAAAAGCTATTCAGGCTTGTCCACAGGCTTGTTGAGAAAAATTGGGGAAAAGCCCGTCGCTTGTGGATGACTGATTTTTGCTATTGAAAGAAGAGCTTGTAGCGAATACAGATATTGAAATTTGAATAAATTTAATATTGAAACCAAGTGATTTTTTACGGTAAATGCTCCCGGATTGATAGCATTCTCCAGACTTACCCGCAGGCAGTCGCAAACGCTACGCTGCGCTGCAGCATGGGCGCTTAAAGTGGCTGCATCAATGCACAAGCAAGGAGCAGCACATCATGGCAATGGATTTTCAAGGTCGTGTGGCCATCGTGACGGGAGCGGGCGGCGGTCTGGGGCGTCTGCATGCGCTGGCCCTGGCCAGGCGCGGTGCCAAGGTGGTGGTCAACGATCTGGGCGGCGCGGTGGACGGCTCGGGCGGTTCGGCCACGGCGGCGCAGCAGGTAGTGGATGAAATCCGCGCGGCGGGCGGCGAGGCGATTGCCAACGCGGCCTCCGTGACCGACTTCGACGCCGTGCAGGCCATGGTCAAGCAGGCCATCACGGCCTGGGGGCGCGTGGACATTCTGGTCAATAACGCAGGCATTCTGCGCGACAAGAGCTTTGCCAAGATGGACATGGCGGACTTCCGCCTGGTCGTCGATGTGCACCTGATGGGCGCGGCCAATTGCTGCAAGGCGGTCTGGCCCTATATGCAGGAGCAGAACTATGGCCGCATCGTGATGACGACTTCGTCCACGGGCCTCTACGGCAATTTCGGCCAGGCCAACTATGGCGCGGCCAAGCTGGCCCAGGTGGGTCTGATGCAGACGCTGGCCATCGAAGGGGCCAAACACAATATCCGGGTCAACGCGCTGGCCCCCACGGCGGCCACACGCATGACGGCGGGTCTGCTGCCCGAGCCGGTGCTGGAAGCCTTGAAGCCGGAGGCCGTGGTGCCTGCCATGCTGGTGCTGGCGCACGAGAGCGCGCCCACGCGCACCATTGTCTGCGCCGGCGCCGGCGGTTTCGAGGCCGCTCATATCACCATGACCGAAGGCGTTTATCTGGGCATGGGTGAGACCGTTCCCGAAGAGTTGGCCGCGCGTCTGGCTGAAGTCACGGCCAGCGAAGGCCAGCAGGTGCCGGCCAGTGGCGCCGTCCAGGGACAGGTGGAAGTGGGCAAGGCCATGAAAGCGCATGGACATTGATCAAGGCCAAAGTCGCTGAATTTTCTGCCCTGCGAGAGCGGCAAGAGCGGCAGGCGATTGCGATTAGCACAGCTGAAAAAAGCCCTCTCGCGAGGGCTTTTTCTATTTTGGAGTGAGCATGTGCTCATGTTTGGGTTGCTGTTAACCTGACAAATTTCTGGCAGAGGCCCTGGCTCTTGGCGGCTCAACAGGCCGAAAAACGTGGTTAAGCGGCCAGCCGCCATCGCGTTGCGTCTTGTTTCTCTATCATTCGCCGTCTGGGCGCGATTGGGCAGACGAAGTTTGTCGTCAGCGTCTTCACTAAGAAGGTAAGAACAATGAAGACATCGCAGGCCGCCGTGAACATGCCCACCGCCGAAAGGCTGCTGGGCATTCGTCGCGGCATCGAGAAAGAGGGACTGCGGGCATTGGCCACGGGCTCGCTGGCCCTGACGCCGCACCCGGCGGAACTGGGCTCGGCTCTCACGCACCCGCACATCACCACCGATTACAGCGAGTCCCAGCTGGAACTCATCACCGGCGCACGCCTGGGTGTCGAGGAATGCCTGGACGAGCTGACCGAAGTCCATCAGTTCGTGCTGCGCAACCTCAGCGAAAGCGGCGAGCTGATGTGGAATTCCAGCATGCCCTGCCGCCTACCCACCGACGAGACGATTCCGCTGGGCCGCTATGGCAGCTCGCACTCGGGCCGTTCCAAGAGTGTGTACCGCATGGGTCTGGGCCACCGCTATGGCCGCCGCATGCAGACCATCTCGGGGATTCATTACAACTGGTCGCTGCCCGGAGTGAGCAGCGACCAGTACTTTGCGCTGATCCGCAACTTTCGCCGCAACGCCTTTGTGCTGCTGTATCTGTATGGCGCCTCTCCCGCGCTGTGCCCCTGCTTTGTGGAAGGGCGCGAGCATCGCCTGCAGCCGCTGGGCGACGGCAGGCATGCGCTGTACCTGCCTTATGCCACATCGCTGCGCATGGGGCGCCTGGGGTATCAGAGCGACGCGCAGTCCAGCATCAATGTCAGCTACAACGGACTCGACGGCTATGCGGACTCGCTGCACGAGGCGCTGACCCGTCCCTATCCGGCCTACGAGCAACTGGGCGTGCGCAACCCCGGTGGCGACTACAACCAGCTGGGCACGGGCCTGCTGCAGATTGAGAACGAGTTCTACGGCACCATCCGCCCCAAGCGCACCGTCAAGAGCGGCGAGCGCCCGCTGCACGCGCTGCGCGAGCGCGGTGTGGAATATGTGGAAGTGCGGCTCATGGATATCGATCCCTATGAAACCGTGGGCATTGCGCCGGCCACCATGCGCATGATCGACGTCTTCCTGCTGCACTGCCTGCACAGCGACAGCCCCGACGACACGCCCCAGGAAATTGCCGACCTCAAGCACAACCAGCATCTGGCTGCGGAACAGGGCCGCGAGCCGGGCCTGAAGCTGGTGCGCAACGGCCAGCAGGTGCTGCTGACCGACTGGGCACAGGAAGTGCTCGAGCAATGTCGTCCCTATGCCCAGGCGCTGGATGCTGCTCATGGCACAAGCGACTACAGCGCTGCGCTGGATCAGGCCCTGGCCCGCGTGCAGGACGCGCAGTCCACGCCCTCGGCCCATGTGCTGCAGGAACTCACCGGCGCCTATGACAACCGTTTCATCGACTTCATGACCATGCAGTCCGCCAAGGCGCGCGATGCCTTGCTGGCCATGCCCTGGACGGCCGAGCAGCAGACGCGCTACGAGCGGATGAGCCAGGAGTCGGTGACCGCACAGCAAGCCATCGAGGCTGCCGACACCATGACGTTCGAAGAGTGGCGCCAGCGTTATATGGATCCGGCCAGCCTGCTGTAATTCTTGGAATTTGATAGCTGGGAGCGCTTGCAATCTCTGGGTTGCAGGCGCTTTTTTTTTGCATTCGGTGCTGCGGCTGTCACGTCATTGTCATCTGTGTTTCATATCGTAACGATCAGCGGAGCACTGCGCTCCGCGCTTGATCGGCGGTGTGCTCATGTTGTTGAAGAAATTCCAGAACCTTTCGGTGGCTCGCAAGATGTGGGCCTTGTTCCTGGGGCTGTTGCTGTGCAATGTGCTGGTGGCAGGCGGCCTGTTCAGCTATCTGCAGAATGTGGAGCAGCGGGTCAGCGCCGCTGTTCAGGCCACGGACAAGCGCATCAATCTTGCGCTGCGCTGGCAGGCGCTGACGCTGCAAAGCGTGGAGGCTGCGCTGGCCAGCGTGCTCTCTTCGGAAGAGCATCTGATTGCTCAGCTCTCTCAGAAAGCTCGCGGGCTGATGCAACAGGCCGGTGGTCTGCAGCAACAGGTGCAGGCCGATGCTCAGAGCGAAGTCGATCGAAGCGGCCTGGCCAGGGTGGAGCAGGAACGCAAGGCAGTGCTCGATATCTACGAGCAGGCCTATCAGGCGCGTGATCTGGGCAAGGCCTGGGAGGCGCAGAAGCTGGTGGACGAACAACTGATTCCCGCCTCCAGGCGCTATGTCCAGGCGCAGGATGCCTTTATCGAGGCTCAGCAGCAGCAGCGTCTGGACGCCGAGCAGCATGGGCGCGAGCAAACCGCCATCGCCAAGCGCATGGCCATGGGTGTGGGCCTGTTCATGGGCCTGGTGGGGGCGTTGCTGTCGTTGACGACGATTCGCTCCATCACCACGCCCTTGAGCGAGGCGGTGCAGCTGGCGCAGACCATTGCGGCGGGCGATCTCAGCTATGCACCGCCGGCGGCGGAGCGCGGCGACGAGCTGGGTCGGCTCATGCAGTCGCTGGCGCTGATGACTAGGCAGTTGCGCGGCCTGGTAGGCGAGGTGCAGGGTGGTGTGGAGGCCGTGGCTGCCGCATCCAGCCAGATGGCGCAGGACAACAGCGATCTCTCCGATCGCACGGCCCATGCTGCAGAGCAACTCAAGGCCACGGTCAGCAGCATAGAAAACATGGTCACCCTGGTCACCCATTCGGCCGACAGTGCGCGCCATGCCGACCAGAGCGCGCGCAGCGCCGCCGAGGCGGCGGCCAGCGGAGGCAGCGTGGTGCAGGAGGTGGTTCGCAATATGGAGCACATGGCGCAAAGCAGCCAGCAGGTGGCTGCCATTGTGGGGGTGATTGACGGCATTGCCTTTCAGACCAATATCCTGGCGCTGAATGCCGCCGTGGAAGCGGCGCGGGCAGGCACTCAGGGCCGTGGCTTTGCCGTGGTGGCGGCCGAGGTACGCGAGCTGGCCCAGCGCAGTGCCGAAGCGGCCAAGCAGATCCGCCAGCTCATGGAGCACTCCACCAAACAGATGAAGTCGGGACAGACATTGGCGCTGCAGGCCGGCCAGCGCATGGAGCATATCGTGCGCGATGTGCGCACGGTCAGCGGTCTGATCGCCTCGATCACCGAGGCTGCCCAGGCGCAGAACCAGGGTATCGCCCAGATCAGCGAGGCGGTGCAGGCGCTTGACCACATGACCAGCCAGAACGCTGGTCTGGTGGCCGAATCCAGTGCAGCAGCGCGCGAGCTATTTCATCAGGCGCAAAGGCTGGAGGCAGGGGCGGGGCGCTTCCGTATCGACTATCAAGCGCTGGATAACGAGATCGCCGATATCGAGGTGGACGTCATGGAAAGAGAAGTCCATGTGCCCCGCCTGGCTGCGCTGGAAGCCGAAATGGCATGAGTCCCGAGTAGCGGGTTTCGGGTCTCGGTCAGGCCTCGGTCATGGCTTGGGCTGCATCCTCCAGCCAGAAAGCCAGCGCATCGTAATAACCTTCCCAGACGCAGCCGTTGCAGCCGCGCCCGCAACAACTCGTGGGCTCGGGCGGCGGCTGGCGCAGCGTCACCGCCGCTGCTGCGGCGCGCTGCTGCCATAGCGCAATCTGGCTGCGCGCCTGTGTCAGCGGCTGCAGCAGGGCTGTGTCGCTCATTTCTTGAAGCGAACCCAGAGAAACTGGGCGATGAAGGCCAGACCCAGCACCAGAGCAAACCAGCCCACGATATGGGACTGGGCAAACAGCTGGGCAATACCGCTTTCAGGCTTGAACACAGGGGCCAGCAAGATGATGATGCCGATCAGTGCAATCGTCAGGCCCTTGATCAGAATTTCGTTGCGGGCTTTGGACTTTTGGGGGGCGGAGGGCAAGGGCATAAGCGAGCTGGCAGGTCAGAAAAGCAGAGGGAGATTATCCTTGCGCGCCTGAATTCACTGACATAAAAGGGTGTTTGCGCCCATTGCGTGCTCGCACCCTGCAAAAAAGAAAGATCTCCGCTTATGGCCATCCAATGGTTTCCCGGTCACATGCATCTGACGCGTCAGGCCATCACGGAGCGCGTCAAGGAAATCGATGTGGTCATCGAGGTTCTGGATGCGCGCTTGCCCGGCTCCAGCGCCAACCCCTTGCTGCAGGAGATGACGGGCCACAAGCCGCGCCTGAAGATACTCAACAAGCAGGATATGGCCGATCCGGTCCAGACCAAGGCATGGATGGACTGGTACAACGCCCAGAGCGAGACGCGCGCCATTGCGCTGGACGCCTCGGAACCTGCTCCCACCAAGCGTCTGATCGAGCAGTGCAAGCTGCTGGCGCCCTCGCGCGGCGGTCTGGCCAAGCCCATGCGCGTGCTGATCTGCGGCGTGCCCAATGTGGGCAAGTCCACGCTGATCAACTCCATGAGCGGCAAGACCCAGGCCAAGACCGGTAATGAGGCCGGTGTGACCAAGCTGGAGCAGCGCATCGTGCTGGCCGATGACTTCTACCTCTGGGACACGCCCGGCATGCTGTGGCCGCGCATCATCGTGGAGAAAAGCGGCTACAACCTGGCGGCCAGCGGCGCCGTGGGACGCAATGCCTACGACGAAGACTTGGTGGCGCTGGAGTTGCTTTTGTATCTGCAAAAGCACTATGCCTCCATGCTGGAGGCGCGCTACAAGCTGGGCATTTCGGCCGATGAAATTGCGGCGTTGCACGACGACGAGTTGCTGACAATGATCGGCAAAAAGCGTGGCGCCGTGATGAGCGGCGGCCGCGTGAACTTGCAAAAGGCGGCCGAGCTGGTGCTGACCGACTTCCGTGATGTGAGCATTGGCCGCATCACGCTGGAGACTCCGGCCGAATTCGAGGTCTGGCTTGCCGAGGGCCAGCAAAAAGATGCGGAGCGCCAGGCCAGGAAAGATGCGCAGACCAAGGCACGCCGAAGCGCGCGGCGGCAGCAGCAGCGTTAGGCTGCAGGCGACAAGCCCGATGCGGCCAGGGCTTGCATGCACTCAAGCCGGGCAGGCCGCGCGTCTGGGCTTCAAGACCTGGCTCGCCGGACGATTGAACTAATTGGCAACTGCCCCTAGCATTCATCATTCAGTCTGAATGCCAAAGGGCTTGCATGCAGCGTCACTTCGTTGAGGCCAGATACCGGTTGCCCATGCGCCGCATGGTGTGGCTGGGCTGTCTCTGGATGTGGGTCCTGGGCGCTGCAATGAGTCTGGTCTGGTTGCTGATGCCGGCGATGGACGACATGGATCTGGCGCTGTCCGGCGGCGTCATGCTGCTGTCGCTGTTGTGCATGGGCCTGGCCAAGGCCAGGCAGTGGGTCTGGGCCGTGTCCTGCTTTGTCTGGGGCAACTGGCTGTTGAGCTTGCTCTGGGTTTGGCACATGGGAGGGCTTTATGGGCCGGCCGTGATGGCATTTCCTGCCTGGCTGGCTGTTGCGCTCTGGGTGCAGGGCACGCGTGCCGCCCTGACGATGCTGGGGCTGTCCTCCATCGTCGTTGCCGCTCTATGGTGGCTGGCGCCACATATCGGCACGCCATTTGCAGCTCTATCGGCAGCCGAGCATATGCTGGCGATGGTTCATTTGCTGGGGATGATGATGCTGGTGCTCATCATTTGCTTGCAGGCAAGAGCCAGCCTGGGGCGGCGCGTGCAGAAAAGCCAGGAGATGCTGGCCGCACTGGAGGTCAGCCAGAACGAGCTGCGCAAGTTCTATCGGGCGGTCGAGCAGAACCCCGAGAGTATCGTCATCACCGATCCCGAGCTGAAGGTCATCTATGTCAACGAGGCCTTTCTGCTGCGCTCGGGCTATGCGCGCGAGCAGGTGATCGGCCAGTCTACCGAGCTGGTATCCACCATGGGCATGGATCGCAGTCACCGTCAGCGCGCGCTCAAGCAACTGGCCAAGGGCACGCTATGGCGTGGCGAGATGACCAATCGCACGAGCAAGGGTGAGGCCTTGCGGGAGTCGGTGCTGGTGACGCCGATTCGCACGCCTCAGGGAGAGGTCGTCAATTATGTGGAGCTCAAGCGCGATCTCTCCGAGCGCGTTCTGGCCGAGCGCCGTATCCACGACCTGGTCTACCTGGACTCGCTCACAGGGCTGCCCAACCGCCATTCGCTGACCTTGCATCTGCGCGAGCTGGCCCTGGTTCGGCAGGATGCCAGCCATGGCTTGCTGCTGCTGGACGTAGATCGCTTTTCCGTCTTCAACGATGTGCATGGCATGCAGCACAGCGACGAGCTGGTGCAGGCCATGGGGGCCAGGCTGGTCGAGGTGCTGCCTGACGATGCCTGGATTGCGCGTGTTGCGGCTGCGGAGTTTGCTATTGTTTTTGATGGCCTGCACAAGCATGCCGAAGGTGTGGAGGAGCAACTGCTGCTGTATGCGCAGACCTTGAAGAAGGCCTTGCAAAAGCCGTTTTCTCTCAACAGCTGGGTCGAAACCGAGTTTGTCAGCTGCTGCATTGGCGGTGCCGTGCTGGAGCCGGCCATCAAAGGCGGCAACAGCCATGACGTGCTGCGCTTTGCCAGCGTGGCCTTGCATGAGGCCAAGCTGGGCGGCCCGGGCAGCGTGGTGCTGTTCGAGCCGCGCATGGCCCAGGATGTATATCGGCGCGTGCGCATTGCCCGGGATTTGTACCACGGCATCTCCGACGGGGAGTTGCGTCTGTATCTGCAGAGCCAGACCGATGCGCGCGGTCGCTGCGTGGGTGCCGAGGCGCTGGTACGCTGGCAGCATCCCGAATGGGGGCTGGTAAGCCCGGGAGAGTTCATTCCGGTGGCCGAGGAGTCCGAGCTCATCGTGCGTCTGGGCGACTGGGTGCTGCGTCAGGCTTGCATGCTGCTGGCCAGGCCGGTCATGGCAGAGCGTGGACTGCGTCTGTCGGTCAACGTCAGCGCTCAGCAATTTGCGCATGACGACTTCATGGCGACGCTGGACAAGGTCTTGAGGGAAACCGGTGCCAATGCTCGCCAGCTGACACTGGAGATCACCGAAGGCACCTTGCTGCGGGATCTGGATCAGGCACGTCGGCGCATGCTGGCACTGCGTGGCCTGGGCATAGAGATTTCTCTCGATGACTTCGGGACCGGCTATTCCAGTATGTACAGCCTGCAGCACCTGCCGATTCAGGAGCTCAAGATCGACAGAAGCTTTGTCAGCGGCAGCCATCGCTCCGAAAAAGATGCAGCTCTGGTGGAGGCGATGTTGCTGGTGGCGCGCCGCTTGCAACTGCGCGTGGTGGCCGAAGGCGTGGAACTGTCCGAGCAGGCGCTGCAGTTGACGCAGTGGAACCCGGACATCGTGCTTCAGGGCATGCTGCTCGGCATGCCCATGCCGCAGCAGCGTTGGCTGGTCGAGGTGTTGGGCGAGCCCGATGCCGCTGCCAAGATATAAAAAGCCCACAACCGTTGCTGGTTGAGGGCTATCAGCTATGAATAGCGTAGTTCTTGGCTGTCGTCAGGCGGCCGGCTGCTCAAAATAGCGACGTGCCAGCAGATCCCAGAATCTGGAGCCGCGACCGATGTTGTCATCGTTGAAGTCGTAGGCCGGATTGTGCAGGCTCACGCCGGGCTGGTCGCCCTTGGCATTGCCAATCCAGCCATAGGCTCCGGGGACGGCCTCCAGCATGAAGCCGAAGTCTTCGGAGGTCATGGCGGGCAGCACATCGTCAAAGGCGTTGTCGTCACCGACCACTTCACGCATCACTGCGGCCATGAACTTAGCTTCGCGGGCGTGGTTGGTGGTGTTGGGGTAGGCGCCGGGGCGCAGCGTGAACTCGGCCGTGCACAGATGGGCGGCTGCCACGTGGCTGCTGATGCGTTTGAGGCCTTCGACAAACATCTCGCGCGTTTCCTTCTTCAGGGTGCGCACGGTGCCGGCGATGATGGCGTCATCGGGAATGATGTTCTCCACGGTGCCGCTGGTGATCTTGCCCACGGTGAGCACGGCCGAGTCCAGCGGATCGGTGCTGCGCGAGACCAGGGTCTGCAACTGGCTGACGATGGCGCAGGCCACGGGAATAGGGTCCAGCGTGGTGTGGGGCATGGCCGCATGGCCACCCTTGCCGTGGACCCTGATCTGAAAGCGCAGGGTGGAGGCCATGATGGGGCCAACGCGCACGGCCATCTGGCCGGCCGGCAGCGATGGCCAGTTGTGCAGCGCAAACACGGCTTCGCAGGGGAATTTCTCGAACAGGCCGTCATCCATCATGGCCTTGGCGCCAGCGCCTCCTTCTTCGGCTGGCTGGAAGATCAGGTGCACCGTGCCGTCAAAGTCGGGTTGCTGAGCCAGGGTGGTGGCAGCGCCCAGCAGCATGGTGGTGTGGCCGTCGTGGCCGCAGGCATGCATGCGGCCCTTGTTCTGGCTGATGTGCCCGAAGGTGTTGATTTCCGTGACGGGCAGGGCATCCATGTCGGCGCGGATGCCGATGCTGCGGCCGGGGTTGTCCTTGCTGCGGCCCTTGCCGTAGATGCTGGCGACGATGCCAGTCTGGCCCAGGCCACGATGCACGGTCAGGCCCAGGGCCGTGAGGTATGCGGCGACCTTGTCGCCGGTGCGGTGCTCTTCGTATTTGAGCTCAGGATTGGCGTGCAGGTCGCGGCGAAAACTGAGCAGCGTACCGAGGTGAGGAGTGATATCGGGTGTAGATCGCATACAGGGGCCGCGGAGCACCCAGCGCTGTAACTGTCGTGGCAGGCAAGCGTTGCGGGCCTGCCGGTGACCGCAGCATTTCAATAGCAAGACCCCCATCATAGGCGTATGCGAAGAGTGGGGGCTTAGGTAGATACCGAAATCAGGGATTTCAGCGCTTGTGCTAACCGAGGAAAAAGCAAGCGGTGACTTACCAGGCGTGAAGCCTCTTGTGGGTAGCCGGATGAGCCCTGCCGGTCGTGTCTGGCAGGGCGAAGCACCCGACGAAGCCGTCAGCCGTGAACCCGCAATGCCCGTGCGTCGCCTCGTTTCGGCGCAAACGGCGAAAATGCCCGGTTATGACCGCACAGAACGCCAAAATTTCCCTGTTCCAGCAGTTGCTGGTACGCCCCGATCGCAACGATCCCAAGCCCCTCATCCTCTATCATGGCCGTCGCTGCCCCGACGGCTTTGGCGCGGCGCTGGCGGCCTGGCTGTTCTATGAAGGCCAGGCCGAGTTTCGCGGTCTGGATCACGGCGAGATTCAGACGGCCGACGACCTGGGCGATCTGGCCGGTCGCGCCGTCTATGTGCTGGACTTTGCCTTCGAGCCCACGTTGATGGCCGAGATCGAGTCGCGCGTGGCCAAGCTCGTGGTGCTGGACCATCACAAGAGTGCGGCCGAGAAACTCAGCGGCTACCAATGCCAATGCGGCGTGGTGCATTTCGATATGAGCAAGTCCGGCGCGCGTCTGGCCTGGGAGTTTTTCCAGGCCGACAAGCCAGTGCCTGGTCTGATTCGCTACATCGAGGACCGCGATATCTGGAAATGGGAATTCCCCGAAAGTGCGGCGTTTCTCGCGGCTCTGGACATGGAGCCCGTGCGCAGCTTTGAGCGCTGGGCCGAGATTGCGGCCTTCACGCCCGAGCAGGAAACCGTCTACATGGCGCGTGGCGGCGCCATGGACGAGAAATTCCAGAAGCTTTGTGCCGATATTGCCGACGGCGCCCAGGTGCTGGTCTTCAACGGCAGGCAGGGCCTGATGGTCAACTGCCCGGGCATGTTCCACAGCCAGGTGGGCGATTTGCTGGCGCGCCAGAGCGGCAGCTTTGCCCTGATGTGGCATGCCAATCACAAGGGCACCAAGGTGGGCCTGCGCTCGCGCTCGGAGTTCAACTGCATTCCTCTGGCGGAGAGCTTTGGCGGCGGCGGCCATGCCCAGGCCTGTGGCTTCAAGATGGGCAACGAGCGTCTGGTGGAGTTGCTGCAGGGTGAGCTCAAGGCCGAACCCGAAGCACAATACGAGTTTGCGGCCGCACCAGGCCTGCAGTTCGACGAAGAGGGCAAGTGGATTCGCGCAACGCCCAAGTCTGCGTAGTTGCAGAAAATCATAGCTGCCAACGCTTGAGATACAAGCGCTGACAGCTGTTTCTTATGCTATGGATTGCCAGCCCGGCAGTGCCAGCAGCTTTTGCCAGTCCCGCGCTTCCTGCAGCTGAGTCAGGCTGGACCAGTCGGCCTCGAAGCGCATGAGCTGCCCGCTCACGGGGTGGGCAATCTCCAGTGCCCTGGCATGCAGCCATAGCCGCTGTTGACCCAGGCGCTCGGCCCACCAGCGATTCAGCGGCCCCTTGCCATGGGTGGCGTCGCCGATGATGGGGTGGGCCACATGCTTGAGATGGCGGCGTATCTGGTGTCTGCGGCCCGTGGTCGGCAGGGCTTCGACCAGGCTGATGCGGGTTTCGGGGTGTCGGCCGTCATAGCTTTCGGGCCAGGACAGGCGCGCCAGACAGCGCAAGTGCGTGTGCGCGTCCTGCACCGGGGCATCCTCGGGTGCATCGTCGGGCTTGAGGGGATGATCGACTTCCAACGTTTCGGGCAGCCAGCCGCGCACCAGGGCCCGATATTCCTTGCGGGTTTCATGGGCTGCAAAGCTGGCAGCCAGAGCCTGGGCCGCTTGCTTGTGCAGTGCCATGAGCAGCACGCCGCAAGTGCCCTTGTCCAGCCGGTGCACGGGCCAGACATGGTGGCCCAGCTGGTCGCGCAGCGTCTGCATGACAAAGCGGGTCTCGTGAGCATCCAGGCCCGTGCGATGCACCAGCCAGCCGGCGGGTTTGTAGACCACGACCATATGCTCGTCCTGCCAGAGTATGTGCAAAGGCGGATTGGCAGAGCCGTCGGGCAGGGCGGTATCGGGCATGTGGAAGGCAGACAGAAGAGGGCGAGCCGCACTCTAGCGCACAGTGCAAAGCTTTGCTGACCAGGGTCTGCCTGCCGACAGGCCGCTTCGTGGCCGAGAATCGGTGCGGGCTCGACGTCGGCTCATTTTTTGAAGTAGCTGCCAGCGCTTGACGGATCAATGCTGGCCGCCATTTGGAGGCTTGATCTTGTGTCTGTGATGTTCAAGGGGGTGGTGGTTTCGGTCCTGGCGTCCGTGCTGTTCGCCTCGCTGTATTACCTCTCGCCTTTTCTTGCCCCGCTCGATGGCGAGCAGATCTTTGGCTGGCGCGTGCTGGTGACGTTGCCCTTTACCACTGCCCTGCTGTTCGCTCTCAAGGAGGTGGCGGCGGTACGCGACTTGCTGGCGCGAGCTCTGGCCCAGCCCCGGTTTGGAATGCTGCTGGTGCTGAGCGCGGCGCTGCTGGGCGTGCAGCTATGGATTTTCATGTGGGCACCCATGAACGGGCGTGCGTTGCCAGTGTCGCTGGGCTATTTTCTGCTGCCGCTGGTGATGGTCGTGGCTGGGCGTGTGCTGTTTGCCGAGCGTCTGACTCTGGGCCAGAGCCTGGCTACGCTCCTGGCGGCTGCGGGCGTGGCACATGAGTTCTGGCAGGCCGGCGGCATGTCCTGGGAGACCTGGGTGGTGGCGCTGGGCTACACGGTGTATTTCTCGCTGCGCCGCTGGCTGCAGACCGATACCCTGGCCGGTCACTGGATAGACATGGCGCTGCTGGTTCCGGTGGCCATTGCCTTCACGCTGCGCACGCCCGACAGTTGGCCGCTGGTCGCGGGTCATCCGACGTTATGGGGCCTGCTGCCCTTGCTGGGCATCGTCAGCGCAGTGGCGCTGGCGCTGTACATGATTGCCAGTCGCTGGCTGCCGCTGGGTCTGTTCGGTCTGCTGTCCTACGTGGAGCCGGCTCTGCTGGTCGTGGTGGCCTGGCTGCTGGGCGAGAGCATGGAGCCGCAGCAGCAACTGAGCTATGCGCTGATCTTCGCCGCCGTGGGCCTGCTGATCGGCGATGGCTTGCGGCATTCATGGCGTGGGCGTTCACACACATCGGACTGAGATTGCAGCAGTTCCAGCCCCAAGTTGGTGCATCACAGGGCAATAATTGAAGTTTTGTTTTGTTTGAAGGAATAGCTCGTCATGGCATCGACCCCATCCCCTATCCGCGTTGCTATCGTCGGTTACGGCAATCTGGGCCGCGGCGTGGAAGCTGCTGTCGCCAAGAACCCCGATATGCAGCTCAAGGGGATTTACACCCGTCGCGACCCTTCCCAGCTCCAGCCCCTGAATGCAGGTACGCCTGTGCATTCCATGGATGTTTTGCTGTCGCACAAAGGTCAGGTCGATGTGCTGATTCTCTGCGGCGGCTCCAAGGACGATTTGCCCAGGCAGGCGCCCGAGCTGGCGGCCCATTTCAATCTGGTCGACAGCTTTGACACCCATGCCCGCATCCCCGAACACTTTGCCAATGTGGACAAGGCCGCTCAGGGGGGGCAGTGCACGGCCCTGATCTCGGCCGGCTGGGACCCCGGCATGTTCTCCATCAACCGCGTGCTGGGTGAAGCCCTGCTGCCTGACGGCGCTACCTACACCTTCTGGGGCAAGGGCCTGAGCCAGGGCCATTCCGACGCCATCCGCAGCGTGGAAGGCGTGGCCGGCGGCGTGCAGTACACCATTCCTGTGGAAGAGGCCGTCAACAAGGTGCGTTCCGGCGTGCGCCCCGAGCTGTCCACCCGCGAGAAGCACCAGCGTGAATGCCATGTGGTGCTCAAGGATGGCGCCGACGCCGAAGCCGTGCGCAAGACCATTGTGGAAATGCCTCACTACTTCGACCAGTACGACACCACGGTCCACTTCATCAGTGCCGAAGAGCTGGCTCGCGATCACTCTTCCATGCCCCATGGCGGCTTTGTGATCCGCAGCGGCAACACCAGTGCCGAAAACAAGCAGGTCATCGAATACCGCCTGCAACTGGACAGCAACCCCGAGTTCACCTCCAGTGTGCTTGTGGCCTATGCCCGCGCCGTGCATCGCCTGGCCCAGGCTGGCCAACATGGCTGCAAGACCGTATTTGACGTGGCCCCTGGCCTGTTGTCGCCCAAGAGCGCCGCACAACTGCGTGCCGAGCTGCTGTAAATCAGCCGCCGCGATCAGCAAAAAGCCTCGCAGGGTCTGCGAGGCTTTTTTGTGTCGAAACGGGTTGCAGCGCCAATTGCCCGATGGTTGGCAGCTATTGATTTTCAAGTGCTTGCGGGGGGCTCGAGGCCGCTTACGCGCGCCGCATCTTCGAGCCTGTCCACATCGCGCAGCGGCTTGAACAGTGTCATCCAGCCACCCACCACGCCCAGCGTGCACAGGCTGCCCAGAATGGCGGCGGGAACTGCGCCAAACCAGGACGCGCTGCTGCCTGCGCGGAACTCGCCCAGCTCGTTGGAGGAGCCGATGAACAGCATGTTCACCGCATTCACGCGGCCGCGCATATGGTCGGGCGTGGAAAACTGCACCAATGCGCCGCGAATATAGACGCTAACCATATCGGCCGCACCGGCCACGGCCAGTGCCAGCATGGACAGTACAAACCAGTGCGAGAGCGCAAACACCAGATTGGCCAGTCCGAACACTGCTACGGCGGCAAACATCACCTTGCCCACGCGGCGGTTGATGGGGCGCGAGGCCAGCCACAGGCCCATGCAGACCTCGCCTGCGGCCATGGAGGAGCGCAGCAGGCCCAGGCCTTGCGGACCGACCTGCAGCACCTCATGCGCATAGACGGGCAGCAGGGCCACAACGCCGCCCAGCAGCACAGCAAACAGATCGAGCGAGATGGTGCCAAGGATGATGGGGCGGGTGCGCATGAAATGCAGGCCTTCGGCAAAGCGTTGCCACATGGTGGTTTGAACGTCAGTGACGATCCTGGGGCTGGCAAAGTGCACGGGGACCTGGCTCAGCAGGCCTGCGCCCAGAAGCAGAGCGACGCCACAGACTGCATAGGTCAGCACGCCGCCGCCGAGCGCGTACAGCAGGCCGCCCAGCACGGGAGCGGCAATCGCCGAGATACGCATCAGCATGCTGTTGGTGGCCAGTGCCTGGGCCAGCTGCTCGCGGGCAACGATCTGCGGCAACAGGCTTTGCAGCGCCGGACCGCTGAAGGCGCGACTGCAGCCAAACAGCACCAGCACTGCATAAATCCAGTGCACATTGTGAGCACCGCTCTCGGCCAGCAGCCAGAGCAGGCCCGAGCAGACCGCGGCCACCAGCCAGCTGATGCCAAGCAGGCGCTTGCGGCTCATGCGGTCGCTGAGATCGCCAGCGGGAATCAGCAGACCCGCCATGGGCAGGAACTGCGCCAGCCCGACATAGGCCAGAGACAGAGGCTCGCGCGTGATGTCGTATACCTGCCAGGCCACCACCACGGCCTGCATCTGCTGGGCAAACATGGCAAGCATGCGTGCCAGCACGAAATTGACAAAAGCGGGATCGCGCAATGGCGGGATGGAGGGGGCCTGAGGCGCTGTAGAGGTGACGGGGGTGGACAAGGTGAGATCCGTGAGTGCGGCTGGGGAGGCGGGAGTGGGCCTGGGCCGACTTCCTGCCTTGGCGACCTGAAATGTCAGAGGGCCGAGTATGCGCGATCGCCTTGTTCTCTGCAGTGCCTGTGGCCGTTATGAGCATTCACTTCTGCTGCGGTTCATATCCGGCAAGCAGGCTGCGGATTGACCTTCATGCCATGCAGGAGAGAAGCCTTGTTTGTCAAAAAATGTTTACCGACGAAGGCATGAGTCACTTTCCCACACGCAAGGAAACGGCGGCGATTCATCATAGCTTCACACAAATGGTTTGGCGTTATGAATAGCGAAGCTTTCTCTCAAGGAGTCACATCATGTCCATGCTTTCGATGCAATACGCAGGAACTCTTCTGGGCCGCGAAGCAGTCATTGAATTCCCGGACAGCCAGGCCCAAGTCCGCTACACCGCCAGCGGTCAGATGCGCTGGCGCGTGGTGGACTCGCAAGGGCATATTTCCGAGGGCTGCGAGAACCTCAGCTATCTGCAACTGAGCGACCACCTGCATTTTTTGAACTGGATCGAGAAGACCGGCTTCACGGTCAGCCAGGTCATAGACTCAGCCAAGGGCACGGTGCAGGCTTTCTGGTCCTACGCTGACAACCAGTGCGAAAGCGGCCATCGTTCCTCCATGTTTGTGGAAGGCCGTTTCCGTCTGCGTTGAATCTGTCGGCTCTTGTCCGGGGCATGGAGCCGAGGCAGAAGCCAGTTCAATGATTTGTGTGTGTGAGGTCAGTGACTTTCCTCTCTTGCCGACATCCGAAAGGTGTCGGCTTTTTTCTCCGTGAAACATCGCAGGCCCAACCATCCCTGCGTATTTTTTGATCGCAGTGCCCGAAGTCAATGCCTGTGCGGCCTCGCCCTGTTTTTCCGAGGCTTGTCCACAGGCGGCTCCACAGACGCTGGGCATAACCTGCAATCCTGTTTTCCGAACTGCTACGTTCAGAAAACATTCCCTAAGTAGTTATTGCCAAAAGAAAATCGTCCTCTGACACCGGCTTCGATTGATGGAGTGTGGTGCGTGAAACATCGGCGTTGAATGTACGCATGAAAATAGAAAAGCCGGCACCTGGGCCGGCTTTTTCAATGCCTGAACGTGGCTTACTTGCGCTTGTCGGCGATGGCCGAGGACACCACCATGTCCAGCACATAGACATAGCTTGAAGCATCGGCGGGAACATTTTGGCGCTTGAAGCGGTTGATGCGCAGCACGTTGCTCACACCGGCTTCGTGCTTGTAGCCTTCAATCTCGCTGTAGAAGTTTTCCCACTGGCCGGTATAGGTCTTGACGCCGTTGTCGCCGTAGCGGATCTCGCGCACCTGCAGACACTGATGGCGGCCTGCGCCTGCACTGCAGGCCTTACGCTCGGGACCGACCTCGAGAAATATGCGCTCGGGCGCGCTGCCGTATTGGGTCTGGGCGGTGGGCTTGCCGTTGAGCTGCCAGCGCGTGCCATCAATGAACTGCAGCGTCAGGCGAGGCTGTTCAGTAGTGGCGCCGCCGAGCTGCACGTTCCACTGCTTGGCCGTAGGCAGAATGCGCGCAACCTTCTGCTCCAGCATCATCAGTTGGTTGTCATTGCAGGCACGCAGGGTGCTCATGCCTCGCTGCAGATTGATGCGCTGGCCTTCAACGGTGTAAGCCGACGAGATGACGTTGCACAGATTCTTGACGACGACGCGCTGGTCCACGAAGTCCAGCTCGATAGGTGCCTGGCTGGAGCCCAGGAACCAGCTCTGGTCCTCATTGCCCGCCGGCGTGAAGGCCTCTTGCAATTTCCAGTGGTAGGCAGTCAGCGACGTGGCATCGCCTGCGGGGCCTGTAGGGCCGGGCTTGCTTGCACCGCCGCCGCCTGTCGTACCGCAGGCGGCAAGCGTCATGGAAGCAACAAGGGGAAGGCACCAGGTCCAGCGAAATTTCATAGGGTTTCCTTAAGGTCGAATAGAGGAATACGGCAAACCGTGTCAGCAGAAACAGAGTCTCTGTTGACCATATCAGTTCCCTGCGGGTTTTATCTGACCTTAACCCAACGTTGCTGTTGTTTTGCGCTTCGACAACCTCAGAGTGTCAACAAATGCTGCACGCTGACGGGCGGAGAAATCAGATGTGCCGCTCGGGCGTGAAGCCCCTGTAAAGAGCGAAAAAATCCGTACGTCTAGACAGCGCTTCGTCAAATTAGTCTTTGCCAAGCTGCTACGCTTCAAAGGTTCGGGCTATGAAGAAACTACGGCCCAGGCATCAAGGAGTTTCTGTGCGCTTAGGTGGTGTTGCTTTGTTTGGGCTGAATTGGGGGCGGCTGGGTTCTGTGGGCATATTGGCAGGTTTGCTGGGGGCATGCTCGGCAACCGCACCTCAGCATATGCCGGTACAGGAGACTTTCGACTCCAGTTCCACGTTTTCCCGCGGCTTTGATGCGACACCGGCACAAACTTGCGAGGCCGCGCGCCGTGCCTTGTTGAGCCAGGGTTATATCGCCACGGCCAGGACGCAGGAGCTGATAGAAGGGCGCAAGAACTTCCAGCCCAATACGGAGACCAATCTGGAAATCAATTTCCGTGTGGTCTGCGTGCCGCAGACCAGCGACGGCCTGGTCAGTCTGGGTTTTGCGACAGCGTTGCAGGATCGCTATTCGCTCAAGAAAAGTGCAACCTCGGCCAGCGTGGGCGTGAGCGCTCTGGGTTCGCTGTCTCTGCCGTTTTCTTCCAGCAACGATTCGCTGGTCAAGGTGGGCAGCGAGACCATTTCCAAACGCAGCTTCTACGACAGTTTTTTCGAACTGGTGGAGAACTATCTGAAGCAGGATCAGGATGCGCCATAGTTTCGAGCAAACCGGTCTGCAGCGCTTGGTAGGTCGGGAGCTTGTGATTCTGATCTGGTAGCAAGAACTAAAAAGCGGCTCGCGGAGCCGCTTTTTAGTCTGCGAGATCCGTTCAGATGAACAGCGCCGGGTCCACCATGGCGCGGTTCAGCATCACGCTCCAGTGCAGGTGGGGACCGGTCACGCGGCCTGTGGCTCCGACCTTGCAAAAGGCATCGCCCGTCTGCAACTGGTCGCCGGGCTTGCAGTCCACCTGGCTCAGGTGGCAGTACATGGTGAGCAGGCCGCCGCCATGGTCCAGCCAGACCGTGCCACCGTTGAAGAAATAGTCACCCACATCGATCACCTTGCCGGGCAGCGGTGCACGCACAGGCGTTCCGGTGGGGGCGGCAATGTCCATGCCGCTGTGCGGATTGCGCGACTGGCCGTTGAAGACACGGCGCAGGCCGAAGCTGCTGGAGCGACGGCCCGGCACCGGCACGCGCATGTGCAGGCTGCCGGAAGGCAGCGGCTCGGTGAAGGTGGCCATCACGGTCTTCAGGTGGGCGGCCTCGCGTTCGTAGCGGGCATTGTCTTCGGCAGACAGGTCCACCGTCTTGGGCGAGACCTTGAGGCGCTGCTCCACATACTGTTTGTCGTGCACCGTATAGCTCATGGTGCGCAAACGGCCGTCGGTCTTCACTTCAACGCTTTGCTCACCCGGTGTGCTGGCAAGCGGTATGCCCACGAGTGCGGTCCATTCGATCATGTCGCCCACCACCAGAACCTCGGCCTCCGCTGCCGTGACCAGGGGGCGTGCGGAAGCCGGGCCCAGCGACAGGCGTGCGACGCCGCCGGGAACCCTGCTGTCCTGCGGCCAGAGCGCGCTGTCCGAGTTGGCGCTGCGTGCCGCCCAGGCCGGTGCTGCGGCAAACAGCGCTGTTTGCGCCATCCATTGCAGCAGGTGACGGCGTGCGGGCGGGAAAGAGGGGCTGGTAAGTTTTTCGGTCGGCATGGTGCTTATCGGATTGTGCAGGCATTGTGCTGCATTGCTATCGATAGCGGAGCTAAAGGCGATACAGACATGTGAGCTTTACGCTGGTCATGCCTTGAAGACCGGCTGCGGGATCAGGGCTGGCGCATGCTCCGGGCCAGGTCCAGCTGTCCCCGCTGCTCCAGGGCCTGGACTGCACCAAGCCGGTCGCGCTGCTGCTTGTTCTGGCTCAGCTTGAACTTGGCTTCCAGGCGGTCGACAGTAATTTCCAGGCCCACAATGGCGCCGAGCATGCGCTGCAGGTAGTCGGGCGGAGCGTCGCTCATCTTCCATGGGGCCTCGGCATTGTTGCTGGCCTCGTGGCGGCGGGTGAGTCGGCCCACCACGCCGCGCACGAACTTTTCATCGTCGCGCACGCTGATGCGGCCGTGCGCGTGGACCACACGGTAGTTCCAGGTCGGCACCTGCTCGTGGGTCTCGTGCTTGCTGGGATACCAGCTGGGAGAGATATAGGCCTGCTCGGCACGGAAGATCACCAGCACGGGGCTGTCGTCCCGGATCTGCTGCCACACAGGATTGGCGCGCGCCACATGGGCGATCAGTCGCAGCATGCCATCCTCGTCCTGCAGCAACTCGAACGGCAGGTGATTGGCGTCCAGTCCCGCGTCGGACTGGGTGACCAGACAACCCAGCGGGTGAGCCTGGATCAGGGCATGCAGGGAGGCCGGATCATCGATCTTGAAATGGCTGGGGTTGTACATGAAGGCTGCGGCAATGAGTGGAGCAAAACGAATGAGCTTTTATGAGCTTGTTTATACCGTCATGCAGGTTGCGCGCTGACAAGCCGCCTGCATGGCAGGCGGCTTGGTACGAAGGCGAGTGGCGTTTCAACGGTGCTCGCGATCCCCGCGCGAGCGGCCCTCTGAGCGCGTCGCTTGCATGCGAGCCTGTTGCTCGGCCTGGTGCTGCTGAGCCTGCTGCTGGCGTTGGGCCTGTTCCTGTGCCCGTTGTTGCTGCATCTGGGCCTGCTGCTGGCGCTGCTGTTGTTCACGAGCCTGTTGTTGCTGCATTTGCTGCTGGCGCTGAGCTTGCTCCTGGGCGTGCTGCTGTTGCATCTGCTGCATCTGGGCCTGCTGCTGGCGCTGCTGTTGTTCACGGGCTTGTTGCTGCTGCATTTGTTGCTGGCGCTGAGCCTGTTCCTGGGCGCGCTGCTGTTGCATCTGCTGCATCTGTGCCTGTTGCCGACGCTCTTGCTGTTCAAGGGCTTGTTGCTGCATTTGTTGCTGGCGCTGAGCCTGCTCCTGGGCGCGCTGCTGTTGCATCTGCTGCAGCTGTGCCTGTTGCCGATGCTCTTGCTGATCACGGGCTTGCTGCATTTGCTGTTGGCGTTGAGCCTTCTCCTGGGCACGCTGCTGTTGCTGCTGCATCTGGGCTTGCCGCTGGAGCTCCTGCTGCTCGCGGACTTGCTGCATTGGCTGCTGACGCTGGGCCTGCTCCTGGGCGTGCTGCTGTTGCACCTGCACAGGAGTCTGCTGCTGCATTGCTTGCTGGCGCTGGGTTGGCTCCTGTGGGCGTTGCTGCATGGCTTTCTCCGCCGTGGCAGCCTGCATCTGCGGCGCCTGCGGTGGATGGCGATCATGCGGGTCTTGCGGCGGCATCAAAGTATTGCCATTGGATGCGCGTGGCCCGCCTGGAACCTGGTTGGGTCCCTGGGCAAAGCCCGGCCTGCCCTGTAGCTGTGTAGCCAGAGGACTCTGTGCTGGCTGGCGCTGGCTCAGGGCATGGCCACCGGCTGCCAGTGCCGCGGCACCGACGGCCGCTGCTGTTGCGCCGCCAGCAATCGCGTCCGACTGCAGTCCATGCTGTGCAGCGAAGACGCCTGCAGTCTGAGGCTGTCCGGCTTGTACCTGGCGCTCGCCTGCGGCATTTGCATGGATGTTGTTGATGTAGGAGTTGTCCGTGCGATGGATGTTCTGCACCACGGTTCGCGACTGCGATATATAGGTGGTGTTGTTATAAACCACGGCCGGACGGGCCTGCGGGGGCGGGGGGCGCTCGCCGTGGCGCCAGGGCCTTTCGGGATCGCCCCAGTGCATATTCCAGGCATTCCAGCCCCAGGACGGATGCCTGTCCATGGACCCGGCCAGCACGATGGCGGTGCCAAAGCCCAGCAGGCCGGCCATCACTGGCACGCCGGCCACGGGAGTCGGAGGCGGCACTTCCACATAGCGGTAGCCGCCATATACGGGCAGCGGCTGACCATAGACCGCAGCCGGGTCGTACTGAGGAACGTAGACCGTATCCAGCTGGGAGGGGCTGATTTCAATGAACTGCTCCGGTGGCTCTATGACTGGGTCGGGCAGCGGTGTGACCACGGCTCCAGGCGTATAGGCCACGGCGGCAGGCGCGGACGCCAGGTTGACCTTGAGCTGGCTGGAGGTCTTGAGCGTGCCGGCCTTGTAGGCCCGGTTGCGCATGACCTGTATGGCGTTCATCACATCCGAGGGATCGTTGTAATAGGCTTTGCCGAGCGCCGTGGTCCAGGGCAGGTTGGAGGCCAGTTGTTCCAGCACGTTGGGAAACTGGGTCAATGACTTGACGGACGGGTCCCAGTTCTGGGCATTGACGGCATTGCTCAGCGCTGTCTTCTGCAGTCCAGGGTTCTGCCCCAGCCAGGTTTCGGCAGCGCTGATCTGGTCTGGATAGGTGGCACCGGCCAGGATCTGGGCCACCAGCTTGTCCGGGTACAGCGCAATCGGCGCCACCATCCGGTAGAGCGCGTCTGCACCGGGTGGCACATAGGCTGCGGGCTGAGGCTGTGAGGCATCCGACATGGCGGCCGGTGCCGAGGCCGACGGCGCACTGTCCGCCTTGATCGGCGAATCCTTGTCGTTGCAGGCGCTCAGTGCCATGGCGGCGGCCAGAGCAATCATGCCTGGGTGCCAGAGGCGGGCGACCGTGCTTGGCTGCTGCTCCGGCTGCTCAGGCCGGGTCTGGGGGAAATGCGACATCTAACGCTCCTTGCGCCGCACAGTGCAAGTCACGGTGCTATGGCGGATGCTGTTTTAACGCCAGTGTTGAGCCGTTGTTGACAGAGTGTTGTAAGCAAATAAAGCGTGTGGCTGCAGTCATGCTCCACGAAAGCATATAAATTTTGATAGCTTCCTTCCTATTATGGGTAAGGCTTAAGGGCCGAAAATAACAAAAATTTTGGGCAAGGCATGTAGAGGGAGGTTTCTCGCCTGTATCTCCACGCTCGGGGCGATTTTTTCCATGAAAAAGGCCTGCACGAGGCAGGCCCTGGAGCGATCCGCGACGCAGCACGCCGGTCACGTCATTCGGTCATGGTGCCCATGAGTGTGCTCGTGCCCATGGCGTCCAGCGGCTTGCCGTTGACCTGGAATTCACCCTTGGCATAGACGATCTCGGTGCGCATCTTGCCGTCCTTGTCTTCGAAGATGCCTTGCTCCTTGAGCATGTCCAGGCTGGCTTGAGTCTGGGCTTTGGCTGCCTCCTCGATATCTTCGGCCTTGTACTCGCTCTCGCCTTCAAACACGGCCAGCAGGCTGGAGCGTCTGCGCGAGAGCATCATGTTTTCCATGAAGGGCTTGGGCATATCGGCCTTGAGGCTGACCTTCAGATCCTGCAGCAGATTGCCCATCTTCTCGCCATCGCCCAGGTACTGAATGGCAGCCGCGAACTCGCTTACGCCGTCGGGGGTGCGCATGGACAGGCGTTTGAGTTCGATCACGGGCTGGCGTGCCAGCGCCTGTGTCAGCGACTTGAGCATTTTCTCGCGCAGATCGCCGCTTTGCTGATCGTCAGCGTCTTCATCGTCCCCGGCTTCGCCAGAAGCACCGAGCAGCGGGTTCTTGCGCTTGCTCATTTCCACGACCTGGTTGATCCAGTTGGCATCGACATTGTTGAACGCCATGTCCAGGACCAGGTCATCAGCCTGTTTGTCTTCGAGTTTGGCGGTCTTGATGCCGGTCTTGAGCGTCATTTCCACGACCTCGCCCTTGAGGATGGTGTCCGAATCCATGGTGATGCCTTCAAAGTGGCTGGCAGAGCTCTTGCCTTCCTCTTCCTGCTTGGTGGCGGCAATCTTGGCAATCGTCATGGCAAACGGGCCGGTCCAGAACTGCTGGCCCGCGGGCTGCTTCATGTCGAAGCGCATATCGGCCTTGTCCAGCGTCACGCTGCCTTCCTCGTCCTTGAACTGCAGGCCGGCGAAGCTGCCCGTGCCCTTGGCGGCCTTCATGTCGGCTGGCATGTCCCAGACGAGCTTCATGCCGCCCCAGTTCATTTCGCTGTCCTTGATCTTGCTGCTCACGGCCGGCGATGTCATGACGTTGGAGCTGCTGCGGCTCCAGCCGACCTTGGTGTCAACTTCCAGTGGAGAGCGTCCATTGAGCGCGGTCTTCAGCTCCGGGTCTGCATTCTCTGGCAGATTGAAGCTGGTATGAATCTCTGCGGCATGGCCCAGGGGGAGCGGTCCGTGGCTGATCTTGTGCTCGGCGGTGAACTGGACGGGCTCGTCGCCGCTGTCCAGGGTCCATACCGTTTTGGCGATGGAAGAAAAAGCGCCGCGGTCATAGCTGGTGACCTGAATCTTCACGCCATGCTCGTTCCACTTGTCCAGGCCTTCGGTAAAGCTCTGCTGCAACTTGCCGCCCATGTAATAGCTGGTGCCCAGTGTTCCCGCCACGATCACGGCGATGGCCGCTGCAATGCCTGCCCCTGCTTTTTTGTTCATTCTTGACCTTTGATGAAAATAAAAAATCCGCGAATGAATTGCGGATTGGTAATGTTGTGGTGAGCAGGATTCTAGAAAGAAAATAATGGAATGCTCTGAATTTCAGAACATTTTGTGTAAATGCTTATCAAGTATTGAAAATCAATACCGGCGGTATTTATTTCAATATGTAACCATGATTTAGGGGCGCCATCCATTTCTCGATCGGAGAACCGAATGGCTGTTCTCGGGATAAATGCCGCAGTGGCTTGCGCAATAAAAAAAGGCCGCCAGTGAATCCTGGCAGCCTTGCTGAAACTGGCTGGAGCGTTTACTTGCCCCAGCTGTCCTTGAGTCCGGTTATCTTGTTGAACACGGGCTTGTCGCTCCGGTGATCCTTGCGGTCGGCCACAAAATAGCCAAAACGCTCGAACTGGAACTTGTCATCAGCCTGTGCAGCCTTGAGCGAAGGCTCCACATAAGCGGTGACCACCTTTAGGCTGTCGGGGTTCAGCAGGCTCAGGAAATCCTTGCCGCCGGCATCGGGTTGCGGGTCGGTGAACAGACGGTCGTACATGCGCACTTCGGCCTGCAGGCCGTCGATCACGCCCACCCAGGTGATGGCAGCCTTGACCTTGACACTGTCGGCGCCCGGTGTGCCGCTCTTGGTGTCGGGTACCACGGTGGCCAGCACCTTGGTCACATTACCGTCGGCATCCTTTTCGGCGCCCGTGCATTCGATCACATAGCCGCCCTTGAGGCGGACCTTGTTACCGGGGAACAGGCGCTTGTAGCCCTTGGGCGGCACTTCGGCAAAGTCTTCGCGCTCGATCCACACTTCACGGCCAAGGGTAAAACGGCGCTCTGGCACAGCTTCACCTTCTGCCGCGTGGGGCAGGGCGGGCAGGTGGCAGTCCTCCAGATGTTCGGCGCTGCCAAACACCTCGGCCCAGTTGCTGAGTTCGAGCTTGACCGGGTCCAGCACGACCATGGCGCGGTGGGCCTTGTTTTCCAGATCTTCACGCAGGCAACCGTCCAGCGTGCCGTAGTCGATCCAGGCGTAGTCCTTGGTCACGCCGATGCGTTCGCAGAAGTTGCGGATGGACTCAGGCGTGTAGCCGCGGCGGCGCAGGCCGACCACGGTGGGCATGCGCGGGTCGTCCCAGCCGGTGACGAACTGGTTGTCCACCAGATGCTTGAGCTTGCGCTTGCTGGTGATCACATAGGTCAGGTTCAGGCGCGAGAACTCGTACTGGCGGGGCTGGGGGGCATCGATCAGACCGCCTTCGCGCAGATGGTTCAGCAGCCAGTCGTAGAAGGGGCGCTGATCCTCGAACTCCAGCGTGCAGATGGAGTGGGTGATGTGCTCGTAGGCATCCTCGATGGGGTGCGCAAAGGTATACATCGGGTAGATGCACCACTGGTTGCCGGTGTTGTGGTGCTCGGCATGGCGCACACGATAGATGGCAGGGTCGCGCAGATTGATATTGGGCGCGGTCATGTCGATCTTTGCGCGCAGCACTGCGGCGCCATCGGCCAGCTTGCCGTCCTTCATGTCGGCAAAGCGCTGCAGGTTTTCGGCCACGGAGCGGTCGCGGAAGGGGCTGTTCACGCCGGGACGGGTGAAGTCGCCGCGGTTGGCCTTCATCTCGTCGGCCGACTGCTCGTCCACGTAGGCCAGGCCTTGCTCGATCAGGTAGACCGCACAGCGGTACATGAAGTCGAAGTAATTGCTGGCGAAGTAGAGGTTCTCGTGTCCGTCGACATCCTTCCAGTCAAAGCCCAGCCAGCGCACGGCATCGATGATGCCGTCCACATATTCCTGGTCTTCCTTTTCGGGATTGGTGTCATCGAAGCGCAGATGGCAGACGCCGCCGAAGTCGCGGGCCAGACCGAAGTTCAGGCAGATGGACTTGGCATGACCTACGTGCAGATAGCCGTTGGGCTCTGGCGGAAAGCGGGTGCGGATCTTGGCTTCGTCGACCTGGCCGCTTTGGTGATGCTGGGCATCGCCGGGCGCGCCGCCCCAGTGACGGGTGGCATAAGTGCCCTTGTCCAGATCCGATTCGATAATCTGGCGCAGGAAATTGGTTGGCTTGACCGCTTCAGGGGCGGAGTTGTTGGATTTGGAGGCGTCAGCAGAGCTCATTGCACCATTTTAGGCCGGCTGTCATGACCTCATGTTGATCAGCGGACACTGCAGCTTTGCCTCGTGTGCATTTGGACACAATGTTTTGGAGGAACCGTGCCATCCTGACGGGACTCTGAAACGTTATATCCCCAAGGGCCGAAGGCGCTGCACAGATCTGCAGGCTTGCCCTCGGTGACACATAAACAGAGGAGAGATTGTGATGTCCAGAACAACTTCCCCCCGCATGGCCAAGCTGCTTGCCGCTGGCTCTATCGCTATTGCTGGCCTGATGGCTGCCGCAGGCGCCCAGGCGCATGGCGGCGTCAGCCTGTCGGTCGGCATCGGCGTGCCCGGCGTGGCCGTGGGCGTCGGCGCTCCCGTTTACGCCACACCCTATATGGCGCCGGCCCCGGTCTATATGCCGCCGCGCCCTGTCTACTATGCGCCTCCGGCACCGGTCTACTACGCGCCGCCGCCGCCCGTGTATCGTCCCGCACCCGTGATGGTCGTGCCCGGCCCGGTCTATTACGGTGGCGGCCCGCGCTGGCGTGGTCATCGCCATCATCATCACTATCGTTGATGACATCGATGACAGAGCCCTGAAAGACTCTGCACCACGGACGGCTGCCCAGGCAGCCGTTTTTTTATGCCTGCGGGTCGGTTGCAGCGCTCGCATAATCCGGGCAGTCCTCAAAAATCAGGAGAGTGCTTCCGTGAAAACCGTCTACGTCCTCAATGGCCCCAATCTCAATCTGCTGGGCATGCGCGAACCCGGCATCTATGGATCGGCCACGTTGGCCGATGTCCAGAAGCTCTGCGAGGAAGCTTGCCTGCGCCATGGCCTGAAGCTGGAGTTCCGCCAGAGCAACCATGAGGGCGAGCTGGTGGACTGGATTCACGAGGCAGGCCGGTTGCACGCCAAGGGGGAGTTGCAGGCGCTGATCATGAATGCAGCGGCCTACACCCATACCAGTGTGGCAATTCTCGATGCCGTCAAGGGCACGGCCGTGCCGCTGGTGGAGTTGCACATCAGCAATGTCCATGCGCGTGAGAGCTTTCGCCATCATTCCTATCTGTCGGCCACGGCGCGCGCCGTGATGTGCGGCTTCGGCGTGGCAGGCTACGGTCTGGCCATCGATGCGGTGGCGCAGTGGTGACATCGGCGGTTGAAGCAGCCTGTTCGCTGGAGCAGGTCTCGCAGGAGCAGGGTGTCGACGTGCCACCGGCGATTGCCCGGTTGCAGGCCACGGCGCAGCGCGTGCAGACCCGGCTTGGAGAAGCTGCCGACAGCGGCGCGATGATCTGGCATGGCTGGCAGCCCCCGGCCGGGGTGGCGCAGCGCGGCCTGCCGCTGGTGCTGCTGCATGGCGGCAGCGGTAGCTGGACGCATTGGTTGCGCGTGATTCAGCCGCTGACCGAGGCGGGCTACAGCCTGTGGCTGGCCGATCTGCCGGGTTTTGGCGAATCCGATGGCGTGCCCGGGGGCATGGATGTGGACACCATGCTGGAGCCCCTGGCCTATGGCATCCGGCAACTGCTGGGCAATGCCGATTCGGGCCCGGTCTGCGATTTGGTCGGTTTTTCCTTTGGCGGCATGACTGCCGGTCTGCTGGCCGCCGAGCATCCGGAACTGGCCCGGAGGCTGGT
This sequence comes from Comamonas sp. A23, assembly GCF_004522605.1. Classification (NCBI taxonomy): domain Bacteria; kingdom Pseudomonadati; phylum Pseudomonadota; class Betaproteobacteria; order Burkholderiales; family Comamonadaceae; genus Comamonas; species Comamonas sp. A23. The sequence goes on from NZ_RSDT01000005.1 coordinate 63,799, forward strand.
GGTGGTCGGCGCTCCCGGCATGGGAATGACCGAAGGACGCAGCGTGCGCCTGCTGGGCTGGCGCCACCTGCAGGGGCTGGAGGCCCAGATGCAGGCCCATCGCCACAATATCGCGGCCCTCATGCTGCATGACGCGGCGCTGATTGATGAAGAGACGCTGGCTCTGCATGCACTCAATGTGGCGCGTGACCGGCTGCCGCGCAGGCGGCTGTCGCGCACCGATGTGCTGGCCAGGGCCCTGACCCGTATCAAAGTGCCGGTGGCGGCGATCTATGGCGAGCATGACCCTCTGTATGCGGGCTGCCTGGCCGAGCTGCAACTGCTGATGCAGCGTCAGTGCCGGGGGGCGCTGGACTGGCAGGTGATGCGGAACGTCGGCCATTGGGTACAGCACGAGGATCCGGCCACCTTCTGCGCTACGCTGCAGGAGGCTCTGTCGTGAGCAATGCGGCCGCCTTCGAGCTGACCGAAGCCGATGTGCAATGGAGCGCCGTGCGCGCTCAAGGCCCGGGCGGCCAGAATGTGAACAAGGTGGCCAGCGCCGTGCATCTGCGCTTTGACGTTCGAGCCTCGCGTCTGCCGGTCGATGTGCAGCAGCGCTTGCTGGCTTTGGGCGACTCGCGCATCACCACCGATGGAGTGGTGGTCATCAAGGCGCAAAAATACCGCACTCAGGAGCACAACCTGTGGGATGGGCTGCAGCGCCTCAATGCGTTGGTGGCCACGGTTGCCAGGCCGCCACGCCCGCGCAAGCCCACCAAGCCGACCTGGGGCTCGCAGCAAAGACGCCTGCAGGGCAAAAGCCTGCGCTCCGGCATCAAGGCATTGCGCGGGCGGGTGCATGACTGAGCTTGTGTAGCGGCAACGCCACGCTTAGGCCAGTCAACTGTATCAAAAGGCATGCGCGTACCCTGTCGGGCCGGGTGCGGATCGGTCAGCCGGCTGCGGGTCTGCGCTATATTGTTTTGATAGCTGCAGTCGCAGAATGCAAAAGCGCTACAGCCTGTTTCCCATCAAATTCCGTGCTGCCTTCGGGAGTTGTCCATGAGCACATTGCCTTTGACTTATCTGGAGCGGCCCGCGCAGCTTGACGCCGACCGGCCTGCCTGGCTGCTGGTGCTCATGCATGGCGTGGGCAGCAATGAGCAGGACCTGTTCGGCCTGGTGCCCTATGTGCCGCCGCAATTTCATGTGCTCAGTCTGCGTGCGCCCTTTGCCATGGGCATGGGGGCTTATGCCTGGTTTCAGTTCACTGTGGATGCCGATGGTACGCGCCATATCAATGTGCCGCAGGAGCAGCAGGCGCGCATCTTGTTGCAGCAGACCGTGGAGCAGGCCGCGCAGCAGCTGGACATTCCGCCCGAGCGGGTGGTGCTGGGAGGCTTCAGCCAGGGCGGCATCATGAGCCTGAGCCAGTTGCTGACCCAGCCCCAGACCTTGCGTGCCGCACTGGTCTGGCACAGCCGTCTATTGCCCGAGATCGCGTCGCTGCACGCGCCCGCTGCCGCATTCGAGGGCAAGTCGGCCTGGGTCAGCCACGGGACTTATGACAATGTGATTCCGCTGACCAGCGCCCATGCCGTGCGTGACCGTCTGGCCTCCTTGCCCTTGCAACTGAGCTATCACGAATATCCGGGCGCCCATGAGATACGGCCCGAGGAACTGCGCGCCAGCATGCAGTGGCTGCAGGATCTGACGCAGTCAGCAGATGACTTCAGCAGCGATGGCGATCAGTGACCGGCGGTCTTTGAAAACAGATTGATCACCAGCACGCCGCCGACAATCATGGCCATGCCGGCCAGAGCGGGGGCATCGAGCTTCTGGCCCTGCCAGAAATAGGCGACGGCCGAGACCAGCACGATGCCCACGCCGGACCAGATTGCATAGGCCACGCCCGTGGGCACGGTACGCAGCGTCAGCGACAGCAGATAGAAAGAAATCGCATAGCCGACCAGGGCAACAGCGGTGGGGCCGAGCCTGGAGAAGCCCTCCGACCTGGCGAGGAAGGAGGTGGCAATCACCTCGCAGATGATGGCCAGGCCCAGATACAGGTAATTTGTCATGCCGGGCACTTTAGTGCGGCTGGGGCCGGGCTGTTTCCAGCCTGGTTCCAAGACCCCGGACCGCTTCTGGCCGTTATTGCCAAAATCCAGCGGCTGTGCGCACCTCGCCCAGGGCAATACGCGCGGTTCGCCGCGCTTGATCAGATGGCAGGGTAGTCGCCTGTGCCTTCGGGCCAGGGGGTCAGCACCTCAAATCCGGTCTCCGTCACCAGCACCATATGCTCCCACTGGGCGGAGAGCGATTTGTCATTGGTGATCACGGTCCAACCGTCCGCCAGTTCGCGCGTGGCGGCCTTGCCGGCGTTGAGCATGGGCTCGATGGTGAAGATCATGCCGGGCTGCAGCGTCAGGCCCTGACCGGGCGTGCCGTAGTGCAGCACCTGGGGCTCGTCGTGATAGACCTTGCCGATGCCATGGCCGCAGTACTCGCGCACGATGGAAAAGCGTTCGCGCTGGGCCACGGTCTGGATGGCATGGCCTACATCGCCCAGCGTGGCCCCGGGCTTGACGGCGCGGATGCCGGCCACCAGCGCTTCATAGGTGGTGTTGACCAGGCGCTTGGCCAGATTGCTGGGCTGGCCCACGTAGTACATGCGGCTGGTGTCGCCGATCCAGCCCTCGGGCGTGGTTACTGCGACGTCGACATTGATGATGTCGCCATCCTTGAGGACCTGCTTGGTATCGGGGATGCCGTGGCAGACCACATGGTTGACGGAGGTGCACACGGTTTTGGGAAAACCATAGTAGCCCACATTGGTGGGAGTGCATTTCAGCTCGTTGACGATGTAGTCGTGACAGATCTTGTCCAGTTCCTCTGTGCTTACGCCGGGCTGCACATGAGGGGTGAGCATGGCCAGCACCTTGGCGGCCAGGCCGCCGGCCTTGCGCGAGAGGTAGATGTCGGTGGCGTCATGAATGGGTACGACTTTCTGTTTGCCGCGCTTCATTGCATGCCTCCTACCAGGCGCACAGGACGGGGGCGGCGCACGACTGTGTCGGCTTCATGGGCGCTGGCAGGCTGCAGCTCACGCTCGGCTTGTTGCAGCAGCAGGGCGCAGATGCCTTCGTAATTGAGCTGGGGGTGATGCTCGGCCAGCTGGCCTACACGCAGCCAGTGCTCGGCCTGGGCATTGATGGAGCGGCCGAGGGCCGCGCTGGAGACACGAATCTGGTCGTGCAACTGGTCTGAAATTTTGACGATTCCCATGGCCGAGCATCATAAGGTCTGTATACGTTTCGTATATTGACAAACGCAAATTGCATGGTTGAAGCCGCGGTTTTGCCGCTGCTTGACAAGCGCTGTTCGTCGAATGGGGTTTTAAGGCCACGTCGTACGACATGGCGCTCAAGAAGTTGATAGCGCGCCACGCTTGATTGGCATTGCTTGCAGCCAGGGTTATTCAGAAAATTGAAAGCTTTCAAGGCAGACCTTGCATTGGTGCAGCTCAAGTCTTATAAAAGATATATATCATCAGTATTTGCCTTGTCCATATTGAGTTTCCTGCTATAAAAATTGAAGAACAATCAATGCGTGCCAGATATCTTGAGATGTTCTGGCGTCCGGTCACAACAGACGCAGAGTCAGGGTCGTTCATGGAAAACGCAGTCAATCAAGCAGAGCAGGGCGAGCAGCCCATCACCGAATCCCAGGAGCCGCAAGCTCGAAAGCCACAGCATCCACGCAATGGGCATGTGGCCCGCATCGTGGTCGTGGGCGGTGGTGTGGCGGGGCTGGAGGTGGCCACGGCCCTGGGCAAGCTCAAGAGTGAAAGCATTGACACGGTGACGCTGGTGGACAGCGACTCCGCCCATGTCTGGAAGCCCATGCTGCACACGATTGCAGCCGGCACTCGCGATCTGGCCCAGCAGCAGACCACTTATCTTGCTCAGGCCACCGATGCCGACTTTGCCTACCAGCCCGGCGAGATGTGCGGTCTGGACCGTGAGGCACGCGAGATTCTGCTCGCCCCCATTTATGCCCCCGATGGTCGCGAGCTGGTGGCGGGTCGGCGTCTTGCCTATGACAAGCTGGTGATTGCGGTGGGCAGCGGTGCCAACGACTTCGGCACGCCTGGTGTGCACGAGCATTGCTTCATGATCGATTCGCGCCGCAAGGCCGATGCCTTCAACCAGGAAATTCGTTTGCGCATGGTGCGCTGCATGACCAGCGGCGAACAGTTGCAGGTCGCCATCGTGGGCGGCGGCGCCACCGGGGTAGAGCTTGCGGCGGAGCTGGTTCAGCTTGCAGAGAGTGCCACGGCCTACGGCGCCTTGGGCGAGGCCGCCAAGTTCCGCATCGTGCTGATCGAGGCCGGCTCGCGCCTGCTGCCCAGCTTTCCCGAGGAGATCTCCGAAGCTACGCGTGTGCGGCTGCAGGCCCTGGGCGTTTCCGTGATCGTCGGCGGCCGCGTCAGCCGTGCGACCGAGCAAGGTTTCGAGCTGGCCAATGGCGAGCTGATTCCTGCCAGCCTGCGTGTCTGGGCAGCGGGGGTAAAGGCCCCGGAATTCTTGATGCAGCTGGGTTTGCAGACCACGCGCAGCAATCAGCTACTGGTCAATGACGAGATGCAGACCAGCGACCCCGATATCTATGCTCTGGGCGATTGCGCCAGCTATACCCTGCCGGGCAAGCAGGAGGCCTTGCCTCCTACGGCCCAGGTTGCCCACCAGCAAGCCCGCTATCTGATCGAGACTCTGCCTCATGTGCTGGAGCGTCCCGGTGCCAAACCCGTAGGCTTTGCCTATCGTGACTTTGGAGCCCTGGTGTCGCTTGCGCATTACGATGCCTATGGTTCGCTGGGCAAGTTCGGCCTGTTCAACGGCGGCGTGATCCGCGGCCGCATGGCCATGCTCAGCCACATCATGCTGTACCGCTCGCACCAGGCGCGGCTTTACGGCTTCTGGCGCGGCGGCCTGCTGTGGCTGATCGACCTGATGAACGCGCGGCTGCGGCCCTCCATCCGCCTGGACTGAGTTACAAAAATCCTTCGATGGGCAGCCAGCTCAGCACCCGCACCATGAAGCGCTGCCACCAACTGGTGCCGGGGTCGGCACTAAAGGTCTGGGCTTCATGGGGCGGCTGCGGACTCTGGCCCGTCCAGCTCAGCCTGCCCTGCGCGTCCAGTTGCACCTTGTAGGCCATGTACGGCAGATGTTGATCCAGCGAGGTGCTGACCTGCTGGCTCAAGGCCGGGTCTTTGATGACCACGCCCATTTCGGTGTTGAGCATGGCCGAGCGCGGATCGAAGTTGAAGGAGCCGACAAAGAGCTGCTTGCCGTCGACCGCGAAGGTCTTGGCATGCAGGCTGGCGCCCGAACTGCCCGTGGTGGCGGAGCTGCCGCTCAGCGCTGCAGGTGAGGGGGCTTCGCGCTTGGGAGTCTTTTCGGCAGGCTCGCTCCTTGGTGTCTTGTCCGGCTCGTTGGCTGCGGGCTGGTTGCGCAGATCGATCTGGCGGCGCATCTCGTAGAGTTCCACGCCCATTTTCAGCAGCGGCTTGCGGTATTTCTCGTAGCCGGCATGCACCACGGCCACATCGGTCGCCTCCAGGCTATTGGTCAGAATGCGCACCCGCACACCTTGCTGGCGCAGGTGGGCAAAGGCGTCGACTCCGGCCTGGGTGGGCACGAAATAGGGCGACACCACTTCCAGCAACTGCTGTGGCTGGCCAATCACAGGCTGGAGCTGGGACAGCAGCAAGTCCTCGGGTGCGGCTTCGCGCAGGACCTTGGCTGGGTCGTCGCTGACCAGGGTGGTTTCGGCCCATTGCAGTGGCAGTTGACCTGCCAGCAAATCGGTGCTGAAGCGGCTGCGGCTGACGGCCTTCACATAGGCCTGTGATTCGGGGCGATTCACATCGGCGTGCAGGCCTGCATAGATCTTGTCCACGGCTTGCTGTGGCATGGCGGGCAGCAGGCTGGCTACCGGGTAGGCGGAGGGACTGTTCCAGTAACGGTCGAATTCCGCTGCCACCTCGCCCACCACCGAGCCTGTGGCCACCACATCGAGGTCGGCGAACAGCACGCCGTCGGATGCGGCAAAGTACTCGTCGCCGATATTGCGCCCGCCCACGATGGTGGCGGAGGAGTCGGCCGTGTAGCTCTTGTTGTGCATGCGCCGCTGGGTGCGTGTGAAGTCCGTCACATAGCCAATCGCCTTGGGCGTGCGCAGGGCGAAGGGGTTGAATAGCCGCACCTCGATTAGAGGGTGCTGGTCCAGGGCGGCCAGGGTGGCGTCCATGCCGCCGGTGCCGCCATCGTCCAAGAGCAGGCGCACGCGCACGCCGCGGTCTGCCGCAAGCAGCAGCTCATCGAGCAGCAAATGGCCGGTGGTGTCGTTGCGCCAGATGTAGTACTGCACATCGAGCGTGCGCTGCGCGGCTCGGGCCAGCAGGGCGCGGGCGGCATAGGCGTCATGGGCATCGGCCAGCATATGGATGCCGCTCTGCCCAGGATGTGCCTGCTGCAGCGGCGCCAGCGCCTGGCCGAGCCGGGTTTGCAGGGCCTGCTCGGCGCTCAGGGCCTCGCTGGCCATGCGATCCGGCAGGGGAGGCAGGCCGCAGCCTGTGAGCAGCCCCGCGATCAGAAGGGCGGCCGCCGTACCGCGCCACAGGGGAAGTTCGGGTCTCGAGGCCTGTGTGTTTTGCATGACCCGAGTATGCCGCAGCGCATCAGGCGATCTTCACAGGACCGGGGCGGCGGTCCTCGACCACAAAGCGTGCCAGCGTATAGAGGCTGCTGTCGGCGTGGAGCGGGTTGCTCACGGCGCGCAGCTCCGTGGTCATGGACTGCGGCGTGATATCCACGAGGCTGTAGCCGCGCTCCTCGCAGCGCGCGAAAAGCACCTGAGGGTTGTGGGTCACGATGGCATCGACCCTGGCTTGTGTGGTGCCGCTGTGCGAGCTGATGGAGGTGCCGCAGAACTCGCTGGCAATCACCGGATTGACTCTGTCCGGAGCCTGATCGGCCTGGGCCGCAATGGCGCAGACATAGTTCTGGTGAATGTCCCCGCCGAGCAGCACGCTGTTGCGCGGCTGGCTTTCTGCAATCTGGCGTACCAGGCGCTGGCGGGCCTGAGGGTAGCCGTCCCAGCTGTCGGTCGACTGCCTGCCATTGGGATGCTTGCGGGCCGAGAACAAGGTGGTCTGCACCACGGTGCTCCAGCGGGTGGCGTCGACCCTCTCGCGTGCATCGTCCTGCATCTGCCGGGCCAGCCAGTGCTCCTGATCCCAGCCCAGAAAGCTGCGCGCCGGATCTTGCAGGGCGGGGCATTCGGCCGGGTCCACGGTGCCGGTGCTGGCCTTGCCCTCCGGGCGGCAGGCCTGCAGATCGCGGTACTGGCGGCCGTCCAGTAGATGCAGTCTGGCGAGCTTGCCCCACTGCAGGCTGCGGTACAGCGCCAGGCCTTGAAAGTTGCGCTGCAATGCGCTGTCACGCAGCGGCATGTTTTCGTAGAAAGCCTGCCAGGCCGCCATGCGTCTTGCCAGAAAGTGAGCACTGTCCCCTCGCCCGTACTGGGCTACATAGTCGTTTTCAACCTCGTGATCGTCCCAGATGACGGACCAGTTGCACGCGGCATGGGCGGCCTGCAGATGAGCATCGCTTTTGTGCAGCGCATAGCGGTCGCGGTAGTCCTGCAAGGTCTGGGCGGTACGCAGCGGCTGCGCACGCGCCAGTCCATCGGGCTTGGCCGGCTGCGCATATTCATAGATGTAGTCGCCGAGAAACAGCACCAGATCGGGCGAGGCCTGCGCGGCGTCGGCCCAGGCACTGTAGAAGCCGTGTTCCCAGCGCTGGCAGGAGGCTACGGCCAGGCGCAGCTTGCGCACATCGGCTCCGGGCGCCGGGGCGGTACGGCAGCGTGCGGTGGTGCTGAAGGCGTCGCCACAGCGGAAGCGGTAGAAATACCAGCGGTCCGGACTCAGCCCGTTGACCTGCACATGGACGGCATGGCCCCATTCAGCCCTGGCCTGGGTCTGCCCATGGGCCACGGCCTGGCGGAACTGGGCATCGTGCGCCACTTCCCAATGCACGGTCTGTGCTGCCAGGTCGGGCGCGACCGCCGTACCAAGATAGGCCAGAGGCGCTGTCAGCCGCGTCCAGATCAGGATGTTGTCGGGCTCCGGGTCGCCGCTGGCCACTCCCAGGGTGAACGGGTTGTGGGCCAGTGATTCCGTGGCACGGACCCAGGCAGGCAGGGCGCCCACGGCCGTGGCAAGGCTGGAGGCAATCAGAAAGCGCCGGCGATCCGGCGCAGGCGCGTGAAGAGGAGAAAACATGGCGATGCTGCGGTGTTGGGGTTTTGTAGCCCGTGGCTGGAAGTATCTCCCCGACCCCACAGGCATCGCCGCGGTTTACCGCAGCTTTACGCGTTGACCAGCACCAGCTTGCCCTGTACCTGGCGCGAGCCCATGCGCTCATAGGCGGCGAAGAGCTCGCTCATGGGCATGGTGCGGTCGATTACGGGCTTGATCCTGCCTTGGGCCCACCATTGAGACAGCTCCTGCATCATGGCGGCATTGTTCTGAGGCTCGCGCTTGGCGAAATCGCCCCAGAACACGCCGACAAGGGAAGCGCCCTTGAGCAGAGGCAGGTTCAGCGGCAGCGAGGGGATGGGTCCGGAGGCAAATCCGATGATCAGATAGCGGCCGCGCCAGGCAATGGAGCGGAAGGCAGGTTCGGCAAAATCGCCGCCTACGGGATCGTAGATCACGTCGGGTCCCGTGCCGTCTGTCGCTGCCTTGATGGCTTCACGCAGATCGCCCTGGCTGTAGTTGATGGTGAGGTCTGCGCCCTGGGCCTTGCACAGCGCACATTTCTCGTCGGTGGAGGCAGCGGCAATCACCCGGGCACCGGCCGCCTTGGCAATCTGTATGGCTGCCGTGCCCACGCCGCCCGCCGCGCCCAGCACGAGTACGGTCTCGCCGGCCTTGAGCTGACCTCGGTCCATGAGCGCATGGTGGGAGGTGGCATAGGTCATGATGAAGGCGGCGGCATCGACAAAGGGGAAGTCGGCCGGCAGCGGCATGCACATGGAAGCGGGTGCCAGCGCATGCGTGGCGAACCCGCCCGTGCCCGAAAGACAGGCCACATGCTGGCCTGGCTTGAGATGTTTGACCCCTTCGCCCACGGCCTGCACCACGCCGGCATATTCCGAGCCCGGCACAAAGGGCAGGGGAGGCTTGATCTGGTATTTGTTCTGCACGATCAGCAGATCGGGAAAGTTCAGGCTGGCGGCCTTGACTTCCAGCAGCACCTGGCCGGGGCCGGGCTGTGGCGTGGGCTGCTCGGTCCACTTCAGAGTCTCGACGCCGGTGGGTGTGGTGCAAAGCCATGCGTGCATATCTTGTCTCCTGATCTTCTTGAGGTGAGATTGGGGGAATCGGCTCGCAGATGATAGAAGTGTGGTGCGAATGCCGCGTGTCTCTGTCGTGACCTTGGAGCCGCCTACAATCCGCCTCATCCATGAAGATTCTTATTTGCAATGACGATGGCTTCCAGGCCCCAGGCATCGTGGCCCTGCACGATGCGCTGCGCACCGTGGCAGACGTCGAAGTGGTGGCGCCCGAGCACAACAACAGCGCCAAGTCCAATGCCTTGACGCTGAATGCACCGCTGTATGTGCACCAGGCCTATAACGGCTTTCGCTATGTGAACGGCACGCCTGCAGACTGCGTGCATATCGCGTTGACCGGCCTGCTTGGCTACCGGCCCGATCTGGTGGTCTCGGGCATCAACAACGGCGCCAACATGGGCGACGACACGATTTACTCGGGCACCGTGGGCGCGGCCATGGAAGGCTATCTGTTCGGCATTCCCTCGATTGCCTTCTCGCAGGTGGACAAGGGCTGGGCCGAGCTGGAAGCGGCGGCTGCCACAGCCCGTCAGATGGTTCAGGAGATGCAGGCCCAGCAGCTGATCGGTACAGCTCCCTGGCTGCTGAACGTGAATATTCCCAATATGCCGCTGCATGCACTCAAAAGCGTCAAGCTGTGTCGCCTGGGGCGCCGTCATGCGGCCGAACAGGCCATTCAGCAGCAGAGTCCGCGTGGAGAGACCATGTACTGGATCGGCAGTGCCGGCGCAGCAAAGGACGACTCCGAAGGCACGGACTTCCATGCCACGGCCCACGGCCATGTCTCCATGACGCCGCTCAAGGTGGATCTGACCGATCATGAAAACCTCGGCTATTGGGCGCAGACGGCCAGCAAGCTGGCGGGGCCATCCAACACATCGGCGGCCGCATCGTGAGCGAGCGTCGTCCGCCTCAGGTCCCGGGCTGGATTGCACGCTCGGTGCAGACGGGCACCGGCGCGGCACGGCCGCCCGTTGCTCCCAAGCCCATCAATCCCTTGCGTGTGGCCGCCTCGCCGGTGGGCGTGGGGCTGGACTCATCCACGGTGCGTGCCCGCATGGCCCAGCGCATCGGTGCGGCCGGCGTCAGCAACCCTGCCGTGCTGCAGGCCATGGCCACGGTGGAGCGTCACCGCTTTGTCGACAGTGCTCTGGTCAATCAGGCCTATGAAGACACCAGCCTGCCTATCGGCCTCGGCCAGACCATCTCCAAGCCCAGCATCGTGGCCCGCATGATCGAGCTGCTGCTCGACTCCGATGCGGCCCGCAACGGGCAAGGGCGCGTGCTGGAGATCGGCACCGGTTGCGGCTACCAGGCGGCCGTGCTGTCCATGCTCACCAAAGAGGTTTATTCGATAGAGCGGCTGCGTGGCCTGCACGAGAAGGCGCGCGGTCATCTGCGCCCCATGCGCCTGTCCAATGTGCATCTGATCCTCGGTGACGGCATGGTGGGTTTTGCCAGTGGCGCGCCCTATGCGGGCATCATCTCCGCTGCCGGAGGTGATGTGGTGCCGCAAGAGTGGTGTGATCAACTGGCGGTGGGCGGGCGTCTGGTGGCTCCGGTCGTGGTGGGTGCGGGTAAGCAGGCACTGCTGGTGATTGACAAGAGTTCACACGGTTTTACGCAGACAGTTTTGGAAGCAGTCAACTTTGTCCCTCTAAAATCGGGGATCGCCTAGAAGGGAATAGCTTATGTTGGTATCGCGAAGTCTTGGTGCATGGGGAACGGCCGTGCTGGCAGGTGTCATCCTGGCCGGTTGTGCTGCCCAGGCAAACAGGGCTCCTGTGGAGGATCGCGGACAGTCGGCCTCCTCGTCTTCAACTGTGGACGTCAAGTCGCTGCCCGGCGCTGAAAATGCCGGCAAGCCGGGTTACTACACCATCAAGCCTGGCGACACTCTGATCAGGATTGGTCTGGAGCACGGCCAGAGCTGGAAGGACATTGCTCGCTGGAGCAATCTGGACAATCCCAACGTGATTGAAGTCGGTCAGGTGGTGCGTGTGGTGCCGCCCGGACGCGAGGCGCCTGTCGCATCGTCCGGCTCGGGTCGCGGTGTCGCGCCCGTGGTTGTGGGCGGTGGCAGCGCCGCAACGACGACCACACCCGTGACTCCCCCGGCTGCAAGCGCAACGCCAGTGCCATCCACGCCTGCAACAAGCCCGGCGCCTGCTGCCAAGGGCGCCGATGATGTGAACTTCATCTGGCCTGCCAGCGGCTCGTTGATTGCCGGCTTCGACGAGCAGCGCAACAAGGGCTACGACATCAGCGGCAAGGCCGGCGATCCCGTGCTGGCTGCGGCCGATGGCCGTGTGGTGTATGCCGGTGCCGGCCTGCGTGGCTACGGCAATCTCATCATCCTCAAGCACAACAACACCTATCTGACCGCCTACGCCCACAACCAGTCTCTGCTGGTCAAGGAAGATCAGGCCGTGAAGAAGGGGCAGAAGATTGCCGAGATGGGCAGCACCGATGCCGATCGCGTCAAGCTGCACTTCGAGGTGCGTCGCCAGGGCAAGCCTGTCGATCCTTCGCGTTATCTGCCTTCGCGTTGAGCATGGCCTCGCAACGCAAGCAAGCCGCACAAGCCCCTGCCCCGCAGGGGCTTGTGCCTTCTGACGCGGTCGAGCAGAGCTGGGACGAAGCAGCCGAAGACGCCATTGCCTCGGCCGAGGTCGAGAACCGAGAGCTCATGGTCGGCACCGAGCATCATGGTCAGCGTGTGGACAAGGTGCTGGCGCTGGGGGTGTCCGAGTTCTCGCGCAGCTATCTGCAGCAGTTGCTGGCCGACGGTGCAGTCACGCTCAACGGCAAGGTTCTGCTCAAGCCTTCGGTCAAGGTGGCCGTGGGCGACCGCCTGCGCGTGGAAATGCGCCCCACCCAGCAAAGCATGGCTTTCCAGCCCGAGACCATGGATTTGCAGGTGGTCTATGAGGACGAGGATCTGCTGGTCATCAACAAGCCTGCGGGTCTGGTGGTGCATCCGGCGCCCGGCAACTGGACGGGCACGCTGCTCAACGGCCTGCTGGCGCGTGACGAAAAAGCGCGCCAGGTGCCGCGCGCCGGCATTGTTCACCGGCTGGACAAGGACACCAGCGGTTTGATGGTGGTGGCGCGCAATCGAAGCACCATGGATGCGCTCATCAAGATGATCGCTGCACGTGAGGTGAGTCGCCAGTATCTGGCACTTGCCCACAAGCAATGGGGCAGCCGCAAGCGCCGCGAAGTCGATGCGCCGATCGGCCGTGACCCGCGCAATCGCCTGCGCATGGCGGTGGTGGATCTGAATCTGCACCCCGGCAAGCAGGCGCGTACCGACTTCGATCTGCTCGATGGCGATGCAGCGCATAGCCTGGTGCGCTGCACGCTGCACACCGGCCGCACGCACCAGATCCGGGTGCACATGGCGTCGCTCGGTCATCCGCTGATAGCCGATACGCTGTATGGCGGCAAGCCCGAGGGCGGACTGGAGCGCCAGGCACTGCATGCCTTCAGGCTGGCCTTTGAGCACCCTGTGACGAAAAAGCCGCTGGTCCACTATGCGCCGCTGCCACAAGACATGGCCGGTGCACTGGATTTATGGGGTCTGCGTTACAATCTGCCGGAAAGCCTCTGACCATCACTCGCATGGCATCTTTGGGGCGCTTCCCTCTCTTCTTAGAATCAGGCGTCCCACCGCAGTCGGTGCGACAGCCGCTCCCGAAACGCTGCGCCCATGAATACGGTAGATGCCAAGCGGGTTCTTGAAACAGCATTGATTTGTGCCCCGCAGCCTGTAACGCTGCGGGAATTGCGCTCACTTTTTGATGATGTGCTGGGCTCGGACACGGTTAAGGATTTGCTGCTGGACCTGCAAAAGGACTGGGCCCTCAAGGGCGTGGAACTGGTGCAGGTGGCTTCTGGCTGGCGTTTCCAGAGCCGGCCCGAGATGCGCGTCTACCTGGACAAGCTTCACCCCGAGAAGCCGCCCAAGTACACGCGGGCGACGCTGGAGACGCTGGCCATCATTGCCTACCGTCAGCCGGTCACGCGGGGTGATATCGAGGATATTCGCGGCGTGACCGTGAACAGCCTGATCATCAAGCAGCTGGAAGACCGAGGCTGGATCGAGGTCATCGGCCACCGTGAAACCGTGGGGCGGCCTGCGCTGTTTGCCACCACGCGCCAGTTTCTCGATGATCTGGGTCTGCAGTCGCTGGATCAGCTGCCCATGCTGGAGGAAACCCAGGCCCAGCAAAGTCTGTTCAAGGCGCTGGATGGGGAGGAGGGCGACCAGACCGCCGTGCCGCAGGCCGATGCGGAGGATGCCCAGCCCCAGGAGGGTGTGGAAGTCTCAGAGCCGGTCGAAGTCGCAGAGGGTGCGGATGTCGCTACAGAGTCCGATGCTGCCGAGAGTGAAATCCTGGGTGCCCCGGACGAGGAAGATGGCGCCGAGGAGCTGCCGGATACCGATGTTGACCCAGTGGCGCAAGCGCCTGCAGAGCTTGTGTCGGAGCTTCAGTCCGAGGTGGATGCGCCAGAGTTGGAGTCATATCCGGACCAGGCGCAGAGTGATATTGAGCAAGATGCTACTGAAGAGATAGTGATTGAGCTACCGGATTCGGAGCCAGGGCCGACTGAGGAGCCGCCATCCGTGAGCAAGCCCAAGGCGGCCAGGCCCGCCAGGACTGCCAAGGCGGCAGAGCCGGAGCCCAAACCGGCGGCCAAGAAAGCCGGACGTACCGAGTGGGTGGGCCTGAAGGCGTTTCTCGAGGATGACTACGGCAGCGACGACGACGAGGCCGAGGACGCAAAGACGAAAGCGCGGGCCGACGATGCCGTCGGGTCAGCAGAACAAGGAATTGTGGAGGGTGACGATGGCGTCATCCCCGAAGGAAAACTGGAATGAACAACGAGACATCGAACCCGATGCCCGAGTCCGCAGCCGCTTCGCCCGAAGCCGAACCGGTCAAGAAGACTCGCAAGCCCCGCGCAGCCAAGGCCGATGGGGCCAAGGATGCCGCCGAGGCCAAAAAGCCTGCCGCACCGCGCAAGCGCGCCGGCGTCAAGAAGGACGCTGCTGGCGAGGTCAAGCCTGCGCGCAAGCGCGTGACCAAGCCGCGTACCGAAGAAGCCGTGGCCGTCGAGGAGCCGGTTCAGCCCGTGGCCGAGCAGGAGCTGCAGTCCCAGGACCAAGACCAGGGTCATGATGCAGTGGATGCCGTCGTTGCCGAAGTGCCTGTGCAGAGCGTTGCTGCTCCTCATGGGCCCAAGGGACGCAAGGGTCAGAACATCGACTTTGCCGATGTGATCTCGGGCGACTTCGACGACGAGGAAGAGAACGGCAGCGCCATGCCCGCCAAGCGCGTGCTTGCGCCCCAGGTCGATTCTCCCAAGCTGCACAAGGTGCTGGCCCAGGCCGGCATGGGCTCGCGCCTGGAGATGGAGCAGCTGATACTGGAAGGGCGCATCTCGGTCAACAACGAGCCTGCCCACGTCGGCCAGCGCATTCAGTTCGGCGATATCGTCAAGGTCAACGGCCAGCCCATCCGCTTCCGTATCGACCCCCCTCCTGCACGCGTGATTGCCTATCACAAGCCCGTGGGCGAAGTGGTGACGCATGACGATCCGCAAAACCGCCCCACGGTGTTCCGCAAGCTGCCCAAGCTGCAGCATGGCAAGTGGCAGTCGGTGGGTCGTCTGGACTTGAATACCGAAGGTCTGCTGCTGTTCACCAGTTCGGGCGAGCTGGCGAACTCGCTGATGCACCCCCGCTTCGGCCTGGAGCGTGAATACGCGGCCCGCGTGCTGGGCGCGCTGAGCAAGGAAGAAAAGCAGCGTCTGCTGGACGGCGTGCAGCTCGAAGACGGCGAAGCCAGCTTCGGTGCCGTGGAAGATGGCGGTGGCGAAGGTGCCAACTGCTGGTACCGCGTGACCATCTCCGAAGGCCGCAACCGCGAAGTGCGACGCATGTTCGAGGCCGTGGGCCATGCCGTCAGCCGTCTGATCCGTATCCGCTACGGCGCCATGATGCTGCCGCGTGGCCTCAAGCGCGGCGCCTGGGTGGAGCTTGATCAGGCCGATATCCAGGCGCTGATGTCGGCAGCCGGTGTCAAGGAGCGCGCTCCCGTCGAGCGCAGCAGCGGCGGTGCCCGTGGCGCCAACAACCGTGGCGGTCGCAACAACCGCAGCGGCGGCCGTGGCAATGGCATGAATGCCGATCGCGCACCCCAGGGGCGTCGTGAAGGCGGCGGCCAGCGCCGTGGCGAGTGGGACGGCAATCGTCCGGCACCCAGCGGCATGCTGGGTGACAACCCGCGCAACAAGTCCGGCGGCCGCTCCGGTGGCTCGGGCCGCTCGCAGGGAGGCGGTCAGCCCGATCCCATGCGCACCTCGGTGGGCTATATCGGCAGCGACAGCCTCTCGCGTGCCCGTCAGAACGCCAAGCGTCGCCCTGGTGGCGGCGGTGGTGGCGGTCGCCGCGGCGGTCGCTAAAAAGGCATCCGTAAGGATTTGAGTGCTGCCCGGACTTCAAGGTCTATGGCGGCACCGCTAAAATCAACTGTTTTGCTTTTTCGGCAAAAACCCATAGTAACCCTGATTAGGAAATAATCATCATGGCTATCGAACGTACCCTCTCCATCATCAAGCCCGACGCAGTTGCCAAGAACGTGATCGGCCAAATCTACGCCCGCTTCGAAGCTGCTGGCCTGAAGATCGTGGCTGCCAAGCTGGTGCACCTGTCGCGCGGCGAAGCCGAGCAGTTCTACGCTGTGCACGCTGCCCGTCCTTTCTTCAAGGATCTGGTGGACTTCATGGTCTCCGGCCCCGTGATGATTCAAGCTCTGGAAGGCGAGAACGCCATCCTGAAGAACCGTGAACTGATGGGCGCCACCGACCCCAAGAAGGCCGAGAAGGGCACCATCCGCGCCGACTTCGCCGACAGCATCGATGCCAACGCCGTGCACGGCTCCGACGCTGCTGAAACTGCTGCTGTGGAAGTTGCCTTCTTCTTCCCCGGCATGAACGTGTACTCGCGTTAATCCACGCTAGCTTTACAGCATGCTCTCGCTGACGCCAGCGCTTTGCATTCGTGCAAGGCGGGTGTCAGCACTTGAAGATGCTGGCCACGGCGTGGCAAACACCGTTCGCAAGACGCCTCGCCACATGCCGATATGACTACTAATTTGCTTGATTTTGACCTCGAAGGACTGACCGCTTATTGCGAGCAGCTCGGGGAGAAGCGTTTCCGTGCGACGCAGCTGTTCCGCTGGATTCACCAGCGTGGCGCATCCGATTTCGACCAGATGACAGATCTGGCCAAGTCTTTGCGCGAAAAGCTCAAAAGCCGGGCCCACATTACCGCTTTGCCTGTGGTGACGGAGCATGTCTCTGCCGATGGCACCGTGAAGTGGCTGTTCGATGTGGGCGACGGCAATGCCGTTGAATCCGTTTTCATTCCTGAGGACGACCGCGGCACGCTGTGTGTATCGTCCCAGGCAGGTTGCGCCGTGGGCTGCCGCTTTTGCTCGACGGGGCATCAGGGCTTCAGCCGCAACCTCAATACCGGCGAAATCCTTGCCCAGCTCTGGTATGCCGAGCATTCGCTGCGCAAGCGCTTCGGCACCGAAGATCGCATCATCTCCAACGTGGTGATGATGGGCATGGGCGAGCCTTTGCAGAACTACAGTGCGCTGGTGCCTGCCTTGCGCGTGATGCTGGACGACCATGGCTATGGCCTGTCGCGTCGTCGCGTGACGGTGTCCACCTCGGGCGTGGTGCCCATGATGGATCGACTGTCGCAGGACTGCGCGGTGGCGCTTGCGGTGTCGCTGCACGCGCCCAATGATCCGCTGCGTGACAACCTGGTGCCGCTGAACAAGAAGTACCCGATTGCCGAGTTGCTGGATGCCTGCGAGCGCTATCTGGAGTTCGCGCCGCGTGACTTCATCACCTTTGAATATTGCATGCTCGACGGCGTTAACGATCAGCTTGAGCATGCGCGCCAGCTGATAGAGTTGGTGCGCGCGCGCGGCGATGGCAAGAGCTGGTGCAAGTTCAATCTGATCCCGTTCAATCCCTTCCCCGCTTCGGGTCTGCTGCGCTCGCCTTCGGCCCGTGTGACCGAGTTCGCTACGTTGCTGAGCAATGCCGGCATCGTGACCACAGTGCGCAAGACCCGCGGTGACGATATCGATGCGGCCTGTGGTCAGCTCGCGGGCGACGTGAAGGACAGAACTCGCGCTGCCGAGCGTATGGCCAAGCAGCGTACTATCCCGCTCAAGCAGGTGTCTTGACGGAGTTTTGAATAAAGGACAATCAATGAGGGCAGTGGTACAGCGACCGGTTTGGCAACATTGGGGCTTGTTGGCCCGGTGGGGGGTACCGGTTGCGGTCGCGGCACTTGTGGGTTGTACTTCGACAACGACCACCACCACTTCCTCTACGTCCGTACCCCAGGCTTCTGTGGTTGGCACGGGCGGGGCCCAGATCGCCGATGCCAATCGCCGTGCCCAGATTCGCCTGGAATTGGCTGCCAATTACTTCCAGGCCGGGCGCCTGGATGTGGCCATGGACGAGGTAGGGCAGGCCTTGGCTGCCAAGCCCGATTACGCCGATGCATACGGCCTGCTGGGCCTGATCCTCATGCAGAACCAGGACTGGACGCAGGCCGAGATCGCCATGCGCAAGGCCGTGGATCTCAATCCGCGCGACGGCAACCAGATTCACAATTACGGCTGGATGCAATGCCAGCAAAAGCATTTCGACGTAGCCCAGCAGTGGTTTGATAGAGCCTTGCAGGCTCCGGGCTACCGCGAACAGCCCAGGACCCTGCTGGCCAAGGGCATGTGCTACCAGCAGGCAGGACAGTTGGAGCAGGCCTACCAGAACATGTTTCGTGCCTACGAGATGGATGTGGGCAACCCCGCTGCAGGCTACAACCTGGCAAATGTGCTTTGGCTCAAAGGTGATCTGAAGAAGGCGCAGTTCTACATCCGGCGCTTGAATAACAATAGCAATCAGGCCAGTGCGGAAAGCCTCTGGCTGGGGATCAAAATAGACAGGGCACTGCACGACGATATTGGAGTGCGTCAACAGGCCGATCAACTGCGCGAGCGTTTTCCTCAATCGCGTCAGTGGCTGGCCTATGAACGTGGAGCTTTCAATGAATGAGGCTGCGGTGGAAGAGGAAACTATGCAAAGCGAAGAGCAGGTGCCAACTCAGGGTCAGGCCACGGCCGGAGTCTTGTTGCGTCAGGCACGGGAAGCAGCCCGGATGCAGTTGCCCGTGATGGCTGCGACATTGAAGGTGCCGCAGCACAAGCTGGAGGCGCTGGAGGCCGATGACTATGCGGCCTTTCCCGATCATGTGTTCATGCGTGCTCTGGCCATGGGAATGTGCCGGACCTTGCATATCGATGCCGAATCGGTGCTGGCCAAGCTGCCACGCAGCGAGATCAAAAGCCTTGCCAATGCGGGTCCAGGCATCAACGAGACCGTCAAGGTGCGCAGCAGCTTCAAGGTCACGGGTACACCGCTGGACTCTGGCAACAGCAGCTCTCGCAAGATTGCGGCAGGCGTGCTGATTCTGCTGGCAGCTGCCGCTGCCGTGTACTTTGTGCCATTCCATCAGATGGTTGACGGCGCCGATGGGGCAGGCGCGCCAGCGCCGGCTCAGGCCCAGTCTGACCAGACGGCTGCGGTGAGCGCTTCGGTTGCAGAACCGCTTGCCCAGGCCGAGGGCGGTGCACAGGGCAGTTCTGCCACACCCGCGGCGCCGGTGACAGAGTCTGTGTCGGTTGCTGCTGCGGCCGGCATGCCTGGCGATGGTGCTGCAGCAAGCGCTCCCGCCGCATCTGTGGCAGCTGCTCAAACCGCAGCCCCGGCAACCGAGGCGGCTGTGCCCGTGACCGGCGCTGCCGGCCTGCTGGTGCTGAAGGTGAATACCGGCCAGTCCTGGGTCAAGGTCAGGGATGGAGCCGGCAAGGTGGTGCTGGAGAAGACCCTGTCCAAGGATGAAACTGCGACTGCCGAAGGCCAGTTGCCCCTGTCGGTGATTGTGGGCAATGCCAAGGGCACGCAGGTGACGGTACGTGGTGAACCCTTCGATATCTCGAGCACACGCGACAATGTGGCTCGCTTCGAGGTGAAGTAACCGTTCGAGGTAAACAAGAGTGCAAGATTCTCAAAGCTCGCAGCAGCTCAGCCAGGCGATAGCCATCGCCAGCCCGCTGCCGCGCAAATCGCGCCAGGCCCGGGTGGTGTGGCGCAACAACGTGGTCACCGTGGGGGGCGATGCGCCCGTGCGCGTGCAGTCCATGACCAATACCGACACCGTGGATGCGGTTGAAACCGCCATCCAGGTGCGACAGCTGGCCCAGGCCGGCTCGGAGATGGTGCGCATCACGGTGAACACGCCCGAGGCGGCGGCGGCCGTGCCCTATATCCGTGAGCAGCTCGACCGCATGGGCGAGTATGTGCCGCTGGTGGGGGACTTTCACTACAACGGCCACCGTCTGTTGACCGACTACCCCGACTGCGCCCAGGCGCTGTCCAAGTACCGCATCAACCCTGGCAACGTGGGCAAGGGCGACAAGAAGGACAAGCAATTCGGTCAGATGATCGAGATTGCGGCCAAATACGACAAGGCTGTGCGCATCGGCGTGAACTGGGGCTCGCTCGACCAGGAAATCATGGCCGAGCTGATGGACCAGAACAGCAAGCGGGCGCAGCCCTGGGAAACGCGCCAGGTCATGTACGAGGCACTGATCACCTCGGCCATCACCTCGGCCGAGCTGGCCAGGAATATCGGCTTGAACCCCGACAACATCATCCTGTCCTGCAAGGTCAGCGGTGTGCAGGATCTGATCTCGGTCTATCGCGAGCTGGCGCGCCGCTGCGACTATGCGCTGCACCTGGGTCTGACCGAGGCCGGCATGGGCACCAAGGGCACGGTGGCATCCACTGCTGCACTGTCGGTGCTGCTGCAAGAGGGCATTGGCGACACGATTCGCGTCTCGCTCACGCCCCAGCCCGGTGAAGCGCGCACGCAGGAGGTTGTGGTGGCCTCCGAGATTCTGCAGGCCCTGGGTCTGCGCGTGTTCGTGCCCAGCGTCACCGCCTGCCCGGGCTGCGGTCGCACCACCAGTACCACTTTCCAGGAACTGGCCAAGAAGATCGACGATTTCCTGCGTGGTGAAATGCCGGTCTGGCGCACCCAGTTCCCCGGCGTGGAAGCCATGAAGGTGGCTGTGATGGGTTGCATCGTCAACGGCCCCGGCGAGAGCAAACATGCCGATATCGGCATCAGCCTGCCCGGCAATGGCGAAGCGCCTGCGGCGCCGGTGTTCATTGACGGCGAGAAGGCCTTGACGCTGCGCGGCGAACATATCGCCGAGGAGTTTCAGACCCTGGTGCTGGAATATGTGCAGCGCCGCTACGGCCTGAAGGCCTGAGCGACTTGAGCGCTTGCAGCGGCCCGGCATGCGGGTGGTGATTGCGCTTGCTGGCACAATGCCAGCGAGCCAAGACTTTGGAATTGATAGCTGCTTGCGCGCTATCTGTATGGATTTGAATTAGGTTTCTAGTTGAAGGGCATGATTGTTGTGCGCAATATGCTCTTGTTTTGCTAGTAGCCCAAGTGTGAGACTTCACGTGGCCAAGAACGAAAAACTGACCGCCGTCAAAGGCATGAACGACATTCTCCCACCCGATTCGGCGCGTTGGGAGTGGTTTGAAGCCAAGGTGCGCGATCTGATGGGCCGCTTTGCCTATCGCAATATGCGCACCCCCATCGTCGAGCCCACGGCCCTGTTTGTGCGCGGCCTGGGCGAGGTGACCGATATCGTCGAAAAGGAGATGTACTCCTTTGAGGACCGGGCGGATAAGCATGGCCAGGCCGAGCATCTGACCCTGCGTCCTGAAGGTACGGCCGGCGTGGTGCGTTCGGTGGTGGAAAACAATCTGCTGTATGAAGGCGGCAAGCGTCTGTTCTACATCGGTCAGATGTTTCGGCGCGAAAAGCCCCAGCGCGGTCGCTATCGCCAGTTCCACCAGGTCGGTGTGGAAGCCCTGGGTTTTGCCGGTCCCGAGCTGGATGCAGAAGTGATTCTGCTGGCCGCTCAACTTTGGAAAGAACTAGGCATTGAAGGCGTGCGTCTGGAGCTCAACAGCCTGGGTCAGCCCGAGGAGCGCAAGACCCACCGCGAGGCGTTGATTGCCTACTTCGAGCAGCACACCGAGGTGATGGACGAGGAAGCCAAGCGCCGCATGTACAGCAATCCGCTGCGCGTTCTGGACACCAAGAATCCTGCCATGCAGGAAATGGTCAACGCAGCTCCCAGGCTGATGGACTATCTGGGCGATGCATCCAAGGCGCATCTGAAGGCTGTGCAGGACATTCTGGATGCCAACGACGTGGCGTGGAGCCTGAACCCGCGTCTGGTGCGCGGCATGGATTACTACAACCTCACGGTGTTCGAGTTCATTACCGACAAGCTGGGTTCGCAGAGCACGATCTGCGGCGGCGGTCGTTACGACTATCTGATCGAGGAAATCGGCGGCAAGCCCGCTCCGGCCGTGGGCTGGGGCATGGGCGTGGAGCGCGTGCTCGAAGTGCTCAAGGAGGTGGGGGTGGAGATTCCCCAGCCCGCAGCCGATGTCTACGCCATCATTCCCGACGCCTCGGTGCTGCCTCAGGTCTTCAAGACCGTGCAGCAGCTGCGTACAGCCGGTGTGGCGGTTCAGATGCATGCCGCGGCCGGCGGCTCGGCCGAGGGCATGGGCTCGATGAAGTCCCAGTTCAAGAAGGCCGATGGCTCGGGTGCACGCTTTGCCCTGATCTTCGGCTCCGACGAGCTGGCCCAGGGCAAGGTGACTGTGAAGTCGCTGCGCGACGGCGAAGGCCAGCAGGTGCAGCAAGCTCTGGCGGACGTGGCCCTGTGGGCCGGCAGCCTAAAATCGGCGGTTTGATTTTCCGCACCTCGTTTTCCGACCAGCGTTCCATCCAATCTAAGTAGCCATGGCAAATCATCTCGATCTTGAAGAACAAGAGCAAATTGAGCAGCTCAAGCATTTCTGGAATTCCTGGGGAACTCTGATCACCAGCGTGCTGGTCGTGGTCTTTCTCGGACTGGCCGGCTGGAACGGCTGGCAGTACTGGCAAAAGCGTCAGGCCACCCAGGCCTCGGCCCTGGAGTTCGCCGTGGACGAAGCGCTGACGGCCAAGGATGCGGCGCGCGCCGACCAGGCTTTCAGCGAGTTGCGGGACAAGTACGCGGGCACGGCACAGGCCGCTCAGACGGCTTTGCTGATGGCCAAGGCCTCGGTGGATGCCGGCAAGCTCGATGATGCCAAGGCTCAACTGAGCTGGGTGGCCGAAAAGGGCGATGAAAGCTTCAAGGCCCTCGCTCGCATTCGTCTGTCTTCCGTGCTGGAGCAGCAAAAAAGCTATGACGAAGGTCTGAAGGTGCTTGAGGCGGCCATGCCCGAGTCCTATGCCGGTCTACAGGCTGATCGCCGTGGCGATCTGTATGTGGCGCTGGGCAAGCAGGCTGAGGCGGTTGCCCAGTACCAGGCTGCCTACAAGGCGCTGGACAAGGATCTGGACTACCGCCATCTGGTGGAATTCAAGCTGAATGCGCTGGGCGTGGCTCCTGAAGCCGCGACCCTGGTCAAGACAACGCCGTCGGAGAAATAATCTTGAAGACTTTTGCCCATCAAGTGAAGTTCGCTGCCCCCGCAGCGCAATCCGCAGCCCGTGTGCTGGTGCTGACTGCTGTGGCCGCGTCGCTGGCTGCTTGTTCCATGTTCGGCGGCAAGGACAAGCCCAAGCCCCTGGACCTGGGGCCCAATCCAGGCAAGATCGCGGTGCATCAGGCTTGGTCGGCCAAGCTGGGCAGCGAAGTGCCTCTGGCCATGCCTGCGCTGGTGCAGGGTAATACCGTCACCGTGGTCACCAAGGATGGCAGCGTTACGACGCTTGATGGCAATACCGGCAGCCAGTTGGGCAAGTTCAGTGCGGGCGAGCCGCTGACCACCGGCGTGGGCAGCGACGGCCAGCGCACAGCGGTGGTTACACGCAGCAACCAGCTCATGGTGTTTGCCGAAGGCAAGCAGCTGTGGAAGAGCAATCTGACTGCCGCAGTCTATACGCCGCCTCTGGTGGCTGGCGGTCGCGTGTTCGTGATGGCGGCTGACCGTTCTCTGGCGGCCTTCGATGCCAATACGGGTCGTGAGCTGTGGTCGGTTGAAGGCCCCAGCAATGAACCGCTTATTTTGCGTCAGCCAGGCGTTTTGCAGGCCGTTGGTAATAATCTGGTGGTAGGCGTGTCCGGACGTCTGGCAGGTGTTGATCCTGACAATGGCTCGGTGCGCTGGATGGCTCCTCTGGCCGCACCGCGCGGGACCAACGATGTGGAGCGACTGGTGGATCTGGTTGGTCCCGTCAGCCGTGTGGGCAGCAGTGTCTGCGCACGTGCGTTCCAGGCCTCGGTGGGGTGCGTGGATGTGAGCACGGCCAATGTGCGCTGGACGCAGACCTCCAAGGGTAGCGATGGCGTGGCGGGCGACGAGCAGGCCGTGTTTGGCGCCGAAAGCAACGGCACGGTACAGGCCTGGAATCGTGCAGACGGTCAGCGTCTGTGGTCCATCGACAAGCTGCAGTACCGCAAGCTGACGGCACCTCTGGTGCTGGGCCGCTCCGTGGTGCTGGCCGATGATTTGGGGACAGTGCACATGCTCTCGCGTGAAGACGGCTCTGCACTGGCCCGTTTGGAAACTGACAAGGCAGGAGTTGCCACTTCCCCGGTTGTCGCCGCCAATACTCTGGTGATCGTCAGCCGAAGCGGAACTGTGTATGGCTTCAAGCCGGATTGATAGGTTGTTTTTGGAATGAAGCCAGTTATTGCCCTGGTAGGGCGCCCCAATGTGGGCAAGTCGACGCTGTTCAATCGACTCACGAAGTCGAGGGATGCCATCGTCGCCGACTTTGCAGGGCTGACGCGTGACCGCCATTACGGCCAGGGCCGTCAGGGCAAGCATGAGTACATCGTCATCGATACGGGCGGCTTCGAGCCGGACGCATCGCGCGGCATCTTCAAGGAGATGGCCAAGCAGACGCAGCAAGCCGTGGCGGAAGCCGATGTCGTGATCTTCGTGCTGGATGCGCGTGCCGGTCTGTCCGGTCAGGATCACGAGATCGGCAACTACCTGCGCCGTCTGGGCAAGCCCACCATTCTGGTGGCCAACAAGGCCGAAGGCATGAAGGATGGCGTGCAGCTGTCCGAGTTCTATGAGCTGGGTCTTGGCGAGGTCGTGCCCGTGTCTGCCGCCCACGGTCAGGGTGTGCGCAGCCTGGTCGATGCAGCCCTGGGTCTGTTGAATCTGCCCGAGCCTGAAGAAGAGGTTTTTGGCGAGGAAGATCAGAAGCCCGTACGTCTGGCGGTGGCAGGTCGTCCCAATGCCGGCAAGTCCACGCTGATCAATACCTGGCTGGGTGAAGAGCGTCTGGTGGCTTTTGACATGCCCGGCACCACGCGCGATGCGATCACCGTGCCTTTCGAGCGCAATGGTCAGAAGTTCGAGCTGATCGATACAGCCGGTCTGCGCCGCAAGGGCAAGGTGTTCGAAGCCATCGAGAAATTCTCGGTGGTCAAGACGCTGCAGGCCATCGAAGGCGCCAACGTCGTGTTGCTGCTGATCGATGCCACGCAAGGCGTGACCGACCAGGACGCTCATATTGCGGGCTATATCCTGGAAAGCGGCCGCTCGGTCGTGCTGGGCATCAACAAATGGGATGCCGTGGATGACTACCAGCGTCAGATGCTGGAGCGCTCCATCGAGACGCGCCTGTCCTTCCTGAAGTTTGCGCCGCTGCACTTCATCTCGGCACAAAAGCGTCAGGGTCTCGAGCCGCTGTGGAAATCCATCATCCAGGCCCATCGTGCAGCCACCTGCAAGATGCCTACTCCTGTGCTGACGCGCATCCTGATGGAGTCGATCCAGTTCCAGACGCCCAAGAAGGTGGGAGCCTATCGTCCCAAGATGCGCTATGCCCACCAGGGCGGCATGAACCCGCCCATCATCGTGATCCATGGCAACTCGCTGGAACTGGTCACCGATGCGTACAAGCGCTTTCTGGAAGGTCGTTTCCGCAAGGAGTTCAATCTTGTCGGCACCCCGTTGCGCATCGACTTGAAAACCTCCCATAATCCTTACGCCGACAAGGATTAATAGCTATCTGCTGGTGCCTACGGGAAAACCCTTTTTGCTGTTTTTCCCGGGCCCTGTGGTAATGTGTCGGTTTACAACAACACTCTTCGAACACGGAGAATATCGTGAGCAATAAAGGTCAACTCCTCCAAGATCCGTTCCTGAACGCACTGCGTCGTGAACATGTGCCGGTCTCCATCTATCTGGTCAACGGCATCAAGCTGCAGGGCCAAATCGAGTCGTTCGACCAATATGTGGTGCTTCTGCGCAACACTGTGACCCAGATGGTATACAAGCACGCCATCTCCACCATCGTTCCCGGTCGCGCCGTGAACTTCTCGGCCGCTACTCCGGCTGACAACGACGCCGCTGCTGCCTAAGCTTTCTTGCGTCAACGCCCGCCGGCTAGTCCGGCGCGGCTCTTACCCTACGGGACAGGTATTTGAGTTCTGAATCCTTTGAACGTTCCGCGTCTGCGCCAGTGCTGCTGGTGGGCGTGGATTTTGGTGTTCCCCATTTCGATGACGAGCTGGAAGAGCTGGGCCTGCTGGCACAGACCGCTGGCTTGCAACCCGTGGCGCGCTTGACCTGCAAGCGCAAAGCTCCCGATCCCGCGTTGTTCGTGGGCAGTGGCAAGGCGGATGAGATCCGCATGCTGGCCCAGATGCACGGCGCCAAGGAAGTCTGGTTCGACCAGGCTCTGAGCCCGGCGCAGCAGCGCAATCTGGAGCGCCATATCCAGATGCCGGTCAACGACCGGACCATGCTGATTCTGGAAATCTTCGCCCAGCGTGCACGCAGCCATGAAGGCAAGTTGCAGGTGGAGCTGGCTCGCCTGCAATACATCAGCACGCGCCTGGTGCGCCGCTGGAGTCACCTGGAGCGTCAGGCTGGTGGTATCGGCGGCCGTGGCGGCCCCGGTGAAAAGCAGATCGAGCTTGACCGCCGCATGATTGACGATGCCATCAAGCGCACCAAGGAGCGCCTGAAAAAGGTCAAGAAGCAGCGTTCCACGCAGAGGCGTCAGCGCTCGCGTCGCGAAGTTTTCAATATTTCCCTGGTTGGCTATACCAATGCCGGCAAATCCACGCTGTTCAATGCCATGGTGAAGGCCCGCGCCTATGCCGCAGATCAGCTGTTTGCCACGCTGGATACCACCACCCGGCAGATGTATCTGGCGGAGGCCGAGGAGTCGGTTTCCCTGTCGGATACCGTCGGTTTTATTCGTGACTTGCCGCACGGTCTGGTGGATGCTTTCCAGGCCACCTTGCAGGAGGCGATTGACGCCGATCTGCTGCTGCATGTCGTGGATGCATCGAACCCCGGATTCCCCGAACAAATACAACAAGTCCAAAAAGTTCTGGGTGAAATCGGGGCCGATGATGTGCCCCAGATTCTGGTTTTCAACAAGCTGGATGCCATTGAGCCCGAGCGTCAGCCTGCCCTGCTGCAGGATATGTATGAGCTCGATGGCACGCCGGTGCCGCGTGTGTTTGTCAGTGCTCGCTCGGGGCAGGGGCTGGCGCAGCTGCGGCAGATGTTGGCTGACCGGGTTTTGCAGGTACGTGAAGAGGCGGCACGCGAAGAAGTCGAGGGGCAGGACGATACGTACTGGATGTCCCCTGATGACGACGCGCAATACTAGGGGCTTGCGTTCCTATTGGGCACAATGCTTGCCATGGTCCATGTCTTTTTGAAAACACAGAGACGTCTCGCATGAATTTTTCACAACGCGTCCATCGCCTGGCGGTGCTGCCGCAACGCATTCGCGGGATGTTCAATTTGAACGATCCGCGCTGGGGTCGTGGCGACAACAATAACGAAGATGGCTCCAAGCCGGACAGCTCGGCACCCGAAGGGGAGCGTCCTCCGATGCCGCCCGCACCCGAGCAGCGACCCCGTCCTTCCTCTCCTCAGCAAGGCCAGCCGCCTGATCTGGAGGAGGTGTGGCGTGATCTCAATCGCAAGCTTTCCGGTCTGTTCGGTGGTGGCTCCGGCAACGGCCGTGGTGTGCCACCCAGCCGCAGCGGCGGTCAGCCTGGCGAGCCTTTCAACCCCGGCAAAGGAATTTTCCTGATTGCCGGCGTGGCCGTGCTGATCTGGCTGGGTACGGGCTTTTTCATCGTGCAGGAAGGCCAGCAGGCCGTCATCACGCAGTTTGGCAAGTACAAGAGCACCGTGGGAGCGGGCTTCAACTGGCGCCTGCCTTATCCCGTTCAAAAGCATGAGCTGGTCTATGTTTCGCAGATCCGCTCTGCGGAGGTGGGGAGCGACAACATCGTGCGCAGCACGGGGCTGCGTGAATCGGCAATGCTGACCGAGGACGAGAACATCGTCGAGATCAAGTTTGCCGTGCAGTACCGTCTGAGCGATGCGCGAGCCTGGCTGTTCGAAAGCCGCAGTCCTTCCGAGGCCGTGATCCAGGTGGCAGAGTCCGCCGTGCGCGAAGTCGTCGGCAAGATGAAGATGGACGCGGCTCTGGCTGAGGAGCGTGATCAGATCGCGCCGCGAGTACGCGATCTGATGCAGTCCATTCTGGATCGCTACAAGGTAGGCGTTGAGGTGGTGGGCATCAATATGCAGCAAGGCGGCGTGCGGCCGCCCGAGCAGGTGCAGGCCTCGTTTGACGATGTGCTTAAGGCTGGTCAGGAGCGTGAGCGTGCCAAGAATGAGGCCCAGGCTTATGCCAACGATGTGGTGCCTCGTGCTGCGGGTGCGGCGGCGCGTCTGGGTGAGGAGGCTGCGGCCTACAAGTCCAAGATCGTGGCCCAGGCTCAGGGTGATGCCGGACGCTTCAGTTCGCTGTATTCCGAGTACCAGAAGGCTCCTCAGGTCACACGCGACCGTCTTTACATCGATGCGATGCAGCAGGTCTACACCAACGTGACCAAGGTTCTGGTGGAGTCGCGCCAGGGCTCCAATCTGCTGTATCTGCCTCTGGACAAGATCATGCAGAACGTGGGTGGCAGCGCCGCCGCTCCCGCTGCGTCGGGTGATGCAGCTGCCGGCGGCGCAGCTTCGGCTCCAGCCAACGTACGTGTAGTACCCAATCCCGCCGGTGATGCCCGCAGCCGCGATGCGCGCAGCCGTGACCGTGACGCACGCTAGGAGAGAATGCAGTGAATCGAATCGGATTTTTTGTCACCAGCATTCTCGTGGTGCTGGCCTTGCTGAGCTCGACCCTGTTTGTCGTGGATCAGCGTCAGTTCGGTGTGGTCTATGCGCTGGGTCAGATCAAGGAAGTGATCACCGAGCCCGGGCTTAACTTCAAGCTGCCGCCACCGCTGCAGAACGTGCGTTACATCGACAAGCGTCTGCTGACGCTCGACAGCACCGATACCGAGCCCATGCTCACGGCTGAAAAGCAGCGCGTGGTCATCGACTGGTATGTGCGCTGGCGCATCTCCGAGCCTTCGGAATACATCCGTAACGTGGGTCTGGATGAATCTGCCGGTGCCATGCAGCTCAACCGTGTGGTGCGCAATGCCTTTCAGGAAGAGATCAACCGCCGTACTGTGCGTGAGCTGCTGTCTTCCAAGCGTGAAACGCTGATGGCCGACGTCAAGCGTGAAGTGCTGGAAACCGTGCGCGGCTCCAAGCCCTGGGGTGTCGATATCGTCGATGTGCGCATCACTCGCGTGGACTATGCCGAGACCATCACCGAGTCCGTCTATCGCCGTATGGAGGCCGAACGCAAGCGCGTGGCCAACGAGCTGCGCTCCACGGGCGCGGCTGAGGGTGAAAAGATTCGCGCCGAGGCCGACCGTCAACGTGACATCACCATTGCCAATGCCTACCGCGATGCACAGAAGATCAAGGGTGAGGGTGATGCTGAAGCGGCACGGGTCTATGCAGAAGCCTTTGGCAAGGATCCGCAGTTTGCGCAGTTCTATCGCAGTCTGGATGCTTACAAGGAGAGCTTCTCCAAGAAGAGCGATGTACTGGTGCTAGATCCTTCGCAAAGCGACTTCTTCAAGGCTTATCGCAGTGGCGGCTCCGCTGGCAAATAGGCCTAGGCTTGCGCAAATTCGAATCGGGCATGGTGTTTTGCCGATAGAAATGCCTGTTGTGCACCCTTGTTTGCGCAAGTTCGGAAAGCTTTGACAACGATACAAGCAATGGCCCCTTGAGGGCCATTGTCTATTGGGGGGATGGCAATGGGTTGGTGGGAGGTCCTGGGACTGGCGATCGCCATGCTGCTGGTGCTGGAGGGGTTGCTGCCCCTGTTCGCGCCCGGGCTGTGGCGCCAGCTGTTTTCCCAGTTGCTGCAGCTCAGGGATGGGCAGCTGCGCTTTTGCGGATTGCTCTGTATCGCAGCAGGCGCCATCATGCTGGTGCTGCTTTAAATACTGCCGATACTGGCTAGGCCTTAGCGGTCAAATTGGGCAGGGCTGGCAAAGCCGGTAGAATCGCATTTTTAACAGCCTCCCCATTTCTCCATGTCTGCTTGGGTCCTGCCGGATCACATTGCCGATGTTTTGCCCTCCGAGGCACGGCACATCGAAGAATTGCGTCGAGGATTGCTCGATACTGCGCGCAGCTATGGCTATGAGCTTGTCATGCCACCCATGCTGGAGTATCTGGAGTCCTTGCTGACGGGTACAGGCGAAGCTCTTGCCCTTCAAACCTCCAAACTGATTGACCAGCTCTCTGGTCGCACCATGGGCCTGCGTGCAGACATGACGCAGCAGGTGGCGCGCATTGATGCACATTTGCTCAATCGCAAGGGCGTAACCCGTCTGTGCTACTGCGGTCCTGTCGTTCATGCGCGCCCCGATCGTCCGCGTGCCACGCGTGAGCCGTTCCAGTTCGGTGCTGAAATCTACGGCCATGAAGGCCTGGAAGCCGACCTCGAAGCCCTGCATCTGGCTCTCGACTGCCTCAAGGGAGCGGGCGTCAAGGACGTCATCGTGGATCTGGCCGATGTGCGCATCGTGCGCAGCCTGCTGGCTGGCGTGATGGTGGACGAGCAGGTGCTGCGCGGCGTGCATGCGGCCCTGGCCTCCAAGGATGCAACCGAGCTGGCTCAGCTGACCCGCGATTTCCCCGAAGCCTCGCGTGAAGGCCTGATGGCGTTGCTGCAGTTGTACGGCGGCATGGAAGTGCTCGATCAAGCTGAAAAGCTGCTGGAGCGCACTGCCGGCGTGCGCAATGTGCTGTCGCATTTGCGCTGGCTGGTGCAGCATCTGGATGGCGTCAAGGTCAGCTTCGACCTGGCCGATCTGCGTGGCTACTCCTACTACAGCGGCACGCGCTTTGCGATCTATGTGCCCGGCGGCAGCGATGCCCTGGTGCGCGGTGGCCGTTACGACGAAGTCGGTGCAGTGTTCGGGCGCAACCGTCCCGCTGCCGGCTTCAGTCTCGATATCAAACAACTGGTGGCTGTCGTGCCCGAGCGTCCGCTCAAGGCTGCCATTCGCGCCCCCTGGGGTGATGACGCGCAAGTGGCTGCCGCCATTGCCGCATTGCGCCAGCAGGGCGAGACGGTGGTCTGCGTGCTGCCAGGGCATGAAAGCGAAGTGGATGAGTTCCACTGCGACCGTGAGCTTGCCAATGTCGGCGGGCAATGGGTCGTGCAAGCCATTTAAGGCATTTGACTAATTCTTCGATTTATCGGATTGGAATATGAATACATCCAAAGGTCGCAATGTGGTCGTCGTCGGCACCCAGTGGGGTGATGAGGGCAAGGGCAAGCTGGTTGACTGGCTGACCGAAAGCGCCAACGGCGTCGTGCGTTTCCAGGGCGGTCACAACGCCGGTCACACACTGGTCATCAACGGCGTGAAGACGGCTCTGCACCTGATTCCCAGCGGCATCATGCGTCCCGGCGTGAAGTGCTACATCGGCAACGGTGTGGTGCTCTCCGTGGGCAAGCTGTTTGAAGAAATCGAAGGTCTGGAAAAGGCCGGCGTGCAAGTGCGTGAGCGTCTGCGCGTGTCCGAAGCCTGCCCGCTGATCCTGCCTTTCCACCAGGCTCTGGACGTGGCCCGTGAAGCGGCCCGTGAAAAGGGTGGCGTGCAGAAGATCGGTACCACCGGCAAGGGCATCGGCCCCTCCTACGAAGACAAGATCGCCCGCCGTGCCCTGCGTGTGCAGGACCTGAAGCACCCCGAGCGCTTCGCCACCAAGCTGCGCGAGCTGCTGAGCCTGCACAACCACATTCTGGTGAACGTGCTGGGCTCCAAGAACTTCGACTTCGGTGCCGGCCTGGCTCCCTACATGAAGGACGGCGAAGTTCAGTTCGACGCCGTGTACGAAGAAGCCATGCGTCATGCCGAGCTGATCAAGCCCATGATTGCCGATGTTTCGCGCGAGCTCAATGCCGTTCACGCCGAAGGCGGCAACCTGCTGTTCGAAGGCGCGCAAGGCACGCTGCTGGACGTGGATCACGGCACCTACCCCTATGTCACATCGTCCAACTGCGTGGCCGGCAATGCCGCCGCAGGCGCTGGCGTGGGCCCAGGTCTGCTGCACTACATCCTGGGCATCACCAAGGCTTACTGCACCCGCGTGGGCGGCGGTCCCTTCCCCACCGAGCTGGAATGGGAAAAGGAAGGCACTCCCGGCTGGGTCATGTCCACCGTGGGCGCTGAGAAGGGCGTGACCACCGGTCGTTCGCGCCGCTGCGGCTGGTTCGATGCTGCGCTGCTCAAGCGCTCGGCCCAGATCAACGGTCTGTCCGGTCTGTGCATCACCAAGCTGGACGTGCTGGACGGCATCGAAGAGCTGCAACTGTGCGTGGGCTACGAGCTGGACGGCGAGAAGATCGACCTGCTGCCTCTGGGCGCGGACGATATCGAGCGCTGCAAGCCCATCTACGAATCCATCCCTGGCTGGACAGACTCCACCGTGGGTGTGACCGAGTACGACAAGCTGCCCGTGAACGCTCGCCGCTATCTGGACCGTATCGCCGAAGTGACCGGTGTGCCCATTGCCATGGTGTCCACCAGCCCCGACCGCGACCACACCATCCTGATGCACAACCCGTACAGCGCCGCCTGATCGGGCCGGGTTTTACTGAACTTTCAAAGGAACTGTGCCCATGCTGACAGAAGACGGTAAGCACCTGTATGTGAGCTACGACGAGTACCACGGTCTCATCGAAAAGCTCGCCATCAAGATCCACCAGTCCGGCTGGGAATTCGACACCATCCTGTGCCTGGCACGCGGTGGTCTGCGTCCCGGCGACATCCTGAGCCGCATTTTCGACAAGCCCCTGGCCATCATGTCCACCAGCTCCTACCGCGCCGAAGCCGGCACGGTGCAGGGCCACCTGGACATCGGCCGCTTCATCGCCACGCCCAAGGGCGATATTTCCGGCCGCGTGCTGCTGGTGGACGATCTGGCGGACTCGGGCGCCACGCTCAAGGCCGTGATCGCCATGCTCAAGACCAACTACGCACCTATTACGGAGCTGCGCAGCGCCGTGATCTGGACCAAGGGCGTGTCGACCTTCGAGCCTGATTACTCGGTGGACTTCCTGGCCACCAACCCCTGGATTCACCAGCCTTTTGAAGGCTATGACACGCTGAATCCCGAAAAGCTGGCGGAGAAGTGGAAGGTCTGAGGACCCGTCACCGACGTTGGCAAAGGAGCCCTTTTGGGGCTCCTTTTTTTATAGAGCAATGATGTTCATCAATAGATGAGCGTCATGTGCCTTTATTCCAACGGTTTCAAGCTTTTTTAAAGCTGTACCGTAATAAAAGCAGGAGCTAGCTGCTCCTGTTTTGAATTGTTGTCATGATGCGGCCTGCGCCGATCGGGCAAGCTTGGCGCGGCATTTCAACAAGCTTTGTAAACCAGAAGGCTTGTGTTGGCAGCGGCTGCATTGGCGCAGCTACACTGCATGGATTCTGAGAAGGTGGTGGTTGTGGGACGTCTTTCTATTGGGCGCACTGGCGCTGCTGTGGCATTGGTCGTGGGCGTGGGCGCCGCGGCATGGTTGGGGGCTTCGGCCTTGCCCGGTTTCAAGTCTGCCAAGGCAGCCGCTCCGGCGGTCGCTGCCGCTCCTGTGGTCGCGCCCGCGGCGGCAGTTGCAACCGGTGCACCTGTGTCGCCCGCCGCTGTCAAGCCCGCACAGGCTGCGCGTGCAGTCCAAGGCCCAACGCCCATCTTTGTGCTCAATTCCCTGGATGCATCCATCAGCGTGATCGATCCGCAGACCTGGAAGGAGCAGTCGCGCATTCCCACGGGCAAGGAGCCTCATCACCTGTATCTGACGCCAGACGAGAAGTCGCTGGTGGTGGCCAATGCGCTGGGCGATTCGCTGACTCTGGTGGATCCGCGCACGGGTGCCGTGCAGCGCGTGATCCGCGATATCGTGGACCCATACCACCTGCGCTTTTCGCCGGATATGAAGTGGTTCGTCACGGCAGCCAACCGCCTCAACCACATCGATTTTTACCGCTGGGATGCGGCCACGCAGACGCCGACCCTGGTCAAGCGCGTCTCCACCGGCAAGACGCCCAGCCATTTGTTCATCGACGCGCAGAGCAAGACGCTGTACTCCACCATGCAGGACAGCGACGCCCTGGTGGCCATCGATATCGCCACCCAGACCATCAAGGCCCGAGTGCCCACCGGCCCCATGCCTGCGGACGTCTATGGCAGCCCTGATGGCAAAAAGCTGTTTGTCGGCCTGACGGGCGGCGATGGTGTCGAAGTCTTCGACATCACCGGTCCCGAACCACGCAGCCTGGGTCAGATCAAGACGGCAGCCGGCGCCCATGCCTTCCGCGCTGCTGGCGATGACCGCCATCTGTACGTGAGCAATCGCGTGGCTAATACCATCAGCAAGATCGATATGGTCAGCAGCCAGGTCGTTGCCAATTACCCGGCGCCTGGCGGCCCCGACTGCATGGATGTCTCGGCCGACGGCCGCTACATCTTCGTGGCCTCGCGCTGGGCGCGCAAGCTGTCGGTGATCGACACGGTGGAGAAGAAGGTGGTCAATCAGGTCAATGTGGGCAAGTCGCCTCACGGTGTCTGGACGCTGTCCCACGCCGCGCGCTAAGGTGCTTGTCCCTGCTGCATCGAAACGGCAGGGATGGCTTGGTCTCCGTGTTGGCCACCTCAAGGAGGGTGGATGCAAAGACGTTGTTTCATGCTCGGCTCGCTGGTCGGCGGCCTGTCTGCCGTTCCAGCCTTTGCTGCCGAAGCGGCAAAGAAGATGGCTTCAGGCGTTTGCTCCAAGGCGGTCTACCTGACCTTCGACACCGGGCATATGGGCATAGCCCAGCTTGTCGCCCAGGTGCTGCAAAAGCACAAGGTTCCCGTCACATTCTTTGCGGCCAATGAGGCCACGAAGGAGGGGGGCAGCAGTCTGGGCGACTTCTGGGCGCCCTGGTGGAAGGCGCGTGCCGACGAAGGTCACCAGCTCGCATCCCATACCTTCGACCATATGTACTGGCTGGCCGATATCCGCGACAAGGCCTCGGGTCAGGTCACGCACTTCAAGGTCAAGCCCTCGGCCGGGCCCAGAGCCGGTCAGAGCTTTGTGGTATCTGCCGATGAATACCGCCAGGAGATTGCGCGCTCCGCCCAGCGGCTGACCCAGATCACGGGTCGCAAGACCTTGCCGCTGTATCGTGCACCGGGCGGCAAGACATCGCCCGCGCTGATTGCCGCAGCGCAGCAGGGTGGCTTTCAGCATGTGGGCTGGGCGCCGGCAGGCTTTCTGGGCGACGAGCTGCCCAGCGACAAATATCCGAATGAACGCTTGCTGGCCCAGGCACTCAAAAACATAGGTGGCGGCGATATCTTGCTGGCCCACCTCGGCATCTGGTCGCGCCAGGATCCCTGGGCCCCGGCGGTGCTGGAGCCTCTGATCGTCGGTCTGCTGGATAAGGGTTTTTGCTTTCGTACGCTGGCCGAGCATCCGGCGTACCAGGGCTGGATTGCGCAGCACCGCTGAGTGCTGCAAGAGGAGTGAGTTGTGGATTGGTTGGTTCAGATGTTTGGAGAGGCACAGCAACGCTTGTTTGAAGGCGTGGTTCAGCCGTTTCTGTTCCATTTCGGCATGGCGAACCTGCTCGAAGATGGCTACACGGCCACAGGCTGGCTGCTGGTGGGCTTGCTGCAGATAGCGGTCATGGTCGCGGTGATCGTGCCGCTGCAGCGCTGGAGGCCAGTCGAGCCCTTGGTGGACCGCCAGGCGATTCGCGTGGACATCCTCTACACGCTGATTCACCGGCTGGGATTTTTCCGGTTGGCATTGTTCTTCACGATCGATCCCTTGTGGGATGCCCTCATGGGCAGGCTTCATGTCTTGGGCATGCCCGGCTTTCATCTTGACGATATCTGGCCGGGCGTGACGGACAATGCCTGGGTCAGCCTGTTGATGTATCTGGTCGTCTTCGATCTGGTCGAGTACTGGATTCATCGAGGCCAGCACGGTTTTACCTGGTGGTGGAAGCTGCATGCCGTGCACCACTCGCAGCGCCAGATGACGGTGTGGAGCGACAACCGCAATCACCTGCTAGACGACGTGATCCATGACGCCATCATCGTGCTGGTGGCACAGCTGATTGGCGTGGCTCCGGGGCAGTTCGTGGCCATCGTGGCCCTGACCCAGCTCAGCGAGAGCTTTCAGCATGCCAACGTGCGCATCTGGTTTGGCCAGCTGGGCGAGCGCCTGTGGATCAGTCCACGCTTTCACCGCCGCCACCACGCCATCGGTATCGGCCACGAACCCATGGCGCCCGTGCGCAACAAGAAGGTGCATGGCAACAATTTCGGCGTATTGCTGCCTTGGTGGGACATATTGTTTGGCACGGCCAACTTTGATCTGCGCTATGACCCCACGGGTATTCGCGATCAGGTGCAAGCGAATGCAAAAGGTCAATTGCGCGACTATGGCCGTGGCTTCTGGGCGCAGCAGTGGCTGGCTGTCCTGCGATTGATGGGTCGCGCATAAGTCAATCCTTGAGTATGCTTGCCAGCATGAGCTTGCTACTCGACTCTTTTTGGCGTGCCATGGCGTATTGCCTGCATAAGCGGGTCATTGTCTGGTCACTCTTGCCGCTGCTGGCCATGGCCTTGATGGCCTGGCTTCTGGGTTACTTCTTCTGGGCCGATGCGGTCCTCAAGGTGCAAAGTCTGCTGGACGGGGTGGGCTGGCTGCATTCCTTATGGCTATGGCTGCAGGGGCTGGGCCTTGGGTATGCCTCGGAGGTAGTGGCTTCCATTTTTGTTGTGTTGGGCGCAATGCCGGTACTCGTGGTGCTGGTTTTGCTGCTAGTGGGCCTGTTCATGGCGCCTGTGCTGACGCAGCTGGTGGCCGAGAAACGCTTTGTCGGGCTCGAGAAAAAGCATGGTGGTTCCACCGTAGCCAGCCTGGTCTGGTCGGGCGGCTCCACGTTGATTGCGCTGCTGGCCTTGTTTGTCACTCTGCCGCTATGGGTGTTCCCGCCGCTGATGCTGGTGGTGGCGCCTTTGATATGGGGATGGCTCACCTACAGGGTCATGGCATTTGACGCCTTGTCCGAGCATGCCAGCAAGGACGAGCGCCGGGCCCTGTTTGCCCGTCACCGCATGTCGCTCATTCTGATGGGTGTGATCTGCGGCTATCTGGGCGCAGCACCTGGTGTGGTCTGGATTTCCGGGCTGCTGTTCCTGGCCGCTTTCTGGATTCTGGTTCCGATTGCGATCTGGATCTATGCGCTGGTGTTTGCCTTCTCTGCACTGTGGTTTGCTCACTTCTGCCTGGCGGCGCTGGAGCAAATGAGGGCGCAGACCATGCCAAGTGCTGCCGACCCGCAGGTCCCGTTTGCACCTGGTGCAGATGATTCGGATGGTGCAGCTTCGGTGGCTCGCTGAGAAGCGTCTGCAGCAGGGCGAATCAGGTGTCATGCACCAAAAACAATCCTATTTCTAAATTGCACCATTTTGGTGCAATGATGTTCACCAAAATGGTGCAATTGTGAGGCGTGCTCTGGCAGTGAGACAATGCGCGTCTGTTTGGTGCAGTTTGCAGATGCAGCTCTGGTAAGTGCCTATGTCTTGTGCCGAATATCTTTACACCAAGGCTCGGTTTCGGTGCGCAGATGTTGTTGTGAGGCGCCGAGTTCGAGTTGGCACGCAAACTGCTAGATACTATTCATTCTTTATTTGATCAGCCAAAGTTGGCAGGAGAGATCTAATGGCGAAGACCGTTGCAGACGTGATGCAGATGGTGCAGGATAACGAGGTCAAGTTCGTGGACCTGCGCTTTACCGATACCCGCGGCAAGGAACAGCACGTGACCGTGCCCGTGTCGCACTTCGACGAGGACAAGTTCGCCTCGGGCCATGCTTTCGACGGTTCTTCCGTTGCCGGCTGGAAGGGTATCGAAG
This sequence comes from Comamonas sp. A23, assembly GCF_004522605.1. Lineage (NCBI taxonomy): Bacteria > Pseudomonadati > Pseudomonadota > Betaproteobacteria > Burkholderiales > Comamonadaceae > Comamonas > Comamonas sp. A23. Next base: position 101,733 of record NZ_RSDT01000005.1, read on the forward strand.
CCTCGGACATGCAGCTGGTTCCCGATCCCAACACTGCCAATATCGATCCCTTCTTCGAAGAAACCACACTGATTCTGCAGTGCGATGTGATCGAACCCGGTGATGGCAAGGCCTACGACCGCGATCCCCGCTCCATCGCCAAGCGTGCCGAAGCCTATCTGAAGGCTTCCGGCCTGGGCGATACCGCTTACTTCGGTCCCGAACCCGAATTCTTCATCTTCGACGGCGTGCGCTGGGGTACAGAGCCTCACAACCCCTTCTTCGAAATCGAAGAATACGAGGCTCCCTGGAACACCGGCACCAAGTTCGAAACCGGTAACCGTGGTCACCGTCCTCGCGTCAAGGGTGGCTACTTCCCCGTTCCTCCTGTCGACAGCACTCAGGACATGCGTGCAGAGATGTCGCTGCTGCTGGAAGCGGTCGGCATCCCTGTCGAAGTGTTCCACCATGAAGTGGCCGGCGCCGGTCAGAACGAAATCGGCACACGCTTCTCGACCCTGGTCGAGCGTGCCGACTGGACACAGCTGCAGAAGTACATCATCTGGAACGTGGCCAACACCTACGGCAAGACGGCAACCTTCATGCCCAAGCCCTACGCTGGCGATAACGGCTCCGGCATGCACGTGCACCAGTCCGTGTGGAAGGATGGCAAGAACCTGTTTGCCGGCGACGGCTATGCCGGCCTGTCCGACTTCGCCCTGTACTACATCGGCGGCATCATCAAGCATGCTCGTGCGCTGAACGCCATCACCAACCCCGGCACCAACAGCTACAAGCGTCTGGTTCCCGGCTTCGAAGCGCCCGTGAAGCTGGCCTACTCGGCCAAGAATCGCTCGGCCTCCATCCGTATTCCTTACGTCAGCAATCCCAAGGCTCGTCGCGTGGAAGCCCGCTTCCCCGATCCTCTGATGAACCCCTACCTGGGTTTCGCAGCTCTGCTGATGGCCGGCCTGGACGGCGTGGAAAACAAGATCCATCCCGGCGAAGCCGCGACCAAGGATCTCTACCACCTGCCTCCCGAGGAAGACAAGCTGGTGCCTACCGTCTGCCACAGCCTGGATCAGGCTCTGGAAGCCCTGGACGCCGACCGTGCGTTCCTGACCAAGGGCGGTGTGTTCTCCGACAGCATGCTGGATGCCTACATCGAGCTGAAGATGGGCGAAGTGACTCGCTATCGCCAGTCGGTGCACCCTGTCGAATACGATATGTACTTCTCGCTGTAAAGCAGAGGTCAAAAAAGGCGGCGCAAGCCGCCTTTTTTATTGAGCGCCCGTTGCGGCGGGCATGGCAGCAAAGGAACCAAACGGGTTGGTGGCGGTCAAGTAGTCAATAAAAGCCGCGGGCTTGGAGCGATACTCAGGGTATTGCGGACTTGCGGCTGCCGTCTGCCTGAGAGGACCGAATGAAGAAGTTTTATGTGTTGTCGTTGCTGTGTCTTGCATCCGGGCTGGTTTCTGCCCAGGATGTGATCTACCGCTGCGGCAATGAGTACACCAACAATGTTTCGCAGGCCAAGGCCAAAGGGTGCAAGCCGGTCGATGGCAGTGGCGTGACGGTGATTCACGGCACCAGGCCCTCGGGTGGCAATGCCGCTGCGGCTGCGGCCAAGCCCAAGCCGGCAAGTAGCTCTGCATCGAGCGCGCCGGCCCCGGCCCGCAGCGACAGTGCCGCGCAGAAAGCGCGTGACTCCGATGCACGAGCCATCCTGCAAGGCGAGCTGAACAAGGCCCAGGCCAGACTGGCCGAGCTGAAGGCGGAGTACAACGATGGCAACCCCGTGCGCACGGCGCTGGAGTTGCGCAACCCTCAGGGCTACCCGGAGCGGGTGGCCAAGCTCAAGGCCGATATCACACGCCAGGAAAGTGATATCGCAGGCATCAGGCGAGAGCTGGACCGGCTGCCTGCGGTCAATTAATCCGGCCCCTGGGGCTGGTCATTTTTGGTCTATCGAATGAGTTCCACTGCAGCCCCGCTCCCCGATATCTCCAGGCCTGATCCGGATCAGGCCAATGCTCACGGCTACCAGTCGCTGGACTGGCTTTGCACCCTGATTGCCGTGCTTGACGAGTACGGCATGGTGCGCTTCGTCAACGCGGCGCTGGAAAACGCCCTGGGTCAGTCGCGTCGCATCATGGTGGGCAGTGACTTCGCCACCTGCTTTGCCGAGCCTGCCTTGCTGGACAAGGCGCTCAGCGGCGCCCGTTCCAACGACTTTGCTGCGCTGCGCTTCGAGGCCAGCCTGCTGCGCCTGGGGCAGGAGCCCTTGCCGATTCACGCAGCGGTTTCGCTGGCCGAGAAGGCCGGTCATGTCATGGTGGAGATGTGGCCGCTGGAGCAGCAGGCCCGTCAGGATCGCGAGGAGCGCATCCGAGAGCAGGCGCTGGCGAACAAGGAACTGATCCGCAATCTGGCGCACGAGATCAAGAATCCGCTGGGCGGCATTCGCGGCGCGGCCCAGTTGCTGCAGATGGATCTGGTCACGCCCGAGTTGTTGGAATACACCACGGTCATCATTCACGAGGCCGATCGCCTGCAGGCGCTGGTGGACAGATTGCTGGCTCCGCATCGCCACCCGCATGAGGTGGGCGACGTCAACATCCACGAGGTCTGCGAGCGCGTGCGTTCACTGGTGCTGGTCGAGCATCCTCAGGGGCTCAAGATCACGCGCGACTATGACATTTCCATTCCCGAGTTCAGAGGCGACAGCGCACAGTTGATACAGGCTCTGCTCAATATCGTTCAGAACGCGGCACAGGCGCTGGGGCGGCGCATTGCAGAGGGCGATGCCGAGATCATTCTGAAGACGCGTGTGGCCAGACAAGTCACTCTGGGGCGCGAGCGCTACAGATTGGCACTGGAATTGCATGTAATCGACAACGGGTCAGGCGTGCCAGATGCCATCAAGGAGCGGATTTTCTATCCTTTGGTCTCCGGCAGAGACGGCGGATCCGGCCTGGGGCTGACGCTGGCTCAGACCTTTGTGCAGCGTCACCATGGCCTGATCGAGTGCGAGAGCCAGCCGGGGAGGACGGATTTCCGAATCCTGATACCGCTGCCATAAAGCCTGACATTATCAATATGCAGAAGAAGGGAAGGATGTTGCACGAATGAAGCCAATCTGGATTGTGGACGACGACCCTTCCATCCGCTTTGTGCTTGAAAAGGCATTAGGGCGTGAAGGCTGGCCCATTCGCAGCTTTACCCAGCCGCGTGATGTGCTCAAGGCCCTGGCTGATGTGGACAACAGCGATCCCGAGCGTCAGGCTCCACAGGTGCTGGTCAGCGATATACGCATGCCTGGCGGCTCGGGCCTTGAGCTGCTGGAGCAGGTCAGGGCGCAGCAGCCCGGACTGCCCATGATCATCATGACGGCCTATTCCGATCTGGACAGTGCCGTCTCGGCGTTCCAGCGTGGAGCCTTCGAGTATCTGCCCAAGCCCTTCGACGTACCCAAGGCCGTGGAGTTGATCCGGCGCGCCGTCGAGGAAAGCCAGCGCGAGGAGGTGGCCGATGTGCAGGCTCCGGTGCAGGCGGAAATGCTGGGTCAGGCACCTGCCATGCAGGACGTGTTTCGCGCCATCGGCAGACTGAGTCAGAGTCATGTCACGGTGCTGATCACCGGGGAGTCCGGTGCCGGCAAGGAGCTGGTGGCACGGGCGCTGCATAAGCATTCTCCGGTTGCCGGCGGACCGTTTGTGGCCATCAATACCGCAGCCATTCCGAAAGATCTGCTGGAGTCCGAGCTGTTCGGCCACGAGCGCGGCGCCTTTACCGGCGCGCAGACCCAGCGCAGGGGGCGTTTCGAGCAGGCCGAAGGCGGTACCCTGTTTCTCGATGAAATCGGAGACATGCCGTTCGAGCTGCAGACGCGTCTGCTGCGGGTGCTCTCCGACGGTCATTTCTACCGGGTTGGCGGACATCAGGCCGTCAAGGCCCATGTGCGTGTGATTGCGGCGACGCACCAGGATCTGGAGCTGCGCGTCAAGGACGGAGCTTTCCGCGAGGACTTGTTCCATCGCCTGAATGTGATCCGTCTGCGCCTGCCTGCATTGCGCGAGCGCAAGGAAGACGTGCCCATGCTGACCCAGCATTTCCTGCAGCAAAGCGCGCGTCAGCTGGGGGTTGAGCCCAAACGCATGAGCACGGCCGCCATGAGCCGCCTGCAGGCCTTCAACTTCCCGGGCAATGTGCGCCAGCTGGAAAACATCTGCCACTGGTTGACCGTCATGGCTCCGGCCCAGCAGATTGCACTCAAGGACTTGCCGCCCGAAGTGCTGGGCAGCTCTGCACCGGTGAGTACAGCAGTCTTTGCCAGCGCATTGAGCAGTGGTGTGGGCCTGGACCAGTCCAGGGCAAATCTGCCTGAGGCGGCATCCATGTCCGTGCCGGGCACTGCGGCAACGCCTTTGACCGAAGCTCCGGCATTGACCGATGGCTGGCTGGAAGGGTTGGGCAAGCAGGCCGAGGAGCTTTTGTCGCAAGGCCACCACGATGTATGGGATCAGCTGTCCCATCAGTTCGAGGCTCAGTTGCTGCGAACGGCCCTGGCAGCCACGCATGGTCGCAGAGTCGAGGCTGCCAGCCGGCTGGGGATTGGCCGCAACACCATCACCCGGAAGCTGCAGGAGCTGGGGCTGGAAAACGAGAATTTCGACTGAAGCAGTGCAGTGGTCACTCGCTTTCGCGGTGGGTTTTATCCGTCCTACATGGTGCAATCACGGTTGACGACATGAGGTAGATGGCGCAGGGATAAAAATCAACAGGCCTCTTGTTGATTGGACTGTTTGCGTTGTCTGCCTTGCCTTTACCCATCTCTTTCCCGCCTGCACCGGAGTCTTTCCCGCGGGATGCGAACGCCTTGTCGCCATTGCTGCAGATGCCGGAGGCCGAGGAGGCCTTCTGGCACGAGCGCTATATGTGCGAGCCTTACTTTGTCCCGGGGCGTAGCTTTGATCAGTATTACCCCGCCTATCTGCTGGGCTGGCAGGCCGGCAGATATCGGGCTCGGCAGACGGCTTCGGGGAGGAGCAGGAGTTTCGAATCCCTGGAGGCCGAGTTGCGCCAGCATTGGTCGCGGCATTGCGGGGGCAGCCTGCTGGACTGGTCTCAGGTCAGAGCTGCCGTCAAGGCAGCCTGGCGCCGTGCGATTGTTCCACCCCTGTCCAAGCCTTGCGCGGAGGCTGTACTGGGCCAGATGGCGAAGAACAGTCTTGCTCTGGCATTACAGGCAGGACGGCGTTTTGCGCAAAGCTCCAGACTGTTCTTGACGACTGCGGACTCCAGCATGGCTGTCGATGCCCTGCGCCGCTTCTCGCAGGATTCGCACAAGCTGGTTTCCGAACTGGAGGAGCTGCTTGATGGTGTTCCGGTCGCCCCGCTATCCATGGCCTTGGATGAGGGCGGTCTGCTGGAGCGAGTGCGCAAGACCTGGCTTGACTACTTGGGGGAGACGGCGGCCGAAACCTGGCTGGATGTGCTGCGGCGCTTGCAGACCTGGCTGGAGCGCACGGAGCACACTGTTCAGCTGGATTTGCCGGTCAAAGTCGCCAAGCTGCTCAAACGCCATGTGATGCTGTTGCGTGGCCAGCTGCAGGCCTTGCAGTGGCTGAGCCATGGCGCCGCCTGATCCGCGTCCCGCCTCAGTTCAGTGTGACAACCACGGGGGCGTGGTCGCTGGGCTGTTTGTTCTTGCGCGGAGCACGGTCCACGCTGCAGGCGCTGACCTTGCTCTTGAGAGCCTCGCTGACCAGAATATGGTCGATGCGCAGGCCGCGATTCTTCTGAAAGCCCAGCATGCGGTAATCCCACCAGGAGTAGCTTTTTTCCGGCTGCTCGAACATGCGGAAGGCATCGCTCAAGCCCAGCTGCAGCAGGCGCTGGAAATGGTCGCGTTCCTCTACCGTGTGGTGGATCGTGTCCTTGAGGCCGACGGGGTCGTAGGAGTCGCGATCTTCGGGAGCCACGTTGAAGTCCCCCACCAGCACCAGGCGCGGATGCAGGGTCATCTGGTTCTGGATCCAATCGTGCAACGCCTGCAGCCAGCGCATCTTGTAGGCAAATTTTTCCGAGCCAGGTTCCTGGCCGTTGACGAAGTAGCCGTTGATCAGACGAATTTCGCCGTTCGGCGAGTCTATGGTCGTGGCAATGATGCGGGCCTGTTCGTCGTCAAGCCCGGGAATGTTGCGCACCACATCGCGTCCCGTGTCGCGCGTGATCCAGGCTACGCCGTTATAGGTCTTCTGGCCGTGGCTGACTGCCTTGTAGCCAGCTTCCTCGAACGCCATGTGCGGGAACTTGTCGTCGGTGAGCTTGAGCTCCTGCAGTCCCAGTGCATCGACGGGGTTGGCGGCAAGCCAGTCCAGCACCTGCGGCAGTCGTACGGACAAGGAGTTCACATTCCAGGTGGCAATTTTCATTGTCATATAAGCCCACTTGATTTCAATGGGTTGCGTATCTGATTTTCAGGTTCCTAGCTCTAGCTACCCAGCTAGCTACCTAAAAAAGGTGTTCAAAAGATGGTCGTGCTTTCAGCTCCTTCTATCGTATCAGCCACATAGTTCCCGCTGAGCGAGCGCGTTTTGGAATAAGGCGGCCAAGTTGCAGTCGCAAGCCTATGAGTGATGAACATGCCTTTGAGCCGTCGCACATGTGGCATCACATGCACACGCACGTGCCGTGCCGGTGTAACAGCCAGAGTGCGATCAGGCTACGCACACGCTCCAGGGCCTTGACGGCTTGTACCAGCGAGGTGACTGAGCCATGTCACTGCAACAAGGCTGGGTCGGCATCTCCGTCAGGCTCGTATTTGGGTGAGTGCCATTGGCTAAAACATATGACGGATACCGACGCCGAAGCCTGTCTGGTTGATTCCGGCGACCGGCAGGCTGCCAGCCTGGCCGCTGCTAGCGCTGAATGTGGCATTGCCGCTGTTCTTCATGTGTCCCAGTGACGCGTAGGCGGCGGTTCGTTTGGAGAGGTGGTAGGTGCCACGCAGCACCATGAACTGGCCTTTGTCGCGATTGGACTTGTACTGGAGCCGGTAGTACTGGGTGTCGAAAGTCCATGCCCCTGCGGGATATGAAAGGCCGACGAACCACAGGTCGCTGCGGGGGGAGACCTTGTAGCCATCGTTGTCGCGGCGCAGAAATCCCGCTCCAATCTTGATTCCGTTGAATTTCACATAACCGTTGAGCATGGTGCGCTTGTCGCTCATGCTGCTTTGGCTTAGACCACCAAATGCACCCGAGCCCCCCTTGAGTACGTCATGAGCCAGCGCAGCCCCCCAACTGGCGGAGTCGTACTTGAGCAACATCGACCATTCGCGGCAAGCATTCCTGTCGGTGCCACTCTCGCCGGCACAATTTGTGCCGGCGGGGCTAGGGCCAGCATTGACCGTATCGCGCCCAAAGCTGTAGGTCATGCCAACGGTCAGTCCTGAGAATGTGCCCTTGTAGGAGATGGCGTTGTCGGCGCGTGCATTCGGAAAATAGCTGTCGAAGTTCGCAATGCTGTGCATACCCGGCCCGATGACATCGGCGTCATGCATCGACCAAAACAGCATCGTGTACTGCCGGCCAAGGCCAACCTGACCCCAGGGGCCGTTCAGGCCAACAAACGACTGTCGCCCAAACCCGCGCCCACCTTGGTTCAAGACGCCTGAATCAGGTGCGATGCCCATTTCGAGAACGAACTGGGCACTTATTCCTCCCCCCAAATCTTCACGGCCACGAAATCCCAGCCTGGATGGAATGTTGCCCGCATTGCTGGGGATGCGCGTGAGCCCAGAACCAGTGGCACCCACATGGTTGATGTGCTCGACAGCGGTGTCGAGCAGCCCATAGATTGTGATGCTTGCTTGGGCATGACAGGTGCCTCCCACCCACAGGAATGCAGCGGCACAGAAAAATTGCTTGTTCATCGGGGTCTCCTCCAGCATTGCGGTCCAACGTTCGCATGCACCTCAGGCGATAGCCGTCGGCAGTGGCGAGCAATCAGCCTGTTCGCTGAGCTCCATCAGCAGCTGCATACACAACTGTCCGCGCTCGGCAGCGCGCTCATGCCACAGGTTGTGTTGCTCGAGCGGATCGGCGTGCAGGTCGTAGAGCTCGCACAGCTCGGGCAAGTTGCTCAAGGTCAGGCGCCATTCTTCGTTGACGAGGCTGCGAAGGCGGTAGCGGTGCGTTCTTCCGTGCGGCAGCACCACGGGCTCGCTTTCGACAATGACACCAGGGCGCGATGGGACTGTTTGCGACTGCCCGTCCAGCCAGGGCAGCAGATTGAGTCCCTGAATCCCGTTGTAGGGGGCGAGCCCGCAGCGCGCCAGCACGGTCTTGGCAATGTCGATGGTTCCGGATGGCAGATCCAGGACTGGAGGAGCGGCCCGGCTGCATGGGTCCTTCCAGATGAAGGGTACGCGCGTGAGCCCACTGAAATGCATGGCACCCTTGAGCACGATGCCGTGGTCGCCCATCATGTCGCCGTGGTCGCTGGTGAAGATGATGACGGTGTCGTCCTCTATGCCCAACTCCTGAAGAGTATGGAGTAACTGCCCGACCTGCTCGTCGATCATGCTCACCATGCCGTAGGTCAGGGCCAGCGTTTCCTGGCATTCACGGCTGGTTACGGCGTAGGCGCCGTAACCCTCGCGGGAGCCTCCCTCTCTGGTGTAGCGATGAACGTCGACCAGCAGTTGAGAGTTGCCGGGCTTGCCGAAGCTGGGTGGCAATGGCATGTCCTCAGGCTGGTACATATCCCAGAACCGTCCCGGAGGGGTGAACGGATGGTGCGGATCGGGAAAGGACAGGTTGAGAAAGAACGGCTTGCCGGGTGAACCCTGCACATGCTTTCTGAGCCAATCGCAGCCGCGCTCCCCCACCCAGGCCGAGGGGTACAGTGCCTCAGGCATGGCCGTGCGCCATGCCTGCGGCGCGCTGTAGCCTGGCGAAGGCAGGGCGTTGGCGCGGCCGCGCAGACTGTCGGGTGCGGGGTGGCGTTGGGCCAGCCAGCGGGCATAGTCACCGTCGACCTGGTCGCCGTGGAACGTAGCCAGCTCCACATGTTCGAAGCCGTAGTAAGGGGTGGTCACCGCCATGCGCTTGCCACTGCGCCAATCGGGCGTCCATTCGTTCAAATACCCGTCGCCGTCACGCTGGCGCTTTCGTGCGTCCAGTAGCTCGAGCGGCGGCGCGACACCTTGGTCAGCATGGCTCCAGCGACGGCGAGCCGGGCCGTCATAGCCAAAAGACTGCAGGTGAGACTTGCCTATGAGTGCCGTGGCATAGCCTCCTGCACGCAGCAGTTCCACAAAGGTAGTGTGATCGCGCGAGAGGCTGATGCCGTTGTGCACCACGCCATGCAGCGACGGCAGCCGTCCGGTCATCAGCGTGGCGCGATTGGACATGCAGGTGGTGCTGGCAGCGTGAAAGTTACTGGCGCGTACGCCGGTGCGGGCCAGGCGGTCAATGTTTGGTGTCTGCAGCAGCGCGTTGCCCGCGCAGCCCAGGTGGTCGGCACGCTGCTGGTCGGTGACGATCAGCAGCACGTTGGGAGTCTTGTTCGTCATGGGCCGGCTTTCAGTCGGCAGTGATGCCAAGTTCTTTCACAAGCTTGCCGTAGCGCTTGTAGTCGGCGCGGGTCTTTTCGGCGAAAGCGCTGCGTGACTGGTTTTCCACGCTCTGGTACAGGTTTTTGAACTGGGCTGCGACCTCGGGTTTGGCCAGAATCTCGCGCAAGGTCTTGTTGATGTCGTCAGCCAGCGCGGGGTCCATGTTGCGGGGGCCATAGACGCCGAAGGAAATGTCGACCTCCACCCCTGCAAAGCCTTGTTCCTGCATGGTTGGCAAGCTGGGCAGAAAAGAGCTGCGGGCCTTGTCTGCCACGGCCAGCGGTACCAGGCGCCCCGCATCGATCAGGGGCTTGGCAACAGGCATGCCGAGGAAGGTCAGCATCACGTGGCTGCCCAGCACGTCGTTGATCGCCGGTGTCGTGCCTTTGTAGGGCACATGGCGCAATTGCACGCGAGCTACCTTGTTGAACAGCTCGCCCACGATATGCATGGGAGACCCATTGCCCGAGGTGGCGTAGCCCAGGTCGGGCTGTGTCTTCGCCATCCGGGCCACATCGCCCGCCGTTTTTGCACCGAGTCTGGGGTTGGCGAGCATCAGCATGGAGGCTGATGAGAGCAGAGCGATCGGAGTGTAGTCCTTGACGACATCGGCATGCTGCCCGCCCGCCGGCAGCACGTGAGGGACCATGGTGAAGGTATTCGGTGTCACCAGCAGGGTGTGGCCGTCGGCCTCGGCGCGGGCTACGGAGTCGTTGCCCAGGTTGCCCGACGCTCCCGCCCTGTTCACCACGATGACGGGATTCTTCCAGCGCGCTTGAAGCTGGGGCGCCAACAGGCGTGCTATCTGGTCGGGAGCCCCTCCTGGCGGGAACGAGACGACCAAGGTAATGGGCCTGTCCGGATGTGTGGGCATGCCGGTTTGCGCGGCCGCGCCCCAAGCTGCCCCGCCGAGGCCGAGGCAAAGGGGGAGTAATAGTTGTCCAAGCAGGTGGGGCATCTGTGTGTCTCCGGCGATTTTGAATGTTTGCCGAACTTTACTTAGCGCTCGCGTGCTGTCACAGTGGGTGCAAGATTGAAACAGCTTCAAGCAGAATTTGTAAATCCATGGACAGGCTTAGACTCATCACCACATTCATGAACGTGGCTGAGGCAGAGAATTTCAGCCGTGCCGCGCAATCGCTGCACCTGACGCCACAGGCTGTGAGTCTGCAAATATCACAGCTCGAATCGTGGTTGGGCGTGCGCCTGTTCCACCGCTCCACGCGCCGCATGGCATTGACGGAAGACGGTCGTGTGTTCTATGAGCGTTGCCGCGTCGGTCTTCAGTCGATCGACCAGGGCGAGCGCGAATTGCGCGACCGCGCAAGCGGCATCACCGGCTCGATCAAGGTGGCCTCAAGCCTGAGTCTCGGGCAATTGCTGGTGGCGCCACTGCTGGCACAGTTCAATGAAAGCTATCCCGATATCCGCATCGAACTCGTGACACAGAACCCCTGGCCCGACACGGTGGACCTGGGCATGGACATCGGTGTGATCGGCGGACCACTGCTCAACGTATCGCTGGTCGCGCGCAGAGTCGGGCGCTTCACTCACATGCTCTGCGCCGCGCCTGCTTATCTGGCCGCCAAGGGGACACCCAAGAGCCCGCAGGAACTGCTGCAGCACTGCTGCATCGGCCTGAGGCACCCACGCACCAACCGCATCTGGCCCTGGACCTTTCAATCGGCCCGCCGGCAGACGATGCTGGAGCCGCCGTTCTCCTTCATCACGCAGGACCCTGCCGTACAGCGGCAGCTCGTGCTGCAGGGGGCAGGCATCGGCCAACTGACAGATTACTTTGCGCGACCTCTCATAGCCAGCGGAGCGCTGGTAGAGCTCCCCCTCGGCTACAGCGGCCCTCGTCTGGACGTGCATGTTTTCATTCCCCAGCGCGAACACACCCCCCGGCGCATCAAGTTGCTCAATGATTTCCTCTATGAAAGGCTCAAGCAGTTCTTTCACAGCTAAAAGACTAAGGATAGAAGGGCCCTGGTCGATAGCGAGGGCTGCAGATGGAGGAGTGGGAGTACACCAGAATAGGCACCTGGCGCATCAATGCTGTGCACGCAAATGGTGAGTTCGGGCATGTTTCCTCGCTGCGAAACTCACGCGAGTTGGACACCTCTCCAACCACCCGACAGGCGAGCCTGCCAGCTGTCCACGGGGGCTTTGACGATCCAAATCTGGTTCAGCCTGTGGGTTGGCAGCAGATCAAGATCTGGTGCAGACAAGGTTGTCTGCAGCGATCCCATTCAGGGCTTCGAGAGGCTGGACTTTCTGGAGGGACATGGTCTTTCTTGATGCCTTCGAAAAGCAAATTGCTCACAAGCGGGTGTGCAGGTCTTTGCTACATTGAGCCCATGAAACATGCTTCAAGCCTGGCAGGGATGATGATCGTCGTGGCGGCAACCGGTGGCTGCGCGCAATCGGTTTCCGTCAATTTTGGCAACCCCTCTGAGGCCAACTGCAAAAAGCAGGGTGGCGTGCTGCGCACCGAGAAGGGGGCGGATGCTGATCGAAATACCTGCGTGCTGCCTGACGGCTCTGCTTTTGAGGAGTGGGTGCAGCACGCGCGGCAGCCGTCCGCGAAATAGGTCGAGGCCCAGACCTGGCTTCAGGCAGTGGCAGGACGCTGCTCAGGCCAGAGCTGTCTTGATGCCGCGAGGGCTGGCAGGCGTGGAAGATGGCTTCAATCGCGCAGCACCACGGAGTGCTCGAAATTTTCCGATATGGCCTGTGTGCCGTCGTCAAAGACCAGTACGCGCTCGGGCCAGCGCATGGCGGCAAGCTTGCTGCGCTGCACGGGGTTGTCGCCGCGCAGGCGGTCTAGCCAGCGGGCACCCACCGAATAGTCCACGCAGAACACATTGCCGCGCAGGCCGTGCCATGACAGCGGGGGCGTGCCGCCAAACAGGTTTTCAAACTGCGAGCCATGCGCCGGTGCGTCGGCCGGGCGCAGGCGGCGCCAGTAGTGGCCGACGATGACGGCGGGCGCTTCTTCATATTCATTCCACCAGCCCACGCGTTCGACAAAACGCCATTTGCCGCCTGCGTAAAAGGGGTTGCGGCATTCGCGCTCCACGCCGGCCGTCAGCACCTTCAAAGGATTGACCATGGCCTTGTTGAGTTCGTTTTCGCTGTGCGCTTGCAAAAAGGGGGGCTCGTGGCGATAGTCTTCCAGGCTGTAGGGCCAGCTCAGTTCTTCCTGGCGCATGCGTTCGGCCACGCACTGGGCAACGGACTGCTCTTCGGCAATTGTCTCGAAGTGGTCGTAGGCGGCGCGTGCGCTGCCGCTGGGCAGCTGGCGAATCATGGCGATCTGTTCGGGCCTCCAGGCGGCGTGAACAATGCGCAGATCCTCACGCTCCAGTGCGATCGGCAACTGGCCGAGCCGCTCGAGCATGGCGGGAGTCTGCTCGGCCGGCATGCGTGCAAAAGGCGCGTACTTGGGCTGGTCGGAGTCGATGCGGCTGTCGAAGAACCAGCCCGAGCCATCCTTGGCATCTTCGCGCAGCAGATTGATTTCGTGGTTGCCCAGCACCGCATGGGCCGTGCCCGAGGCCAGCATGGCGCCGACCAGCGCGAGCACGGAAGGGCTGTCCGGCCCGCGGTCGCAGAAGTCGCCGACAAACACCAGTCGCCGTCCTTCGGGGTGATTGCCCTGCAGGTCGTAGCCCAGATGGCCCAGCAATTGCACCAGCGCGGCGTATTCGCCGTGGATATCGCCAACGATATCGAGGGCGCCAGGAGGCAGGGGCTGGACTAGGCTCATGATGAAGGGCGATAGGCTTGCGGGTTTTGAGGGCTCAGGCTGCAGCAGGCTGCCTTGCCATTGTCATACGGCAGTCATGCAATGAAGCTGACAATTGTTGCAACGCAACACCGCTAAGGCAAGAGAGTTTTGTCTCTTGCCGGACTGCTGGCCGCCCCGTGCCGATACGATCCCGCACGGCACGAGACAAGGGTCAGCCCCGGCGCTCGAAGCGCACAAAGCAGTAGGGAAGGCCATTGGCGGAGACATGCTCGCTGCGGCTCACGGCTTGCCACTGCTCGCCCAGTTCGGGGGCAAAGGCATCGCCTTCGAAGTCGCGGCCGATTTCGGTCACTTCCACGGCATCGGCCAGCGGCAGAGCCTGGGCATAGATCTGCGCGCCGCCGATGACCCAGACGTCTTGCGAGAGCTTGTGGCCCAGTTCCAGCGCTTCTGGCAGGCTGGCGGCGCGCAGGATCTGATCGGACGCCGGTTCGGCTTGCCAGTCGGCCTGGCGGGTGACGACGATATTGCTGCGGCCCGGCAGGGGACGAAAGCGCGGCGGCAGCGAGTCCCAGGTCTTGCGGCCCATGATGACGGCGCAGCCCCGGGTCAGTTCCTTGAAATGCGCCATGTCTTCGGGCAGATGCCAGGGCATGGTGTTGTCCTTGCCGATGACGCCGTTGGCTGCGCGGGCGTAAATGAGTTGAATGGCCATAGCTATCAATAAAGAAGCTGCTGGCGCTTGCTATTCATGGACTTCAGATATGAAAGTATTTGAAATCGCAGGATGGCAAGCGCAAGCAGCTTTGATTTTTACAGTGATCCGCAGGAGTGCTGCTCAGACCGCCACAGGCGCCTTGATGCCGGCATGGTGCTGATAGTCCAGCACTTCGAAGTCTTCGTACTCGTAGTCGAAGATGGATGCGGGCTTGCGCTTGATGTTCAGCGTCGGATAGGCGAAGGGCTGGCGCGACAGCTGGGTCTGCACCTGCTCGAAGTGGTTGTTGTAGATATGGCAATCGCCGCCGGTCCAGATGAAGTCACCCACTTCCAGGCCGCATTGCTGGGCCAGCATATGGGTCAGCAGCGCATAGCTGGCGATGTTGAAGGGCACGCCCAGGAAGATGTCGGCGCTGCGCTGGTAGAGCTGGCAACTGAGCTTGCCGTCGGCCACATAGAACTGGAAGAAGGAGTGGCAGGGCATGAGCGCCATCTGGTCCAGCTCGGCCACGTTCCAGGCGCTGACGATGATGCGGCGGCTGTCGGGATTGCTCTTGAGCTGCTTGACGACTTCGGCAATCTGGTCGACATGCGTGCCGTCGGCCTTGGGCCAGCTGCGCCATTGCACGCCGTAGACCGGGCCCAGGTCGCCGGTTTGCTTGTCGGCCCACTCGTCCCAGATGGTGCAGCCGCGTTCCTGCAGCCACTTCACATTGCTGTCGCCGCGCAGAAACCACAGCAGTTCCAGAATGATGGATTTCAGGTGCACCTTCTTGGTGGTGACCAGGGGGAAGCCTTCATTGAGGTTGAAGCGCATCTGATAGCCGAACACGCTGCGCGTGCCCGTGCCCGTGCGGTCGGTCTTGGACGCGCCGTGCTCGTACACATGGCGCATAAAGGTTTCGTACTGGCAGCGCACGGGGCGCAGGGTGCTGGTGCTGGAGTTCATGGTGCAAAAAGCGGTCAAAGACTGGCAAAGACAGGCTGTGCTGGCAGCGTACACAAGGTGCCGCAGCTCTTGAAGAGGGTGGGCCCGCAGGGCCGCGATAGCCGAAGTGTGCCACGGGCCGGAGCATGCCGAGTTGCCCGCTGTCAATGACCCATCCTGCGGCCCTGTCAGTCTCAAATCTGCCGCAGCTGGCTTCACAATGTCATGGAAAACAACCGAGCCGAACAAGGAGAGTGAGTTCATGTCACGCAATTTTGTGAGCACTGCGGCTGTTGCGCTGGCGATTGCGGCCTTGATGGCTGCCTGCGACAAGACCAAGGCACCATCTCCCACCGCCGCTGCAGCGGATGCCCGGGCAGCGGCTGCTGCGGCTGCAGCCGCCCCGCCCGATGCCATGCCCCAGACCCAAGAGCCCGCTGCCACGGCGCAGATCGAGGAGGCGGCCACGCTCTCCATCGAGGAAGTGCGCGTTCCCCATGTGGCCAAGGACGGCGAGCCAAGCCTGGACAGCCTCAAGCCGCTGCAGGGCAAGTACCGCTGGGACGGCGTGGACTATGTGAAGGACGGCGTGCTGGCCCAGCGGCTGAAGACGCTGATGGGCGGCAGTCAGTACGAGACGCTGCTCAAGAATCTGCAGGCCCTGGGCCCGCTGGAGCCCTCTGCAGGGCTGCTCTATGTGATGGGAAATCGCCAGCACCAAGGGGGCGAGGAAATGGCCGCCGTGGTGATTGATCCCGTGCGCAACGGCTTGCGTGTCTGGTTGCTCAGCGAGGGCAGGCAGACCGTGTTCACCGATGTGGATGGCGCAGACATCCCCTGGCCCAGCGCGGTTGAGAACATGCTGCGCAATATCGTTGCCTCTCGCTAAAGCCCCGGTCAATGCAAAAAGCCCTGCACAGCAATGCAGGGCTTTTTTGTCGGCGATGCCAGGATCAGCCGCGCGTCAGCACCACGCCGGGGTTCATGAGGCCCTGGGGGTCCAGCGCATTCTTGATGGCGCGCATCATCTGCAGCGCAACGGGGGACTGGTATTTTTCGAGCTTGTCCGTCTTGAGTGCGCCCACGCCATGTTCGGCCGAGAACGAGCCGCCGAAGGCGTCCACGGCCTCGTAGACCAGGTGGTTGACCAGGGCCTCCTTGTCGCGCAGAAAGGCCTTGCCGTCCTCGCCCTCGGGAACCTGCACGTTGTAGTGCAGATTGCCGTCGCCCAGATGGCCGAAGTTGACCAGACGCACGCCGGGAATCTCGCGCTTGAGCACGGCGTCGGCATGCTCGACAAATGCCGGAATGCGCGAGGCTGCGACCGAGATATCGTGCTTGATGTTGAGGCCTTCCTCGGCCTGGGCCAGAGGAATGCTCTCGCGGATATGCCAGAGGTCATGGGCCTGGGTCAGGCTCTCCGCCACCACGGCGTTGACCACGCAGCCGTCCTCAAAGGCCAGCTCCAGCAAGTGCTCGAAGCGCAGGCGCGCATGCTGCTCGGACTCGCTGTCGCTGTTCTCCAGCAGCACGCAATAAGGGGCTTCGTCGCCCATGTCGGCAAAGGGCACGCGCAGCTGCGGCATGTGCTTGACGACCAGGCTCAGTGCGAACTGGCCCATGACTTCAAATCCCGTCAGTCCCGCACCCAGGTGCTGGTGCGCGAGGCCCAGCAGGCGCACGGCGGCCTCCATGGAGGGCACGGCGGCAAAGGCCGTGAGCTGGGCGGCCGGCTGCGGGAACAGCTTCATGGTGGCGGCGGTGATGATGCCCAGCGTGCCTTCGCTGCCGATGAACAGATCGCGCAGGTCATAGCCGGTGTTGTCCTTGCGCAGGCCCTTGAGGCCGTCCCAGATTTCGCCCTGGGGCGTCACCACTTCCAGGCCCAGGCACAGATCGCGGGTGTTGCCATAGCGCACCACCTGTGTGCCGCCGGCGTTGGTGCCCAGATTGCCGCCGATCGTGCAGCTGCCTTCGGCGGCCAGCGACAGGGGGAACAGCAGGCCTTGCTGGTCGGCCAGCTCCTGCAGGTTCTGCAAAATGCAGCCGGCTTCGACGGTGAAGGTCAGATTGTCCTTGTCGATATGGCGCACGGCGTTCAGGCGCGTCAGGCTGAGCACGACCTGCCGGCCGCTGTCGTCGGGGGTGGAGCCTACGGAAAGCCCGGTATTGCCGCCCTGGGGCACGATCTGCACGCCGGCTGCGGCGCAGGCCTTGACCACGCCGGCCACCTCGGCCGTGTTTCCGGGGCGCACCACGGCCAGGGACTTGCCGTGCACGCGCTTGCGCCAGTCCTGTTCGTAGGCGCTGAGGTCGCCATCGGTCAGCACATGGGGAGCGCCCACAATCTGGCGCAGGGATTCAAGCAAAGCGGTGGAAGTCATGACAAGCAGGCCGCAGCAGCGGCGGCAGAGAGGGGAGACAGTCGGAAATCCTAAGCCAGGCACAGGGCCGCAGCCGGAAAACCATGAAGCCGCAAGCGTAGAGCATGGCAGACTACGGGGCAATCGAAATAAATTGCTTGGTTATGCCGGTTTTTCCGAATAATGTCAGCCTGCGCCAGTTGCGCGCCTTTGACGAGGTGGCGCGCCAGGGCGCGTTTGCCCCGGCAGCCCGCGAGCTGTGCCTGACGCAGTCGGCCCTGTCCGAATCCATTCGCCAGCTAGAAGATGCCCTGGGCCTGCGACTGTTTGACCGCACCACGCGAACCGTGGGGTTGACGGCCGCCGGTCAGGCCTTTTTGCTCGATGTGCGCCAGGCCTTCGAGACGCTGGAGCAGGGCTTTCAGAACCTGGGCGATCTGGCCGCACTGCGCCGCGGCAAGGTGCGCATTGCTGCCGCTCCGTCGGTGCTGGCCGTGCTGCTGCTGCCGGTGCTGCCGGCCTTGAGGGTCCGGCATCCGGGCATCGAGGTGGATCTGATTGAGGACAGCGCCGAAGGCATTGCCCAGCGCGTGCAGGCCGGCAGCGTGGATTTCGGCGTGGGAGCGGCACATCCGGCCGGCGGCGATTTGCTGACCCAGCCGCTGATCAGCGATGCCATGGGGCTGGTGGCCAGGCTCGATGAGCCCTTGCTGCAGGCCAGGCGGCTGACGGCGGCCGATTTGGCCCGGCTGCCCCATCTGGCTTTTGTGGGCCTGACCACCGATACCGCCATCAGCCAACTGCTGGCTTCGGCACCGGGCATGCCGCAGAACCTGCTGCAGACACCGCTGCGCCTGTCCAATCCGCAATTGCTGTTCGAGGCCGTGAGTCTGGGCCTGGGCGTCAGCATCGTTCCGGCGCTGACGGCGCGCCACCCTTCACTGGGTCTGCAGGGCGATCTGGGCTTTCGCCTGCTGGACGAGCCGCGCATTCTGCGCCGCACGCTGCTGATTCAGCGCCCGCGCCGTGCGCTGTCACCGGCCGCGCAACTGCTGTTCGATGCGCTGGCGGCGCAGGTGCGGACGCTGGCGCAGTTCGAAGGCATCACGCCTGATTGAGCCGGGCCGCCTTGACGGCACGTTGGCGCAGGCGCACATGGGCTGCGCAGGCGATGAAGAGCAGCACGCACAGCGCCACCTCTGCCAGCGCCAGCCAGCGGCTGGGCGCGGCATCGCTCCAGGCCCGCACCACGCCTTCGGTGAAGTACAGCCAGACCAGCAGACTGAGCCAGCGATAGGTGTACATGCGGCGCTTGAGCAGGCCGATCACGGCGAACGCCAGCGGCAGGGCCTTGAGAAACAGCCAGGTGCCGCCCTCGCGCAGCGGTGCCAGCCACAACTCCCAGGCCACGCACAGCAGCATCAGTGCCAGCAGGCTGCCCACGGCCAGCCAGCGCGTGGCGGCCACATCGGAGCCGGGCTGCTGGATTGGTGAAGAAGTGTTTTCGGCGGCTTGGGGCGAGAGGGCGTCGGTCATAGCAGTGGCATCATATCGGTCATGCCAGCTCTGTTTGAATCCGGTCGTTTTGTTTTGCGTTCTGCGCTTGATGTTGCGCAGCACCCGTCCTCCTTTTGCGTTCGTGAAGGAGTGCCGTCATGAAGAAAAACGAGCGTGCCGGCTTTTGGGCTGCGTTGGAAGGCAAGACGCAGCAAGCCAGGCCGGTGACGGAAGATCGGGACCGTGTGGTATCGCCGGCGTCGACAGCCGCACCTGCTGCAGCGCATGCAGCGAACGTTGCCGCCGAGCCCAGACAGGTCGAGCAGCGTCAGGAACCCAGCCTCGATGGTCCGGGCCTGCCGCTGGAGCCAGTGTTCGAACCCATGCCCGATCTTGGCAACGACCTGGCTCGGCCCGAACCCGTGCCAGCTCCTGCCGCGACGCCTGCGGCGGCATTCAGCACGGCAGCTCAGGGCTGGACCAGCTATTCCACGCCGAATACGACGCCAGCCCAGGACCAGAAAGCAGTGCATGCTTGCGTTTCAGGAGTGATCGACAGTCCCGACGGCGGCTCGGAGCGCGTTGCCGAGAGCCCGCGCAGCCGCAAACTCGACAAGGCCAGGGCGCTGGCAGCTAGCTGCAAGGATCTGGCCGGGCGTATCCCCAAGCCCCAGATGCCCAGCCAGCAGGAGCTCAAGACTGCCTTGCGCCGCAGGAGCCGCCGTGCGCAGCAGCGCCTGCGTACCTTCCCCTGGCACAACACGGCCCAGGTGCTGCTGGCGCGCTTCAAGGAAGACCGCCTGGGCGTGACGGCCAGCAGTCTTACTTTTACATCGCTGCTGGCGCTGGTGCCATTTTTTACCGTGGCGCTGGCCTTGTTCACGGCTTTCCCGATCTTTGGCAAGGCGCAGAAGGTGCTGGAGCGCTGGCTGATGGACAGCTTGATTCCCGAGACCATTGCGCGCCAGGTGCTGGGCTATCTCACGCAGTTTGCCTCCAAGGCCAGCCAGCTGGGCCTGGTCGGCTTTTCCATACTGATGGTCACGGCCATTGCGCTGATCCTGACCATAGACCGCACGCTCAACAACATCTGGCGCGTGCGCCAGCTCAGGCCGCTGGGCCAGCGCGTGTTGATCTACTGGGCCGCCATCACGCTGGGGCCGCTGCTGCTGGGCCTGAGCCTGGTGCTGTCGTCCTATGTGATGTCGGCCTCCAAGGGCATGGTCAATGCGCTGCCCGGCAGCCTGCGCTTTGTCTTTGATTCCATAGAGTTCGTGGTGCTGGCCGCCGGCATGGCTGGGCTCTACCACTATGTGCCCAACACGCCTGTGCGCTGGCGCCATGCCTTGGTGGGGGGCGTGTTTGTGGCCGTGTTCATGGAAGTGGCCAAGAAGGTGCTGGGCCTGTATCTGTCGTCCGTGCCGACCTACTCGGTGATCTACGGCGCGTTTGCCACGCTGCCCATCTTGCTGATCTGGATGTATGTGGCCTGGAGCATTGTGCTGCTGGGGGCTCTGGTCACGGCCTATCTGCCCACGGTGCTTGCCGGGGTGGAACGGCTGACAGGACACCGTGGCTGGCAGTTCGAGCTGGCCGTCGAGGTGCTGCAATGCCTGGCCAAGGAGCGCGAGCTGCCGCACAAGGGCCTGTATGTGCACCAGCTTTCGCGGCGCCTGCGTGTGGAAGCCTCCCAGATTCAACCCGTGCTGCAGGCGCTGGCCAAGCTGGACTGGGTCGGGGCCGTGCAGCCGCCCGATGCCTATGTGTCGCTTGAGAGCACCGAGCCGCGCTATGTGCTGCTGGTCGATCCGCATGCCACGCGGGTCGAGCCCCTGGTGCAGAGCCTGTTGCTCGAGCCCTCAGAGGCCGTGCGGCCGCTGTGGCAGCGTGCCCAGCTCGATGCCATGACCGTGGCCGAGCTGATTGCGGCGCCTGGAGGCAATATTCATAGAGTTTGATGGCGGTGGGCGGATATCTATGAATATCTGCACTCAAGACAGGACAGCCGATTCGCTGCCCGCAAAGCAGGCCAGCGGGCGCGCTTCAGAGGGGAGTGGCGCTACATCTTGATGCGGCCCAGCAAGATGTCGCGCCACATCATCCAGTCGCCGAGAAAGCTGTAGAGCGGGCGCTTGAAGCTGGCGGGCTTGTTTTTCTCAAAGCCGAAATGCCCCACCCAGGCAAAGGCATAGCCGCAGATCAGGCCTGCGAGCAAATACCACCAGTCGCCCGTCAAAAACAGCGCCAGCAGAAACACCAGCGACAGGCTGGTGCCGATGAAGTGCAGCCGTCTGCAGGTGGCGTTGCTGTGCTCGCCCAGGTAGAAGGGATAGAACTCGGCAAAGCTCTTGAACTGGCGCGGGTCCACGCTGGCTTTGACAGCGTCGTCCGGTTCTGAGGTCGTGGTCTGTGACATGGCGAACCCCGGTGAAGTTGATGCTGTTTTTATACTGCCGGCAGCATGGCCAGGCCAGCGGGTTAGCGAGTGCTGGCAAGTTGCAGCCGGAGGTCTTCGTCACCTGAACGACAGGCTATATACGGTAAGACTGCGCAAAATCGGCCAGATTCGCCATCTTTGAGGCCACTCCAGCTTCTGGCAAAGCTGCCATGAGCGTTCTCTTGCTAAGGTGGCAGTACACCTCATCGCCATTCAACCCAGATCCTGCCCATGTTTGACGACACCATGCCGCCCGTTGTGATCAGCTCCAGTGAAACCCGTGTTCAGACGCCCGACGGGCAGCTCCATGTCAAACGCTGGCAAGCGCAGGGCGGGGCGGTCAAGGCGCCGCTGGTGCTGATGCACGACTCTCTGGGTAGCGTGGATCTGTGGCGCGAATTTCCCGCGCAGCTGGCCGCGTCCACCGGGCGTGAAGTCATTGCCTATGACCGCCTGGGTTTCGGCCATTCAGACCCCAATCCGCATCGGCTTCAACCCAGTTTTGTGGAGAGCGAGGTTGCCGCCGGCTTCACGCCGCTTCACCGGGCGCTGGGCCTGGGCGATTTCGTGATGCTGGGACACAGCGTGGGCGGCGGCATGGCGGCCATGGTGGCAGCTGCGTATGGACGGCAATGCCAGGCGTTGATTACCGAATCGGCCCAGAGCTTTGTCGAAGACCGCACCTTGCAGGGCATCAGGGCGGCGCGAGACAACTTTGCCCAGCCCGGCCAACTGGAGCGGCTTGCCCGCTACCATGGCGACAAGGCAGCCTGGGTGCTGTCAGCCTGGGTGGACACCTGGCTGAGCCCGCCTTTCGCGCATTACCGGCTGGATGCGGCCTTGAGACAGGTGCATTGCCCGGTGCTGGCGATTCACGGCGAGCTCGATGAATTCGGCTCCCTCGTGCATCCGGAGAACATCTGCACCTGGGCGCAGGGCCCTTGCGAAGCGGAAATCATTGCCGGCGGCGGCCATGTGCCGCACCGCGAGCTGCCCGAGCGCATCAGCAGTCGCATCGCCGGTTTTCTGTCAAAAATCGCCTGACTCTGTTTGAGCCAGGCGCCCACGGGCGTAGTCGACCAGATCGGCCGGGTAGTGGGGGCTGCTGCGCAAAGCGCTGTCATCCCAGTCATAGAGCACGGCCAGGGCGGCCACCTCCAGTGCCCAGTAGCCCGTGCCCAGCCATGGACTGCCTTTCTTCTGCTGCTTGGGCGAGAGCTTGAGAAACTCCTGGTACTGGGCTTGCAGATAGGGCAGCAGCGGGTCAGGCAGGGCTTCGAGCTGTTCAAAAAAAGGCTTCATGGCGCCGTAAGGGCGTTTGTGGAAAAGCTCCTCGCTGACCTGCTGCAGCTGCAGACCGCCTGCGCACAGATAATCCAGCAACTGGTCCGTATCGAAGGCCAGCACATGCTCATCAATCGCCGGTACGTCATCCTGTGCATCCAGCAGCGTGGCCAGCGACAGCAGGGTCACGGCAACAGCGTAGTCGTCAGTGCGCGTGTTGATGGGCGCACCTACGCCATAGTCCTCGCCAGTCTCCTGCGCCATGCTGGCGCGCGCATGCTCGGCCACCGAGGCGGCATCAATCCACAGTGCGACGACTTCCTGGTAGATGGGGCGCAGCACATCGCCGCAGAGGCCCAGATCGATGCCATAGATCAGCAGCCAGCGCGCCTGCTCGCCCACTTCCTTCCATTTCCAGTAGTTCTCCAGCGCGGCATGTGCCTGGAAATCCTGGTGAGCTTTATAGCTATCGCTGTTGGCAAAGCGCTTGAGCGCGCTCAGTGCTTCCTTCCAGTCGGCTTTTTTATCGCTCAGATTGAGATTGCGCCGGGGCTGCAAACCGGTCAGTGAAATTTTGGCCCATTCGGCGCAGGCGGCAGCCAGTTGGCCGTGGTGCTGGAAGGTTTGGCTCATGGCCCAAGCTTAATGGCTCATGCCGCGAGAAAATCCCGAATCGCAAACAGCGTCGCGTCGGGTGACTCCGTCATCTGGTTGTGGCCGTTGGGAATGAGCTGCACGCTCACCGTTTTGCCCGCGCCTTTGGCGGCCTCTATCAAGCCTTTTGCAGCCTTGGGTGGTGTCATCTGGTCTTGCTCGCCCAGCACAAACAGAAGCGGGCAGCTGACCTGCGTCATGGCCGCTTCGCCGCCCGCATAGCTGTCACAGGCCTTGAAGCCTGCATGCAGCAGATTCGTGTGAGCGTTGCTGGCCAGCACGCGGCGGCCCAGGGCCATGCCGGCGCCAAACACCCAGCTGCCTGCGCCATTGGGCGGTGCCAGCGTGGTGCGCGAGAAGGTGTTGACCATCTGGATGGCTTTCTCGGGCGTATTCAGGGCCGACTCCAGCAGCGAGGGCGAGACCTTCATGGGGAAGGCCGTGCCCACCAGCACCAGATGGCTGATGCGGTCCCCAAGCCTGGCCGCGGTCTCCATGGCAATCAGGCTGCCCCAGCTATGGCCGATCAGCGCAGCTTGCTGCAGGTTTGCCGCATCCATCAGCGCGCCGATGAAGGTCGCAGCTTCTTCGACAGTTTGCGGGGCCTGGCCGCTGCTTTTGCAATGGCCAGGCAAATCGATGGCCAGCACGTTCCAGCCGTGATTGGCCATGTAGCGGCTTTGCAGCGCCCAGACGCTGTGATCGCAGAGCACGCCGTGGATGAAAATGGCCGTGGGCTTGGCCGCGTCGAAAGCCTTGCCGCCGGTGTAGGCGTAGATGTCTGCGCCTTGCACATTGATTTGCATGTTTGTCTCCGGTTCTGTTCTTTGTGACTCAGCAGTGTTCATTCAGCCATTGCTGAGCCAGTTCGCGTATGTGGTCACTGGCATCGTGTTCTGCGGCATGCTCAATCGTGGCGCGCTGCGCTGTGCCGGCTTTTTTCCAATACCGCAGGCCCAGCATGGCCTGATAACGTACGCCTTCGTTGCGGTCGTGACTCAGGGCCTGTGCCAGTACAGGAGTGATGCGCCTGCCCGCGGCGGCCCCAAGGCTTCGCTCTCCCATGATGCAAGCCGCATGAACGCGCACCAGAGCGTGAACGGACTGCAGAGCGAGCAGGGCTTGCTCCAAATCCTCAACCCGAAGGCTGCAATAACCGGTTCCGGGTGATAGCTCTTCATTCAGCGCCCGGGTCAAGGCCGGATGCTTGAGGTTCAGTGCCCGCTCCAGTGGCGCGTAGTCAAGGTGCAGGGCCGTGGTTCCTGGCTTGCTGTTCCAGGCGCGGTAGGGGTAGGCAATGCCTTGCGCGATTCTGTCCACAGGCACGGCCGTGGCGCCTATTTGCTGCTGCAGCCATTCCTGGTCACCTAGCGACCCCAAGGCACTGGCGCACCAGCCTCGCTCGCTTTCTTCCCTGGGGCTGTGGACGGGGGCCTGAACCTGCTGACGCAGTGCAGTCAGTACCTGTTCGTCCCGGTAAGCCATCTGGGCCAGCAACATGGCCGCACGCCACTGTTTGCCAGGCCGAGTCAGCATGGGCAGCAGCGCATGAGCCACCTGGCTGTGATCCATGGCAAGCAGCGCAGCCTCAGCCTCCTCGCTCAGCAATTGCGCCTCTTTGTGGCTCAGTCCCAGTTCCGTGCACCCGATACCTTCCAGGCAGCTCAGATGGTATTGCAGCTGTTGAGCGGGGGAGAGCGCGGTAACTCTGGCGCGTCTTTGCGCTTCCTGGTCATGGCTGGGAAACAATGCAAGAAAGCGCGCCTCCCCCATGCTCTCGCGTGCCAGGGCTTCGCACTCCTGAGTGTCTTCCACGTAGATCAGCACCGCAAACTCTGGAGTGAGCTGGCTGGACCAGGGCGATTTTTGGCAGGCTTTGGTCAGTTGCTTGCAGATGCGGGTCAGCGCCTTGATCAGATGCGCCTCGGTACGCAACCAGTGGGCAGGCGTGCTTTTATTGGCCTCGGCCAGCAAGGCTTGCTCCAGTTGCTCCAACTCCTGAGAGTCCGAGGCCGAATCCAGCTCCTCCCATTCCCAATCCGGCGGGTTCCAGCGCAGACTGCCCAACTGGCCGGTATCCAGGTCGAATTCGGACAAGCGACCCTGCGGCTCGGGGACATTCACCATTTGTGAATAGGCCTGCTCGCTATTGGCAGACAGCGTGGGCAGGTAAATGGGGCCGTCCTGCTCGCGATACAGGCCGTTCAAGGCCAGTGCGTAGATGCTTTCTTGAGGGGTCGCGGCCAGGAACGCCTGAGCATCTTGCCAGTAGATGCTGAATAAAGTCTGTTCAAACTGCTTCCAGTCCAGCGATGCAGAAGTTGTGGCAACCATGGTTGTTCAGGTCTCTCAGACGGCTTTCTCGGCCGCCTTCAGTGCGCGCTTGAGGTCGTCGATCAGGTCGTCGGCATCTTCCAGGCCGATCGACAGCCGGATCGTGCCCTGGCCGATGCCGGCCTGGGCCAGAGCCTCGTCGCTCATGCGGAAATGCGTGGTGCTGGCGGGGTGGATCACCAGCGAGCGGCAGTCGCCCACATTGGCCAGATGGCTGAAGACCTTCAGCGTTTCGATGAACTTCTTGCCCTGGTTGCGGTTGCCGGCAATGTCAAAGCTGAACACCGAGCCGGCGCCGCGCGGCAGCAGCTTCCTGGCCAGAGCGTGCGAGGGGTGGGTCTCCAGCATGGGGTGACCCACGCGGCTGACCAGCGGGTGGCTGGCGAGGAACTGCACCACTTTTTCGGTGTTGCGCATATGGCGCTCCATGCGCAGCGGCAGGGTTTCGATGCCCTGCAGGATCAGCCAGGCACTGTGCGGGCTCATGCAGGCGCCGAAGTCACGCAGGCCTTCGCGGCGGGCGCGCAGCAAGAAGGCGCCGGTGGTGGACTCCTCGCTGAACACCATGTTGTGAAAGCCGTCATAGGGCTGGGTCAGCTCGGGAAAGCGCCCCGATTTTTCCCAGTCGAAGCTGCCGCCATCGACGACGATGCCGCCAATCACCGTGCCGTGGCCGGACAGAAACTTGGTGGCCGAGTGGTAGACGATGTCCGCGCCATGCTCGAAAGGCTTGATCAGCCAGGGCGAGGTCAGCGTCGAGTCCACCAGCAGCGGCACGCCGGCTTCGTGGGCGATCTGGCGGACCGTGGGAATGTCCAGCACATCGAGTCCGGGGTTGCCCACGGTCTCGCCAAAGAACAGCTTGGTGTTGGGGCGCACCGCAGCCTTCCAGCCATCGATGTCGCCTGGCTTGACGAAGGTAGTCTCTATGCCGAAGCGCGCCAGCGTGTAGTGCAGCAGGTTCTGCGAGCCGCCATACAGGGCCGTGCTGGCCACGATATGGCTGCCCGCGCCCATCAGCGTGGCAATCGACAGGTGCAGCGCCGCCTGGCCGCTGGCCACGGCAATCGCGCCCACGCCGCCTTCCAGGGCCGAGACGCGTTGCTCGAGCACTGCATTGGTGGGGTTGGAGATGCGGCTGTAGACGTGGCCGGGGCGCTCCAGATTGAACAGGCTTGCCGCGTGGTCGCTGGATTCGAAGACAAAGGACGTGGTCAGGTGGATGGGTACGGCACGTGCGCCGGTGGCGGGGTCGGGCTGGGCGCCTGCATGCAGGCTCAGGGTGTCAAAGCCGGGGTCAGAGTAGCCGGGCATGTTTTGTCTCCATGGCTGGTTTTGATCGACGCAATGTGTGATCGAGCACGCAATCAAATATCGATTTGGTCGGATAGACGAATGAATATGTGGGAATTCATATGTTTCGTCATTGATTTAGTTTTTCTCAATGCAAGCCATTGTGGGCTATATTTGTGCACGCACCTGCATTCTGTGCAAAGCGATGCCGCATGTGCTGACACATGCAGGACAAAAGCTGCCACAGCGTGCCAAACAGATTCGGAGAACAGCAATGAAAGTTAGTGACATCCTGCGCGTCAAAGGCAATACCCTGTACACGGTGTCGCCCGACGAAAGCCTGGCCGCGGCGGTGCAGGTGATGTCGGAGAAGGACATTGGCTCGCTGGTCGTGATGGATCACGGCGATGTGGTGGGCATGCTCACCTTCCGCGAAGTGATCCAGGGTTTTGTGAAGACCGGCGGCGTGGAGAACATCTCCGTGCGCGGCGCCATGGACGACGCGCCCATGACCTGCACCATGGAAACCGATATGGACGAGGTGCGCCGCATGATGCTGGACCGCCATGCGCGCTACATGCCCGTGATGGACAAGCGCATGCTGATGGGCGTGATCTCGCTGTATGACGTGGCCAAGGCCGTGGTGGACAGCCAGAACTTCGAGAACCGCATGCTCAAGGCCTATATCCGCGACTGGCCCGAAGGCGAGCGCCAGGGCGCCGAATAAGCCAGCTTTTGCTGCAGACCCCGCCGAGGCGGGGTTTTTCATGTCCAGCCTGATGTGCTCTGCAGGCGACGCAGCGCTGCCTTATGGCTGTCGGTCGGCTGGGCTGTGCGGGCTCTGCAATACAGTCGTTGGCGGCTTTGCCTTGCGCAGACCCTTGAGCAGAAGCCCCACAAAGCACAGCAAGGCGACACCCAGGCCCACCATCATGCCGATCACGGCCTTGCCGTAGCCGCAGGCATACTGGCCCGCGCAGCGCGACGGTGCAAATTCGAAGAACAGCAGACCGCCGACGCCGCCGATCACCACGGACACCAGGGCCGAGGCCAGAATAAACGCAAGTTTGAGCATGGTGAAAAGACTTTAGGCAGGACAGTGTGCAGCCGTCAATCATCACTTCAACGATAATCGGCAGCCTATGAGCGGCAATACCTTCGGCACAATTTTCACGGTCACCAATTTCGGTGAGTCCCACGGTCCGGCCATTGGCTGTGTGATTGACGGCTGCCCTCCGGGCATGGCCTTGAGCGAGGCGGACATCCAGCATGATCTGGATCGACGCCGCCCCGGCACCAGCAAGTTCGTCACGCAGCGCAACGAGCCCGATGCCGTGGAGATTCTCTCCGGCGTCTACGAAGGCAAGACCACGGGCACGCCGATTGCGCTGCTGATCCGCAACACCGACCAGCGCAGCAAGGATTACTCCAATATCGCGCAGAGCTTTCGTCCCGGTCATGCCGACTATGCCTATTTCCAGAAGTACGGCATCCGTGATCCGCGCGGCGGCGGTCGCTCCTCGGCACGCCTGACGGCGCCCACCGTGGCTGCGGGTGCCGTGGCCAAGAAGTGGCTCAAGGAAAAGTTCGGCACCGAGTTCCGCGCCTGCATGACCCAGATCGGCGAGCTGCCCATAGGTTTCGAGAGCTGGGAGCATGTGCCGAACAACCCCTTTTTCGCGCCCGTGGCCGATGTGAGCCGCTTCGAGGAATACATGGAGCAGCTGCGCAAGAGCGGCGATTCCTGCGGCGCGGCGCTGCGTGTGAACGCCAGCAATATGCCGGTCGGCCTGGGCCAGCCCCTGTATGACCGCCTGGACGCCGACATCGCCTACGCCATGATGGGTCTGAACGCCGTCAAGGCCGTGGAGATCGGCGCGGGCTTTGACAGTGTGGCCCAGCGCGGCACCACGCACGGCGATTCGCTGAGCCCCGAGGGTTTCCGCAGCAATAACGCGGGCGGCATCGTGGGCGGCATCAGCACCGGCCAGGATCTGGAAGTGCGTATCGGCATCAAGCCCACCAGCTCCATCATCACGCCGCGTGAGTCCATAGACGTGCACGGCCAGAGCACCGAAGTCATCACCAAGGGGCGCCACGACCCCTGCGTGGGCATCCGCGCCGCGCCGATTGCCGAGGCGCTGCTGGCGCTGGTGGTGATGGACCATGCGCTGCGCCACCGCGCGCAGAATGCCGATGTGGATTCCGGCCTGGCTCCGATTCCTGCCTCGGCCAGCTGACATCACCTAGACCTTTTTGTGCGTTAAAACCTCTGACTCAGGAGAGTCTGATGGTTGCAACTGACAAAAAACCGGATCAACGCCAGTCTCGCGCCCTGTCGCCAGGCTGGCGTTGTGCTTTTCGCAATGCCTTCCGCCCCATGTGCGCTGGGCTGTTCGTGCTGGTTTTGAGTGCTTGCGGTGGCGGTGCGCTCAGGCCTGCCAGCATGGAGATCACCGTGCTGGGCTTCAATGACCTGCACGGCCATCTGGAGCCGCCCGGACTGGCCGTGACGGCCCAGAACGCGCAGGGACAGAACATTGCCGTGCCCGCTGGTGGCGTTGCCTACATGGCCCGGGCCATCGCCCAGCGCCGCCAGGCCAGCCGCCATGTGGCGCTGGTCACGGCCGGGGACATGATCGGGGCCTCGCCCATGGTCTCTGCGCTGTTTCTCGATGAGCCGACGATAGAGGTGCTCAACCTCATGAGGGTGGACTTCGCGGCCACCGGCAATCACGAATACGACCAGGGCGTGGCCGAGCTGCTGCGCATGCAGCATGGGGGCTGCGAGAAGTTCACCAGCAAGCAGCCATGTCAGATCAACCAGCCTTTCAGGGGTGCGCAGTTCCCGTTTCTCGCGGCCAATACGCTGCGCGGCGACGGCCGGTCGCTGTTTCCGGCGACCGGGGTGAAGTTCTTCGAGCAAGACGGTCTGCGCATAGGCGTGGGCTTCATCGGCATGACGCTCAGGAACACGCCGCATATGGTGCGGCCCAGTGGGGTCAGGGGGCTGAGGTTTGCCGACGAGGCACAGACGGCCAATGCGCTGATTCCACAGCTGCGTGCGCAGGGCGCCGATGTGATCGTGCTGCTGATCCATGAGGGCGGGGCCACCACTTCGGGCCTGCAGGACGATAGCTGCCAAGGTCTGTCCGGTGCCATCGTGCCGATTCTGGAGCAGCTCTCCAGCGAGGTCGATGTGGTGATTTCCGGTCACACCCATCGCTCCTATATCTGCGATTACGCCAGGGTGAATCCCCGCAAGCCCTTTTTGCTGACCAGCGCCGGCCAGTACGGCACGCTGCTGACCGAAATCCGGCTCACGGTGGATGCGCGCGCACGTCACGTGATCCGCAAATCCGCGCACCAGACCATCGTGCAGGGCGAGGGCTATCGCAGCGTTGGCGGCATGGTGAGCTTGCAGCCCGAGTTTGTAGTCTTTGATGCCGATGCCGAAGTGGCGGCGCTGGTTGCTCGTTACAAGGCTGCGGCCCGGCCGCTGGCCGAGGCCGTTGCAGGGCGGCTGGCCGGACCTGTCAGCCGCATGACGCAAGCCAATGGCGAAAGCGTGATGGGGCGCATCGTGGCCGACGCCATACTCGCGGCCACGCGCGATGCCTCAGCGGGTGGGGCACAACTGGCCTTTGTGAACCCCGGCGGTGTGCGCGCCGACCTGCTGCCTGCGGCTGACGGCAGCGTGAACTATGGACAGTTGTTCAGCGTTCAGCCGTTCGGCAATACGCTGATGGTGATGGGCCTGACGGGCGAGCAGATTCGCCAGGCGCTGGAGCAGCAGTTCGACAGCGGCAGCAACACCGTGAATGCGCCGCGCATTCTGCAGGTGTCCGAGGGCTTCAGCTACCGCTTTGACCGCAGCCAGCCCGCGGGTCGGCGCGTGAGCGAGCTGCGCCTCAACGGTCGATTGCTCGAGATGTCACAGCGCTACCGCGTGGGACTGCAAAGCTATCTGGGCAGCGGCGGCGACAACTTCAGTATCTTCACGCAAGGCATCGACGTGGTGGGTGGCATGCCGGATCTGGATGCCCTGGCCGAGCATGTACGCGAACAAAGCCGCAGCGGGCCGATGGCGCTACCTTTAAAGGAGCGTATTACGCGCGTTCATTAAGGAAACAAGATAGATATCTATTTGATTCCCTTTGAAATAATGCGCATGAAGCTCATGATTTCATAGCAAATGCTTGCCGTCAATCGCGCAAAACAAAAGCCACCCGAGGGTGGCTTTTGGCATGGCATGGCGGTCAGGGCCAGGCCTAGGGCTTTTTGGCGGCCTTGGCCTTGGGGCTGCGAACCTCATCCATGATGTTCTTGAAGTCGTCCACATCCTCGAAGCTGCGGTAGACGCTGGCAAAGCGGATATAGCCGACCTTGTCCAGGCCCTTGAGTTCATCCATCACCAGCTCGCCGAGGCGGCTGGAATCGATTTCACGCTGGCCCAGATTGAGCAACCTGTCCTCGATGCGCTCTATGGCGGCATCTATGAGTTCGGTGCTCACGGGGCGCTTGCGCAGCGCGATCTGAAAAGAGCCTTGCAGCTTGGCGCGCTCGTATTCGATACGGCGGCCGTCTCTCTTGACCACGGTCGGAAAGCTGACCTCGGGGCGCTCGTAGGTCGTGAAGCGCTTGTCGCAGCCGCCGCAGCGGCGGCGGCGGCGAATGAAGCCCCCGTCCTCGGACTCGCGGGTTTCAACCACTTGCGTGTCCGGATGGTTGCAGAAGGGGCACTTCATGACAGCTCAGCGCAGCAGGAATTACTTGCTGTAGACAGGGAACTTGGCGGTCAGCGCGGCCACCTTGGCGCGCACGGCGGCCAGATTGGCTTCGTCTTCGGGCTTGTCCAGCACGTCAGCCACCAGATTGGCAGTGATGCGGGCTTCTTCCTCGCCGAAACCACGGGTGGTCATGGCGGGCGTGCCGATACGGATGCCGCTGGTCACGAAAGGCTTCTCGGGGTCGTTGGGGATGGCGTTCTTGTTCACGGTGATGTGAGCCAGACCCAGGGCCGCTTCGGCAGCCTTGCCGGTAATGCCCTTGGCGCGCAGGTCCACCAGCATCACGTGGCTTTCGGTGCGGCCGGAGACGATGCGCAGACCGCGCTCGGTCAGCGTTTCGGCAAACACCTTGGCGTTGTTCACGACCTGTTCCTGGTAGGCCTTGAACTCGGGAGTCAGGGCTTCCTTGAAGGCCACGGCCTTGCCTGCGATGACATGCATCAGGGGGCCGCCTTGCAGGCCGGGGAAGATGGCGCTGTTGATGGCCTTCTCGTGCTCGGCCTTCATCAGGATCACGCCGCCACGAGGGCCGCGCAGGCTCTTGTGGGTTGTGGTGGTGACCACGTCGGCGTGGGGCACGGGGTTGGGGTACACGCCTGCGGCGATCAGGCCGGCATAGTGGGCCATGTCCACCCAGAAGATGGCGCCGACTTCCTTGGCTATTCTTGCGAAGCGCTCGAAGTCGATGCGCAGGGCATAGGCGGAAGCACCAGCCACGATGATGCGGGGCTTGTGCTCGCGGGCCAGCTCTTCGAGCTTGTCGTAGTCGATGGCTTCGTCGGCATTCAGACCGTAGGAGACGGCCTTGAACCATTTGCCGGACATGTTCAGCGCCATGCCGTGGGTCAGGTGACCGCCTTCGGCCAGGCTCATGCCCAGAATGGTGTCGCCTGGCTTGGCGAAAGCCATCAGCACAGCCTGGTTGGCCTGAGAGCCGGAATTGGGTTGCACATTGGCGGCTTCGGCGCCAAAGATCTGCTTGATGCGGTCAATGGCCAACTGTTCGACCACGTCCACATGCTCGCAGCCACCGTAGTAGCGCTTGCCGGGGTAGCCTTCGGCGTACTTGTTGGTCAGCTGGGAGCCCTGGGCTTCCATCACGGCGGGCGAGCAGTAGTTCTCGCTGGCAATCAGCTCGATGTGCTCTTGCTGGCGATGGTTTTCAGCTTCAATAGCTGCAAACAGTTCGGGGTCGACTTTCGCGACGGTATCGGTGCGTTGAAACATGGCAGTCCTGTGAACTTAGAAATTCCCTTGAGGCCAAGGGCTGCCCAGGCGAACGGCTGAAACGCTTGCAGGCTGCAGTCGCTGCGGCTCTGGGCGGTACGCTCCCCGGTGGTTCACAGACCTTGCAGTCTGCCGGATTCCACGTCAGCGGCAGAAAATTCTGCGCCTATCGCCAGTTGCGTACACCCGCTAGTGTAGCTGAGCTGGCATGGCTGAAGAACCTATGCCCGTTTTTCCCGCAGGACCTGGCCGGGGCATAAAAAAAGCTGGCCGGAGCCAGCTTGAGAAATGCAGGGGTCTGTCGCTTAGAGGTTGGAGTTGGCCAGTGCCACTTGCTGAGCGTGAGAGACCTTGGTGGCTTCGTCGGACTTGGCCGTCATCAGCGGGCTGGCCTGCAGGCCCACGCCCTGGCGCAGGCGCTGGTGTTCGGCAAGCACCTTGGCAGCATAGCCGCCGTCCGAAGGAAGATTGGCTGCACCCACGTAGTAGCGCAGGCCACCCTCGATGGAGCCGGCGCGGGCAATGCATTCCTTGAGCACCTTGACGCCGACCTTGAGATTGGTCACGGGGTCGAAGGCCGCGTGCTGGCCGCCAAAGCTTTCGTACTTGTCGGTGTGCACGGAAGTCATCACCTGCATCAGGCCCTGGGCACCGACCGAACTTTGGGCAAACGGGTTGAAGCTCGATTCAATGGCCATGATGGCCAGAATCAGCGTCGGATCCAGCTTGTTGGCTTTGCCCTGGACATAGGCTTCGCTGACCAGGGCTGCAATCGGCTCGGGCGCCACCCGGTATTTTTTGCTGAGCCAGTAGGCCACAGCCGCCTGCTCCTTGGGCAGGTTTTTGGGGTTGACGGCCGTGGCGCGGTCGCTGGCGACGACGATGTTGGCGGAAGCAGGGGCTTCCTCCACTTCGGCGGCAGCCACCACGGTGCTGGCGGGCAGGCGTGTGTCGAGCCACTCGCGCAGCTCGGTTGCACCGGCCAGACGCAGGTCCGGACGAGAGATCAGAATCAGGGCCGAAATGGCCACGGCCAAGCCCAGCAGGGCGAAACCGTTGTGAGTAAGAGCAAGAAAACCGTGGGCCGTCTTATGGCCCAACGTTCGCGCAGAGGCGATTAATTTTCCTGACGCTGGCATAGCTTGTCCTTTCTTGGCTATCGCCCGAGGTCGCACCGGATCAATCTCGCAGTGCAACCAGGACAACTGGCCGATGAGGTTTGCTGCGGGCCGATTAAAAGCGCCCCTTGGGGCGCCGATCGGTCTGCTCAGTCGTGAGGCAGCGGAAACAAAAAACGCTCATTTCGAGCGCTGGCGGATTCTAGAAGCGCTCTAAATATTCAGTCAACACTAACAAAAATACTTTTTAGATTTTAAAATTATATAAAAACTGTATGAATGTACAGCTTGCTCAAAAAATTACAGCAAAAAATCACGGATTCAAGAGGTGTATACGCTCACATCGTTTTATTTGTCATCAAGGCGAAATAAAGTGCAAAAAGCCTGGTAGCCCTACGCGAGCACAGATATAGTGAATCTGCCTGCACGTTGCAGGTGCTTGCCAAAGGAAAGGAAAAGCAAACTCCGCCGAGGCCTTTGATTCCATGGGTTGTTGGCACTTGCTCTTTATCTTCGCTTGAGGCACAAAAGGGAGCAATCGTTGCTTCCAGCGGCAAGGACCACACCCTCCTTGATCCGCGAAAAACGGCCCGGTCTGGTACCGGCCGTAAAGCCCGGAAGTCGGTTTCGCCACTTCCGGGCTTTGTCATTTCCAGCGTTGTCTTTTTCCTGTAGCGCATTGTTTGCATTTTTCGCGCGCATCTGCCTCTGGTCGGCATTCCTATGGCGCAAACTTCTCCCTGGAAACGCCTCTTGCCTCTATCTATATATAGAGCGCAATCTAGATACACCAGGGTGCGTCAAGGTACAGTGGTGTTCCGGGCGCGCGGCGGGTCCCGCCCCTGAGAGTCTTGGAAGGCTTTCAATCTCTGCATCAATAACAATTGCCCATGTCCTTGCTCACATCGAATCGCTGGCTTCGTCGGCTGATCTGGTCTGTTCTTGCTCTTTTGCTGTTATGGCTGTTGCTGTGGGCGGTAGTGCCCTGGGTGGCCAAAAGCCAGCTGGAAAAACGGGCTGCCGAGAAGCTGGGGCGCGGCGTCCATGTGGGCAAGATCGAGTTTGCGCCCTGGGCCATGTCCATCACCTTGCACGAACTGGTGATCGATAAGGCTATAAAAAAAGTAGCTGAAACTGCGCATCCAGAGGGCTCGGCGGCTCAGAAAGATCTGAAGTCTGCCGCCGAGCCACAGCTGCAGATCAAGCGCATCTTCATCAATGCCAGCGCGCAGTCCTTGTTCAGGCTCGCTCCTGTGCTGGATGCGATCGAGGTCGATGCGCCGGTGGTGCGACTGACCCAGCATTCACTGGGCAAGCTCGATATCGACGATGTGATTGCCAGGCTCTCCGAGCCTGAGGACGAAGAGCCGTCCAAGCCCCTGAACTTTGCGCTCTACAACATTGCATTGCGCGACGGCCGTATCGAGCTCAATGACGAGTTTGTACAGCGCAAGCACGAGCTCAAGGACTTGCAACTGAGCATTCCTTTCATCAGCAATCTGGCCTCCAAGCGCGAGATCAAGGTGCTGCCGCATCTGGCTTTCGATCTCAACGGCAGCAAGTTCGACACATCGGGCGAGAGCACGCCGTTCACCGACACCCGCCAGACGGCGATGCAACTCAAATGGGAGCACATCGATCTGGCCCCTTATCTGGGCTATGTGCCTGCCAGCGTTCCCGTGCAGCCTCTGTCTGGCGTGCTGGACACGGATCTGCAGATCAGCTTCGAGCAAAAAGATCAGCCTGTGGTCAGCATCAGCGGCAAGCTGGCCTTGGGCAATGTCGCGGTGCAGGACCGCCAGAGCGCGCCGCTGCTGAACTTTGATGCGCTGGAGGTGCAGCTCAAGAATGTTCAGCCTCTGCAGAACCAGATTGCGCTCGAATCGGTGCGCTGGGTCAAGCCCGAGGTTCATGCCAGCCGCAATGCGCAGGGCGTGATCAACTGGTTGGGGTTGAACGCGCCGACCGGTGCCCCCGCAGCGCCGCTCGAGAAGGCCGTGCCTGAGCCCGCCTCCGCCGAGGCCAGCACTCCGGCCCAGGCAGATGCGAAGGCCGAAAAGCCTGGCAAGCCCCTGGTCGTCGGCGTGCAGCAGTTCGATATTGAAGGCGGCATCGTGCATTGGCAGGATGCCGCAACAGGCGCGGCGCCTGCGGCGCTGACCCTGGCTCCTTTGGTGCTGCAGGCCAAGAATCTGGCCTGGCCCATGAATGCGCCTTTGCAACTGACGGCCACTGCAGGTTTGCAAGCGGCTGAGCAGGCCCGGGTGGAGGGGGCAGCCAGGCTGGCTGTGGATGGAGAAGCCACGGACAAGGCGGGCAATCTCAATCTCAAGCTCGAGCAGATGCCGCTGCAATGGGTGCAGCCCTATATGCAAGCGCATTTCAAGCCGCAGCTCAGCGCCATGCTCAATACCGATGCCCGGATTTCCTGGGGTGAGGGCGGAGTCGTGGCAGAGGTGGCCGAGCTGACTGCCGACAAGCTGCAGCTGCAGGACAAGCAGGCCCCTGTCAATATCGAACAGATCAAGGTCAGCGGCGTTCAGGTCGATCTTGCTGCCCGGCAGGTGCAGGTGGAGGCCATTGCCGTGCAGAAGCCGCAGCTCGCGGCTCTGCGTGACGCACAAGGGCATTGGATGTACGAGCGTTGGTTGCCCGTGGCAGCGCCTGCAGCCAAGCCGGCAACGCAGGGCAGCAAGGCGGAGCCGGGCAAGCCCTGGTCGGTCAAGCTGGCAGCGATTGCCGTGGATGGCGGTGCGCTGCAGTTTCGCGATGCAGCACCTGTGCAAGGCGGGAAAGCACGGCCCGTGCAGCTGGATGTGAGCGCCTTGCGCATACGCCTGGGTGCTTTCGAGCCTCTGGCGGCCAAGGCAGCGCCGACTCCGCTGGAGGTCTCGGCTCAGCTAGCTGCCAGTCGCCGTGTGCAGGCTGGTCATATTCAGTTCAAGGGGCAGCTGGGTCTGACCCCTGTTTCGGCTCAGGGACAGTTGCAGGCCCGTGCCGTGCCCTTGCATGCGCTGGAGCCGTATTTCGGTCACAAGCTCAATGTGGATCTGGTGCGTGCCGACGGCAACTTCCGAGGCAAGCTTAACTATCTGGCCCATGCCAAGGGGCCGCAGCTGTCTGTGTCGGGTGATGTGGAGCTCAACGACCTGCGCGTGCGCTCCACGCTTGCGGCTCCTGTGCAGGAGGAAGTGGGCAAGCCCAGTACTGCCAAGGGTGCGCTGACAGCGGTGCTCAATGACTCCACGGCAGACCGTGCCAAGGCACTGGCTGCGCGCACAGGCCTGGGTCTTGGCGATGATTTGCTGGCCTGGAAAACACTGGTGGTGCGCGGCCTGGACCTGAATATGCAACCGGCTCAGCCGCTGCGGGTGAGCGTGCGCGAAACCGCGCTGAGCGACTTTTTTGCGCGCGTCATCGTGCAGCGCAACGGCCGCATCAATCTGCAGGACATCGTGAAGACCGAAAGGTCCGAGCAGTCCGTCGCACAGAACGAAGAGGCGAACGCCCAGGCGGCTGCTGGCGAGAAGCCCGAGCTCAGCAGACCCGTGGCTGAGCCCGCAAAGCCCGAAGATGTCGGCCCCGCGCCCATCATCAAGGTCGGGCCCATTGTGCTGACGGGCGGCAAGGTGCAGTTTTCTGACTATTTCATTCAGCCCAACTACTCGGCCGATCTGAGTGAGCTGAACGGCCGTCTGAGCGCCTTCTCTTCGCAGGCTCCTGCAGGCCAGGTCGAGCCGCAAATGGCCGATCTTGAAATCAAGGGCAAGGCCCAGGGTACGGCGAAGCTCGATATCAGCGGCAAGGTCAACCCGCTGGCCAAGCCTCTGGCACTGGATGTGCGTGCCCAGATGAATGACCTGGAGCTGTCGCCGCTGTCGCCATATTCCATCAAGTACGCGGGCTATGGCATAGAGCGCGGCAAGCTCTATATGGATGTGAACTACAAGGTGCAGCCTGATGGGCAGCTCACGGCATCGAACAAGCTGGTGCTGCGCCAATTGACCTTTGGCGACAAGGTGGAGGGCGCACCCGCATCGCTGCCTGTCAAGCTGGCGGTGGCCCTGCTGTCCGACCGCAACGGCGTGATCGATCTCGATGTGCCTCTGAGCGGCTCGCTCAACGACCCGCAGTTCCGTCTGGCGCCCATCATCTTCAAGGTGATCGGCAACATCATCATGAAGGCCGTGACCGCGCCGTTTGCGCTGTTGTCGGGAGCGTTCTCGGGTGGCGACGAGTCGGGCGCAGTCAACTTTGCGCCGGGCAGCGCCAAGCTCGACGGCAAGGCCAGGGAGCAACTGACCAAGATCGTCAAGGCACTCAACGACCGCCCCGCACTCAAGATGACGGTGGTGGGGGAGTCGCGTGAGGCCGAAGACAAGGAGGCCTGGAAGACTGAA
This sequence comes from Comamonas sp. A23, assembly GCF_004522605.1. Lineage (NCBI taxonomy): Bacteria > Pseudomonadati > Pseudomonadota > Betaproteobacteria > Burkholderiales > Comamonadaceae > Comamonas > Comamonas sp. A23. The sequence goes on from NZ_RSDT01000005.1 coordinate 140,136, forward strand.
GAGCTGGATCGTCTGCTGCTGGCCCAAAAGCGCCGCAACGTGATTCGCGAAGGCAAGAGTGGCGACGAGGTGATGGAGTTCAGCGATGCCGAGCGTCCGGCTCTGCTCAAGGCCGTTTACGGTCGTGCCGACATCAAAAAGCCCCGCAACATGGTCGGAATGGCCAAGGATCTGCCTGCAGACCAGATGACGGCGCTGCTGGTGGCCAGCATCAAGGTACCTGACGATGCCATGCGCGAGCTGGCGCTGGCGCGCGGTGTGGCTGTGAGGGACTATTTGGCCACGCAACAGCTGCCGCTGGAACGCCTGTTCCTGGGCGCTCCCAAGCTGGATGTGCAGGACAAGGACTGGACGCCACGTGCCCAGTTGAGCCTGTCTGCGCAGTGATGAAAGTGCTGCGAAACACCTTGCGATTTCGCATTTTTTGGCTTGCCTTTAAATAAAGGCGAAAATACCGGTTTGCCCAGGTGCTCATGTGCCTGGGCTTGCGCTTGGAAAGTCTGCCCTCATGTGGGCTGGCACTGGCCAGTTGCAGCGTTGACTGCGCTGGCTGCCAAGCATTTTCTGACCCTTACATGACATCTATTTCTCCTAGCAGCACCATGTCTGATGCATCTGAAGTGAACCCGGCCTCTGCCAAGAATACTGAGCAACATCCGCTGGATGCATTGACGGGTGGTGCTTTCTCCGCCGAGACGTCGGGTGATCGCGCCGCGCGCATTCGCGACTGGTTGGCGACTCAGCCCACGGTCGAGCAACTCCAGGACGTTCACAAGGAACTGAGCAAGGGCGACAAGAGTGCTGCCCGTGCCGTGCGCGAACGCCTTGACGAGATCCGTCGCACCGCGAATCAGGAAAAAATCTCCGTGGAATGGGCCGAGAAGGCTCAGGCACTGCTGGCAGCAGAGCCCTTCGATGCGGCGGCTGCGGCTGCCTGGCAGCGTGATGCCGCCAAGGCCGGTGCCGCGCTGTCGCGCGAGCCTCTGTCGCAGTTCAAGGCCCGATTGGGCGAGCGCGTGAAGGCGGTGGAGGACCTGCAGCATCGCACCCAGGTGCAGCGCGAAGTGGCGCTGCTGCTGGCGCAGCGCATCGAAGTGCTGTCCACCAAGTCCTGGAAGGATGCCAAGGCGGTGCTGGAAGCCCTGGGAGTCGATGTTGCGCGTTGGCAGGAGCAGGCCAAGGAGCTGACCGGTGACGCCAGCTGGGGCAGCGTGGACGGCCGTTTCCCGCCTCAGCTGGAAGCAGCCTCTGCACAACTGGCGCTGGTTTGGGATGCTTTCCAGTCTGCACTGGCACAGACCGAGGCTGCTGCCGCCGACGAGGCAGCGCCGTTGCCCACGGTCCCCGTCTGGGCCGACGAAATCCGCGTGGCCCGTGGTCTGCCTCCCGAAGCCGCTGCTGTGGAAGTGGCCAAGCCCGCCGCACCGCGCGCAGCCGCCGCTGGCCGTGGCAAGCCCACGCCCGAGCAGGTGGAAGCAGCCAAGGCTGGCCTGGGGCAGGCTCTGCAGGCGCTGAAGGCAGAAACTGCAGCTGGCAACAGCCAGGCCGGCTCTGAGGCCGTGCAAGCCATGCGCGCAGCCATCAAGGCCCATGGACGCTTTGTGGACGAAGCGCTGGTGGGCGAAGTGCATGAAGCCCTGTTGGCCGCCGGTGAGGCCGAGGGTTGGCAGCGTCAACTGGCCGAGAAACTGCGCGAAGACCTGGTGGCCAAGGCCGAAGCCTTGCTCAACCGTCCCGAAGGCCAGGCACTGGGTGGTCGCAAGATCCAGGAAACCCTGCGCAGCCTGCGCGAACAATGGAAGCAGGCCGACCAAGGTGCCATGGCCAATCATGCGCTGTGGAAGAAGTTTGACGAGGCCTGCAACGCAGCCTACAAGGTGGTCGAGTCCTGGCACGACAAGATTCGTCAGGACAGCACGCAGGCCAAGGCCCAGCGTCTGGCGCTGATCGAAGAAATCAAGGCCTGGGCTGCAAGCAATGCGGCCAGCCAGGACTGGAAGAACATGTTGCGCGCGCTGCGCCAGTTCGGCGAGCGCTGGCGTGAAAGCGGCCATATCGGCGAAAAGCTGTTTGCCGAATTGCAGCCCCTGTTCAAGCAGGCCATGGCTGCTGCCGAAGCGCCCCTGCAGGCTGCACAAAAGGCCAGCCTGGAGCGTCGCCATGCCATGATCGACGAAGCCACGGCCCTGGGGGCAGCCCCCAGCCTGCGCATCGACGCCGTGAAGGCGCTGCAGCAGCGCTGGCAGGCCGAAGCCCAGGTGGTGCCGCTGGATCGCAAGCACGAGCAAAAGCTCTGGGATGCATTCCGCAAGCCGCTGGACGATGCCTTCAATCGCAAGAGCGTGGAGCGTGGTGGTCGCAGCCAGGTGGCGGTTGAGTTGTCCGAGCATGATCGCCGCGTGCTGGATGCGTCCAAGGCGGTCGAGGCGGCCAATGCCAGCGGCGATGCGCAAAAGATCCATGCAGCGCTGGCCGAGCTCGAAGCAGCCATCAAGGCTCAGCCCGCCAAGGCTGATGAAAACCAGCCCCAGGGCCAGACAGAGCAAGCGTCTGAAGCTGTTGAGGCGCAAGCGAGCGAAGCCGCTGCAGTGGCCAAGCCGGCACGCCCCGTGGTGGCCGTGCGTGGCGATGACCGCCCTGGAATGAGGAAGGAAGCGGCAACTGCTGCAGGTGGTCGTCCTGGCGATCGCAAGGATGGCGGCCGTGGCCGCGATGCAGCGCGTGGCGAGCGCGGTGGTCGTGATGGTCGCGACAGCCGCGATGCCGGCCGTGGCCGTCGCGAGTTCACGCGCGAGGAGCGCGGACCGCGTCTGGCCGATCCAGCCTTCCGTGCCCAGCGTGATGCCGTGGAGCATGCCCAGGAGGCTCTGCGCAAGCTGGCAGCCCAGGCGCACGGCGAGGCGCTGACTCAACTACTCGGTGCCTGGCAGGCTCGTGATGCTGCGCAGCTGCCATCGGCTCAGCAACTGGGCAGCAAGGTGACGGCGCCTGTGCGCTCTTCCTGGTCCGGTGCTGTGGCTGCTGCGCCCAAGGGCAATGCTGCAGAGGCCCTGCTGCGCCTGGAAATGGCTGCCGATGTGCACACTCCTGCCGATCAACTGGCGGCACGCCGTGCGTTGCAGCTGCAGATGCTGACCCGCCGCAACGATCCTTCGCCCCAGCAGACCTGGGGTCAGGACGTGGCCACTGTGCTGGGCAGTGCCAGCGATGAGGCATCTGCCCGTCGCCTGCAGACCGCACTCAAGCAATTGCTGCGCAAGTAAGCGACATATCGCCCCGATGGGAGGCGTTGCTCAAGAAAAAGGGAGCCGTTGGGCTCCCTTTTTTCGTATGTGCTGCGTACTGTCAGAGGGAGTCGGGGGCGCCAACGAAAAAGCCGCTGCATTTGCATGCAACGGCTTGTCGTGTTTGGTGCCCAGGAGAGGACTCGAACCTCCACGGAGTTACCCGCTAGTACCTGAAACTAGTGCGTCTACCAATTCCGCCACCTGGGCATTTCAGAGTGAATGAATTATATAGCGGCTTGAGTACTGCTCATGTTGGTTTGCGCGGATTTTTCAGAAAACTTTGCGCGGCGGCTGAAGGGCGGTAAAACGAAAAAGCCGCTGCATTTGCATGCAACGGCTTGTCGTGTTTGGTGCCCAGGAGAGGACTCGAACCTCCACGGAGTTACCCGCTAGTACCTGAAACTAGTGCGTCTACCAATTCCGCCACCTGGGCTTTCAGGGAATCTTCGTATTGTAATGCATTTTTTCTGCATTCAATCCGAATCTTCAAATTTTCTAAGATGCCGTCTGGCTTGCGAACATTCCCTTGAGGAATGTTTCCCAAGTTTGTTTCAACCCTTGCAGGTTGTCGTTAAACTTGGTGCCCAGGAGAGGACTCGAACCTCCACGGAGTTACCCGCTAGTACCTGAAACTAGTGCGTCTACCAATTCCGCCACCTGGGCATCTCAGGAAAGACATAGATTGTATATCAAGAAAATGAACCCTCGCGCAAAAGTTGCCGATATGAACGAAGAAATTTTGGGCACTGTGCAGGGCCACCGCGACGGACACGGCTTTGTCGTCCGTGACGATGGTGAGCGTGACATCTACCTTCCCCCCAATGAAATGCGAGCGGTGCTGCACAAGGACAAGGTCCAGGTGCGTATCGCCCGTCATGACCATCGCGGTCGCCCCGAAGGCCGTGTGGTGGAAATCGTGGAGCGTCCAGACCAGCCCATCATTGGTCGCTTTCTGCAAGAAAGCGGTGTGTGGCTTGTGGCCCCTGAAGACAAGCGCTACGGCCAGGATGTTCTGATTCCTTCCAACGCCACAGGTGCGGCCAAGCCGGGGCAGGTGGTGGTGGTCGAATTGACCGAGGCGCCGGCGCTGTTCGGCCAGCCTGTGGGCCGCATCACCGAAGTGCTGGGTGAGGTGGATGACCCAGGCATGGAAATCGAGATTGCGGTGCGCAAGTATGGCGTGCCGCATATCTTTTCCGACGCCTGTCTCGAGCAAGCCAAGGCGCTGCCCGAAAAAGTCCGACCCGCAGACTACAAGCACCGCATTGATCTGACCGATATTCCTCTGGTCACCATTGACGGCGAAGATGCGCGCGACTTTGACGATGCCGTGTATTGCGAGCCCGCCAAGGTGGGGCGCAGCAAGGGCTGGCGCCTGCTTGTTGCGATTGCCGACGTGAGTCACTATGTGACCACAGGCAGCGCCATTGATGTGGATGCTTACGACCGCGCCACCAGCGTGTACTTCCCGCGCCGAGTGATTCCCATGCTGCCGGAAAAGCTCAGCAACGGGCTGTGCTCCTTGAACCCCGACGTCGATCGGCTGTGCATGGTCTGCGACATGCTGATCACGGCGCAAGGTGAGATTCACGCCTATCAGTTCTACCCAGCGGTAATGCATAGCCATGCGCGCTTCACCTATACCGAGGTGGCTGCAATCCTGGCCAATACGCGCGGCCCAGAAGCAGCCAAGCGCAAGGAGCGCGTGCAGGATTTGCTGAATCTGTATGGCGTCTTCCAGTCCCTGCTCAAGGCTCGTGAGGCGCGCGGTGCCGTGGACTTTGAGACGACCGAGACGCAAATCGTCTGCGACGACAACGGACGCATCGAAAAAATCGTGCCGCGCACTCGCAATGATGCGCACAAGTTGATTGAAGAAGCCATGCTGGCGGCGAATGTCTGCAGCGCAGATTTCATCGACCAAAGCGGGCAGCTTGGCCTGTTCCGCGTGCACGACAAGCCTTCGCTGGAAAAGCAGGAAATTCTGCGCAATTACCTCAAGGCCATGGGTGTGAGCATGAGCATCAGCGAAAACCCTTCGACCAAGGAGTTTCAGCAGATTGCCAATGCCACCAAGGACCGTCCTGACTCGCAGCAGATTCACACCATGCTGTTGCGCTCCATGATGCAGGCTTTCTATACGCCGGAAGGCTCGGGGCACTTCGGTCTGGCCTTTGAGGCCTATACCCACTTCACCAGCCCGATTCGTCGTTATCCAGACTTGCTGGTGCACCGCGTGATCAAGGCTGAGCTGAACGGCACACACTACAAGCTGCCCAGCCTGCCCACGCCGGGTGAAGCCGAAGCCAAGATGGCCAAGCGCCTCTCTTCGCGTGTGGTCGAGCCGGGGCAAAAGCCGCGCAAGCGCTCGGCGGCCAAGGAATTCCAGGCCTGGGAGGCTGCCGGCCTGCACTGCAGTGCCAACGAGCGCCGTGCCGACGAGGCCAGCCGCGATGTGGAGGCCTGGCTCAAATGCAAATACATGCGCGAGCATCTGGGTGAGGAGTTCGCGGGCACGGTTTCCTCGGTCACGACCTTCGGAGTCTTTGTGACGCTGGATGCCATGTATGTGGAAGGGCTGGTGCATATCACCGAGCTGGGCGGCGACTACTTCCGCTTCGACGAAGCCCGGCAGGAGCTGCGTGGCGAGCGCTCGGGTGTTCGCTATGGCATCGGCGCACGAGTGCGGGTGCAGGTCAGTCGCGTGGATCTGGACGGACGTCGCATCGACTTCCGCCTGGTTCGCGATGGCGAGGACGGCTTGGTACAAACACCACGCAGCGGTCGTGGCCAAGCCAAGGATGAGGGGCGTGGCCGTCGCGAGTCGCGTGACGAGCGCAGTGCGGGCGGCTATGCCGACAAGTGGAGTCGTCGCGATGCCAAGGCCAATCGCGCGCAGCGCAATGCTGCTACGGGCCCTGCTTCTGCACCTGAGCCCGATCGCGCCAAGCAGGGGCGAAAGGCAGCCAAGAAAGCCATGCTGAAAAGCGTGAATCTGGCCGCACTGGAAGCAGAGTACGCACAAGAGCAAGCCGCGCCCAAGCCTGAGCCTGTGATGGAGTCCGTCATCGAGGTGCAACAAGCCAAGCCTCGCAAGGCGGCAGGCAGGAAAAAGGTTGCAGCTCTGCTTGCGCCTGATGCTCCGGCCGTCTCTGTTGTCAAGGCTGCGGTCAAGCCTGAATCAAGGTCGGTCGCAAAGCCCGCAACCAAGGTCTCAACGAAGTCTGTGGCGAAGTCGGCTCCCAAAGCCGTAAAGGCTGCTGCCAAGCCTGCGGCGGGTACCAAGGCTGCACCGGCAAGCAAAACCAGCAAGCGCAAGACCGAGCGCTGATTGCTCTCCTATCAAGAGCTGAAAGGCCTTGCCCGATAATGGCAAGGCCTTTGTTTTTTGCAGTTTATTGATTGCCCAGACGCAGAGCCAGTGCACTGGCTCTGAATGGGAGATCTGCTGGCCAGCAATCTGCAATGTGGCCATGGCGGAAGGCTGCCTGAGTCGCTGCCATATCGGCACTTTGACCCTGTGCCCATAGCGCCGCTATCAATCCGGCCAGCACATCGCCCGTGCCGCCCGTGGCCAGGCGGGCATTGCCGCTGGCATTGATCCAGACTTGCTGCTGTGGATTGGCAACGACCGTGCCCGAGCCCTTGAGCAGCACCGTGCACTGAAATTTGCTGGCAAGCTGCAGGCAGGATTGAAGGCGGTTGGCTTGTATTTGAGCAGTGCTGGTCTGCAGCAGGCGCGCGGCCTCCAGCGGGTGGGGGGTCAAGACCGTGGTCTGCTGGCGTGCGGCGCGCTGGCTCAGCTGCTGCGCCAGTGCCGGGCTGGCCGCAACGGCGTTGAGTGCGTCTGCATCCAGCACCAGTTGCGGAGCTTGTGCCAGTATGTGAGGCAACCAGGCCTGCACGGCCTCGCCGCCACCGCAGCCGCAGACCGCAGTGGCCAGGCTCCAGTCCTGCGCGGCAGGCCGGCGCAACATGATTTCCGGCCAGGGCGCAATGCCTTGCGGTGATTGCTCGTCCAGCAAGGCCAGCATGACGCGGCCGGCTCCTGCGTGCAGTGCCGCCAGTGCCGCCAGCCAGGCAGCGCCCGTCATCGACAAGCCGCGCATGCCCAGGCCTTCGCCACCGAGCACGGCCACATCGCCAAAGCTGCCTTTGTGACTGGCGTGCGGGCGTGCTCTTGAGGAGGCAAGGCCTGGGTTGCTCAGATGTGCCGTGGGCTGTGCTACAGCGGCTAGGGTGGGCGAGCTCGGTACGTCGGGAGCACTGGCAATGCCGCAGCCCAGGTCGTCCCACCAGATTTGTCCGCAGGCATCGCGGCCCTGACCGGTGAACAGGCCGGGCTGCAAGGTCAGCAAGGCAAGCGTGTGGCGTCGTTGGTCGGTGGCGATATGGCCAGGCACGAACTCCCTCGGATATTGACCGGTATCGGCATCGAGGCCTGATGCAACGTCTACACAGAGTACGTTGCAGGTGCAGTGCTGAACCTGGGCCAGCAACTGCAGCAGGCGCTGATCGGCAGCCGAGGTCTTGCTGGAAGTGCGCGAGCTCAGTCCTATGCCCAGCAGTGCATCGACGCACAGGTCTTGTGGTTCCAGATCGGGGGGGGCGTCATCGAGCCACTGCACGCCAGCCTGCAAGGCCTTGTCCCGGGAAGTCTGCGCGTTGGACGGAAGTTCGGCAGGTGCGCGCACTTCGCTGACCATGATTCGCGCATGGGGCAGCATGGCCCTGAGCTGAGCTGCCGCCTCAAAGCCGTCGCCGCCGTTGTTGCCCGGGCCGCAGGCAATCCAGATGCGTTGCGCGTGCGGGGCTATTGCCGTTGTCAGCCTGGCGATGGCAAGGCCTGCGCGTTCCATCAGCCTGTGAGGCGGCAGGCGCTCGGCGCAAGCCTTCTCAATCTGACGCGTGGCGGCAGTGCTGAACAGCGGCCAGCCTTGACCAGCGGAAATGGAGGCGGGCGGGGTGTCGGAGGGAGAAATGCGCAGCATGGTCCGAGGATAGCCTCCGGCTGCGCATTTGTGGGTTTTGATGATTTTTGCCTTGTGGTCCAGTAACCATAAGCGGTTATAGCTACAAAAATGGAAGTCAGTCGCGATTGAGTATGGCTTCGATGCCCGCGCTGATATTCAGGATGGCATCGTCGTGCAGGGCGGCATGCCAGATCATCAGGCCCATGGGGAGCTCGTTCGGGTTGTGGCACGGCAGTGACAGGGCGCAGCCGTCCAGCATATTGACCACGCTGGTATTGCGCAGCAGCAGGCCGTTGACGCGGAAAAATTCTTCGTCACGCCTGAGGTCGGCTGCAGCATCGAAGCCGTTGGCCGGAGCGACGGATGCAATCGTGGGTGCCGTGATCGGCGTGGTGGGCGAGAGCAGGGCGTCATAGCCAGCAATGGCGCTCTCCATCTTGGCAATCCAGCGCTTGCGCGCGGCCAGCAGATCCAGATAGTCGGCAGCGCTCATGCTCGCGCCGCGCTCTATGCGCGAGCGCACCCGGGGATCGTAGAGCGCGGCTTTGGCGGGATCCTGCAGATGGCGCCGGTGCCAGGCATAGCTTTCGGTGGGCGAGAAGCCGCCGATGGTGTTGACGCCGTCCAGCTCCTCCAGCTCGGGCAGGTCAATCCACTCGATCTGCGCGCCGCCGGCCTGCAGCTTGGCGATGCTGCGTTCGAAGGCGTTGCGAACGGCGGGCTCGATCTGATCGAAGAAGAGGGGGCGCGGCACTGCCAGGCGCCACTGGCTCAGGCTGCGTTCATCCCTGGCGACTTTGCGCCCGGCCAGAATCTCGTGCAGCAGCACGGCATCGCGCACGCTGCGGGTGATGGCGCAGGCGGTATCCAGTGTGGGTGATAGAGGCACTGTTCCTTCGGTGGGTACCAGTCTGGCCGTGCTTTTGAAGCCAACCAGGCCATTGAGTGCAGCGGGAATGCGGATGGAGCCGCCGGTGTCCGAGCCCAGTGCCGCCCAGGCGGCGCCGCTGGCGACGGAAACAGCAGCGCCTGACGAGGATCCGCCGGGAATACGCGCCGGCCACGTGGGCGCCAGCTGAGGGTTGGCGGGGTGGCGCGCGTCCAGCGCGGCGGGGGTGCCGAAATGCGGGTTCACGCCAACGCCGGAAAAAGCGAACTCGACCATATGGGTGCGGCCGATGATGGCCGCGCCTGCCGCGCGCAGGCGGGCAACGGCCGTGGCGTCTGTGCGGGCGAGGGGCGCATCCTGCAGCACCAGGGAGCTGGCGGCACTGCGCGCGCCTTGCGTGTCGAACAGGTCCTTGACCGAGATGGCCAAGCCGGCCAGGGGGGTAGTGGATGGCGTTTCTGCAGCAGCCCAGCGTGCCTCGTCAAAAAAAGTCTGGCTGAAAACGTTGGCGCACAAGGGGCTTTGCGCGGCAGCAATGCTCATTTGCATGAGGTTTGCAGCGCTTTGGCGGCCTTCGCGGATCTCAAGAGCGACGTGACTGAGGTCGAGTTGCATGGCAGTGTGCTAAAATTTTGCGGCTTTGCTAAGGGTTAGTCCGTGAGGATTGACTTGAAAAGCTCTGAAAGTGGTTGATGCGATGGCGTTTTTGTGTGTTGCAGCAATTGCTTTTAAGTCGGCAAGGCAAATAGCAAACCGGCCTATTCAAGGTGTTGCGATCGCTTTTTTCAAGGCGGCTGCAATCGTTGGGCCGGATTTTAGACCCAACCTTTGAGGTAATTAACATGGCAGTAACAATGCGCGAGATGCTGGAAGCCGGCGTCCACTTCGGTCACCAAACTCGTTTCTGGAATCCCAAGATGGCTCCGTTCATCTTCGGTGCCCGCAACAAGATCCACATCATCAACCTGGAAAAGTCCCTGCCGATGTTCCAGGAAGCCCAGAAGTTCGCCAAGCAGCTGACTGCTAACGGCGGCACCATCCTGATGGTGGGTACAAAGCGTCAAGCCCGTGAGCTGGTGGCTGAAGAAGCCAAGCGCGCTGGCGTGCCCTTCGTTGACCAGCGCTGGCTGGGCGGCATGCTGACCAACTTCAAGACCGTCAAGACCTCCATCAAACGTCTGAAGGACATGAAGGCTCAGCAAGAAGCCGGTCTGGAATCCATGTCCAAGAAGGAACAGCTGATGTTCGTTCGCGAACTGGAAAAGCTGGAAAAGGACATCGGCGGCATTCAGGACATGAACGGTCTGCCCGACGCCATTTTCGTGATCGACGTGGGCTTCCACAAGATCGCTATCGCTGAAGCCAAGAAGCTGGGCATTCCTCTGATCGGCGTGGTTGACACCAACCACAACCCCGATGGCATCGACTACGTGATCCCTGGTAACGACGACTCCGCCAAGGCTGTGCAGCTGTACGCCCAAGGCATTGCCGACGCAATCCTGGAAGGCCGTGAAGCTCGTCTGAACGACGTGGTGAAGGCCGCTGCCGGTGAGAACGGCGACGAGTTCGTGGAAGTGGAAGAATCCGCCGCCTAAGCGAAGTCCGGCTGCGCGACCGCATCGCGAGAAAAAGCGGGGCTCTAGGTAGCCCCGTTTTTTTAGCCGGAATCCTGTAACGAATCGAACTGATACTGGAGAAATACGATGGCAATTACTGCAAGCATGGTCGCCGAACTGCGCGCCAAGACCGACGCCCCCATGATGGAATGCAAGAAGGCTCTGACCGAAGCTGATGGCGATATGGCCAAGGCTGAAGAGCTGCTGCGCGTCAAGCTGGGTACCAAGGCTGGCAAGGCCGCTTCCCGTGTGACTGCTGAAGGCGTTGTGGCTGCTTTCATCGACGGCGGCAAGGGCGGCCTGATCGAAGTGAACAGCGAAACCGACTTCGTGTCCAAGAACGACAGCTTCCTGGCCATGGCCAATGCCGCTGCCAAGCTGGTCGCCGAGCACAACCCTGCTGACCTGGACGCTCTGGGCGCTCTGGCCTACGAACAAGACGGCTACGGCCCCACTCTGGAAGACGTGCGCAAGGGTCTGATCGGCAAGATCGGCGAAAACATGTCCTTCCGTCGCTTCAAGGCTTTCAGCGGCGCTGGCCTGGCTGCCTACGTGCACGGCACCCGCATTGGCGTGGTGGTCGAGTTCGACGGCGACGCTGCTGCTGCCAAGGACGTGGCAATGCATGTGGCCGCCATGAAGCCCGTGGCTCTGACTTCCGCTGACGTGCCTGCTGACCTGATCGCCAAGGAACGCGCTGTGGCCGAAGGCAAGGCAGCCGAATCCGGCAAGCCCGCCGACATCGTCTCCAAGATGGTGGAAGGCTCCGTGCAGAAGTACCTGAAGGAAGTGTCCCTGGCCGACCAGGTCTTCGTGAAGGCTGCTGACGGCAAGCAAACCGTGGCTCAGATGCTCAAGGCTGCCAACACCAATGTGAAGGCGTTCACGATGTATGTCGTGGGTGAAGGCATTGAGAAGAAGACTGATGACTTCGCCGCTGAAGTGGCTGCCCAGGTGGCAGCAGCCAAGGCTGGTGCTTAAACCTAAGCCTTAGCAACAATCGCGGCCTAGAGCCGCGATTGATTTATTCCCCTCCCGTTTTCATACTCATTCAACTTCCATCGGAGAAACACCATGTCCAACGCCATTCCAGCCCACAAGCGCATCTTGCTCAAGCTGTCGGGGGAGGCGTTAATGGGAGATGACCAGTTCGGCATCAACCGTGCAACCATCGAGCGCATGGTGGCTGAGATCGTGGAAGTGACCAAGGTGGGTGTGCAGGTTGCCGTGGTGATCGGCGGCGGCAACATCTTCCGCGGCGTGGCAGGTGGCTCGGTCGGCATGGACCGTGCGACTGCCGACTATATGGGCATGCTGGCCACGGTGATGAATGCCCTGGCTCTGGCAGATGCCATGGACAAGCAGGGCCTGACGGCGCGCGTGATGTCGGCTATCGGTATCGAGCAGGTGGTCGAGCCCTATGTGCGTCCCAAGGCGCTGCAGTACCTGGAAGAGGGTAAGGTCGTGGTGTTCGCTGCCGGTACGGGTAATCCCTTCTTCACCACCGACACGGCCGCTGCGCTGCGTGGTGCTGAAATTGGCGCCGAAGTCGTGCTCAAGGCCACCAAGGTGGATGGCGTCTACACGGCCGACCCGGTCAAGGATCCTTCGGCCACGCGTTACGACAAGCTGGCTTTCGATGAGGCCATCTCGCGCAATCTGGGCATCATGGATGCCACCGCTTTCGCGCTGTGCCGCGATCAGAAGCTGCCGATTCGCGTGTTCTCCATCGTCAAGCCCGGCGCACTCAAGCGCGTGGTCATGGGTGAAGACGAAGGCACTCTGGTGTACGCTTGAGCGTTTTGCCGCCACATGCCCGCAAAGGAACAAGAACATGACGATCGCTGAAATCAAAAAGAACACCGAAACCAAGATGGGTCAGTCCATCGAGGCTCTGAAGAACAACCTGGCTCGCGTGCGTACCGGCCGGGCGAATCCCGCGCTGCTGGATGCCATCCATGTCGAGTACTACGGCTCCATGGTGCCTCTGTCCCAGGTGGCCAATGTGTCTTTGCTGGATTCCCGCACCATCAGCGTGCAGCCCTGGGAAAAGAACATGGCCGCCAAGGTGGAAAAGGCCATTCGCGAGAGCGATCTGGGTCTGAATCCCGCTTCCATGGGCGACCTGATCCGCGTGCCCATGCCTCCCATGAGCGAAGAGCGCCGCAAGGAAATGACCAAGCTGGCGCGCAACGAAGGCGAGAACGCCAAGATTGCCGTTCGCAACCTGCGTCGCGATGCCAATGAAGGCGTGAAGAAGCTGGTCAAGGACAAGGAAGCCTCTGAAGACGATCAGAAGCGCTCCGAAGCCGAAATCCAGAAGATCACCGACAAGCATATTGCCGAGGTCGATACGCTGGTGGCGGCCAAGGAACAGGACATCATGGCGGTCTGAGTCTTTCCAAAGGACTTGCACTTTTGACATCCAAGAAAAACGGCGCGGTTCCGCGCCATATCGCCGTCATCATGGACGGCAACGGACGGTGGGCCAAGCGCCGTCTGCTTCCACGTCTTGCCGGTCACAAGCAGGGAGTGGAGTCCCTGCGCCGCTGCGCTCGCGCCTGCGTCGAGCGTGGTGTGCAGGTGCTCACGGTGTTTGCGTTTTCCTCCGAGAACTGGAACAGACCTCAGGAAGAGGTCTCGGGGCTCATGAGCCTGCTGGCCAATGCCCTGGCCAAGGAAGTCGCTCAACTCAGCCGCGACGGCGTGCGCCTGTACTTTGTCGGCGACCGCCAGGGGCTGAGCGACAAGGTTCGGGAGGGCTTGGCAGAGGCCGAGCGCATCACCGCTCACAACACACGTCTGGTTCTCAACGTCTGCTTCAACTACGGTGGCCGCTGGGATATAGCCCAGGCTGCACAGAAGCTGGTGGCCCAGGGGCTGGAGCTGACTCCCGAGAATCTGGACAGGGCCATGGCCTTGGCTCATGTGCCGGATCCTGATCTCATGATCCGCACTGGCGGTGAAACTCGCATCAGCAATTTCCTGCTCTGGCAGGCTGCTTATACAGAGCTTTTTTTCAGCAATGCCCTGTGGCCTGATTTCGACGAGGCGGCTCTTGACGAGGCCATTGCCGTGTTTGGCGGTCGTGAGCGCCGCTTCGGCCAGACTTCCGAGCAGATTCAACCATCATCCACCGTCACCTTGACGGCTTAACCATAAGAGGTGCCATGCTCAAGCAGCGCGTCATTACCGCCTTGATTTTGCTGGCTATTTTGTTGCCGGCACTGTTTTATACGGCCAGCACCGTGCCCTTTGCCGCACTGATGCTGTTGTTCATGGCGGCTGGTGCCTGGGAGTGGGGGCGACTCAATGGTTTTGGACAGGCAGGCTCACTGGGCCTGGGGGCTGTTTGTACAGCGCTGTGCGCAGGATCCTGGTGGGCCGGCTGGGTGGATCAGCCTCTGCCCACGGTGTGGCTGATTGCAGGTTCCCTCTGGGTGCTGGGGGGCGTTTTGCTGCTGCGCGCTGGCGTGGCGGGCTGGCCGCATATTCCGGCAGCAGTGCGTCTGGTCGGCGGCGTGCTGGCATTGTGGCTGGCCTGGCTGGCCGTGGTGCAGGCGCGTAATATCGGCATCAACTTCCTGCTGTCGGTGCTGGTGCTGGTCTGGGTGGCTGATGTCTTTGCCTATTTTGCAGGCCGCACTTTCGGCCTGAAGTTCACCAGGAACAAGCTGGCTCCTTCCATCAGTCCCGGCAAGAGCTGGGAAGGTGTCTGGGGCGGCATGCTGGGGGTGATTGTGCTGGCTCTGGTCTGGAGCTGGGCAGATCGTCACTACGGCGCCGGTGTTCTCAGTTTCTATTCGGTGCTGCAGTCGCGCGGACTTTGGTTCCTGCTGCTGGCTGCGGTGTTTATGGCTGCGATGAGTGTGGTGGGCGACCTGGTCGAATCCCTCATCAAGCGCAGCGTCGGTGTCAAGGACAGCAGCGGCTTGCTGCCCGGCCATGGTGGTGTCCTGGATCGCATTGATGCCCTCCTGCCCACACTGCCGTTGGCGATGATGCTCTCATCCTTTGTGCATCCATGAAGCAGAAAATCACGGTTCTGGGTTCTACCGGTTCCATCGGAACCAATACCCTGGATGTGGTGGCGCGCCACCCTGAACAATACGAAATCTTCGCGCTGAGCGCAGCCACGCAGGTGGATCTGATGCTCAGGCAATGCGCGCAGTTCAAGCCGCAGTTCGCTGTGATGGCCAGTGCGCCCCATGCTCGTCAACTGGCTGAGGCAATCAAGCAAAACGGGCTTCAAACACTGGTGCTTCAGGAGCGGGACGCGCTTGAAGTGATCGCGTCGCATCCCGATGTGGATGCTGTCATGGGGGCGATTGTCGGAGCGGCCGGACTGGCACCCTGTCTGGCGGCCGCCAGGGCCGGCAAGCGTCTGCTGCTGGCCAACAAGGAGGCCCTGGTGGTGGGCGGCGCGCTGTTCATGGACACCGTCAAGCGCCATGGAGCCACTTTGCTGCCCATCGACAGCGAGCACTCGGCCATCTTCCAGTGCTTGCCCGAAGACAGCAGCACCTGGGTTGATCGCGTTGACTCCTTGCTGTTGACGGCATCGGGCGGACCGTTCCGCCAACGCGACCCGGCGACACTGTCCGAAATCACGCCCGAGCAGGCTTGCTCGCATCCCAATTTTTCCATGGGGCGCAAGATCTCGGTGGACTCGGCCACCATGATGAACAAGGCGCTGGAGGTGATCGAGGCGCGCTGGCTGTTCGATATGGCGCCCGAGAAGATCAAGGTGGTGATCCATCCGCAGCAGATCGTGCATTCCATGGTGCAGTTCAAGGATGCGTCCGTGCTCGCTCAGCTGGGCACGCCCGATATGCGTGTGCCGATTGCCTGCGGTCTGGCCTGGCCAGAGCGCATCGAGAGCGGCGCACCTGTGCTGGATTTCGCCAAGCTGGCGGCGCTGACCTTCGAGGAGGCGGATGCGTATCGCTTTCCGGGCCTGCATCTGTCCTGGCAGGCGCTGCGCGCGCCCGAGGGTACGACCACGGTGCTCAACGCAGCGAACGAAGTGGCTGTCGCCGCATTCCTGGAGCGTCGCCTGTCGTTTGACCGCATTCATGCCGTCAATCTGCAGACGCTGGAATCCGTGCAACCCGGTGTCGTGGGCAGTCTGGAAGAGTTGATGGCGCTCGATGAGCGAGCGCGCGAGCGTGCGGCTGACATAGTCAGGCTGTGGGCGCGCTGATCTGGCACCGAGTTTGGTGGCTTGAGGGCTTGCGGTTGAACTTGCGGCCTGCTGCACGCTCCAAGCATTGATTGGCATTAAGGAGTTTCAGGTGTTGCTGACGGTTGTGGCTTTCATCGTGGCGCTCGGCGTTCTGATTGCGGTGCATGAGTGGGGCCACTATCGCGTTGCCGTGGCTTGTGGCGTCAAGGTGCTGCGTTACTCCGTGGGCTTTGGCAAGCCGCTGTTGCGCTGGGTCGGCAAGAAGTCGGGTACCGAATATGTGATCGCGGCGCTGCCTCTGGGCGGCTATGTGCGCATGCTTGACGAACGCGAGGGCGAGGTCAGACCCGAGGAAAAACACCTGGCCTTCAACAATCAGCCCCTGCGCTCACGTGCAGCGATTGTTGCGGCGGGACCTGCGGCCAATCTGTTGCTGGCCGTGGCGCTGCTGGCGGTGGTCAACTGGGTGGGCACCAACGAGCCTGCAGCCCGGCTTGCGGCTCCTCCGGAAGGCACGTTGCTGCATCAGGCCGGTATTCAAAGCGGCGACTGGGTGCAGCGTGCCTCTGTGGGTGGCAAGGAATGGCAGCCTGTGCGTGCCCTGGGTGATTTGCGCTGGCTGGTGACGACAGCTGCCATTGAAGGTGAAACCTTGCAGCTGGAGGTGGCGGTACAAGAACATGGCGCAGCGCGTGTCGTGCTGCTCGATCTCGCTTCTTTGCAACAAAAGGAACCGGATGCAGCTTTCTTTGACAAGGTCGGGCTGCAGGGTGCTTGGAGTCGTCCGGTTATAGAAGAGGTTGTTGCAGGTGGCCCGGCGGAAAAGGCGGGTCTGCAAAAAGGCGATGTGCTGCTCAGCATCGATGGTCAGGCAGCTCAGGATGGTGCTCAGGCGCGTGCCGCGATTCGTGCCTCGGGTGCGTCCGGTCGAGTCGAGCCGCAGGCCTGGGCTGTGGAGCGTGCGGGCCGGCGTCTGAACCTGCGGGTGCAGCCGGAAATAGTACCTGGCAAGGATGGACAAGCAGCAACTGCACGTGTGAACGCCTTTATTGGCAGCCAGCCCGAGATGGTGCTGGTGCGCCATGGCTTTCTGGATGGCTTGAGCGCCGGTGTGCACAAGACCTGGGAGCTGTCCTCCATGACACTGCGCATGATGGGGCGCATGCTGATCGGTCAGGCCTCGCTCAAGAATATCAGCGGTCCTTTGACGATCGCAGACTATGCAGGCAAGTCCGCCAGCATGGGGCTGGTGCAATACCTGTCGTTCCTCGCGCTTATCAGTATCAGCCTGGGCGTTCTCAACCTGCTACCATTGCCCGTTCTGGATGGTGGGCACCTGATGTATTATCTTTGGGAAGGTTTGACGGGGCGCAGTGTCTCTGATGTCTGGGCTGAAAGACTGCAGCGTGCAGGCGTCGCAGTCATATTGCTGATGATGTCAGTCGCCTTTTTCAACGATATCAACCGGCTCTGGGGCTAATTTTTACCGCTACGGTAGGCCGCATTCGCGGCGATTTCCACTCATGAAAAAACATTTCAATCGCTTGGGCGTGCGCTCTGCAACTGCCCTGGCTGCTATGGTTTTAGCTGCGCAAGCGGCATGGGCATTGGAGCCCTTCAAAGTTCAAGATATCCGCGTCGAGGGTTTGCAGCGAGTGGAGCCCGGTACGGTGTTCGCCTCCATGCCTTTGCGCGTGGGCGATGACTACAACGACGAAAAGGGCGCGGCTGCCATTCGTTCGTTGTTTGCTCTGGGTCTGTTCAAGGACGTGCGTCTCGAAGCCAATGGCAATGTGCTGGTGGTGGTTGTGGAAGAGCGCCCCACCATTGCCGAGGTGAACTTTGCCGGCACCAAGGAGTTCGACAAGGACACTCTGCTCAAGGCCATGCGTGACGTGGGCCTGGCCGATGGCCGCCCTTTCGACAAGGCGTTGGCTGATCGCGCCGAGCAAGAACTCAAGCGCCAGTACATCAACCGCAGTCTGTATGGCGCTGAAGTGGTGACCACGGTGACGCCTATCGAGCGCAACCGAGTGAACCTGACCTTCACCGTCTCCGAAGGTGAACCGGCCAAGATCAACGAAATCCACATTGTGGGCAACAAGGCCTTCAAGGAATCGACGCTCAAGGACCTGTTCGACCAGGACACAGGCAACTGGATGAGCTGGTACACCAAGTCTGACCGCTACGCTCGCAACAAGCTCAATGCCGATCTGGAGTCGCTGCGCTCCTACTATCTGCAGCGCGGCTATCTGGAGTTCCGTGTAGAGTCCACACAGGTCGCCATCTCTCCGGACAAGCAAAGCATCGGTCTGACCGTGAATATTCACGAAGGCAATCAGTATGTGGTCTCCGGCGTGAAGCTCGAAGGCAACTACCTGGATCGTGACGACGAGTTCAAGTCGCTGGTCAAGATCAAGCCCGGTGAGCCCTATAACGCCGACCAGGTTTCCGAGACCATCAAGGCTTTTACCGACTATTACAGCAATTTCGGTTTTGCTTTCGCCAAGGTGGAAGCCGTGCCCGAAATCGATCGTGCCAACAACCGTGTGTCCCTGGTGCTGCAGGCTCAGCCTTCGCGCCGCGCCTATATCCGTCGCATCAGCGTCAGCGGCAACAACAAGACCCGCGACGAAGTGATTCGCCGCGAGTTCCGCCAGTTCGAGGCATCCTGGTATGACGGCCAGAAGATCAAGCTGTCGCGCGACCGTGTCGACCGTCTGGGCTTCTTTACCCAGGTTGAAATCGAAACCCAGGAAGTGCCAGGCTCTCCCGACCAGGTCGATCTGATGATCAATGTGGTGGAAAAGCCCACGGGCTCGATTCAACTGGGTGCCGGTTTCTCCAGCGCAGAAAAGGTCTCGCTGTCCTTCGGTATCAAGCAGGAAAACGTGTTCGGCTCGGGCAACTATCTGGGCCTGGACATCAACACCAGCAAGTACAACCGCACCATGGTGGTGTCGACCACGAATCCGTACTTCACGGATACGGGTATTTCGCGCACCTATGACCTGTACTATCGCACCATCCGTCCCTACTATGACGATGGCGCCTACAAGATCATCACCAAGGGTGCCAGCGTGCGTTTCGGCGTGCCCTTCAGCGAAGTGGACACCATCTTCTTCGGTGCCGGTGTCGAAGGCAACGAGATCAAGCCCGGCACCTATATGCCGGCGGTCTATAACGAGTATTGCGGTGGTCTGGCTGGCGAAAACATTGGTTGCTCCAAGACCGGCATCCCTCTGACGCTGGGATGGTCTCGTGATAACCGCGACAGTGCACTGGCACCCAATGCCGGTCGCTATCAGCGTGTGAATCTGGAAGCTTCGTTCATGAGCGATATGCGCTATGCGAAGGCCAACTACCAGATTCAGCAATATATTCCGCTGAACAAGAAGTACACGATTGCCCTGAACGGCGAGCTGGGCTGGGGCAAGGGCCTGGGCGGTAATTCCTATCCCATTTTCAAGAATTTCTATTCGGGTGGTTTGGGCTCGGTGCGTGGCTTTGAGCAAGGCTCTCTGGGGCGTCGTGACACGGTGAACACCAATCTGGCCTTGGGCGGTACGCGCAAGCTGACCTTGAATGGCGAATTCATGGTCCCATTCCCGGGTGCCGGTAATGACAGAACACTGCGTCTGTTCGGCTTTGTGGACGTGGGTAATGTGTGGGCGGAAGGTGAAAGCATGGATCTGGGAACCTTGCGTGCTTCCACCGGTATCGGTATTAGTTGGATTTCGCCGCTGGGTCCTCTGCGTTTGGCGTATGCTCAGCCAATCCGTAAGGAAACCGGCGATAGAATCCAGAAACTGCAATTCCAAATCGGAACATCTTTCTAATGAAATCTCTCTCTAGCCATCTTTCTTTGGCTGTGCTGCTTGGCGCCATGGCCGTCTCTGCGCATGCACAGGAATTCAAGGCCGGTTTTGTGAACACGGATCGTATCTTCCGTGAGGCATCCGCTGCCAAGGCTGCCCAAGCCAAGCTTGAGCAGGAGTTTTCTAAGCGTGAAAAGGATTTGGTCGATCAGGGCAACTCCTTGAAGAACGCCTCGGACAAGTTCGAACGTGAAGCTACCACCATGTCCGAGAGCCAGCGTGCTTCGCGCCAGCGTCAGCTGGTGGATCAGGATCGTGAATTCCAGCGCAAGCGCCGTGAATTCCAGGAAGACCTGAATGCTCGCAAGAACGAAGAACTGGCCACCGTGCTGGATCGTGCGAACAAGGTTGTCAAGCAAGTGGCCGAGACTGAAAAGTACGATGTCATCCTGCAAGAGGCCGTGTATATCAATCCCAAGTTTGATATCACCGACAAGGTCATCAAGGCCCTGAACGGCACAAAGTAATCCCAAGGATACTTTTGTGAGCGTTCTATTGGGACAGATTCTCGATGCGCTCGGTGGAGAACTGGTAGGTGGCGAGCGCGAGATGCCTATCTCGCGCATCGCTCCACTGGACTCTGCGGGCCACGGTGATCTGAGCTTTTTAAGCAATCCCCGCTATCGCCAGCAACTGGCCGCCTCACAGGCGGCCTGTGTCATTGTGGCGCCGATGATGCGCGATGAAGCGGCGCAGCGTGGTGCCTGCATTGTCACGGCCGATCCTTATGCCTATTTCGCGCGTGCCACCCAGTGGTGGAAGGCGCACCAGCAGGGCGGCAGGCCGCGCGGCATTCATGCCAGCGCAGTGGTGGATGCCACGGCCCAGGTGCATGAAAGTGCTTATGTGGGGCCGCAGTGTGTGGTGGAGGCCGGCGCGGTCATCGGTGCCGATACGGTGCTGAAATCGCGCGTCACCATCAGCCAGGGCTGTGTGCTGGGCGAGCGTTGCATTCTGCATCCCGGTGTGGTCATCGGTGCCGACGGCTTCGGCTTCGCGCCTTCGGCGGGCCAATGGGAAAAGATAGAGCAGCTGGGGGCCGTGCGCATCGGCAACGATGTGGAAATCGGCGCCAACACCTGCGTGGATCGTGGGGCACTTGATGACACAGTCATTGAAGATGGCGTCAAGATCGATAATCTGGTGCAGATTGCCCACAATGTGCACATTGGTGCGCATACGGTGATTGCCGGCAATACCGGTATTGCCGGCAGTGCGCGCATCGGCAAGCGCTGCCAGATTGGTGGAGCTGCCAATATTCTGGGGCATTTGACGATTGCGGATGGCACGGTGATTTCGCCGACCTCCATGGTCACTCGCTCTTTGCCCAAGGCAGGTTTTTATACAGGCATCTTTCCGTTGCAAGAGAACGAGCAATGGGAAAAGAACGCTGCAACCTTCAGGCAGTTGTACACGCTCCGGGAGCGGGTCAAGAAGCTTGAACAAGCGCTGGCTGAGGGCCGGCAAAGCAACAACGGAAATTGATGATGGATATTCAAGAAATTCTCAAGCAACTGCCTCACCGCTATCCCTTTCTTCTGGTGGACCGGGTGCTGGAGCTTGAGCGCAACACGCGCATCAAGGCGATCAAGAACGTCACCTTCAACGAGCCGTTCTTCACCGGGCATTTCCCCGGTCGTCCGGTCATGCCCGGCGTGCTGATTCTTGAAGCCCTGGCCCAGGCTGCCGGCCTGCTGGCCTTCGATGCCATGGGCCAGGTGCCCGATGAAAACAATATCTACTACTTCGTGGGCATCGACTCTGCTCGCTTCAAGCGCCCCGTGGTGCCGGGAGACCAGCTGGCCCTGGAGATCACCATCGACCGCGTGCGTGGCGGCATCTGGAAGTTCAACGCCGTCGCCAGCGTGGATGGCGAAGTGGCCGCTGAAGCTCAGCTGATGTGCACCATGCGTCACGTGGGATAAGCGTTGATGGCGGCTGTGAGCTTGATTCATCCCACCGCCGTGGTGGACCCGGCGGCCCAGCTTGACACCTCGGTGTCGGTGGGGCCGTATGCGGTCATCGGCCCCAGGGTGCGCATTGGCGCCGGCAGCAAGGTGGGGGCGCATTGCGTGATCGAAGGCGACACCACCATTGGTGAAGGCAACCACATCTTCCAGTTTGCATCGCTGGGTGCGCAGCCCCAGGACAAGAAGTACGCGGGCGAGCCCACACGTCTGGTGATCGGCGATCGCAACACGGTGCGCGAGTTCTGTACCTTCAATACGGGGACCACGCAGGATCGTGGCGAGACGACCATCGGCAATGACAACTGGATCATGGCCTATGTGCATATCGCGCATGACTGCATCATTGGCAACCAGACCACACTGGCGAACAACACCACGCTGGCAGGCCATGTGCATGTCGGCGACTGGGTGACGATTGGTGGCCTGACCGGTGTGCTGCAGCGCATGCGCATAGGTGCACATGCCATGGTGGGCTTTCAGGCCCATGTGAACAAGGATGTGCCGCCCTTCATGACGGTGGATGGCAATCCGCTGGCCGCTCGCAGCGTGAATCTGATCGGTCTCAAGCGTCGTGGCTTCTCGGATGCGCGCATTGCCGCCGTGCGTGAAATGCACAAGCTGCTGTACCGCCAGGGTCTGACGCTGGAACATGCCATTGCGGCCATGGATGCGATCAAATCGGCAACGCCTGAAGCCGTGCAGGACGTGGACTTCATGCAGTCCTTTCTGGCATCGGCAAGCAACGGCATTACACGTTGATAGCGACTCGCGCTGTCCCTATCTGAGTTTGAGACGTGAATAGCTCTGAAATGACTAATAAGCAAGCGCAAGCTGCTCCAGATTCCATAGCGCCCAGCATTGCCATGGTGGCAGGCGAGGCCTCGGGCGATCTGCTGGCTTCGCTGTTGCTGGACGGTCTTCGTCAGCGCTGGCCCGATGCGAGCTCCATGGGCATAGGCGGCGACAGAATGCAGGAGCGCGGCTTTGACGCCTGGTGGCAGTCAGAGCGCCTGGCCGTGCATGGTTACAGCTGGGAAGTGCTGGCGCGCGTGGCCGAGTTGCTCGGTATTCGCAAAAAGCTGCGCCAGCGCCTGATTGCGCATCCACCCTCGGTCTTCGTCGGTGTGGATGCCCCCGACTTCAACCTGGGGCTGGAAACCGGCTTGCGTGAAGCCGGCATCAAGACCGTGCACTTTGTCTGTCCATCGATCTGGGCCTGGCGTGCCGATCGCGTGGAGAAAATCCGTCGCGCGGCCGACCATGTGCTGTGCATCTTCCCGTTCGAGCCCGAACTGCTGGCCCAGCATGGCATCGAAGCCACCTACGTCGGTCATCCGCTGGCGCAGGTGATTCCGCTGCACCCCGATAGAGCGGCCGCGCGTGCGCGCCTGGGCCTGGCCGAAGAGGGTCTGGTGCTGGCCTTGCTGCCCGGCAGCCGCCGCTCCGAGGTGCGCTACATTGCCTCAGGCTTTTTCAAGGCGGCGGCGCTGGTCCAGAAGGCGTTGCCTCAGACCCGGATCGTGGTGCCGGCCGTGCCTTCGCTGTACGAAGAGGTGCAGCGCATTGCTGCCGAGGCCGGCATGCAGGGCAAATGTCTCATCGTCAAGGGCCAGTCCCACGATGTGCTGGCAGCCTGCGACTGCACGCTGATTGCCAGCGGCACCGCCACGCTGGAGGCGGCGCTCTACAAGCGCCCCATGGTCATCAGCTACAGCATGCATCCCTGGAGCTGGCGCCTGATGAGGCGCAAACAGCTGCAGCCCTGGGTGGGGCTGCCCAATATTCTGTGCGGCGATTTTGTCGTGCCCGAGCTGCTGCAGGATGCGGCAACACCCGAGGCGCTGGCCCAGGCCGCACTGGGCTGGCTCAGAGCCAGCCAGGATTCTCCTGCCACCATTGAAGCGCTGGTTGAGCGCTTCACCGCGCTACATCACGAACTGCGCCGCGATACCGCCGAACTGGCTGCCCATGCGATCCAAAAAATCATTGCCACCCCCGCTGCTTGAGCAAGGTTGCCTGCCCTGGCATCCGCCCGGGCTGGTTGCCGGGGTGGATGAGGCAGGGCGCGGCCCGCTGGCCGGTCCGGTGGTGGCTGCCGCCGTCATCCTGGACGACCTGAAGCCCATTGCCGGGCTTAATGACTCCAAGAAGCTCACGGCCAACCGCCGCGAGGTGCTCTACGACGAGATCCGTGCCAAGGCGCTGTGCTTTTGCATAGCTCAGGCTTCGGTGCAGGAGATCGACGAGATCAACATCCTCAAGGCCACGCTGCTGGCCATGCGTCGCGCGGTGATGGGCCTGCGTCTCAAGCCCGTGCTGGTGCTGGTGGACGGCAACCAGCTGCCGCAGATCGATGTGCAGGCCGAGGCCATCGTCAAGGGGGACTCGCTGGTGCAGGCCATTTCCGCAGCTTCGATCCTGGCCAAGGTCACGCGTGACCGCTGGTGCGAACGCCTGGATGCCCAGTACCCGCAGTACGGCTTTGCCGGACACAAGGGCTATGGCACGGCCGCGCATCTGCAGGCCTTGCGCGCCCATGGTGCGACGGCAGAGCACAGGCGCTCCTTTGCGCCCGTGGCCCAGGTGCTGCAAGCCGGCCAGGTGTGTGCAGGCGGCATGGCGCAGCCTGTGCTGTGCGAGACCGGGCTGTCGGGTGTGACGTCCAGCCTGCTGATGTCGCAGGCATCGCTCTACGTCTGATGCGCGCCTGATCGACATTGTCTGCATTCCCGAGTGCGGCGCAGGGCCGCCTCGGGCGTTCTATCTTCTTGTTTCAAGCCCGGCCAGGCGCTTGCATGCCGGGTTTTTGTTTTTTCTCAGAGGTCGACATGGCTGCACGCCCCCAGGTCACGGACATTCATTCGCGCGACAACGCTTTCGTCAAAGAACTGCGCCGTCTGTCCCAGGACAGCACGGCCTATCGCAAACAGGGGCAGGTCTGGCTTGAAGGCGATCATCTTTGCCGTGCGGCCCTGGTGCGGGGTCTGAAACCAAAGCTTGCCGTTTTTGCGCAGTCTTTCTGGCCTCAGGCGCCCGAGGAGTGGGTGCAGGCTGCCGGCAAGGTCGTGGTGCTGGCAGATGCCTTGTTCGACGAGATCAGCGCTCTGGAATCTCCTGCCCGCATGGGCTATGTGATGGACTGGGATGCGGGTGTGCAGGTGCAGCCGGGCGTTGCCACCGTGGTGCTGGACCGCGTCCAGGATGCCGGCAATGTGGGCAGCATCCTGCGCAGCGCGTCGGCCTTCGGCTTCACCCAGATCCTGGCGCTCAAGGGCACGGCCGCACTGTGGAGTCAGAAGGTGCTGCGTGCCGGCATGGGTGCTCACTTCGGCCTGCATCTGGTCGAGGCGGCCTCGGTCGATGATGTGCAAGGCCTGCAAGTGCCCCTGGTAGTGACCAGCTCCCATCAGGGGACATTGATCCATGAGGCAGATCTGCCATGGCCCTGTGCCTGGGCCATGGGTCATGAAGGGCAGGGTGTGGGCGATGCGCTGATGGAGATGGCGAGCCACCGCATCAGCATTGCGCAGCCCGGAGGTGAGGAGTCACTCAATGTGGCTGCTGCGGCCGCGATCTGCCTGCATGCGAGCAGCGTAAGCATGCTACGCCGTAGAGGGTAATCCCGGGGCGCTTCAAAGGGGTGAAGCGGACAGAGCCTATAATGGGCGGCTTTCAAGCATTCCTTCATACGCCTAGCGACGCTTCCTCGCCATTCCCTGCAGACACAAATGTCCCAGCGCACACGCCGGGGCTTCGTTGGGCGTAACCGTAATTAAAAAACCGGAGAACCCAGTGCTTTTGTCTCTCAAGGGAAATTTCCCATCCGCCATTCTGGCGCTCGCAGACGGCACGGTCTTTATTGGCAACTCGATTGGTGCGCAAGGCACCACTGTTGGCGAAGTCGTTTTCAACACCTCGCTGACCGGCTACCAGGAAATCCTCACCGACCCCAGCTATTGCCAGCAGATCGTGACGCTCACGTATCCGCACATCGGCAACTACGGTGTCAATCCTGAAGACGTCGAAGCTGACAAGATCCATGCCGCAGGTCTCATCATCAAGAACCTGCCCCTGCTGGCCAGCAACTTCCGAAGCACCCAGACGCTGTCCGAGTACCTGACCGAAGGTAAGACCGTCGCCATCGCCAACATCGACACCCGCAAGCTCACGCGACTGCTGCGTGACCAAGGCGCGCAGAACGGCGCAATCGTGGGTCTGGCCTCTGGTGAAGAAGTCACCCAGGCCAGGATCGACGAGGCCATCGCCGCCGCCAAGGCTGCCCCCAGCATGAAGGGGCTGGATCTGGCCAAGGTCGTGTCCACCGACAAGTCCTACCCATGGACCGAGGCCGAGTGGACGCTGGGCGAAGGCTACGGCAAGCTCGAATCGCCCAAGTTCAAGGTTGTGGCCTATGACTTCGGCGTGAAGAAGAACATTCTGCGCATGCTGGCCGAGCGCGGTTGCGACGTGACCGTCGTGCCCGCCCAGACTCCAGCCAAGGATGTGTTGGCCCTGAACCCCGACGGCGTGTTCCTGTCCAACGGCCCCGGCGACCCAGAGCCTTGCGACTACGCCATTGCCGCTGTGCAAGAGATCATGGCAGCCAAGATGCCGGTGTTCGGTATCTGCCTGGGCCACCAGATCATGGCTCTGGCCTCCGGTGCCAAGACCTTCAAGATGCAGAACAGCCATCACGGTGCCAACCACCCCGTCAAGGACCTGGACACCGGCCACGTCAGCATCACCAGCCAGAACCACGGCTTTGCGGTGGAGCTGGAGTCGCTGCCCGCCAATGCCCGCGCCACGCACATCAGCCTGTTTGACGGCACGCTGCAAGGTCTGGAGCGCACCGATGTGCCTGCCTTCTGCTTCCAGGGTCACCCCGAAGCATCGCCCGGCCCCAACGATATCGGCTATCTGTTTGACCGCTTCACAGCGCTGATGGAGAAACACAAAAATGCCTAAGCGCAACGACCTAAAAAGCATTCTGATCATTGGCGCCGGTCCCATCGTGATCGGTCAGGCCTGCGAGTTCGACTACTCCGGCGTGCAGGCCTGCAAGGCCCTGCGTGAAGAGGGTTACAAGGTCATCCTGATCAACAGCAACCCTGCCACGATCATGACCGACCCGGCCACCGCCGACGTCACCTACATCGAGCCCATCACTTGGCAGACGGTCGAGAAGATCATCGCCAAGGAACGCCCCGATGCCATCCTGCCAACCATGGGCGGCCAGACCGCGCTGAACTGCGCGCTGGACCTGTGGAAGAACGGCGTGCTGGACAAGTACAAGGTCGAGCTGATCGGCGCCAAGCCCGAAGCCATCGACAAGGCCGAAGACCGTCTGAAGTTCAAGGACGCCATGACCAAGATCGGTCTGGGCTCCGCGCGCTCCGGCATCGCCCACTCCATGGACGAAGCCTGGGCCGTGCAAAAGCAGATGGGCTTCCCCACCGTCATCCGCCCCAGCTTCACGCTGGGCGGCACCGGCGGCGGCATTGCCTACAACCCCGAGGAATTCGAAACCATCTGCAAGCGCGGTCTGGAGGCTTCGCCCACCAACGAGCTGCTGATCGAAGAATCCCTGCTGGGCTGGAAAGAGTACGAGATGGAGGTGGTGCGCGACACCGCGGACAACTGCATCATCGTCTGCTCCATCGAAAACCTGGATCCCATGGGCGTGCACACCGGTGACTCCATCACCGTGGCGCCGGCCCAGACACTGACCGACAAGGAATACCAGATCATGCGTAATGCATCTCTGGCCGTTCTGCGCGAGATCGGTGTGGACACGGGCGGCTCCAACGTGCAGTTCTCGGTGAATCCCAAGGACGGTCGCATGATCGTCATCGAGATGAACCCCCGCGTCTCGCGTTCCTCGGCACTGGCTTCCAAGGCCACGGGCTTCCCCATCGCCAAGATCGCGGCCAAGCTGGCCGTGGGCTTCACGCTGGATGAGCTCAAGAACGAAATCACCGGTGGCAAGACCCCCGCTTCGTTCGAGCCCTCGATCGACTACGTAGTCACCAAGATCCCGCGTTTCGCCTTCGAGAAGTTCCCTGCTGCCGACAACCGCCTGACCACGCAGATGAAGTCCGTGGGCGAAGTGATGGCCATCGGCCGTACCTTCCAGGAATCCTTCCAGAAGGCCTTGCGCGGCCTGGAAGTGGGCGTGGACGGCATGAACGAAAAGACCCAGGACCGCGAAATCCTGGAAAAGGAGCTGGGCGAGCCCGGTCCCGACCGCATCTGGTATGTGGGTGACGCTTTTGCTGCCGGCTGGTCGCTGGACGAGGTGCACAACATCACCAAGATCGACAAGTGGTTCCTGGTGCAGATCGAGGAGATCGTCAAGATCGAACTCGACCTGGACAAGCTCTACGAAGCCAAGGGCGAAGGCGCTCTGGCGGCTCTGGATGCCCAGACTCTGCGCACCCTCAAGCAAAAGGGCTTTTCCGACCGCCGTCTGGCCAAGCTGCTGCACACCAGCGACAAGGCCGTGCGCGAAGCGCGCAAGGCGCTGAAGGTGCGTCCCGTGTTCAAGCGCGTGGACACCTGCGCGGCCGAGTTCGCTTCCAACACCGCATACATGTACTCCACGTATGACGAAGAGTGCGAAGCAGCTCCCACGGACAAGAAGAAGATCATGGTGCTGGGCGGTGGCCCGAACCGTATCGGCCAGGGCATCGAGTTCGACTATTGCTGCGTGCACGCCGCCATGGCCATGCGCGAAGATGGTTACGAAACCATCATGGTCAACTGCAACCCCGAGACCGTGTCCACCGACTACGACACTTCCGATCGCCTGTACTTCGAGCCTCTGACGCTGGAAGACGTGCTGGAAATCGTGGACGTGGAGCAGCCCGAAGGCGTGATCGTGCAGTACGGCGGCCAGACGCCTCTGAAGCTGGCACTGGGCCTGGAGCGCGAAGGCGTGAAGATCATCGGCACCACGCCCGACATGATCGACGCCGCCGAGGACCGCGAGCGCTTCCAGAAGCTGCTCAACGAACTGGGTCTGCGCCAGCCTCCCAACGCCACTGCGCGTACCGAAGCCGAAGCCCTGGAAAAGGCTGCCGGCCTGGGTTACCCCCTGGTGGTGCGTCCTTCCTATGTGCTGGGCGGCCGTGCCATGGAAATCGTGCACGAGCAGCGTGACCTTGAGCGCTACATGCGCGAAGCCGTGAAGGTCTCCAACGACTCTCCCGTGCTGCTGGACCACTTCCTGTCCAACGCCATCGAGTGCGACGTGGACTGCGTGCGCGACAAGACCGGTGCCGTGTACATCGGCGGCGTGATGGAGCACATCGAGCAAGCCGGCGTTCACTCCGGTGATTCCGCCTGCTCGCTGCCCCCTTACTACCTGAAGGCCGAGACCGTCGCTGAGATCAAGCGCCAGACCGCAGCCATGGCCGAAGGCCTGCATGTGGTGGGCCTGATGAATGTGCAGTTCGCCATCAAGGAAGCGGACGGCCAGGACGTGATCTACGTGCTGGAAGTGAACCCTCGTGCCTCGCGCACCGTGCCCTTCGTCTCCAAGGCCACCGGCGTGCAACTGGCCAAGGTGGCTGCACGCTGCATGGCCGGCGACACGCTGGCCGAGCAGGGCATCACCAAGGAAGTCACACCGCCTTACTTCAGCGTCAAGGAAGCCGTGTTCCCGTTCGTGAAGTTCCCTGGTGTGGACACCATTCTCGGCCCCGAGATGAAGTCCACCGGTGAAGTCATGGGCGTGGGCAAGACCTTTGGCGAAGCCTTTGTGAAGAGCCAGATGGGTGCCGGCGTGCACCTGCCCGCCGAAGGCAAGGTCTTCCTGTCGGTGAAGAACAACGACAAGACCCGTGCCGTGGCCGTGGCCAAGGAACTGGTTGCCATGGGCTACAGCCT
Organism: Comamonas sp. A23; assembly: GCF_004522605.1. Taxonomy (NCBI): domain Bacteria; kingdom Pseudomonadati; phylum Pseudomonadota; class Betaproteobacteria; order Burkholderiales; family Comamonadaceae; genus Comamonas; species Comamonas sp. A23. Next base: position 169,821 of record NZ_RSDT01000005.1, read on the forward strand.
GTGCGCTACACGCGGTACAGCTGCAGCGATTGCTGAGGCTGGCCTGGAAGTGCAGGCGGTCAACAAGGTGACTGAAGGCCGTCCTCACATCGTGGACATGATCAAGAACGGCGAAATTGCCCTGGTCATCAACACCGTGGAAGAGCGTCGCAACGCCATCGCCGACTCGCGCCAGATCCGTACCAGCGCGCTGCTGGCACGTGTGACCACCTTCACCACCATCTTCGGCGCGGAAGCGGCCGTGGAAGGCATGAAGGCCATGCGCGGCAATCTGGACGTGCACTCGGTGCAAGAGCTGCATGCCATGCTGACCAAGGCCTGAAAAGCCTGACGCCCGAAGCAGCCCGCAAGGGCTGCCGGGTTTTTACCGCACTTGTGCCGCGGCAAACACGGCATAATCTGCGGTAATGTATTTGAACCGCCGCGCGGCAACGTGCGGCGGTTTGCTTTTGGGGCACAGGCCCCTGTTTGACGTTGTCACTCAGGACTGTGCGAGAGGTGCCGCGCTTGGCGCGGCGTTTGCTGAATTTGGAGACTCGATCATGGCCACCATCCCAATCACCAAGCGCGGAGCAGAAAAGCTCAAAGTGGAACTGCAACGCCTGAAGACTGTGGATCGTCCCGCGGTCATTCAAGCCATTGCAGAGGCCCGTGCTCAGGGTGACCTGAGCGAAAACGCCGAATATGAATCCGCGAAGGAGCAGCAGGGCTTCATCGAAGGCCGCATCCTCGAGGTCGAGGGCAAGCTATCCGCCGCGCAGGTCATCGACCCGACCGAGCTGGATGCCGGCGGTCGCGTGGTGTTCGGCGCGACCGTGGACCTGGAAGATGAAGACAGCGGCTCGCCCGTGACCTACCAGATCGTGGGCGAGGACGAGGCCGATCTCAAGCACGGCCTGATCAATGTGTCCAGCCCCATTGCCCGTGCCCTGATCGGCAAGGAAGAGGGCGATACCGCCGTGGTGCAGGCACCGGGCGGCGAGCGTCGCTATGAAATCGTTGGCGTAAAGTACGTATAAGCACCCCCTGAGGCGCTGCGCGCCTTCCCGCTCTCTGCCTCGCGGAGGGGGGCAACATCTTCGCTGCGGGGCTGCCCTTGCTTGATGTTTCTGGCCTGGGCGCTGCGCCGCGTTCAAGGATTCGTGACTATGTACGAGCGTTTGCCTGTTTTCCTGGCCGCTTTATGGTGGGGCAGTCTGTGCTCCATTGGCTTTGTGGCCGTGCCGATGCTGTTTGCCCATCTGCCCACGCCGGCTCTGGCGGGCTTTATGGCGGCCAAGCTGTTCGCCGCGCAGACCTGGATTTCCATAGCATGTTGCGCTCTTCTGCTGGTGTTTTCAAAGCGAAAACATGCTGAAAAGATTGAGCAATGGGCGCAAGCAGCTATCGGTTTTGTTATCGCCGGCATGTTGCTGGCGCTGCTGGTGCAGTACGGCGTGTCGCCCAAGATCGTGGCGCGCGAGAACCTCAGGCTCTGGCACAGCGTAGGCACCGGCATGTATGCGCTGCAGTGGCTGTGCGCCGCCATCGTGCTGTGGCGTGTGGCGGGCGCGCGCAAGCCGGCTTGATCCAGTGCAAGCCCGCGCCAGCTGCGGGGAGTACACTGCCGAAGCCATGGAATCTCAAATCGTAAAAATCGACGCGACCGACTGGAGCCAGGTCCAGGGGCGCGATGAATGGACTGCTGCCGTCGAAGCCGGCAAGGTGCTGTACTTTCCGCAACTGAGCTTTCAGCTGACCGAGCAGGAGAAAGCGCTGCTGCGCCCCGATGTGCGCGATCCCAAGACGCGCAATATCAGCCTCAATGTGGATGGTTCGATCAAGGGTGTGGCAGGCGACGAGGCCACGCAGGCCCAGGTGGCGGGCATGGTCAGGCGCTTTCGCGACCAGGCCACGGCGCTGATCGCCGGCCTGTTTCCCGCCTATATGCCGGTGGTGCGCATGGCACCCACCAGCTACCGACCTTCGCAGGTGGAGACGCGGGCGCAGTCCTGGCGTGCCGACGACAAGCGCATGCATGTGGATGCCTTTCCTTCGCGGCCCAACTATGGCGAGCGCATTCTGCGCGTCTTCACCAATGTCAACCCGGATGGCCAGCCCCGGGTCTGGCGAGTGGGCGAGCCCTTCACCGATGTGGCCAAGCGTTTTGTGCCGCGTGCCAAGCCCTACAGCGCCTGGCAGGCCAAGGCGCTGGAGCTGCTGCATGTGACCAAGTCCTATCGCAGCGAATACGACCATTTGATGCTGCAGCTGCATGACGGCATGAAGGGCGATCCCGACTATCAGAAAAATGCTCCCCAGGAAACCGTGCCTTTCGCGGCAGGTTCCACCTGGGTGTGTTTCTCCGATCAGGCAGTGCATGCCGTCATGTCGGGGCAGTACATGCTGGAGCAGACCTTGTTCCTGCCGCCAGGCAGCGAATACAACCCGGCGGCCAGCCCGCTTTCCATTCTCTCGCGCATGAAGGGGCATCCGCTGGTCGATGCCAAATATCGCTGATCCATCGGTCAGGCGAGCACAAAAAAGGCGTTGAACCTCGCGGTCAACGCCTTTTGTTTTTGAGGCTGCAACTGCAGCCGTCCTTCAGCCCCAGGCCTTCTCGATCCACCTGGCTGGCTCGATATGGCGAAAGCGCTTGTTGCGACGGCCTTCCAGCGCGTCGGGCGGGTTCACTTCGCCGTGGAAGATCACGATGCGCGCATCGGCCGGCGGCACCGGCTCCTTCCAGTAGTTGCTGGGCCAGGTCGGAATGCAGTAGTACTTGAAGCTGGGGCACCAGGCGGCAGGCCAGTAGTCCAGCTTGCCCTGCTTGTGCAGAAAGTGCGACAGATACTCCTGCTCGTTGCGGTACTTGCCGCGCATCTCTTCGGTGTGCGCGCGGAAATGCTCCAGCACATCGGCATGGGCACCCAGCTCGAAGCGGTAGACCGAGGAGTTGCCGACAATGCGTTCGCCAAAGCGCCAGAAACGCGGGTAGTCGTGAATGATGCGGAAGTCGCCGGGCAGCGTGAAGAACTCGTCGAGGCTGCCCACAATCACCACGTCCAGGTCCAGGAACAGCGCCTGACCCTTGAGGCCATGCAGGTCGCGCTCGAAGGTGGTGAGCTTCTTCCAGGCGCCGTCACGCTGGCCGGGCGCCAGATGGATGTTCAGGTCGGGGATGGGAAAGCACTCCACTTCGGAGCGAATCCCCTCTGTGCTGTCGGTCAGGCAGACAAAGCGAAAATCTCCGCTGAGATGGCGGCGCACCATGGCATAGAGTCGGTTGACGTACTCCGGGCCGTATTTGGTGCCCCATTTCATGCAAAGAATGTGGCGTTGCTGCTGTGTGGTCTGAACCATGGGTTGGCGGTCTCGGCGAGGAAATAAGGCAATGGGGCGGGCAGACAGGGCGGATCGGCAGATCAGTCCTGACGGCCTTTCTTGACCGACTTCTGCTTGGGCTTGGCGCGCTTGATGGTGCCGCCAGCGGTCAGGCGCTGGTTGCCGAGCACGCGCAGCTGCTTGACTTCGGGCTTCTGGCCGGCGCGGCCGAACTTGAGCACCTTGACGTCGCGAGGACCGGGCATGCGGTCTTCGTCAAAGGCCTTTTCCTTTTCGGGAATAGGGCGCCACAGCACCAGCAGCTTGCCGATGTGCTGGATGGGAGCTGCGTTCAGCTCGTCGCAGAGTTGTTGATAGATTTGCTCGCGGGCTGCACGGTCGTCGCCGAAAACGCGGACCTTGATCAGACCATGGGCATTGAGTGCGGCGTCCACTTCCTTTTGAACGGCAGTGGTCAGACCATCGCCACCGATGAGGACGACGGGGTCCAGATGGTGGGCTTCGGCGCGGTGTTCCCGGCGCTGCGCGGGAGTTAATTCAATTTGGGGCATACCCGTATTATCAAGGCTGCGAGAATTCAGGCATGAAAACGAAAACCAAAAGCAAGAAGGTCAATAAGAATTGGCTGCACGATCACATCAATGACCCCTATGTGAAAGCTGCCCAAAAGGACGGCTATCGTGCGCGCGCGGCCTACAAGCTCAAGGAAATTGACGAGTCGCTCAAGCTGATTCAGCCCGGCCACACCGTGGTGGACCTGGGTTGCGCGCCCGGCGCCTGGAGCCAGTATGTGCGCCGTCGTCTCTCGCCCAGCGGTGCGGCCGTGGGCGAGCTCAACGGCCGCATCATCTCGCTGGACCTGCTGCCCATGGAGCCCATCGAGGGCGTGCATTACATCCAGGGCGACTTTCGTGAGGAGGCGGTGCTGGCGCAGCTGGAAGAGGCCATGGGCGGCGGCAAGGCCGACGTGGTGGTCTCGGACATGGCGCCCAATCTGTCGGGGCATGGTGCCACGGACGGGGCGCGGGTTGCGGTGCTCATCGAGATGGCCGTCGATTTTGCGATCAACAACATGAAGCCCGAGGGCGCGCTGGTGGTCAAGCTTTTTCACGGCAGCGGCTATAACGAGCTGGTGGATCTGTTCAAGCAGACCTTCAAGGTGGTCAAGCCCATCAAGCCCAAGGCATCGCGCGACCGGTCTGCCGAGATTTTCCTGGTGGGGATGGGTCTCAAGCAGGGCTCTTGACGGAGTTGCCGGCTTGCATAGGGGCATTTGACCTCATGCCTTGCTGCAGCAAACCAGTGAAACTGATAGCGCAAAGCCTTGATAAAACACAGGCTTAGGGCCGATTGCCTGCTGGGCCGTACCTTGCCTATGGCCGCTATAGGGGGAAATAGGCGTCTTTGGCGCTTGAAACACCTAAAATGAACCTCAACTAGGTCTGGAGTCCCCTCCGGGCCTTTACGTCTGAATATTCCATTGGAGCCCCGCTTGAACAATCAGTGGTTTTCAAAAGTCGCCGTCTGGCTGGTCATCGCCATGGTGCTGTTTACGGTGTTCAAACAGTTTGACACCCGAGGTGCTGGCGGTGCCTCTCATGTTGGCTACTCGGAATTCCTGGAGCAAGTGCGCAACAACCGTATCAAGAGCGCCACCATTCAGGAAGGTGCTGGCGGTACCGAGGTCGTAGCCACCACCACCGATGACCGCAAGATCCGCACTACGGCCACCTACCTCGATCGCGGTCTGGTGGGCGACCTGATCAACAACAACGTCAAGTTCGACGTCAAGCCACGTGAAGAAGGCTCGCTGCTCATGACGCTGCTCGTGAGCTGGGGCCCCATGCTGCTGTTGATCGGCGTATGGGTGTACTTCATGCGCCAGATGCAGGGTGGCGGCAAGGGCGGCGCCTTCAGCTTCGGCAAGTCCAAGGCGCGCATGCTCGACGAGAACAGCAATACCGTCACCTTTGCCGACGTGGCTGGTGCCGATGAGGCCAAGGAAGAAGTCAAGGAAGTCGTGGACTTCCTCAAGGACCCCAACAAGTTCCAGAAGCTCGGCGGCCGCATTCCCCGCGGTCTGCTGCTGGTCGGCCCTCCCGGTACCGGCAAGACGCTGCTGGCCAAGTCCATCGCGGGCGAAGCCAAGGTGCCTTTCTTCTCGATCTCGGGTTCCGATTTCGTTGAAATGTTCGTCGGCGTGGGCGCGGCCCGCGTGCGCGACATGTTCGAGAACGCCAAGAAGAATGCGCCTTGCATCATCTTCATCGACGAAATCGACGCCGTCGGTCGCCAGCGCGGTGCCGGCATGGGCGGCGGCAACGACGAGCGCGAGCAGACACTGAATCAGATGCTGGTCGAGATGGACGGTTTCGAGACCAACCTCGGTGTGATCGTGGTGGCGGCAACCAACCGCCCCGACATTCTGGATGCGGCCTTGCTGCGCCCCGGTCGTTTCGACCGTCAGGTCTATGTGACGCTGCCCGATATCCGCGGCCGCGAGCAGATCCTGAACGTGCACATGCGCAAGATTCCCGTGGGCCAGGACGTGAACCCCGCCATCATCGCGCGCGGCACGCCCGGCATGTCGGGCGCCGATCTGGCCAACCTCTGCAACGAAGCGGCTCTGATGGCGGCACGCCGCAATGCGCGCACTGTGGAGATGCAGGACTTCGAGAAGGCCAAGGACAAGATCATCATGGGCCCCGAGCGCAAGACCATGGTCATGCCCGAGGAAGAGCGCCGCAACACGGCCTACCATGAAGCCGGCCATGCCCTCATCGGCAAGCTGCTGCCCAAGTGCGATCCCGTGCACAAGGTCACCATCATCCCGCGCGGCCGTGCGCTGGGCGTGACCATGAGCCTGCCCGAGAAGGACCGCTACTCCTATGACAAGGAGTACATGCTCAACCAGATCGCCATGCTGTTTGGTGGCCGTATCGCCGAAGAAGTGTTCATGAACCAGATGACGACTGGTGCGTCCAACGACTTCGAGCGCGCGACCCAGATCGCCCGTGACATGGTGACGCGCTACGGCATGAGCGATGCCCTGGGCACCATGGTCTATTCCGAGCAGGAAGGCGAACCTTTCCTGGGCCGTACCTTCAGCCGTGGCTCCAATCTGTCCGAGTCCACCATGCAGAAGGTGGACGACGAAGTGCGTCGCATCATCGACGAGCAATATGCTCTGGCGCGCAAGCTGATCGAAGACAACAGCGACAAGATGCATGCCATGGCCAAGGCCATGCTGGACTGGGAGACGATCGACGCCGAGCAGCTCAACGACATCATGGCAGGCAAGGAGCCTCGTCCTCCCAAGGACTGGACGCCTCGCAACCCACCCTCGTCGGATGGTGGCAATTCCTCGGGAGGCAATCCCGCATCGAATGCCGAGCCCTCGCCGACTACGGCTTGAGCGCCAAGCCTCATACACAAAAGGTCCCTCAGGGGCCTTTTGTTTTTGCACTCTCAGATATCGGAAGATTTATGTCGCAACAGTGGCAAACCTCGCGTTTTCTCTTGCAGCTTGACAAGCCTCAGGTCATGGGCATTGTGAATGTGACCCCGGATTCCTTTTCGGACGGAGGCAGGCATGCCGGTGTATCCCAGGCCATGGCCCATGCGGAGCTGCTTCTGGAGCAAGGGGCGCATATTCTGGATATAGGTGGCGAGTCCACCAGGCCGGGGTCGCCCGCTGTGAGTCTCGAAGACGAGCTGGCTCGCGTTCTGCCCGTGCTGCGTGAAGCCGTCAAGCTCAACGTGCCCATCTCCATCGATACCTACAAGCCCGAAGTCATGGCCGCGTCTCTGGATCTGGGGGCGGACATCATCAACGACATCTGGGCGCTGCGCCAGCCCGGTGCCTTCGAGGTGGTGAGCAGGCACGCCAGCTGTGGCGTGTGCCTGATGCATATGCACAAGACCCCGCAAGACATGCACCTGGAGCATATGCAGGGCGATGCCGTGGCTCAAGTTCGGGACTTTCTGCTGCAGGTGACTCAGCCTTTGCTCGATGCAGGCGTTGCACGCTCGCGCATCGCCTGGGATTACGGTATTGGGTTCGGCAAGAGCGTGGTACAAAATTTTGCCTTGCTTGCACATCAGCGTGAGCTGCTGGGCCTAGACTTCCCCTTGCTGGCGGGTTGGTCGCGCAAGGGCTCGCTGGGGCAGGTGACCGGCCTGCCTGTGGATCAGCGCATGGTGCCCAGCGTCGCGGCGGCATTGCTGGCGGTCGAGCGTGGGGCCAAAATTGTGCGTGTCCACGATGTGAAGGATACGGTGGCTGCGCTGGCAGTCTGGCAGGCCATGCATGATGCGCAAGCGCTGCAGGCCTGATGACAGAGTATTGAATCTAAAAAGGACAACGAGAATATGGCACGACAGTATTTCGGCACCGACGGGATTCGCGGCACGGTGGGCAAGTCGCCCATCACGCCTGACTTTGCCCTGCGCCTGGCACATGCCGTGGGGCGCGTGTTGCGTCGCACGCAAGAGCGCCCTCTGGTGCTGATCGGCAAGGACACCCGCATCTCTGGCTACATGCTGGAGAGCGCGCTCGAGTCGGGCTTCAACTCTGCCGGTGTCGATGTCATGTTGCTTGGCCCCTTGCCGACACCGGGCGTGGCCTATCTGACGCGTGCCCAGCGCGCCAGCCTGGGGGTGGTGATCAGCGCCAGCCACAACCCGTTTTATGACAACGGCATCAAGTTCTTCAGTGCCGAGGGCACCAAGCTGCCTGATTCCTGGGAAGAGGATGTGGAGGCCGCTCTCAAGGAAGACCCCGTCTGGGTGGATTCAGCCTCTTTGGGCAAGGCGCGACGTCTGGCCGATGCCGCCGGCCGTTATATCGAGTTCTGCAAAAGCACTTTCGATCACAGCCTGTCGTTGCGGGGCCTGAAGATCGTAGTGGATGCGGCCCATGGCGCGGCCTATCAGATTGCTCCCAAGGTCTTTCACGAGCTGGGTGCCAATGTGGTGGAAATCGGCTGCTCCCCGGACGGCCTGAACATCAACGAGGGAGTTGGCGCGACCCATCCCGAAGCGCTGGTGAGGGCGGTGCGTGCCAACAATGCCGACTATGGCGTGGCGCTGGACGGCGATGCCGACCGTCTGCAACTGGTCGATGCGCAAGGCCGTCTCTACAACGGCGACGAGCTGCTCTATCTCATGGCGGCCGATCGTCTGGCTCGCGGCGACGTAGTCAGCGGCGTGGCGGGAACCCTGATGACCAATATGGCGGTGGAGCAGGCGCTCAAGGAGCAGGGCGTGGGTTTTGTCCGTGCCAAGGTGGGAGACCGCTATGTGCTGGAGGCGCTCAATGCCAAGGGCTGGCAGCTGGGCGGCGAAAGCTCGGGCCACCTGCTGGCGCTGGACAAGCACACGACCGGTGACGGCCTGGTCAGTGCACTGCAGGTGCTGCAAGCCTGCGTGCGCTCGAAGAAGACCATTGCCCAGTGGCTGGAGTCCGTGAAGCTGTTCCCCCAGGTCATGATCAATGTGCGCTTGCAGCCTGGCCAGGACTGGAAGAGCAACGCCAAGCTGCCAGGTGAGCAGGCAGCGGTTGAAAAGCTGCTGGGCAGCGACGGCCGTGTGCTGATCCGTCCCAGCGGTACCGAGCCCCTGGTGCGAGTCATGGTCGAGGCCAGGAGTGCGGACATGGCCAGCAACTGTGCCGAGCGTCTGGCCGAGGTGGTCAGGGCCAGCTGAAGCTGCGCAAACCCTGATGACTGTCATGAACAACGATGACAGTCATCTTTTGGTCATCTAATTGTCATAAACCATGGGCAGACTGCGGACATGCCCTCAGGGGCGCTTCAAGCTTTCGCAGGCTGCTGCCACATGTCCCAATCCGTATCTGGTTCCGACTCTTTTTTTTCCACTTCCATCACTTCATCTTCAGGGCAGGATCCGGTTGCAGTTTCCCCAGTGACCTCGCAGACCGATAGTCAGGCGCATGAGGCGGGACCTGCATCCCTGGGTCTGGCGCATATCTCGCTTGTGCCTCCTGTCACGACGGCGGTCGACAACTGCGCGAGCGAACCGGCTGCAGTTGCGCAAGCCGGGGCGGCCGGGCACCATGGTGTGCCCGGTGCCGTTTCTGACGCTGCGACACCGGCCCCTGCAAAAGCGCCGCGCCGACGCCGAGCGGCGTCCAAGAACGAGGTAGCCATGCCGCCTGTGATCGAGCCGACTCTGGAGTTGCTGGACCGCGATCAAAGCATTCTGGTCTTCAATGAGCGCGTGCTGAACTGGGCCGAGCGCGAGGATGTGCCGCTGCTCGAGCGCCTGCGCTATCTGTGCATCGTGTCTTCCAATCTCGACGAGTGGTTCGAGGTGCGCTGTGCACCTCATGTCTCTGCCGCCAAGGTCGGGGATGAACAGGGGCCATACTCGCGCGCCAGCTTCGAGCGACTGATGACCACGGCCCACGGCCTGGTGGCCAAGCAGTACCAGCTCTATAACCAGTCCATCATTCCCGCGTTCGACAAGCATGCGATTCGCCTGGTTTCTCACGGCGAGCGCAGCGTGGCGCAGCGCAAATGGGTGCGCGAGTACTTCATGCGCGAGGTGCAGCCCCTGCTGATGCCGGTGGGGCTGGATCCGTCGCATCCCTTCCCGCAGGTCGCCAACAAGGCCTTGAATTTCATCGTGCGCCTCAATGGCGTGGATGCCTTCGGGAGGGCCAATGAAGTGGCCATTGTCAAGGTGCCGCGTGCCTTGCCGCGCCTGATCCGTCTGCCCGAGAAGATCTCGGGCAAGCAAAAGCTGTTTGTCAGCATCTCCAGCGTGGTGCGTGCCCATCTGGCCGAGCTGTTCCCGGGGCGCGAAGTGTCGGAGTTCTCGCAGTTCCGTGTCACCCGCCACTCCGATCTGGCCGTGGATGAGGACGATGTGGTGGATCTGCGCATGGCCCTGCGCCAGGGCCTGCATCACCGCCATTACGGTCAGGCCGTGCGTCTGGAGGTGTCCTCGTCCTGCTCTGTGGTGCTCTCTGACCTGCTGCTGGAGCAATACGGCCTGCCGGCCGAGGCGCTGTTCCGCGTCAAGGGGCCGGTGAATCTGGTGCGCCAGATGCAGCTGATCGATCTGGTCGACGACCCGGCCCTGCTGTTTCCCAAGTGGAAGCCGGCCTGGCCCACGCAGCTCGTGCTAGGCCGCTCCATCCTGGCGCAGATGCGCAAGAGCGACATCATCATCCATCAGCCCTTCGAGAGTTTCGATGGCGTGCTGGAGTTGCTGCGCGAGGCCGTGAACGATCCGCAGGTGCTGGCCATCAAGCAGACCATCTACCGCACGGGCACCGACTCCGAGATCATGAGCCTGCTGGCCGAGGCCGTGAGCCGCGGCAAGGAGGTGCTGGCCGTGCTGGAGCTCAAGGCGCGCTTTGACGAAGAGGCCAATATCAACTGGGCGGAAAAGCTGGAGTCGCTGGGCGTGCAGGTGGTGTACGGGGTGGTCGGTCTCAAGACCCATGCCAAGATGCTGCTCATCACGCGCCGTGAAAAGCGCAACAACCAGCTCAAGCGCTATGCCCATCTGTCCACGGGCAACTACAACGCCCGCAGCGCGCGCCTTTACACCGACATCAGCCAGCTGACCTGCGATGACGAGATCACGGCCGATATGGATGCGGTATTTCGCCACCTGTCCAGCCATAACACCATGCCCAAGCTGCAAAAGCTGGTCATGGCGCCGTTCCATCTGCAAAACCGCATGTTGGAGCTGATCGGCCTGGTGGCCGCCGCAGCGGCGCGGGGCGAGAAGGCACGCATGGTGCTCAAGATGAATGCGCTGACCGACGAGCCCCTGATTCGCGCCCTGGTCGAGGCCGGCCGCAAGGGCGCACAGATCGATCTCATCGTGCGCGGCTCATGCATGTTGCCGGCGCAGCGCCCGGGCGTGACGGACAATATCCGCGTGCGCTCCATCATCGGCCGTTTTCTGGAGCATTCACGCGTCTTCTACTTTGCCTGGGGCCAGGAAGAAGAGCTGCTGCTGTCCAGTGCCGACTGGATGAATCGCAATATGCTCAGCCGCGTGGAGCTGGCCTGGCCGGTGCTTGACAAAAAGCTGCGCCAGCGTGTGATCGACGAGTGCCTGGTGGCCTATCTGGGCGACGACCGCGATGCCTGGACGCTGGATGCCTCGGGCGTTTACCAGAAGCCCGCGCGTCCGCTGGAGGGCAAGGGCGCCCAGCAGGCCCTGATGGTGCGCTATGGCGGCAAGAGCGTTTGAATACTCTGAAAAAAGGAGCGCCTTGCGCCTGATATGCAATGTTTTCATATGTTTTTAGTATTGAAATCAATGTTTGACAGGTGCTTGCAGCTATCTTTTTGAAGGGCTTTCAGAGCAAAAAAAGGGACTGCCTCGCAGTCCCTTTACCTTTTGCAGGCCGCGGCGGCCTGGCAGGTGATATCAGCGCAGCTGCAGCTTGAGGCTCCAGGGCGTCTTGCTCCAGGCCATGGCTTCCTCCTCGAGCAGGCGGGCGGATTGCGGGTAGGTCAGCATCCAGCCCGAAGGTGTGGAGAGCTTGCATTCCGAGCCCGAACGCTTGATCTGCATGCCCTGCATGTCAGGGTCGCGGCGGGTATGGCTCAACTGCACGGCAATGCGCAGTGCCATCAGCGGCAGGGCCAGCTGCGGCTCTTCGATGGCGTCCTCCAGCTTGCGCAGCTTGCCCTGGTGACCCAGCACCAGCTGACAGATGCGCTGGCGCAGCTCGGGCTCCCAGGTGGCCAGGCCGCAATGCTCGACAATGTAGGCGCCGTGGCGGTGATAGTCGCTCAGAGCCACGCGCATGCCCACCTCGTGCAGTTGCGCGGCAATGGCCAGGGCCTGAGTGCTCAGCGGCGCGGCTTCTGCGGGCAGGATTTGCTGGCACAGCTGGGTGGCAATGCGCTGAACGCGCTGGGCATGGGGTACGTCCACGCCGAAGTCCAGTTGCAGTGCGCCGACTTCCGCGGCCTCCTTGTCGGCAGGGGGCTCATGGTCGAGCAGGTCGTGCAAAGCTCCCTGGCGCAGTGCGCCCTGTGCAACTTCCAGCTCGGTAATGCCCAACAGGTCGACCACGGCCATCATCACGCTGATGCCGCCTGCGACCACCGGGCGGCGATCTTCCTTGAGGCCCGGCATGCGCAGGCGCTCCACATGACCGATGTCCAGCAGCAGCTCGTAGAGGTAGCGCAGCTTGGCGGGCGTGATCACCTGCCCGTCCAGGCCCTGGGCCGTGAGAGCGTCGGCCACGGCGTTGGCCGTGCCGGAGGATGCATAGGCGCAGTCCCAGGCCGTGCCCGGGTAGGCGAACTGGGCCTGGGTCAGGCGTTGCTTGGCGGCGGCAACGGCGGCCTGGAAGTTGGTCTTGTTCAGTGCGCCGTCGCTGAAGAAACGGCTGCTCCAGGAGACGCTGCCCAGTGCGAACGATGCCACTTGCAGAGGCTGGCTGTGCTGGCCGATGATGATTTCGGTGGAGCGTCCGCCAATGTCGATGACCAGGCGTTTTTGCTGGCTGGGCGGCAGCGAACTGGCCACGCCGCGATAGATCAGCCGGGCTTCCTCCTCGCCGGCAATGACTTCGATGGGAAAGCCCAGCAACTGGCTTCCACGCGTCACGAATTCGTCGGCATTCAGTGCCTCGCGCAGGGTCTGGGTGGCTACAGCGCGGACATGCGAGGCATCAAAGCCCCTGAGGCGTTCGCCAAAGCGAGCCAGGCACTCCCAGCCGCGCTCCATGGCTTCGCGGGAGAGTTCCTGGCGCGAGTTCAGGCCATTGCCCTGGCGCACGGTTTCCTTGAGGTATTCCACACGCTCGATGCGTTGATGCGAGCCGATGCGGCCTATTTCAAGGCGAAAGCTATTGGAACCAAGGTCTACGGCGGCAAGCAGCGATTCAGGAGCCATTTCTGAGCCAATCAATGCGTTGTTGTTATGCGGGTTGGGGCACGGGCAGAGCATGAGCGTGATGGAACAGGCGACACATGCACCGGGCAGTGGAATATGCAATACGGGCCGTCATCGAGCTTGTGGGGCGCTGGGTTCAACCTCTGCCAAGTCAGGTATTTGCAGGTATTTGCCGGGTTGGGCCGCCAGAGTGTGCTCACGCTGTGTGACAGACTATGTCATACATTGCCGGCGATCAGACTCCAGCCTTGCGACAAGCTGTTACCCGGGCCGGGTCTGCGGGTCAAGGCTCAGCAGTTTGCGAATGAAATATGACACTCGCATGACCGCTTTGGAGCTCTTTCACTCGGTTGCGCCTTGAAATTTTCATGTCACGACCTTGTCATAAAAGGTTTTTAAAGTCACTCCATCGAATCTTTCAACCCTAAGAGGTCGTTTCATGAAGTTGTCCTTGATTCACGTTCTGGTGGCTGGTGCTCTGTCTGCAGCGGGTATTGCCAACGCCAGCCAGGAAGCCACAGGTGCCGGTGCGAGCTTCCCGGCTCCTCTGTATTCCAAGTGGGCTGCCGACTATCACAAGGCCACCGGCGTCAAGATTAACTATCAGTCCGTGGGTTCCAGCGCCGGTGTCAAGCAGATCGAAGCCAAGACCGTGGACTTCGGTGCTTCCGATGAACCCCTGAAGGATGACGAACTGGCCAAGAAGGGGCTGGTTCAGTTTCCCACCGTGATCGGCGGCATTGTTCCCGTGGTCAACATCAAGGGCGTGGCTCCCGGCCAGCTGAAGCTGTCGGGCCAGGTGCTGGGCGATATCTACCTGGGCAAGATCTCCAAGTGGAATGACCCCGCCATCACGGCTCTGAACCCCGGTGTGGCGCTGCCTGACGCCGCTATCGCTCCCGTGCGCCGCGCTGACGGCTCCGGCACCACCTTCGGCTTCACCAACTACCTCTCCAAGGTCAATGCCGAGTGGAAGGAAAAAGTGGGCGAGGGCAAGGCCGTGAACTGGCCTACCGGTGCCGGCGGCAAGGGTAACGAAGGCGTTGCCGCCTTTGTGGGTCGCCTGCCCAACTCCATCGGCTATGTCGAGTACGCCTATGTGAAGCAGAACAAGCTGACCTACACACAGCTGCAGAACAAGGAAGGCGCTTTTGTCTCTCCTGACGACGAGACCTTCAAGGCAGCTGCTGCTGGCGCTGACTGGGCCAAGAGCTTCTACCAGATCCTGACCAACCAGCCCGGCAAGAACGCCTGGCCCATCACCTCGGCAACCTTCATCCTGATGCACAAGACTCAGGAAAAGCCTGCTCAGGCCGCCACCTCGCTGAAGTTCTTCGACTGGGCTTACAAGCAAGGTGACAAGACTGCCGCCGATCTGGACTATGTGCCCATGCCCGACGCTGTCAAGAACGTGATCTACAAGTCCTGGAACGATATCAAGGACGCTTCGGGCAAGGTTGTTTCCAAGTAATTTCGTGTCATCAGTGAGCAGCGGGCTGCCGTGCCGGACGGTATGTTCGCTGCTTGTTTCAACCCTTTGCGAATAAAGGCGCTCACGTGTCCACTACGTCGCCCTCCAGTTCGCTGGCTGCAGCCCCCACCGATGCCGCCAAGCGACGCTCTCCCTCTCCGCCACGTGCTCCGATGATCTCGGGACGTATGGCGGATCGTTTGTTTGGTGGCCTGGCACGCAGCGCAGCAATTTTGACGCTGGTGCTGCTGTTGGCCATCATGGTTTCGCTGATCTTCGGCGCCTGGCCCGCCATCTCCGAATATGGTCTGAGCTTTCTGACCAGCAGTGTCTGGGACCCCGTGCAGGATCAATACGGCGGTCTGGTCATGATTTACGGCACGCTGGCCACTTCGGCCATCGCGCTCATCATTGCAGTGCCCGTGAGCTTCGGCATTGCCCTGTTTCTGACGGAACTCTCGCCCGCCTGGCTCAAGCGCCCTCTGGGCACTGCCATCGAGTTGCTGGCCGCAGTTCCCTCCATTGTTTACGGCATGTGGGGCCTGATGGTGTTCGGCCCCGTGCTGGCCACCTATGTGCAGCAGCCCTTGCAGAACCTGCTGACCGGTGTGCCCTATCTGGGCGCTTTTGTTTCCGGCCCTCCCGTGGGTATCGGTATTTTGTCGGCCGGCATCATTCTGGCCATCATGATCATCCCCTTCATCGCCTCCGTGATGCGCGATGTGTTCGAAGTCACGCCGGCGCTGCTCAAGGAGTCGGCCTACGGTCTGGGCTCCACGACCTGGGAAGTGGTCTGGAAAGTGGTGCTGCCCTATACCAAGACCGGCGTGCTGGGCGGCGTCATGCTAGGCCTGGGCCGTGCACTGGGCGAGACCATGGCCGTGACCTTTGTGATCGGCAACATGAACCAGCTCAATTCCCTGTCCGTGTTCGAGGCTGCGAACAGCATCACCTCGGCGCTGGCCAATGAGTTTGCCGAAGCGGGCGAGGGCCTGCATCAGGCGTCGCTGATCTATCTGGGTCTGGTGCTGTTCTTCATCACCTTCGTGGTGCTGGCCTGCTCCAAGCTGCTGCTCAACCGTCTGCAGAAGAACGAAGGAGCCCGCTCATGAGCCCGACCTCCACCTCCACCAAAATGCTCGACGCAGCCGATCTGGCTGCGGTGCGTCAGGCCAAGTACAACAAGCGCAAGCGCCTCAATCAGGTCGCGCTGACCCTGTCCATGGCCGCCATGCTGTTTGGCGTGTTCTGGCTGGTCTGGATTCTCTGGGAAACCATTCGCCAGGGCTTGGGCGGTCTGAACTTCGCACTGTTCTCGCAGATGACGCCTCCTCCCAACGAGGAGGGCGGTATTGCCAATGCCATCTGGGGCTCGCTGATGATGGTGGCGCTGGCCACTTTCGTGGGCACGCCTATCGGCGTGATGGCCGGGGTCTATCTGGCCGAGTACGACAAAAAAGGCTGGCTGGCTTCCACCACCCGCTTCGTCAACGACATTCTGCTGTCGGCACCCTCCATCGTCATCGGTCTGTTTGTCTATACCGTGGTGGTGGTGCGCTTCAAGAGCTTCTCCGGCATGGCCGGCGTGATCGCGCTGGCGCTGATCGTGATTCCCGTGGTCATCCGCACCACGGAAAACATGCTGGTGCTGGTTCCCGCCAGCCTGCGTGAAGCAGCTTATGCGCTGGGTACGCCCAAGTGGAAGGTCATCATCATGGTGACCTTGCGCGCAGCCCGCGCCGGCGTGATCACCGGTGTGCTGCTGGCAGTGGCCCGTATTGCAGGAGAGACCGCTCCGCTGCTGTTCACGGCGCTGAACAACCAGTTCTGGAATGCCGACATGAGCAAGCCCATGGCCAGCCTGCCGGTCACCATCTTCAAATTTGCCATGAGCCCGTATGAGAACTGGCAGCAACTGGCCTGGGCCGGTGTCTTCCTCATCACTGTGGCTGTGCTGGGTCTGAATATCCTGGCGCGTTTCATCACCCGCCAGAAATAATTCGAAAGTTCAAGATCATGACTGCAATCACTGCTCCCGCCAACATCAAGCTGGCCGTGCGCGACCTGAACTTCTACTACGGCAAGTTTCACGCGCTGAAGAACATCAATCTCGATATTCCCGAGAAGAAGGTCACGGCCTTCATCGGCCCCTCGGGCTGCGGCAAGTCCACGCTGCTGCGCACCTTCAACCGCATGTTCGAGCTCTATCCCGAGCAGCGCGCCGAAGGTCAGATCATGCTGGACGGCGACAATCTGCTGACCAGCAAGCAGGATGTGGCACTGATTCGTGCCAAGGTCGGCATGGTGTTCCAGAAGCCCACGCCGTTCCCCATGTCCATTTATGACAACATCGCTTTCGGCGTGAAGCTGTTCGAGAATCTCAACGCCTCGGACATGGACGACCGCGTGGAGTGGGCGCTGCGCAAGGCAGCACTGTGGAACGAAGTCAAGGACAAGCTGCAGCAAAGCGGCTCGGGTCTGTCGGGCGGTCAGCAGCAGCGTCTGTGCATCGCTCGTGGCATTGCCATCAAGCCCGAAGTGCTGCTGCTGGACGAGCCCTGCTCGGCGCTGGACCCCATCTCCACGGCCAAGATCGAGGAGCTGATCGCGGAGCTGAAGAACGACTACACCGTGGTCATCGTGACACACAACATGCAGCAGGCCGCCCGTTGCAGCGACTACACGGCCTATATGTATCTGGGGGATCTGGTGGAGTTTGGCGACACCGAAAAAATGTTCTTCAAGCCCCAGCGCAAGGAAACGGAAGACTACATCACAGGCCGCTTCGGCTAAGGACTTAAAAATGACAGAAAAACATTTGTCCACGCAGTTCGACTCCGAACTCAATCGTGTCTCGGCACGCGTCATGGAGCTGGGCGGTCTGGTCGAGTCGCAGATCAGCAATGCCGTCTACGCACTGACCAGCTTCAGCACCGAAGCGGTTGAGCAGGTCATCAGCACCGAGCAGCGCGTCAACGCCATGGAGGTCGAGATCGACCATGAGCTGTCGTCCATCATTGCGCGCCGCCAGCCCACGGCCCGCGACCTGCGCCTGCTGATCGCCTTCTCCAAGGCCACGGCCAACCTGGAGCGCATGGGCGACGAAGCCTGCAAGATGGCGCGCATGGTCAAGTCCATCATCGAAAGCGGCGCTGCCCGTTCGCTGCCCAGCGGCGAATTGCGCATGGCGGCACAGATGGCTTCCGAGCTGCTGCGCAAGACCCTGGATGCCTTCGCACGACTGGACACCAAGGCGGCAGTGGCCATCTTGCGTGAAGACGACCTGATCGACGAAGAGTTCGACGGCTTTGTGCGCAAGCTCATCACCTACATGATGGAAGATCCGCGCACCATCTCCGCCAGCCTGGACCTGCTGTTCCTGGCCAAGGCCATCGAGCGTATCGGCGACCACTCCAAGAACGTGGCCGAGCTGATCATCTACCTGGTCGAGGGCAAGGATGTGCGCCATCAGACCATGGCTGAAATCGAATCTGCGGTGTTGTAAGACGGAGGCTACTCAGGGATGAAGAAGATGCCCATGGTCCTCATCGTGGAGGACGAACCTGCGATTGCAGAGTTGATCGCGGTCAATTTGAGGCATAACGGCTTCCAGCCCGTCTGGGCGGAAGACGGCGTTTCGGCGCAGCGCGAGCTTGATGCCGTGCTGCCCGACGTGATTTTGCTCGACTGGATGCTGCCCGGGGCCAGCGGTCTGTCTCTGGCTCGCAAATGGCGTGCCGACAGCCGCACCAAGGCCGTGCCCATTCTCATGCTGACGGCGCGTGGCGACGAGCCCGACAAGGTGGCGGGACTGGATGCCGGTGCGGATGACTACATCACCAAGCCTTTCTCCACCCAGGAGCTGCTGGCCCGCATTCGTGCCGTGCTGCGCCGCCGTGCGCCTGAACAGGTGCAGGACAAGGTCAGCATTGGCGAGCTGGTGCTGGATGCCGCGGCCCACCGCGTGAGCTGGCAGGGCGATCTGCTCAAGATCGGTCCCACCGAGTTCAAGCTGCTCAACTATCTGATGAAGCACCCCGAGCGCGTGCACAGCCGTGCGCAGTTGCTCGACAAGGTCTGGGGCGATCATGTCTTCATTGAAGAGCGCACCGTGGACGTGCACGTCAAGCGCTTGCGAGAATCGCTGGGCGTGGCGGGTGTTCTGATTGAGACCGTGCGCGGTGCGGGCTACCGTTTCAGCGCCCAGGCCATGGCCTGACAGCACTTCCCCCCGAACCTCGGCCCGGCCTGGCTGGGTCGTCAAAAATCACAACTGAAAGCAAATATGGGGTGGCGTGGTTTTCGATTGTTGGCTTCTCAGGTCGCGGCAGCCGTGGTGGTATGGCTGCTGTGGGCCTATCTCGTTGCACCCGGTGCGACGGTGCTGCAGCAATGCGTGGCGGCCATGACGGGCGCCTTGATCGGCGGCTGGATATGGTGGCTGGTGGACAGCTGGAATGGCGCGCGGCTGCTGCACTGGCTGCGCCAGTCGGAGCTGGGCGCAGTGCCCAATCTGGCAGGGATCTGGGGCGAGGCCAGCGTGCGCATGCGCCGCTGGATTCGCCAGAGCGTGCAGCAGGTGCAGCAGGGCGACCAGCGGCTCAATGACATTCTGTCTGCCTTGCAGGCCAGTCCCAATGGTGTGGTCCTGCTCGATGCACAGGGCCGCATCGAATGGTGCAATCAGATTTCCGCCAAGCAGTTCGGCTTTGATGCCGAGCGCGATGTGCTGCAAAGCATCGGTAATCTGGTGCGAGATCCTCAGTTCAGTGCCTATTTTGCAGCGCAGGACTTCAGTCATGATCTGGTCATGCAGGGGCGCGAAAGCACACCTTCGCGGCCGGTCAAGCTGTCGGTGCAGCTCTACGGCTACGGTGAGGGGCGCAAGCTGCTGCTGGCGCGCGATGTGACGGCGCTGGAGCAGGCCGAGGCCATGCGCCGCGACTTCGTGGCCAATGTCTCGCACGAAATCCGCACGCCTCTGACCGTGCTGGCCGGTTTTGTCGAGACCCTGCAGAACCTGCCGCTCGAGGAAGACGAGCGCAGGCGCTATCTGGAGCTGATGGCCCAGCAGGCCGAGCGCATGCAGCATCTGGTGGAAGACTTGCTGACCCTGTCGCGCCTGGAGGGAAGCCCGCTGCCCAGCAACAATGACTGGGTGTCGGTGGCGCAACTGCTCAATCGCTGTGAGAACGAGGCTCGTGGCCTGTCCAATGCCTTGACGCGCAAGCAGGCCAAACCCCATGTGCTGAACTTTCCTGATGAGCAGGCGCTGCGGCAGGCCGGAGATCTGGCAGGCGCGAGCGCAGAGCTGCACAGCGCGTTTTCCAATCTGTTGGCCAATGCCATGCGCTACACGCCGGCTGGCGGGCAGATCGATGTGCGCTGGCAACTGCTGCCCGATGGATCGGCCCGCTTTGCCGTCAAGGACTCCGGCCCCGGCATCGACGAGAAGCATGTGTCGCGCCTGACGGAGCGCTTTTATCGCGTGGATCGCAGCCGCTCACGTGACACGGGCGGCACCGGCCTGGGGCTGGCCATCGTCAAGCATGTGCTGCAGCGGCATGGCGCAAGGCTCAGTATTGAGAGTGAGCTGGGCAAGGGTTCGGAATTCGCCGTCACCTTCCCGCCCAGCCGTGTGCGGCCAGTTGCTGAAGCGCCCGCCAAGGCACTTTCTCACTAGGAGGCTCCAGGCTGGGCCTGCGGCTTTGGAGGTCGTATGGCTCTGTGCAAAATGCTGCTGAAGGCCATGGCCGTGACAAACAGGGCCGCCGCGCTGCAAACCCAGAAGGGCATGGGCGTGGCCTGCCAGTCCAGCCAGCCTTCGGCTGCTTGCCATCGGTAGGTCAGCCAGTAGCCAAGGCCCAGGCCGCAGCCCCACAGCAGCAGGCAATAGATCACCAGAGGCGCCACGGTCACGCGATAGCAGCGCAGCACGAAAATGCAATAGGTCTGCACGCAGTCCGCCACATGGTATGCAGCCACGCAGATCAGCAGCCAGGACGTCATTGCCAGCACCCGCGGGGAGTCGGTGTAGATGTCTGCAATCCAGGTGCGAGCGATCAAGAGCGTAGCTGCTGTCGCAATACCGATGAACAGAGCAAGCTTGAAACACTGTTGAATCAGCGTCCTGGCCTGGGCTTCGTCACCGGCGCCGCGCCAATAGCTGACGCGGGCGCTGGTCGCAATGGCCAGAGACAGCGGCACCATATAGCAGATGGCGGCCAGATTGGCGGCGATCTGGTGGCTGGCGGACGAGAGCGAGCCCTGCCTTGCCACATACAGGGCCATGAGGGTGAAGGAGGTGACTTCCACCAGAATGGCCAGGCCTGCAGGAATGCCGAGGCGGCAGAAATGGCCCAGTTGCCGCCAGTCAGGGCGCTCCAGCTTCTGCCAAAGCGCCAGCGGAGCATAGAAATCCTGAGTGCGCATCAGCCACAGAGCCACGGCAAACATGGTGTAGTTGACCAGCAGCGTGGCCAGTGCGCAGCCCACTGCTCCCAGGGGCGCAAGCCCCAGCCCGCCAAAGGTGAACCAGATGGACAAGGGGATCTTGATCAGCAGCGAGATGAGTTGCAGCCAGGTGACCAGCTTGGGGTGGCCTAGCGCCTGGTTGAGCGCGCTGTAGATGCGAAACAGCAGCGCCGGTGGCAAGCCCCAGGCCAGTACGGCGAGATAGCGCTTGACCTCCAGTTGCAGCGCATCGGGCACGCCCGTCCAGTGCAGCAGTGCACCGGGCATGAGCAGCACCGCCATGCCGAGCACGCAGGCCATGGCGCACAGATACATGGACTGGCGCAGCGATTGACCTATGGCCAGGGGCTGACCGGCGCCGCGCTGCTCGGACCACAAGGGCAGAAGAGCCTGAAAAATGCCCATCAGCGAGGCATAGACGCTGATGAAAATGGCCGACCCTACGGAGAGGGCGGCCACGGCATCGTTGGAATAGCGGCTGGCCACGATGGTGTCGGTGGTACCAAAGGCCATGACGGCCAGCTGTCCGGCCAGCACGGTGCCCGCATGCCGTCCTATGTACTGCAATTCGCCCTTCATGGGGCTTTGGGGTCGGTGTACTTGAGCAGTACCAGGACTTCCTTTTGGCCTGCCAGACGGGTGATGCGGCTGACCTCGCTCCAGCCCTGGCGCAGCTTGCGATTGTGATCGCCCGCCCAGCGGTCTGCGTCGACCAGCGCCCAGCCGCAGTCGCCTGGATTGCTGCGACGCAATAGTGCCGTATCCACATGGGTGTAGTAGCGCACGGCCGCAATCTGCGAACGGCCCAGGCCGTAGGTCAGCACGCAGCTTGTGGCGCCGTTCTGCTTGAGTTCGCCACCCAGCTGTGTCATCTGGAATTCATAGCTGCGAGCATGATCCAGCGGCTCCATCCAGAGTGTGGACAGCAAAACCCAGCTCAGTGTGGCGCCGCCGGCCGGGAGCACCAGGCTCTTCCAGATGGCTGCACGATTGCGCGAGGTGCGCCAGACCACCAGTACAAACCAGCCGGCCGTGGCGATCAGCGCCACGATGACGGTGAGCCAGGAGATGCTGGCCTCGAACTGCGGAGCCAGACGCGCAATATTGGCGGCGATCTTGGGCGGGAATCCGGTCTGAAACGCCAGCCAGACCACCCAGATGGCAATCGCGGATGCCGTAAAGAACAGCAGCGTGAACCAGTCGATCAGCGCGCTGATGCTGCGGCGGAATGTGGGCAGGGCGAAGGCGGCCAGGGTGGCAATGGCGGGAAGTCCCAGCAGCAGCGCACGATCGGCCGGGGTGCTGCTCAGGCAGGCAGCCACAGGGACTGTGGCAAACAGCAGGGCGATGGACAGATGCGGGTTGTGGCCGGGGCGTGCAATCTGGCGGCGCCAGACCCACAGTGTCCACAAAGCCAGGGGCCAGGCGGGCCAGCAGAACCACAGCAGCAGTTGCAGCAGGGCATCCCAGTCCTTGAACGAGTCCACCAGATGCCAGACCCATTGATCCAGAGCCGTGGTCAGGCTTGCTGCGAGCACCGTGGCGGCCAGCCAGGCTGCGGCCCAGGCGCGGGCCTGACGGTGGGCGCGGCCGGGATTGTCGCCCCAGCTGCGCTGTGTGAAGGCGATCACGCTGCCACCCAGTCCGAACAGCACGGAAAGAGTGGGGGCGCCGCTCAGGGCCAATCCCAGCAGGCCGAATAGCAGTGCCGCGGCTGACTTCCTGGGGTGATAGGCCATGGCCGCCGCTGCAAAAAACAGCAGCGCCGTGCAGCCCAGCTGCGTGACATAGCTGGTGGTTTCATGCGAGAGCTGGGCCAGGCCCAGGCAGGCAACCAGGGCCAGCAAAGCCGCATCGGCCATGGCGCGGGCATAGTCGATCAGCTGGGCTTCCCCGCCAAAGGCAAAGGCCACGGGCTGCGCCCCAGGGGTGCGTGCAAGGTAATAGGCTCCCCACCAGGTGGCGCCCAGGGTCACGATCAGCAAGGCGATGAAGGGCAGGCGCGCCGCCATCTCGGCGCCAAGCAGCCACTCGAAACCCTGCAAGGACAAGGCACCCAGCCAGTAGGGCAGCAGGCCGTCCATGCTGGGAGCCAGGCCCGAGAGCTTGGGGGCCAGCCAGTCGGTCTTGCCCAGCGCCAGCTCGCGCATATAGCCAAAGGCCTCCATATCGTTGGAGCGCCAGGGGCCACGCATGACAAAGCCGGGCATCACATAGGCCAGGCACAGCAAAAGCAGGGCCCAGCGCGGCAGGCGGCGTACAGCGCTTTGGGCAACGATGGCAGGTGTGGGCTGGTTCACGCAGTCAATCCGGTAGCGGCTGTGCGAATTTGCACGGCCAGATCAGGCGAAAGCGCTTGAAGTCAAAGCGCTTGGTGCTCTGATGATAGGAGCATTGGGATTCCGTGGGGCGGCACCCAAAAAAGAAAAAGGCAGCACGGTTGCCCGGGCTGCCTTTTCAGCAAAAAAGTAAGAATTACTTCTTGCCGAAGCGGTTGCGGAACTTCTCCACGCGGCCACCCATGTTGTCCACCGACTTTTGTGTGCCAGTGTAGAAGGGGTGCGATTCAGAAGTGGTATCCAGCTTGAACAGAGGGTACTCTTTACCTTCGAAGTTTTCGGTTTCCTTGGTGGAAACGCAAGAACGTGTCACGAACTTGAAGCCGTTGGACATGTCAACGAACAGAACTTCGCGGTAATTGGGGTGAATGCCTTCTTTCATGATCTTTCCTTTGGTCAAGTGCGGGAGCCGCACCAGCCTGTCCGGTGTACTTTCCGCATAAAAGCTCTCCATTATTGCACACAATGAGAAAACAGTACCGCATGCGTCAGCAGGTGGTGGTGTGCGTTCAGCTTGCAAACCATGGCCGATAGCTTCGGCGGAAGGCCCGATCCAGGCAAGGCTGCAGAGTTCTTCTAGCTGTAGCAGCCTGGTGTTTGGAGCCGGTTTCGCTTCCGGCTGCGGGAGCTTGATGTGGCTCAACTCCCGGCAGGGCGTGACTATGCAACAACTTCTGCAGCGCATAAGATGTTGCGTTATTGCCATGCAGCAAAAAGGGGCCGCTATGGTTGACCGCGAGGCCGAAGCTCAGTTCAGTTCCAGCCAGCAGCTTGATCAAGCTGTGCGTGCGATGTGGGCGCAGCAGTGGCTGTCGGTTTCCCCCGAGTCCCAATGGCAGGCCTGGATGGATTGGGCCGGCAATCTTGCCATCAGCCCGGGAAAGCGTCTGGATCTGGCAGGGCTGGCGCTGGAGGAATGGGTCAGGCTTTGCTATGGCGGGCCACAGACGCAGGAGGCGGAGCGTCTCTTTCAGGCTCCTGAATGGGGGCAATGGCCGTTCAATGTCATCAGTGCGGGCTTTGCTGCTCAGCAGCGCTGGTGGCAGGCCGCCACCCAAGGTGTTCCGGGTGTTGAAAGACATCACGAGCGTCTGGTCGGGTTCTGGAGCAGGCAGTGGCTGGATATGCTTTCGCCCGCGAATTTTTTTGCCACCAATCCGATAGTTCTGGAACGTACCGTCAAAGAGGGCGGGGCGAATCTGGTGCGTGGCTTCCAGTACCTGATGGAAGATGTGCATGCGCAGCTGGCAAACAAGCCGCCTGCAGGTTGCGAGGGGTATCAGGTGGGGCGCGATGTGGCCGTCACCGCAGGCAAGGTGGTGGTGCGCAACCAACTGATGGAGCTGATCCAGTACGCGCCGACAACCGACAAGGTCCATCCCGAGCCGGTATTGATCATGCCGGCCTGGATCATGAAGTACTACATCCTGGATCTTTCGCCACACAATTCGCTGATCAAGTATCTGGTCGATCAGGGGCATACGGTGTTCTGCGTCTCCTGGAAGAACCCTGATGCCGGCGATCGAGATCTGGGCATGGACGACTATATCGAGCTGGGCTGGCGCGCGGCGCTGGATGTCGTCACGGCCATCGTGCCGGGGCAGAAGGTGCATGCCGCAGGCTATTGTCTGGGCGGAACCTTGCTGGCCATTGCGGCAGCCGCGATGGCGCGCGATGGAGACGAGCGTCTGGCATCGATGACCTTGCTGGCCGCGCAGACCGATTTCACCGAACCCGGCGAGCTGGCGCTGTTCATCGACGAAGCGCAGGTCAGCCTGCTTGAGGCCCAGATGGCCCAGCAAGGCTATCTGCGCGCCGATCAGATGGCGGGCGCATTCCTGATGCTGCGCTCCCATGATCTGCTGTGGTCGCGCATGGTCAATCAATACCTGCTGGGCGAGCGGGCACCGATGAGCGATCTCATGGCCTGGAATGCCGACGCCACGCGCATGCCTGCCAGGATGCACTCGCAATACCTGCGCCGTCTGTTTCTGAATAACGATCTCAGTGAAAGCCGCTATCCGGTCGATGGCAAGCCGGTCTCGCTTCTCAATCTGCAAGTGCCCATCTTCTGCGTGGGAACGCTCACCGATCATGTAGCGCCTTGGCAATCGGTATTCAAGCTGCACCATCACACTGCGGCTGAAGTCACCTTTGTGCTGACGAGTGGCGGCCACAACGCCGGCATTGTCAGCGAGCCCGGCCATCCGCGACGCCGCTATCAGTTGCTCAATCGGGCTGTCGGCGCTCAGGACATTGTCGCCCAGCAGTGGCAGCAAGAGGCCGAGCAGCGCCAGGGCTCCTGGTGGCCGGCATGGGACGAGTGGCTCAAAAACAGATCCAGCACACCGATAGCTCCGCCGCGCATGGGCGGCACGAGCGGCGGGCCCTTGTATGACGCTCCGGGCCAGTACGTGCTCGGGCATTGAGTTTTCAAAAGCCGTTCGGTCACGGTGATATGCCGGACGGTCCGCCAGCCTCTCGATAGGCACCACCATCACCATAGGGAGAACGATATGAGCATTCAAGCGACCCCCCTGAATCTGTTCAAGGCCAATGCCGAGCTGCAACTGCGCATCGCTCAGCTTATGCGTGAAAGTGGCCATCGCTGGCTGGCAGCCGCGCAGCAGACCAGTGCTGCAGGCATCAGTGAAACCACGGCGGAACTGCAAAGCCTGCTGCGTGCCGAAGACTGGCAATCACTGGCCAGCCTGCCCGCCGAGGCTTTCATGCGCAGGCTCGAAGACCGCATGAGCGATGCCAAGAGCGCCAGCGATATCGCGATCAAGAACCAGCAGGCTTTTGCCAGCGGTCTGCAGCAGGCCCTGGAGGCCTGGCAAAAATCTGTGGCCGAGGCCCTGCGTGCAGACGGCGCGTCCAATCTGCCCGCTTTGCCACTGCAGGACATCTTCAAGCAATGGCTGTCGGCCTGGACGCCGGCAACTCAGGACCCCGCTCAGGCCAAGAGCGGCAAAGCGCCGCAGAAGTAGGCAACAGGCTGGCGCAGCTTCAGCTAAAGACGGCGGCGCTGCAGCCTGCGGGCCGGCTGGTCAGCTGGCCCTCCATTGCAAAAATCCGATGTTTTCGGCGTTTTGTGGTGAACCATAAAGCGCTGGGAGCTATTGTTTTTGAATCTTCTTGAGCGAGAAGATTGTGACTTCGGGAGCACGACATGAGCAAACCCAGCGGGGCCGGTCCGTCGACCAACGGGTCTGTTGATCCTTTTGCGTGGTGGAGGGCTGCCGGGGCCTATGCGGTGGACGCCGCTCAACGTGCCGTGCTGTATGCCGACATCGAGCGGCAGGTGGGCGACCAGTACCGGGCCCAGCGTGAGGCCAGGATGCCGAACGTGCTGCATTTCCCCGCGGAACTCGTGATGTCGGGGCTGGACCTCCCAAGACCTGTCAACTATGGCCTGGTGCGCATTCAGGCGTCCGAAGACCGGCCTGCCGACCCCGCCAAGCGTCCATTCGTCGTGATAGATCCGCGTGCCGGGCATGGCCCGGGCATTGGTGGCTTCAAGCCCCACAGCGAGATCGGTGCTGCGCTGGAGGCTGGTCACCCTTGCTACTTCGTCGGTTTTCTGCCTGATCCCGTACCTGGTCAAACGGTGGAAGATGTGATGCGTGCCGAGGCCGCGTTCATGCGTCGCGTGGCCGAGCTTCACCCCGAGAGTGAGGGAAAGCCGGCGGTCATCGGCAACTGCCAGGCGGGCTGGCAGATCCTGATGACGGCCGCTGTCTGGCCCGAGCTGTTCGGGCCCATCATTGTTGCCGGAGCGCCCCTGTCGTACTGGGCCGGTGACAATCCCATGCGTTATTCGGGCGGACTTCTCGGGGGCAGCTGGATGACGGCTCTGGCCAGCGATCTGGGTCACGGCCGCTTCGACGGCGCCCATCTGGTGCAGAACTTCGAGCAGCTCGATCCGGCCAACACGCTCTGGAGCAAGCAGTACAAGGTCTATGCAAATGCCGACACCGAAGCCGAGCGCTATATAGACTTCGAGAAATACTGGGGCGGCTATGTCTTCCTCAACGATGTGGAGATGCAGTACATCGTCGACAAGCTGTTCATAGGCAACAGGCTGTCGACGGCCCAGTTGCTGACATCGGACGGGGTGCGCATCGATCTGCGCAATATCCGCTCGCCCATCCTCGTGTTCTGCTCCTATGGCGACAACATCACGCCGCCGGCCCAGGCTCTGGGCTGGATCACCGATTTGTACGCCAGTGACGACGACGTGCGCGGCCACGACCAGACCATCATCTTCAGCACGCACGACAGCATCGGCCACCTGGGCATCTTTGTTTCGGGCGCCGTCGGCAGCAAGCAGCACCGCAAGTTCGCCAGTGCCATCGAGCAGATCAATCTGCTGCCGGCAGGCATTTATCGCGCCAGCGTTGACGATGCCACGAAGCAGGAGCAAAAGCTGCTCCATGATCCTTATCTGTTGAGCATCCGTGCCAGCGGCATCGATGAAGTGCGCGATATCGTCAAGCCCGATCCCGAGTCCGATCGCCGTTTCGACGCGGCGGCCCGGGTATCCGACATCAACCTGGCTCTGTATCGCAGCATGTGGCAACCCTGGGTGCGTGCGCTGAGCACTTCCCAATCGGCACACTGGTTGCAGACCTTGCATCCCATGCGCCTGCAATTTGAAGCCTGGAGCAGCCAGCACCCGCTGGCTTGCCTGATACGCAGCAGCGCCGAATACATACGCGAACATCGCCAGCCCGTGGATGAGGCCAATCCCTGGTTGCAGATGCAGCAGCGGTGCTCGGCCGCACTGGATCGCGCTCTCGATGATTTCCGCGACCGGCGCGACCATATCTACGCCTTGTGGTTCGACATGCTCTATGGCTCGCCGCTCATGCAGGCGCTGGCTGGACATGCTTATGGCGAGAGCGCGGCAGTGCGCCAGCATCCTGGCTCCACCCCCGAGCATCTGGCGCTGATGGCGGGCAGGCAGCGACAGATCGAGAGCAGTGTGGATCAGGGGGGCGTGCTCGAGGCCACGTTGCGCGGCTTGCTGAGCGTGCTCTCCCGGCGTCCCGCGGTGGACGAGCGCTACTACCACCTGGCTGCGCAATTGCTGGAGCAGCAAGCACCTGGGCGCTGGAGTCTGGCCGAGCTGCGAGCCGCCATCCGCGAGCAGACCCTGGTGATGAGGCAATGCGGCAGCGCCGCCATTGAAGCCATTCCAGGCCTGCTGAAGAACACGCCTGCCGACACCATCCGCAAGGCCGGCGAAGCCATCACCCAGATGGCAGCCATCGATAAGGAGCCCGGCGCAGAGGATGATGCCGTGAGACATGCCTTGCAGCAGGTGCAGGCCTTGTTCGAGCAGGCCGTGCTGGCGCAGCAGCCCCGGATCCAGGAGCCTCTGGAGCTGGCGCCGGCTCCAGTGCAGACTCCTGCAGCTCCCCAGCGGGCTGCGGCTGCTGCGCGACGTAAACCGGCCGCACCACGCGGCAAGAAAGGAGTGCGATGAGTCAACCGAGCCCAGACATGACGCTGCAGCCGTTTGAGGGCATAAACGTCGGCGACAGCCTGCGCGTCACCGTTGCCTCCCGTGACGCGAGCACGCTGACGCTGCTCTGCGCCCACGATGCGCAGCCCCGGCAGCCAGCCTCGCAGCAAGCGGTTTCCATGCCATCAGGCGGCGCGGCACAGCCGCTTGACGTTACCTCGCATCACGGCCTGACCCGGCTGCTGGCGGCTGTCAAGGAACTGCCGCCGGTTCGCGTGGGGGTCGTCCATCCCTGCGATGCCACCAGCCTGTCCGCCGCGCTTGATGCGCATCGGCTGGGGCTGATCGAGCCGGTCCTGATCGCTCCGCGCGCCAGGCTCGAAGCGATTGCGCTGGCGCAGGGTTTCGTGCTGCAGGGCCTGCGCATCGAGGACGTGCCGCACAGTCATGCAGCAGCCGAGCGTGGTGCCAGACTTGCCGCCAGCGGCGAAGTCGAGGCACTGATGAAAGGCAGCCTGCACACCGACGAGCTGATGGCGGCTGTTGTTGCCGGCAGTGCCGGGTTGCGCACCAAGAGGCGTGTCAGCCATTGCTTTGTGTTGCAGACGGCCAGCTACCCACGCCCCTTCATCGTCACCGATGCGGCCATCAATCTGGCCCCCGATCTGTTGCAGAAGGCCGATATCGCGCGCAATGCCATCGAGCTGGCACAGGTTCTGGGTGTGGCAAGGCCCAGGCTCGCCATCCTCGCCGCCGTCGAGACGGTCAACCCCAACATGCCCGCGACACTGGATGCTGCTGCACTGTGCAAGATGGCCGACCGGGGCCAGATCACCGGAGGCGTGCTGGACGGGCCGCTGGCTTTCGACAATGCAGTCTCCATCGAGGCCGCGCGTACCAAGGGCATCGCTTCGCCAGTGGCCGGTCAGGCCGACATCCTGCTGGTGCCCGATCTGGAAAGCGGCAATATGCTGGCCAAGCAGCTCATGTACCTGGGCGGCGCTGCCAGCGCAGGCATCGTGCTTGGCGCCAAGGTGCCCATCGTGCTGACCAGCCGGGCGGACTCGCGCGAATCCCGCATTGCATCCTGTGCGATTGCGCTGCTGCTCGCACATCACTACCGGCAGACGCCGCCCTGAAATACATGGCCGATGGCACCGAACTGGCAAACGCTGCAGTCTCTGTCCCGTCGGCAGACAAAGGCCCTGGCATGAGCAATTCCGTCATCATCGTCCTGAACTGCGGCTCGTCGAGCATCAAGTTCGCCGTATTCGAGGCCGCTCACCCGCTGCCGCGCAAGCCTCTGTGGAACGGCAAGGTGCAGGGGATTGGCGGGCCCGGTCCCGACTTCGGAGAAACCGGCGTCCAGCCCTTTGCCATTGAACTGGACACAGAGCATCCGTATCGCGATGCGCTGCGCATCATCCGCGAGCGCATCACGGCCCGGCTCGAGGACCGGCCCGTGGCGGCGATCGCCCATCGGGTGGTGCATGGCGGCAGCAAGTATTTCGAGTCCACCCGCATCGATGCAGGCGTGCTGCGAGACTTGCGCAGCTATGTGCCGCTGGCACCGCTGCATCAGCCGTTTGCGCTGGAGGCCATCGAGATCCTGTTGCGCGAGCGCCCCGACATCGTGCAGATTGCCTGCTTTGATACCGGCTTTCATCACAGCCTGCCCAAGGTGGAACAGATCCTGCCACTGCCCTACGAATGGTGGCAGCGCGGCGTGCGCCGCTATGGCTTTCACGGACTTTCGTATGCCTATATGGCGACCGCGCTGGCCGAGCGTCATGGCGACAGGGCCAGGGGCCGCACCATCGCCGCCCATCTGGGCAGCGGCGCCAGTCTGTGCGGCATGCAGCAGCTGCAAAGCGTGGCTACCACCATGGGCTTCTCGGCCCTGGACGGATTGATGATGGGCACGCGCACCGGGGCGCTGGACCCGGGAGCCGTGCTCTATCTGATGGAGATCGAAAAGCTGACGCTTCAAGAGGTAGGGCGTCTGCTCTATCACGACTCGGGGCTGCTGGGCGTGTCGGGCATCTCGTCCGAGCCGCGCGTGATCCTGCGCCATGTCCGGGATTCAGGTGAGGCTGGCGAGCGGGCGCGCATCGCGCTGGACCTCTTTGTACGCCGCATCGTGCGCGAGATCGGTTCTCTGGTCGCTGCGCTGGGCGGGCTGGACATGCTGGTGTTCACGGCGGGCATTGGCGAGCACAGCGAGGAGATTCGCGCCCGCGTCTGCGCCGATCTGGCGTGGCTGGGCCTGGGGCTGGATGACCAGGCCAATGCAGCCCATGCACCGGTCATTTCATCTGCAGACAGCCGGGTACTGGTGGGGGTTGAACCCACGAATGAGGAGTGGGTGGCCGCCCGCGATACGGTGCAGCTTCTCGCGGACTCATAGTCTTTTTGACGCCATGCAGGTATTCATGGCGGCCCAGAGCAGAGACTGGGCGGTTGCCGCCTTACCGAATGGCTTCGCTCTCTTGCGCCGGATGCTGCCTGGCCGCATCGATGTTTGCCTGGATGGCGGCGCGTGCCTGAGGGCTGTTCTTCCAGCAGCTGGAGCCGGTGAGGGCCGAGACCTTGGCGACGATGTCCAGGGCGTTGGCCTGACGCAACTGGGCAAACGAGCCGTAGCCCAGGGATTCCAGCCGGCTCAGTACCGTCGGTCCCACGCCCTTGAGGGCAAGCAGGGATTGGCGTTCTTCAGTGGTGAATGGCATGGGCCGAGGCTTTGGGGTTGGAAGGAAAAAACTTTCAGCAGAAACAGGCGATACGCCCGCCATGGTTGCCGTGGCGCCCGGCCACAACTCAGGCCATGCTTGACAAGGTTTTTCTGAACCGCATCAGCGACAGCCAGAACAGCACGGCGCCGATTCCCGCCAGCCACAGAAAGGGCTTCCATACAGTTTCTATGCCGGCGCCGCGATACAGAATCGCCTGACCCAGCTCCACAAAGTGCGTGGTGGGGGCGAACAGCATCACATCCTGCACCAGCTGGGGCATGGATTCGCGGGGTGTCATGCCGCCAGACAGCAATTGCAGCGGCAGCAGCGTCAACACCATCAGCAGGCCGAACTGCGGCATGCTGCGCGCAACAGTGGCCAGAAAGATGCCCATGGCCGTGGTTGCGAACAGGCACAGGGCCGAGCCTGCCATGAACAGCAGCAGACTGCCTTCGATGGGCACCTTGAGCGCGCCGCGCACGACCAGATTGAGCGAGACACCTGCCGCCAGCAGCACCACGGCGCCCATGGACCAGACCTTGGCCAGCATGATCTCGGTAGGCGTCACGGGCATGACCAGCAGATGCTCGATGGTGCCGTGCTCGCGTTCGCGGATCAGCGCCGCGCCCGTGAGGATGATGGAGAGCATGGTGACGTTGTTGATGATCTGCATCAGCCCGCCGAACCAGATCTTGTTCAGTCCGGGATTGAAGCGGGCGCGCAGCTCCAGGTCCACGGGCAGTGCGCTGGCTCCCCGGTGACGCTGCACGAACTCGTTGACTTCGGCCAGCACGATCTGCTGCACATATCCGCTGCCGGAGAACGCCTGGCTCATGCGCGTGGCATCCACGTTCAGCTGCAGCTCGGCCTTTCTGCCGGCCAGCACATCGCGCTGGAAGTTGGGAGGAATGGTCAGCGAGAAGGTGAAGTCACCTGCATCCAGCCCGGGATCCACATGGCTGAAATCCACCATCTGCGGTGGCATGAACTGAGGCGGGTAGAACGCCGAGGTGATGCGTGCGGACAGTGGCGACTGGTCTTCGTCGACGATGGCAATCGGCGCCTTGTGCAGCGTATCGGGCATGGCCGTGGCCGCGGTGTACACCGAGGCCGTGAAGGTGTAGACGATGAGCACCAGCATCACCGGGTCGCGCCACAGGCTCCACAGCTCCTTGACGCCCAGGCGCCAGATATTTTTCAGGCTATGCCACATGGTGTTTCTCCATGACGAAAACGAGGGCTGCTGCTGAAACTGGCGCTGCCCCACCGCCAGGACAGCGAGCAAGGGCCGCCCCGCAGCGAGGCTGTCGTCCCCCTCCCGCGTTAGCGAGAGAGGGGGAGGCTGCGCAGCAGCTCAGGGGGAGCTTCATCATTTTTCCTGCTTGGGCAGGGCCCAGATGGCCACGCCCATGATCACGGGAACGGCGATCAGCAGCGGCAGCAAGGTAGGCGCCAGATCGTGCAGGCCCAGCGCCTTGTTGAAGACGCCGCGGCTGATGGCGAACATATAGGTGGCCGGGTAGATCTCGCCAATCCAGCGACCGGCGCCTTCGAGCGAAGATACGGGATCGGTCAGCCCCGAGAACTGCGTGGCCGGAATCAAGGTGCCCAGCATGGCAAAGAACATGGCGGCAATCTGGCTGCTGGTGACGGCAGAGGCCAGCAGTCCCATGCCCGTGGCAATGACGCTGAAGAGCAGGGCGGCCATGACGAGCAGGGGGAAGCTGCCGGTCATGGGCACGCCGAACACGAATACCGCCATGGCACACATCAGAAAGAAATTCAGCATGGCCAGCACCACATAAGGCAGCTGCTTGCCCAGCAGAAACTCGATGCGGGTCACGGGAGTGACGTACAGATTCACGATGGAGCCCAGTTCCTTTTCCCGCACCACGGCCAGGGCCGTGAGCATGGCGGGCAGCATCATCAGCAGCAGCGGAATCACGGCCGGCACCATGGCGGGCAGGCTTTTCACATCGGGGTTGTAGCGAAAGCGGGTTTCCAGGCTGACCTGGCTGGCTAGCTGAATGCCCAGTCGCTCGCGCGCCTGCTGCACCAGCCACAGCTGGTGCATGGCCTGGACATAGCCTTTGACGGTCTCGCCGCGCTGGGGCATGGCGCCGTCGAACCAGGCGCCCACGGCAACCTTCGAGCCGCGCAGCACGTCACGGCCGAAGCCGGGCGGTATCTCGATGGCCAGCGCCAGCTCGCCGCTCTTCATGCGCCGGTCCAGGTCCGCGTAATCCTGGATGGGAGGCATTTCAATGAAATAGCGCGAGCCTGCGAGATTGTTCACATAGTTCTGGCTGATGGTGCTCTGATCGCGGTCGAGCACGGCAAACTTCAGGTCTTCGACGTCCATGCTGATGCCGAAGCCGATCACCACCATCAGCACCAGCGAGCCCACCAGGGCCAGCGTGGCGCGCACGGGATCACGCTGCAGCTCCAGCGCCTCGCGCCACAGATAGCTCCACAAGCGTTGCAGGCTGAAGCCAGGGCCTTTGTGTGCTTCTGAAACAGGAGCTTGCTGCGCTTTATCTGTATTGGTATCAGATACTTTTGATGCTGGGGATAAGTCTGAGTCAGCGCCAGCAGCTTCCTTTTTGATATCGAGCACGGGCGCTGCCTCGCCCGAGGCCTCCACCAGATAGCCGATGAAGGCCTCCTCCAGTGTGGCCGCACCGCGCTTGGCGGTCAGTGCTGCCGGCCTGTCGCTGTCCAGCACCTTGCCCGCATGCATCATGGACATGCGGTCGCAGCGCTCGGCTTCGTTCATGAAGTGCGTGGAGATGAAGATGGTCACGCGGTCGCGGCGCGAGAGCTCGATCAGCAGGCGCCAGAACTGATCGCGAGCCACGGGGTCCACGCCCGAAGTGGGCTCGTCGAGAATCAGCAGCTCCGGCTTGTGCACCATGGCCACGGCCAGCGACAGGCGCTGGCGCATGCCCAGCGGGATATTGCCGGGCAGCGTCTCGCGTACTTCGGTGAGCCCGAAACGGGTGAGCATTTCCTCGACCCGCGCCGGGATCTCGGCCGGATCCACGTGGAAGAGTTCGGCGTGCAGCACCAGGTTCTGCAGCACGGTCAGCTCGCCGTAGAGCGAGAAGGCCTGCGACATATAGCCCACGCGCCGGCGCGTGGCCACATCATGCGGATCGATCTTCTTGCCAAACAGCCAGGCATCGCCCTCGCTGGCGGGCAGCAGCCCGGTCAGCATCTTCATGGTGGTCGATTTGCCGCAGCCGTTGGAGCCCAGAAAGCCGAAGATCTCGCCGCGCCGGATACGGAAATTCACATGGTCCACGGCCACAAAGTCGCCAAAGCGCATGGTGAGATCGCGTGCCTCGATGGCGATGTCGTCATCGCTGGTCTGCAGTGCAGGGATCACCACGGCGGCATGGCCGCGTTTCTTCTCCTCGGGCAGCAGCGCGATGAACGCGGCTTCCAGCGCCGGCATGCCGGTGCGCGCCAGCAGCTCGGCGGGGGTGCCGGTGGCCAGAATCAGGCCGTCATCCATGGCCGCCAGCCAGTCGAAGCGCTGGGCCTCGTCCATATAGGCAGTGGCCACGATCACGCTCATCTGCGGGCGCTGGCCGCGGATGCGGTTGATCAGATCCCAGAACTGCGCGCGCGCCAGCGGATCCACGCCGGTCGTGGGCTCGTCGAGAATCAGCAGGTCGGGGTCGTGGATGAGGGCGCAGCACAGCGCCAGCTTCTGCTTCATGCCGCCCGAGAGCTTGCCGGCAGGGCGGGAGAGGAATTTCTGCAGTCCGGTGCTCTGGGTCAGATCGTCGATGCGCGCCCGGCGCTCGGCCGCGTCATGACCGAAAAGGCGCCCGAAGAACTGCAGATTCTCTTCCACCGACAGCGTGGGGTAGAGGTTCTTGCCCAGGCCCTGAGGCATGTAGGCAATGCGGGGGCAGACGGCATCACGGTGCTTTTTGCTGCGCATGTCGCCGCCAAGCACCTGTATCTCGCCGCCCTGCAGGGCGCGCGCTCCGGCAATCAAAGACAACAGGCTTGACTTGCCCACGCCGTCAGGGCCGATCAGGCCGACCATGATGCCTGCAGGAATCTCCAGGCTCAGTCCGCGCAGCGCCTGCGTCTTGCCGTAGGCGAGCGTCACATCGCGCAAGGTGGCTACATGCTGGGTCATGGCAAATGGGACCGCAACGTTCACGAGGCCGACGCGTCGCCGGTGCGCAGCTCCAGCTTGGCCGGCCATTCGCGCTCTTTATCGAGCTTGATCCAGGCCACGCCGGGCAGGCCTGTCTTGACTTGAGTCAGGTGCTTTTGCAGCAGATCCGGTGCAATACGTGCCTTGACGCGGAACATCAGCTTCTGTCTTTCGCTGGCCGTCTCCACGGTCTTGGGCGTGAATTGGGCGGTGCTGGCGACAAAGGACACCTGAGCCGGGATCACATATTGCGGAGCCGCATCCAGCACGATGCGCACCTCGGTGCCAAGGGCCACTCGGCCTGCCACGGTCTCGGGCAGGAAGAAGCTGATGTAGACGTCCGAGACATCCACCATGTTCAGCACCTTGCCGCCGGCGCCGATCACCTCGCCGGGCTGGGCCAGCCGGTATTGCACGCGGCCGTCGCGCGGGGCGGTGAGTTCGCTGTCCTTCACATCGGCATCGATGCGCTGGACGGTGGCGGCAGCGGCCGTCACCGCCGATTCCGCACCTATGGTCTGGGCCTTGGCCGCGTCGATCGCTGCCTTGGCTGCCGTGGCCTGGGCCTGGGCGGCCTTGAGCGCGGCCTGGGCGCCGCGGACCCGGGCCCGGTCGTCGTCCAGTTCCTGCTCCGATGAAGCACCTTCGCGGGCCAGTGTCTCGGAGCGTTTGACGCGGCGCAGCGCTGCATCCAGTTCGGCTTCGCGCTGGGCCACAGTGGCCATGGTGGCCGCGTACTGGCTTTCGCGCAGCGCGATTTCGGCGCGTGCCGAAGTCACCGCATGAGAGGCGCGCTCACGACCGGCGATGGCTTCGCGCTGCTGGGCCTGCAGGCTCTCGATCTGCATGCGCGCCAGTGGCTGACCGGCTTTCACGAACTCGCCTTCCTGCACCAGGATTTCTGCGATGCGGCCGGCGTATTTGGTGGCGACGTCGATTTCGGTGGCTTCGATGCGGCCGTTGCCGCTGACCAGGCCTTCGGAGGCCTGTGCGCTGCGCCATTGCTGCCAGCCATAGGCGCCCAGGGCGGCGGCGGCAACGATGAGCGCGGCGATGGTCAATTTCTTGTTCATGGACATGGATTCGCAGGTCAAGGTTGGAGGGCTGCAGGGCTGGGGGGGCTGCTCTGGCCTTGAGCAAAGTAGCCTCCACCCAAAGCGGCATAGAGAGCGACCTGGGTGGACAACAGGGCTTCGCGGCCCTGAACCAGTTGCTGCTCGGCACTGAGCAGGTCGCGTTCGGCATCCAGCACATCGAGATAGGGCGAGGCTCCCTGGTCATAGCGCAGCCGGGCCAGTCGGGCGCGTTCCTTGAGTGCAGCGCGCTGATCGGTCAGAACCACGAGCTGCTGCTCGAGCATGGTGCGGCTGGACAGTGCGTCCAGCACTTCGCGCATTGCTGTCTCTATGGCTTTTTCGTACTGGACAACCGCCATGTTCTGTCGCACGGCCTGCAGATTCAGGTTGGCCTGGCGCTGGCCGCCGTCAAAGATCGGTAGCGAAATCGTGGGAGCAAACTGCCAGGCACGGCTGCCGCTTCTGAACAGGCCGTCGAGCTCCGCACTGGCCGTGCCCCAGCTGCCGGTCAGGGCGATGCGAGGCAAAAACGCAGCGCGCGCGGCAGACACATTGGCCTTGGCTGCCTGCAGGCCGTACTCGGCGGCAATGATGTCGGGGCGCTGTGTCAGCAGATCGGACGGCAGGCCTTCGGGAATCGGTTTCAGGATCACGGCGGTGGAGCTGCTTTGCGGCAAGCGGTCTGCATCCATCCCCGTGAGCTGCTGCAGTGCATTGGCCTGCAGCGCGCGCTGCTGTGCCAACTGAGTGCCTATGGCCTTGGCCTGGTGAACCAGAGTCTGTACCTGCGTGAGCGCATAGCGAGAGGTGGAGCCCACCTCGGTGCGGCGCTTGAAGATGCGCAGCGATTCCTCTCGGCTGGCAATCGTGCGCTGGGTCAGGGCCAGGCGTTCATCCAGACTGCGCAGAGCCAGATAATTCAGTGCGACCTGCTTGACGAGACTGGATTGAACCGCATGCTGCGTGGCATCCAGCGCCAGATAATTGCCTAAAGCAGCCTCGCTGAGACTTTTGACACGGCCCCAGAGATCGAGTTCCCAGCTGTTGAGGCCGACAAAGACTTGCTGATCGCCGGCGACGACGGAGCGGCCGCTGGCGTTGAGGTCGGCGGGAACACGTGCTCTGCCATGACTGCTGCCCAGGCCGATCGTCGGCAGTCGAGCCGCACTCTGTATGTCGTAGGCGGCCTGGGCCTCCTGCACACGCAGCAATGCGAGGCGCTGGTCCTGATTGTGGGCAAGAGCTGCGCGAATCAGCTCCTGCAGGTTTTGGTCAAGGTAGAAGTCTTGCC
This sequence comes from Comamonas sp. A23, assembly GCF_004522605.1. Classification (NCBI taxonomy): domain Bacteria; kingdom Pseudomonadati; phylum Pseudomonadota; class Betaproteobacteria; order Burkholderiales; family Comamonadaceae; genus Comamonas; species Comamonas sp. A23. The sequence continues at coordinate 208,072 of NZ_RSDT01000005.1, forward strand.
AGGTAATCGATGCCGTATTTGCTGCCGCAGCGTTCTCTTGTTTTTTTGTCCACTCCTGAGGCCACTTGTCCGGTAGCTTGGCCTGGGCCTGTGGCTGCAGAATCGGCACCGTCGGGCTGCAGGCTGCCAGCGCTGTCAGCAATGTGGCTGCTGCCAGCAGGCGCATCGGTGTGGTGTTGTAGGGTGGTGTGCGATTTGCTGAAGGGGCCATGAATGCAGAACCTGCGACTTGAAAGCTTTTGGCTTCCGGTTATCGCAAGATTTGTATAGATGTATATCCCTAGTATTGAGGGGCGGCTTGCAAGTCAGTTTGAGCCAGGTCAATCAATGGGGTCAAGCGCCAGAAACAACAAAGCCCCGCGAGGCGGGGCTTTGTTGTTTCGATGCACGAAGAGGCCTTAGCCGCCGCGACGCATCATGTCGAAGAACTCCACGTTGTTTTTGGTGGCCTTCATGTTCTTGATCATGAGCTCCATGGACTCGATCTCGTCCATGTTGTACATGAACTGGCGCAGGATACGAGTCTTTTGCAGAATCTCGGGAGCCAGCAGCAGCTCCTCGCGGCGTGTACCGCTCTTGGTGAGTTCGATGGCTGGGAACACGCGCTTTTCGTAGAGGCGACGGTTCAGGTGCAGTTCGCTGTTGCCGGTGCCCTTGAATTCTTCAAAGATCACTTCGTCCATGCGGCTGCCGGTGTCGACCAGTGCCGTGGCGATGATGGTCAGCGAGCCGCCTTCTTCCACATTGCGGGCCGCACCGAAGAAGCGTTTGGGGCGCTGCAGTGCGTTGGAGTCCACACCGCCCGACAGCACCTTGCCCGACGAGGGCACGACGTTGTTGTAGGCGCGGGCCAGGCGGGTGATGGAGTCCAGCAGGATGACCACATCCTTGCCCAGTTCCACCAGGCGCTTGGCGCGCTCGATCACCATTTCGGCCACGTGCACGTGACGGGTAGCTGGCTCGTCGAACGTGGAGGCAATGATTTCGCCCTTCACCGAGCGCTGCATTTCCGTCACTTCTTCAGGGCGCTCGTCCACCAGTAGCACCATCAGATGCACATCGGGATGGTTGGCTGTGATGGCGTGCGCAATGCTCTGCATCATCATGGTCTTGCCGCTCTTGGGCGGTGCCACGATCAGCGCGCGCTGGCCGCGGCCGATGGGGGCGATGATGTCGATGATGCGGCCGGTGATGTTTTCTTCGCCCTTGATATCGCGCTCAAGGCGCATCTGCTCCTTGGGGAACAGAGGGGTAAGATTCTCAAACAGCACCTTGTGCTTGTTTTGCTCGGGTGGGCCGCCGTTGACCTTGTCGAGCTTGGTCAGGGCAAAGTAGCGCTCGCCATCCTTGGGGATGCGCACTTCGCCTTCGATCATGTCGCCGGTGTGCAGATTGAAGCGGCGCACCTGACTGGGCGAGATGTAGATATCGTCGGTGCTGGCGGTGTAGCTGGTATCGGGGCTACGCAGAAAGCCGAAGCCATCGGGCAGGATTTCCAGCACGCCGTCGGCAAAGACCTGTTCACCGGCCTTGGCGCGCTTTTTGATGATGGCGAACATCAGTTCCTGCTTGCGCATGCGACCGACGTTTTCGATCTCAAGCGCTTCGGCCTGCTTCAAGACTTCAGACACGTGCAGTGCCTTGAGTTCATTAAGGTGCATGAAATGACTCCAAGCGTGGAGTGAGAATAACCAGGGGGGGAGGCGTAGAGCCTAACGAGACACTGTGAAAGTGGGCAGGCTTGCCTGAAGAAAAATCCAGCGCGGTCCCATGCGGTGGCCGGCGGTTCATACATTATGACAGGAAAACTGGCGCAGCTTGCAAGCAATTTATCGAGGACTTGTCATCTGCAACCTGTGCCGGGTCTGTAGCAGATGCAAATGGGGGAGGGTAGCGGGTGCCCAGAAGCAAACAGAGCTCCATTGGGAGCTCTGTTTGTTGAATGCATTAGATGTGCTGGTCGAGGAAGGCGGACAGTTGCGTCTTGTTCAGCGCGCCAACCTTGGTGGCGGCCAGCTGGCCGTCCTTGAACAACATCAGTGTGGGAATGCCGCGAATGCCGAACTTGGCAGGGATCTCACGGTTTTCGTCCACATTCATCTTGGCGATCTGCACCTTGCCTTTGTAGCCTTCGGCCACATCGTCCAAGATGGGGGCGATCATCTTGCAAGGGCCGCACCATTCAGCCCAGTAATCCACCAGCACGGTCGTGCCGGGTTGCAGTACGTCAGACTCAAAGCTTGCATCCGTGATGTGCTTGATCAATTCGCTGGCCATTTGTAGTCCTGGATTTTCTTGAATCAAAAAGGTAGGCGGTCTATTCGCCTAGTGAGTTGATTGTGACAGAAACTCATCTCCCGCCACGGTGTGTGGCTGGTTGTTTGCAGCTATCGCGCTAATAGTGCCCGCAATATTGCAGAAATGCCGTCGGTGGTATTCTGCGCACCCTTTGGCGGCCGGTGGCTGCCGGCAGATTGAGGTGGTAGAAGTATGAGTGTCTCGGAGCCCTTGATGGCCGATTCCGAATGGGTCTGTGATGTGGCTGTGATCGGTGCCGGGCCTGCAGGCCTGATGGCGGCCGAGCAACTGGCGAAGGCCGGCTTGTCGGTCAGGGTGTTCGAGGCGAAAGCCTCGGCGGCTCGCAAATTCCTCATGGCCGGCAAAGGCGGCCTCAATCTTACGCACTCCGAGGAGTTCTCGAGCTTTGTCACTCGCTATGGCTGCCGCTCTGCAGATTTGACTCCCTGGCTCGAAAAGTGGGGGGCGAGCGAGCTTCAGGCCTGGGTCAAGGAGCTGGGTTTTGATACCTTTGTGGGGACATCCGGAAGAGTGTTCCCTGCGGATATGAAGGCAGCGCCGCTGCTGCGTGCCTGGCTGGTGCGTATGAAGTCGCAGGGCGTGCAGTTTCATATGCGTCACCGCTGGATCGGCTGGGCAGAGGATGGCAAGCCGGTTCTTCAGACAGAAAGTGCCAGGGTCAAGATTGGCTGCAAGGCTTTGGTGCTGGCGACGGGCGGCGGCAGCTGGGCGCGTCTGGGCTCGGACGGCGCTTGGGTTTCGCTGCTGCAGGACAAGGGGGTGGGCATTGCCCCGTTGCAGGCGGCCAACTGTGGCTTTGATGTGGGCTGGCCGCAAGGGCGTGAAGCCGGCTGGAGCGAGGTCTTTGCTCAGCGCTTTGCCGGGCAGCCGTTCAAGTCGGTGGTCTTGAAGTTTGCGGACGAGCAAAGTGCCGGCTTTGAACGTCAAGGTGAATTTGTTGCGACGCAGACAGGGGTGGAGGGGAGCCTGATCTATGCTGTCTCCTCCCTGTTGCGGGACTGCATTGCCCGCCAGGGCACTGCGCGCTTCGAGCTGGACCTGTTGCCGCAGTGGAGTGTGGAGCGTGTGCAGCAGGAGGTGATGCGGCCGCGCGGCTCGCGCAGCCTCAGCAGTCATCTCAAGGGGCGTCTGGGGCTTGATGGCATCAAGGCGGGTTTGCTGTATGAGGTGCTTGGCAAGGATGGCATGGCGGACATGAAGCGCCTGGCATCCACGATCAAGGCGGTGCCTTTGACGGTGATCGCGCCGCGCCCCATCGATGAGGCCATCAGCACGGCAGGCGGAGTTCGTCTGGAGGCTCTGGATGCGCGGGGGATGTGTGCCGCTCTGCCTGGCGTCTTCTGTGCGGGAGAAATGCTGGACTGGGAGGCCCCCACGGGCGGCTATCTGCTCACGGCCTGTATGTCCTCTGGTGTTCATGTGGCCGAAGGGGTGCAGAACTTCCTGCGGGGCAACTGACTCGCTGGGTTGTGCCTGTCTGTGCGGCAGGGATGCTGCATTGAATTCTGTAGCGATCCAGTCTTGATGGCGGGTGCTCTTGCCTGCCGCAGCGCATGGGCAGGCCGGGATTGGCAGCGGTTCGCGGCGGGAGTCCTGCGTGTTTGCCCTTGCTTGAATCGCCGGCAAGCCCTTGCTCGCCGGGCGATGTGGGGGCGGAAATACCCGAACAATGTGTCTGATTGATTCCTGAGTTGGGCTTTGTGACAGGAAAGCAGTGTTTCAGGCCCTGCCTGGAGCCGGCTTTGGGCGGGCGGCCGCAAGTGGCGGGTGCCCCTCCTACGAGGCGAACTCTTGCTGTGGGACAGATGTCTTGAAACGGAGACATTACGCTGGCAACATTGCTCCATCGGTTGAGGAGTCGTGACGGATTTGCGTTGTTACCGGAAAAGGAGGCTGGTCATGTTTTTCGGCAAGATCTTCGGTTTTGGACGTTCCGAACCGCGCTATATCCGCCGTACGCGTGCCTATCTGCAAGAGGCGCGCATGGCTGTTCTGGAGCACACTATCGCGGCGGAGTACTACCAGTCCTCCGCTCAGATGTATGCCGAACGTGCTGCTCGACTGGAAGATGAATTGCGAGCCTGGGAGCAGGGCGAGCAGCATATTCCCGTGGTGCCGCATCACTATCCCTATGTCCCTCACTCTGCACACAAGGCCGTCGCTGTAGATGCGCCACCCGTGGGTGCTTCGGTGGGCGTGGTGAGAGCCGCCTGAGCAGATAAAAGAAAAAGCCTGTATGACTTGCATACAGGCTTTTGAATGGCTCCTCAACCTGGGCTCGAACCAGGGACCTACGGATTAACAGTCCGGCGCTCTACCGACTGAGCTATTGAGGAATGTGTCGGTGTGACATGCCTTGAGCGATTGCAAGGCGATTAAATTTTGGCTCCTCAACCTGGGCTCGAACCAGGGACCTACGGATTAACAGTCCGGCGCTCTACCGACTGAGCTATTGAGGAATATGTCGGTGTGATGCTTTGATATCCGCAAAGCATCGAAATTCTTGGCTCCTCAACCTGGGCTCGAACCAGGGACCTACGGATTAACAGTCCGGCGCTCTACCGACTGAGCTATTGAGGAAGAAGACCTAGATTATAGGGTGTAAAAATGGGCTCGCAGGAAGTTCATCACAATTTCATTAAATTCTCTGTGCCTGATGCCCGAACTGGCCGCACCGTTCACGTGGATTGGTGGCGACGCTATGCTTTTGATGATTGAACAGTGCGGTGACCCGGTGGTTGCTGCACGCTGTATTGATATATGACTGTACGTACCATTTTGAAGATGGGTGATCCCCGTCTGCTGAGGCTTGCCAAGCCGGTGACTGAATTTGATACGGATGCGCTGCATCTGCTTCTCAAGGATTTGCTGGACACCATGCATGCTGCCAACGGTGCCGGCCTGGCGGCGCCGCAGATCGGCGAGGATTTGCAGATGGTGGTGTTTGGCTCGGGTGAGCCCAATCCCCGTTATCCGGATGCCCCCATAGTGCCTCGTACCGTGCTGATCAATCCAGTCATCACACCCATCGGTGAAGAGGAGCAGCTGGATTGGGAAGGCTGTCTGTCAGTTCCCGGTCTGCGAGCCATGGTGCCACGCTGGAACAAGGTGCGCTACACCGGCTTTGATATCTACGGCGACCCGATTGATCGCACGGTCGAGGGCTTTCACGCGCGCGTGGTCCAGCATGAGTGCGACCACCTCTGGGGCAAGCTCTATCCGATGAGGGTGCGCGATTTCAGCCGTTTCGGCTTTACCGATGTACTGTTTCCCGGCATCGCTCAGGCCGAGGAAGACTGATCAGCGCTCCAGATTTCTCTTTTCTCTTCTCTGCTGGATGCAAGACACAACTGGGAATGTGTCTTGCATCCTTTTGTTCTTTATAGAGGGCATGAATGCCTTGACGGGCATGATCTGCATCAATTTCCGGCGCCCGATCGCAGCCAATGCGTGTGCTTTTTTGCTTTGGAAAGGTTCTGGTCAGCACTTTGTATACAAAACTGTAGACAATTTTGGTCTTCTGGCAACGTAAAGTCTCGACTCATGCCCTTCTGGGTATGGCTTTGATTGCGTAATGGAATAGTCCATCCGGCGGATGTCCTGCAATCAAAGGAGATTGAAAGACTGACTTGGGTGAATGAAAGAGTGGTTTGCTCTTTTCCATAGGTCGGATCGCTCTCGAAGAAGAGCGACTGGCTGCAGCACAAGGCCTCGCCGGGGCGATCGGAAAAGATCGCTGCCGAAAGAGTTGCTGCAAGTCGACCGGACAGAGCGAAAGGCCTCTAGAGCCTTGGTGAGTAGGTAATTTAGGAGACAAAGATGAACGATCAGACCGGAGCATCCAGGGATGCGGCCGTCAAGCGCCCCGAAGATGAGAATCTTGGCGTCACCGCCAACCTCATGTATGGCTTGCAACATGTGTTGACCATGTACGGCGGCATCGTGGCGGTGCCTCTGATCGTCGCTGAAGCGGCTGGCATGTCTGCTGCCGATGCCGGTCTGCTGGTGACCGCCTGCCTGTTCATGGGTGGTGTGGCAACCTTGCTGCAGACCCTGGGCATCCCTTTCTTCGGCTGCCGTCTGCCTCTGGTTCAGGGCGTTTCGTTCGCAGGCGTGGCCACCATGGTCAGCATTCTGCACACCGGTGGTGGCATGCAGGGCGTGCTGGGGGCCGTCATGTACGCCTCGGTACTGGGTCTGATCATTGCGCCGGTTTTCTCACGCATCACCAAATTCTTCCCGCCGCTGGTCAACGGCTGCGTGATCACGGTGATCGGCATGTCGCTGATGCCTGTGGCTGCGCATTGGGCCATGGGCGGCAATGCCAAGTCTGCTGATTACGGCAGCATGGGCAATATCGGCCTGGCCGGTCTGTCGCTGTTCATGGTGCTGCTGTTCAGCAAGCTGGGCAATGCCATGCTGTCGCGCCTGTCGATTCTGGTGGCGATCGTGGTGGGTACCATCACGGCCGTCTTCATCGGCAAGGCCGATTTCTCGCAAGTGTTCAACGGCCCCATTTTTGCGGTGCCTACGCCTTTGCACTTCGGCTGGCCCACTTTCGACATGGCTGCCACCATCTCCATGTTCATCGTGATTCTGGTGATCCTGGTGGAAACCTCGGCCGACGTGCTGGCCGTGGGCGAAATCGTGGACAGCCCCGTGGACGGTCGCCGTCTGGGTGATGGTCTGCGCGCCGACATGCTCTCCAGCATCGTGGCTCCCATCTTCGGCGGCTTCACGCAAAGCGCTTTTGCACAGAACGTGGGTCTGGTGGCCGTGACCGGAATCAAGAGCCGTTTCGTGGTGGCTTTCTCCGGCCTGATCCTGATCGTGTTTGGCGTGCTGCCGGTGATGGGCCGCATCGTGGCCTGCGTGCCTCCCTCCGTGCTGGGCGGTGCCGGTCTGGTGCTGTTCGGTACCGTGGCTGCCAGCGGCATCCGTACCCTGGCCAAGGTGGAATACAACAACAATATGAATCTGATCATTGTTGCCACCTCGGTGAGCGCGGGTCTGCTGCCGGTGGTGGCTCCCAAGTTCTATGACCAGTTCCCCGCATGGTTTGCCACGATCTTTCACTCGGGCATCAGCGCAACGGCCCTGGTTGCCGTGACCCTGAACCTGCTCTACAACCACTTCAAGCAAGGCAATTCCGATCAGCCTTCCGTCTTTGAAGCCGGCTATGGCCGCGCCCTGAGCCAGCATGTGCTGGAAGCCCTGGCCGATGGCGACCGCGTCGAAGGTGGCAAGGTCTACGACAAGGAAGGCAAGGAAGTGCCCATCATTCCGGTCAAGCCGGCACATGGCCATTGAGCCGAGATCAAAGTGCGCGCGGTGGGGTCTGACCCCGTCGTGATTTACACCGCTATCCCGAGGGATAGCGGTTTTTTTATGCCTGCCTCAGAAGCAGCAGACTCCAAGGAGTCCGAGACAAGGCACTGGCGGCTCTTCAGTGAGACACGCCCAGGATGGCATGCAGGCGCGCGCTGGTCGTCGTGTACTCCAGCAAAGGCTTGCTGCCTTGCAGGTATTCGGCGGCTGCAAACGCGGCCATGGTGGCCTCGTGGAAGGCGCAGAGGATCAGCCGTTTCTTGCCGCTGTAGCTGACGATGTCGCCAATGGCATAAATCCCCGGGGCGCTGGTGGCAAGCGTTGCCGGATCCACCGCCAGTTGTTTGCGCTCCAGTGCCAGTCCCCAGTCCGTCAAAGGACCCAGCTTGGGTGAAATGCCCTGGTAGACCAGCAGCTGTTCGACAGGCTGCAGATGTTCATTGCCTTCGCCGTCCATCCATTGCACGGCCTCCAGCCGGCCATCGCCGTGCCGCACCTCGGTGATCTGGCCGATCAGCACTTCGACAGCGCCAGATTCGCGCAACTGCTGAAGCCGGGTCAGTTGCGCCGGCTCGGCATTGAAGCTGTCACGGCGGTGCATGAGAACGGTTCTGGCCGCGCTTGAACTGCAGTCAATGGCTGCTGCTACGGCTTCCTCATCGCCGCCATAGACCAGCGCCTGGCGGCCTGCAGCCATGTCCAGCTGCTGCGGGTGATAGTGCAACTGGCCCGTGCCGAGCTCATCCACTCCTGGCGCCTTGAGGGCCTTGGGCACGAACGCGCCGACGCCTGCGGCGATGAAGACGGTGCGGGTATGGAACAGCGCTCCTGCCGTGGTGCCGACCTGCCAGCGCCCGTCGTCAAGGGCTTGCAGAGTCTGTACTTGCTGGGACAGATGGCGGGTCACCTGCATGGGCGCGATCTGCTTTTCCAGCAGTTGCACCAGCTCCAGGCCCGTGCAGACGGGAATGCCGGGGATGTCGTAGATGGGCTTGTGTGCGTAGAGCTGGCTGCACTGGCCGCCCACATGGGGCAGGGCATCGATCAAATGGGCTTGAATGCCCTGCAGGCCAAGCTGAAAGGCCTGAAACAAACCCGCCGGACCTGCGCCAATGATGATGGCGTCGGTTTCCACGGCGGGTTGTAGTGAGAGGGAAGCGTTGGTCGTTGCGTTGGACAGGCTCATGCAGGCAAGCGTAGCGCAGTCCGCGCCCAGACTGGGTTAGCGCTCCAGCAAATCCACTTTGTTCGGCTTGCCATTCCACTCGTCGGCGTCGGGCAGCGAAGCCTTGCGCTTGGTGATGCTCTTCCAGCTCTTGAGCTGGGACAGATCCACGTTCAGCTTGATGAAGGCCAGTTGATCGGCAGGCACATCTTCTTCGGCAAAGATGGCATTGGCCGGGCACTCGGGAATGCAGACGGCGCAGTCAATGCATTCATCGGGATCGATCACCAGAAAGTTGGGGCCTTCACGGAAGCAGTCCACGGGGCAAACGTCCACGCAATCGGTGTACTTGCACTTGATGCAGTTTTCGGTAACGACGTGAGTCATTGAGAATCTTCTTCTTGGGTGGGGATTGGTAAAACCCCGTGATTTTAGGTTTTTTCCCGCGCAGCGCCAGTGCCTGGCTGGATAAGGCCGTATGGAGATCTGGTTTGACGGTCAGATCGCCGTTGCGGCCCTGTCTTCATTGGCTTCAGTTCACCAGCGCAGCACCGGCTGTTGCATTGCTGGCGGTGTCCACCAGAATCAGCGAGCCCAGCTGGCGAGCTTGGGTGAAGGGGGCGGTCGGGATGGCTTCCTGCAGCACCAGCTCCACCTGGCCGATGGCATTGGCCTCGAGCTGCTGGGCGTCTTCCTTGTCCAGTGTATTGATATTGAGGCGGTGCACCAAGCGGCGCGCCTTGGCCTTGACCCAGCGATGGCCATGCAGCGCCCAGTAAACGCGACCGGGCACCAGGGGCTCGGTGTCCATCCAGGCCACGGTGGCGGTGATCTCGCGGCTGCTGGGCCATGGGCTTGCGGCAGCAGGGGCATCAAAGTCGTCCTCGGCCACTTCGGCTTGCACGGGGGCGGCAATGATCCAGTCGCCGCGCGAGACATCGACCTCGCGGTCCAGCGTGATGCCGGCGGACAGGCCTGCCGCCACTTCCTTGGGCGCGCGGGCATGGTCGATGACCTGGGCCACGGTCGCGAGCTGGCCGCTGGGCAGAATCTGCACCTGGGCACCGACTTGGGCCACCCCTGTGGCGACACGGCCCCAGAACACGCGGCGGCCCTGGCTGGTGTCGGACGAAGAAGAGAACTTCTCCACCCACTGCACGGGGAAGGCCAGCGCCAGATCGCTGTCGGTCGGCGTGTTGGGCAGTTGTTCCAGCAGTTGCAGCAGGCTGGGGCCGTGGTAGCCGGCCCAGCCGTCAGTGCTGTTGACCACGTTGTAGCCCTTGAGCGCGGACACGGGCACGGTGGCCGTAATCTTGATGTCTGCGGAGGCAGTGAACTTCTGCAGCGCCGCGCTGATATGGGAAAAGGCCAGGGCCGGGTCTTCCACGGCATCGAGCTTGTTGACGGCAAACACCAGCGAATTCACGCGCAGCAGATGGGCCAGCAGGCTGTGGCGGCGGGTCTGGGGCAGCAGCTCCAGATCGGCATTCTTCCAGTCCAGCTTGGTGGCATCGACCAGCACCACGGCGGCATCGGCGCTCGATGCGGCCGTCACCATATTGCGTGTGTACTGCTCGTGACCGGGAGCATCGCCGATGATGAACTTGCGCGACTCGGTGGCGAAGTAGCGGTAGGCCACATCGATCGTGATGCCTTGCTCGCGCTCGGCGGCCAGGCCGTCGGTCAGCAGGGCCAGATCCGTCTCGCCGGACTTGGTGACGCCGGCCAGCTGATCCTGCAGCACGGCGCGGGTGTCCACCAGCAGACGACCGATCAGCGTGCTCTTGCCGTCATCGACCGAGCCGCAGGTGATAAAGCGCAGTGCGCTGCTGTTATGTGCATCAAATTGGCCTGAAGCGCTTGATGGGTTTGCGCTAGCAGCTACGGAATTAATAGTCTCAGTCATCGCATTCTTTCTAAAAACCGACATGTCCCAACTCAGAGACACCGAGGAAGCGCCGCCGCGCACCGAGGGTGTCGTCCCCTTCCGGAGCGAAGCTCCAGAGAAGGGGAAGGCGCGTAGCGCCTCAGGGGATGCCTTAGAAGTAACCGTCTTTCTTGCGCTTTTCCATGGACGCTTCGCTGGTCTTGTCGTCCATGCGCGTCGCGCCACGTTCGCTGACCTCGGCGGCCAGGGTTTCGATCACGATGTCTTCGGCCGTTGCTGCCGTGCTTTCCACGGGGCAGGTGCAGGTGATGTCGCCCACGGTACGGAAACGCACATCGCGCTGCACGACTTCCTCGCCCTCACGCGGCGGGGTCAGTTCAGTCACGGGCACCAGCAGGCCCTTGCGCTCCACGACATCGCGCTTGTGGGTGTAGTAGATCGATGGCAGGGCGATGTTTTCACGGGCGATGTACTGCCACACATCCAGCTCGGTCCAGTTGCTGATGGGGAAGACACGGAAATGCTCGCCCTGTGCAATGCGGGTGTTGAACAGCGTCCACAGCTCGGGGCGCTGGGCCTTGGGCTGCCACTGGCCGAAGCTGTCGCGGTGGCTGAAGATACGCTCCTTGGCGCGGGCCTTTTCCTCGTCGCGGCGCGCGCCGCCGATCAGGGCATCGAAGCGGAACTCGTCAATCGCCTCCAGCAGCGTCACCGACTGGTGCACATTGCGCGATTCGCCGGGGTGTGCCAGACGCACAGTGCCGCGCGCCATGGAGTCTTCCACGCTGCGCACGATCAGCTCGGCGCCCAGTTCCTTGGCTCGCTGGTCGCGGAAATCGGTCACTTCAGGGAAGTTGTGGCCGGTGTCGATCATCAGCAAGGGATAGGGAATGCGGCCCGCGCCAAAGGCCTTTTCGGCGCAGCGCAGCATGACCAGCGAATCCTTGCCGCCCGAAAACAGCAGGGTGGGGCGTTCAAAGGTGGCGGCCACTTCGCGCAGGATGAAAATGGTTTCTTCTTCCAGTGCATCCAGGTGGCGGTTGCTGAGATGGCTCAACACGGAAGTATCCACACGAGCGTTCATTTTTTATCCAATCAAATAATGCTGTAGCGCTTATGGCTATTTGGCTAGCAGCTATCTTTTTTTATTAAGCAAGACCTAAAAGCTGGCGCAACCTGAACAAGATGCAGCGAGCAAGGGCCGCCCCTCCGCGATGCTGTCGTCCCCCTTCCGCACAGCGAGAAAGAGGGAGGCCGCAAAGCGGCTCAGGGGGAGCACGTCAGTGACTCAAATGAAGGCCGCATTCGCGGTTGTCTTCACCCTTGGTCGGGTCCACATAGTCAAAGTTGTTGGGCAGGCCGTGCTTTTCGCAGTACTCGTACAGCTCCTTGGACGACCAGTGCAGCAGAGGCGCAACCTTGATCAGACCGTCGGGATTGATGCTCACGGGCTCCATCTGTGCTCGCACGGCGGTGTCGGTGGCGCGCAGGGCGGTGAACCAGACCTTGGGTGCGGTTTCGCGCAGGGCGCGGGCAAAGGGCTCCAGCTTCACTTCTTCTGTGAAGGCCGCATGGCGCGGATCGTCCAGCGCCGGCGTGGCGCCTTCCACGGCCTCGCGGTGGGCGCGTGAGCGCAGCGGCAGGTAGATCTTGAGGTTGAGCCCAAGTTGCTTGGTCACCGCATCGGCAAACTGATAGGTGGCTTCGGTGTTGTAGCCGTTGTCCATCCAGACCACGGGCACGTCGGGATTCGCGCGCGTCACCATGTGCAGGATCACCGCCTCGAAGGGGCGGAAGTTGGTCGTGACTATGGTGGGCTGACCCAGGCCCACGGCCCAGTTAACCAGTGCCTGGGCGTCGCGGCCCAGCTCGGCATTGATTTGTGCCAGATTGGCTGCGGGGGCGAGCTGGCTCATGCTTGCACCTCTACGAAATGGGGCTGTGTGTGCACGGCATCGGCCTGGTAGAAACCGCCAAAGCGCTCGAACTGGCGCTGCGCATCGGCGGCGTCCACGCCTTCGCGCAGCACGGCGCTGCTGAAGCCCGTGCGCTCCATCTGAACCAGCTGGTCGATCAGCACATCGCCGGTGGCACGGATGTCGCCCGCAAACTTCAGACGGCGGCGCAGCAGATAGGCCTGGCTGAAGGCGCGGCCGTCGGTGAAGTTGGGGAAGTACAGGTCCACCTGGGTGATGCCGTCCAGATTCACCTCAAGGGCGTTCACATCGTTGGCCAGCACCAGCACATTGCCGGTGCTCTCGCTGGGGGCCTGGTATTCGTTGCTTGCCAGAATTTTCATGACTCTATCCTTGTTCTTATGGCTTCAGGCCAGCGCTTCTTCTTCGGCTTCCACAGGGTGGCGGGCTGCCTTGCCGGCTTCCTTGAAGGGGTCCAGGCCGATGCGGCGCACGGCGTCGATGAAGTGCTCGCCGGGCTGGCGCAGGTCGCGATAGGTGCTGAGCACGGCTTCGATCACATCGGGCACTTCGGCTGCGCTGAACGAGGGGCCGATGACCTTGCCGGCCACGGCCTGGCCGGACAGGGTCGAGCCGTCGGAGCCGCCCAGCGTGACCTGGTACCACTCCTTGCCGTCCTTATCCACGCCCAGAATGCCGATATGGCCGCTGTGGTGGTGGCCGCAGCTGTTGATGCAACCGCTGATATGCAGATCGATCTCGCCGATGTCGTCCAGCTCGTCCAGATCCTGGTAGCGGGCCGTGATGGCGTCGGCAATCGGCAGGCTGCGGGCATTGGCCAGCGCGCAGAAGTCGCCGCCGGGGCAGGCGATCATGTCGGTGAGCAGCGCCACATTGGTGCTGGCCAGACCCAGGGCCTTGGCCTCGGTCCACAGCGCATGCAGCTGGCCGACCTGCACCCAGGGCAGCATCACGTTCTGGTCGTGCGTCACGCGGGCTTCGCCGGCAGAGAACTTGTCCACCAGATGAGCCAGTGCGTCGAGCTGTTCGCTTTGTGCATCGCCGGGGGCCTGGCCCACACGCTTGAAGGACAGGGTCACGGCGCGCAGACCGGCCACGCGGTGGGCGTGGACGTTGCGGGCAATCCAGCGTGCAAAGGCGGGTTCCTTGGCAGTCTGGGCAATCAGGGCCTGCTCATCGCCTGCGGCATCGGCCACCACGGGCAGAGCGGGCGTGGTGAACATGGCAGACACGCGATCGAACTCGGCCTGGGGCACGGTGTGAGGGCCGCCGTCCACTTCGACGATCTGGCGGAATTCCTCTTCCACGGCATCGATATAGGCCTGGCCTTCGGCCTTGACCAGAATCTTGATACGGGCCTTGTACTTGTTGTCGCGGCGGCCCAGCTCGTTGTAGACGCGGACGATGGCCTCGATGTAATTCATAATCTGGTTCCAGGGCAGGAACTCGCGGATCACGGTGCCGATCACGGGCGTGCGGCCCATGCCGCCGCCCACGAAGACCTTGAAGCCGATCTCGCCGGCTTCGTTCTTGACCATGTGCAGGCCCACGTCATGCCAGCCCGTGGCGGCGCGGTCTTCGCTGGCGCCGGTGATGGCGATCTTGAACTTGCGTGGCAGAAACGCGAACTCGGGGTGCAGCGTGGTCCACTGACGCAGAATTTCAGCGTAGGGACGGGGGTCGATGATCTCGTCGGGTGCGATACCGGCCAGCGCATCGGTGGTGGTGTTGCGGATGCAGTTGCCGCTGGTCTGGATGCCGTGCAGGTTCACCGATGCCAGCAGATCCATCACATCGGCGGACTTGCTCAGCGGAATCCAGTTGAACTGCACATTGGTGCGGGTGGTGAAGTGGGCGCAGTTCTTGGGCAGATAGGTCGTGCCCAGCTTGCCCTGGCCTTCCAGGGCCTGTTTGAAGACTTCGGCCTCGGGCTCGTCGTACTCGCGGGCCACCTTGGCCAGCACGCGGATCTGGGCCGAGTTGATTTCGCCGTAGGGCACGGCCACGCGCAGCATGGGGGCATAGCGCTGCACATACCAGCCGTTTTGCAGGCGTAGCGGGCGGAAGTCGTCTTCCGTGAGCTTGCCTGCCTGCCAGCGTTGGAGCTGGTCACGGAACTGGTCGGCGCGTTGCTTGACGAACGCTTTGTCGAAATCGGTGTATTGATACATGTCTTCAGTTCTTCCGTGGAGCGGATGCCTTGCCTCGGGTGGCATTGCACTTGGATCGTTGGACTGAACTGTAGAGAGGCTTTATATAAAAACAAACGATTATTTAGTGCTTCATATATATCTGAATGAATATGTGAAGAGCTGCCAGAACGCCCGTACGGAGCGCTTGAACCAATTTCCTTTCTGCGCGCTTGCATTTTGTGAGCGGCCCTGCGCCGGGCATTCTCTAGAATCAAGGCTTGTTCAATGATTGAGGCGCCTGGATTGAAAGCGGGTGCCTGACTATGGAAATAGCCATACTTTTCGCTCTCATCTGTCTGAACGGCGTCTTCGCCATGTCGGAAATTGCGCTGGTCACCGCCCGCAAGACCCGCATGCAGAAACTGGTGGATGAGGGCGACAGCGGCGCGGCAGCTGCTATCAAATTGGGAGAGGATCCGACGCGTTTCCTCTCCACCATCCAGATCGGTATCACCTCCATCGGCGTGCTCAACGGCATCGTCGGCGAGGCGGCTCTGGCCGGCCCGCTGGAGAACTGGCTGATCACCCTGGGCATGACCCAGAAATACGCCGACTACCTCTCCACCGGCCTGGTGGTGGTGCTGATCACCTACTTCTCCATCGTTGTGGGCGAGCTGGTTCCCAAGCGCCTGGGCCAGACCCATCCCGAGGCCCTGGCGCGTCTGATCTCGCGTCCCATCAACTTCCTGGCCCTGGCCACCAAACCTTTTGTCTGGCTGCTGTCGGCATCGACGCGCGGCCTGCTCAAGGTCCTGGGCGTCAAGGAAAGCAATGGCAGCGTGGTGACCGAAGAGGAAATCCAGGCCATTTTGGTGGAAGGCCACACAGCCGGCGTGATCGAGTCGCAGGAGCACACCATGGTGCGCAATGTGTTCCGTCTGGACGATCGCCAGATCGGCTCGCTGATGGTGCCGCGCAGCGATGTCATCTGTCTCGATATCGACGAGAGCCTCGAAGAGACTCTGGCCCGTGTCGAACAGGCCGACCATGCGCGCTTTCCGGTCGTGCGCGGCGATATGAACAATATCGTGGGCGTGCTCAACGCCCGCCAGTGGCTGACGCAGGCCTTGCTCAACAAGGGCAGGCAGGCGCTCAAGGACCAGCCTCTGCAGGCTGCCCTCTATGTGCCCGAGACCATTACCGGCATGGAGTTGCTGGACAACTTCCGCACTTCCGATCTGCATATGGCCTTTGTGATCGACGAGTACGGCGAGGTGCAGGGCATTGTCACGCTTCAGGACCTGATCGAGGCGATTACCGGCGAATTCCAGCCGCGTGATCCCGAAACCAGCTGGGCCGTGCAGCGTGAAGACGGCAGCTGGCTGCTGGACGGCCATATTCCCGTGCCCGAACTCAAGGACCGCCTGAGCCTGCATACCGTGCCCGAGGAAGAGCGTGGCCGCTATCACACCTTGAGCGGCATGATCATGCTGCTGCTGGGCCGCGTGCCCACCGAGGCCGACGTGGTGGAGTGGGAAGACTGGCGCTTTGAAGTCGTGGACATGGACGGCAAGACGCTGGACAAGGTGCTGGCGACCAGACTCGAGCCCCTGGTCACCGTGGCATCGTTAAGCAGCGAATAAACCCGGCTTCAGAATCAGGGCCGAAACGGCACGCAGCACTTACTTCTCCGTAAGCGCTGCG
Source organism: Comamonas sp. A23 (assembly GCF_004522605.1). Classification (NCBI taxonomy): domain Bacteria; kingdom Pseudomonadati; phylum Pseudomonadota; class Betaproteobacteria; order Burkholderiales; family Comamonadaceae; genus Comamonas; species Comamonas sp. A23. The sequence goes on from NZ_RSDT01000005.1 coordinate 224,545, forward strand.
TGCTTTTTTTGCGAGTGGCCTACCTGGGCTGCTGCAGAGAGCGGCTCCACAGGCGCTGCGTACCCAGGGCCTGAGCCAGCCTGGCATCCAGCGGCAGCGGCTCGCCATGCAGGCGTGCCGCCAGCAGCTCGCCGCAAAGCATGGACAGCGTCAGCCCGCGTGAGCCCAGCCCCGTCAGCACCCACAGGCCCGGTAGATCGGCTGCCGACTGCCCGGCAGGGCCTGCCAGCGGCAGACGGTCATAGGCCGCGCAACGCAGGCGCGCCCAGGTGGCAGGGCGCTGGTCAGCATCGAAGAAGGAACGCAGCGCCTGCCTGCAGCCCGGCAGCAAAGCGGCCAGCTTTTCGCCATTGCTGGCATGGGCGGCCTGCTGGTCGGCAGCCGTGGGCGGCAGCTCGGTCACATCGCGCTCGAAGGTCGATCCCATGATCCACTGGTGCGCGCCGGCCCGGTCGGCCGAGGGGAAGTCCGGCACCAGATTGCCATGACCGTTGACGGGGAAGGGCGGCATGGCCGCCAGCGTCCCTGCATCATGCTCGGCCACGCTGACCTGGCCGCGTATGGCTTGCAGCTCCCATTCTCCTGCTGACAGGCCGCTGGCTTGCAACAAGGGCTTGGTGTCCGGGCCAAGGGCCAGCACCAGCATGGGGGCTTCGGCCAGGATCTGGCCCTGCGCATCCAGCACTTGCCAGCTATTGCGCACTTCATCGCGCACCAGGCGCGAAGCTCGGGCATGGCCCTGCCAATGAATCCCGGGGGCTTGCAGCAGCGCGCGCACCAGTTGTGCGGGGCGTACCCAGCCAGCCTGCTCATGCCATACGGCGTGGCTGTCTGCAGGCAGCTGTGCCGCAGCCAACTGAGCCGGCAGCGCAGGCGCACTCCAGTGCAGGCCCCAGGGGCTGTTCTCGCTGCCGGGTTGCAGCCATGACCTGGGCAGATGGGAGGGCTCGTTCAGGTCATGCTCCAGCACGCCGCCATGGGCCCAGTCCTGGGCTGGATGCAACTTTTGCGCTTGGCTCAGTTGCTGCAGATTTTGTAGCGTTGTGCGTACGCCGCTTCTGGACAGGCGCGATAGAACACTGTCATCGGGCGAAATATGCGGGCAAAACAAGCCGGCTGGCAGGCCTGATGCTCCTGCCGCAGGCCCGGCCGCAGCATCCAGAACCGTCACTTCCCAGCCGCGTCTTGCCAGGCTGGCGGCAGCGGCGGCTCCTGCCAGGCCCGCCCCCAGCACCAGGCAGCGGCCGGCCTGGCTCACGGGCGCAGGCAGGCCGTCCGGGCGATGGCGTGGCTCCCAGGCCGGGTTGTAGGCTGCATGCAGGTTATGGCGCTTGGGCGGCACGCCAGCGCGCTTCTTGACTTCAAAACCCTGAGCCTTGAGCGCCAGGCGCACATGGCCGGCCACGCACCAGGTGGCAAGCTGCGTGCCCCGGCGGCAATGGCGGGCAATGTTCTTCATGGCATCTTCATCCCACATCTCGGGGTTGAGCTGGGGAGAGAAGCCATCCAGATACACGCTGTCCGCCGTCATCTGCTGCTTGCGCAGCATGGTCCTGGCATCGCCTATATAGAGCGTCAGCAGCACCTGGCCGTCATCAAAGGAAAGGCGATGCACGCCCGGCAGCAGTCCCCACCATTGCTCGGCCAGTTGTTCGCCAAGCGCGCGCAGTACCTCATCGGCCGGCAAAAACGCGAGCAGATCCTCGCGCGAGACAGGGTAGGCCTCCACCGAGACAAAATGCAGAATGCGCGGGCGTCTGGGATCGGCCTTCCATGCCGCCCAGGTGACCAGGAAATTCAGGCCGAAGCCAAAGCCGGTCTCCAGGATGCGCCACTGCGCTGCATCGGCCCAGGCTGCTGGCAGGTTGCAGCCACCGAGAAAAACCTGGCTGGCCTGGTCGAGGCCGCCGAACTCGCTGTGATAGCGATCGCCGAATCTGGAGCTGTAGGGGGTGCCATCCGGCATCCATGTGATCGGTTCAGACATGGAAAGTGAAACTACATGGGTAATGCATGGCGCAGTCTAGGTCAGAGCAGCCAGGCAAGGGCCGCCCCGCAGCGATGACTGCGTCCCCCTCCTGCGTCGCAAGAGAGGGGAAAGGCGCGCAGCGCCACAGGGGGAGCTCGATCTTATTCCCAGCGCTGCTGGTACGAAAAAACCGGCAGGCGCCATTTGAAACGAATGGCGGCCAGACGGAAGGCAAGACCGCCGGCAAAGCACACGATGGTGCTGATATTGGGGCTGACATCCAGATAGCGCAGGCCCAGGAACATCAGGCATACGGACAGCGACACGCTGGCATACAGCTCGCGGCGGAACACCACGGGGACCTGGTTGCAGAGCACATCGCGCAAGATGCCGCCGCTGATGCCGGTAATCATGCCGGCCATGATGATGACGATGGTGGGGTAGCCCAGCTCCAGCGCGGTATTGCAGCCGATCAGCGAAAAGGCGATCAGACCCATGGCGTCCAGCAGCAGAAACACCTGCTTGAGCCTGTGCATATGGCGTGCAATCACGGTGGTCAGCAGACCGAAGCTGATGACCAGATACACATACTCAGGGTGCTGGGTCCAGCCGATGGGGTAGTGGCCCAGCACCATGTCGCGGATGGTGCCGCCTCCCAGGGCAGTGACAAAGGCGATGACGACGACGCCGAAGATATCCATATTGCGCCGGCCTGCGGCGAGTGCGCCGGACATGGCTTCGGCGGTAATGGCCACCAGATAGATGACCAGCATGACGGTGAAGTTGGAGGCCTGGAACGAGTCCAGCAAAGAGACGGAAGGAAGCATGAAGGCACTTGAAAATAGACCAGCCACTCACATCGGCGGGAGTGTCCGGCTTGCCTCTCCCGCTGTCCTTTTACCTGAGAGTTGCGCATGAGCACCTTCGCGGTGGACATGCTTGCCCCTTCGGTGAGCCCTGCAGACTTGTGGTTGCGGGCTGCTCTCCAGTTGGCGATATCCGGGTCTTGTCAGACCCACCTGCGGTACTTATTGCCTGAGCGATTATGGGAGTTTGCGCCTTCGGCGGGAACCCTCTAAAGGCTCCGCTCTCCCGCGGGATGGGCGCGATTTTAGCCAGTTTCAGCGACTTTATTCGGGTTAATACCTGTATTGGTGTGCTTCTGCGGCCGCCGGCGCAGGGTGCGCAAGGCCGGTCCGACCCCGCCATGGCTCGCGCAAGCCCGCGTTTTCGTCTGTGAAGCCGTCTGCAATAACAAGCGGTGCTCTCGAAGAGCTCGCTCATTCTTCAGGCGTTGACAGACTGCTTAGGGACGACACGAACCTGTCGCGGCACGCAGAAGCGGCCCTTTGAACCGTTGCGTGGCGGCCATGCGATTCGAACAGCCGGTTTGGAGCGTAAAACAGCTGTTAAAGACAGGCGGCGTGCAGCAACTGGTGTTGGCGATTGCCGCCGCTTCGGCATGGGTCTGTGAGTGCCTCAGGTCAGCCTGAAGCCGACTCGATTGCAAGCCTGAGTGAGGGAGGCACGAAACACGGTGATAGCCGGCCCACGCCAAGCTTTTGAGAATATTCCTAGAAATTGCCATCTGAACCACAAATACCATGCTCTGCTCAGAAAAGGTATTTGTGGAATCTCAATGGCGAATCAACGATTTCTAAAACGCAAATTGATGCCGGTCATTTTGCGATTCTTGTGCACCTCGTTTCTTGTGGCTGCACCAATGGCAGTCAAGGCTCAAGGCGTCTGCACTATCAAGCTGGACAGCGGCGAGGAGGTTCCGATGGTTACCTTGCGGATTCAGTCGTGGGAAACGGGGGAATTTAATCCGTCGGTCCCCGTGGGAACAGTCATTAATTTGAAGAACGCCCAGGCCGTAGGCTCGGGCGGGTTCATTCAGTGCAAGAGGGTCATGGGAAGAACGGCCTACACCGTGATGACCAGCAGCGAGTCGGACGGGTTTGGCACCTTCAGGACTTCAGTTGCTGGCGTGGGGATCCGAATCAGGGAGCGTTCCAATCCTAATTGGTGGCCTAGAACGATTTATGACGACCGTACAAACTACTTTCTCACCTCAGCTGAAGACTTTGTCGTGGAATTGGTGAAGACGGGGCCCATCACGGCAGGGGGATATATTGGCGGACTGATCGGTCAGTCCAGATATGTCGACCTGGGGCATACCTTTAGAAGGATCTACATCGACGGAGCCGGCATTGTGGTAGATCCTAAAGTGCCGACATGCAAACCGAATAACCTACTGGTTCCGGTATATCTCGATAACGTCAGTGTCTCCGATCTAGCGGATGCCGGCAAAGGACCATGGAAGGATTTCAGCCTGAACCTTACATGCTCTGGGGGCGATATCGACACAACCACAAGAATGTTCATTGCATTTTCGGATACGCAGAATCCGGCGAATCGATCAACGACGCTGTCCCTTACCGAGGATTCGGTGGCCAAGAACGTAGGTATCGAGATTCAACGAGAGAATGACCAGCTCGTGAGATTCGGGTCCGTATCTGGGGAAGAAGAGCAGTGGATGGCTGGCGAATTTGGTAATGAGTCGGTGAATATCAAACTGAAGGCCCGCTATATCGGGACATCGCTCGTGCAGGAGCCGACGCCTGGCAGTGCGAATGCATATGCCACATTCATCATCAGCTACAAATAAAGAGCAGTTGGCACGGCCCAGCAAACCAGAGTTTGCAGAGTATTCGACTTCGACGAAAGTCCTTCTGAAATCTACGCAAAGCTATGCAAGAGCTTGTCTTGGCTTCCTGCACCTTGGGGGCTGGCAGATGTGGATGTCATCACATTTGAAGACCGATCGGATTGGCCTGTCAATGAAGTGAGCTATCGACTTCACGAGGAGGTCAGTCGCCTTGAAATTGGACTTCTGAGCCGGAGGTATCGGCGACATTCAGAGGTGGCTCCATGCCTTGAAGACTACATGACTGTCGAATTTAATTCTGCAAAAAATGGAGCAGACCTGAAGTATGTCTTCGACCAGGTGATCCCCCTCTATATACGCAGCTTTGGTGCATTCTTCGCTGCGGTGGAGGACATGGACGTGTTGGCCGAAGAGGAAGATGAATTCTGGAAATCCAGCGATGAAGAGCGTATGCATGCCCGGGCTCAAGCCGGTCCACGCAGACAAGAGTGCCTTCACATCAGGCAGGTGAACTACTGGGCCAGAGAACAGTGCAACAACTACTTCGGACTTGCGCCAGAGCAGGTGGTAGGCATACTCGGCGACCACGTCGCCCGTGCGGATGTGCTGGAGGAGGGCGCCTATATTGTTGTCTCGTACGACCCGCTGACCTCGGAGCAGGCGCAGGCAATCACTCCTGCATTGATGCCTTTGCTGAAGACGCGGTGAACTACTTGAAAGGGGCATTGTCTTCGCTGCGATGCAGGGCGCCTGGGGCGAGTAGTCGCACGCGATTCATCCTAACCTGCGGTGCTTTGCCTGCCGTGGTAGCCCATTTTCTCTGGGTACCTATCGCGGCATGGCAGCAAGATCGTGTACGAATCGAACTGCCCTATCTTCCCGATACAGACGCTGTGCAAATACTCCGATCTGGCAGCCACCAATTCGCGCGACTAATACAAACAAGCGGATGCCTCACTTGAGAGGTAGATCCGGACAAATTGCCGCATTGAGTGAGTGGCTCTGAGACGGTCGCTTGTGGCCAGGAGTTGCCGTAGGAGTGTCAGCGATGCGCTATGGTTATCGCCTTCCTAAAAAACTAGTCGCACCCAATGTCAAAGCTCGAAACGCAACTTGCTCATATTTGTTCTGGGCAAATGTATAACGACCTCTCGCCTGAATTGGTGGCGGCGAGGCAGAGTGCGGTGCTGCTGACCAATGAGTACAACAACTCCTTCTCGAAACCAGCTAGTGAGCGGGAGGCGATCCTCAGGTCTCTGCTAGGGCATCTAGGTCGAAACGTACACTTCGAACCGACCTTCCGTTGTGAGTTCGGGCGGAATATCCACATTGGCGACAATTTCTATGCCAACTTCGATTGCATCATGCTTGATGGCGGTGGCATATACATCGGTGACGATGTGCTCCTTGCGCCGCGAGTCGGTATCTATACGTCTAATCACGCAATTGACCCCATGGAGCGCGCCGCAGGTGGATGCTTCGCAAAGCCCGTAAAGATTGGCAATCGAGTCTGGGTTGGAGCAGGTGTGCACATCAATCCCGGGGTAGCGATTGGAGATGGTTCGATCATTGGCTCCGGCAGTGTTGTGACATCAGATATTCCGTCAGGTGTCATCGCTGCCGGAGTCCCATGCAAAGTCATCCGACTGATTTCCGAACAGGACAAAACTGGATTTAAGCCTCAATTCATGTCGAATGGCTTGTCTAACTTATAGATTCAGTATCAGTAGTTCGATGAAACCCTCGGAACGACTGCACTGGGTCGGCAGCATCAGTTCGCAGTTCACGAGAGCTGTCGTTCAATTGTCTTGTGCACTGCGCCCAGCCAGTTTTCGGTTTGAGGCGCACAGCGGACGTCTGGCCAGGTAGCAGGTCAACGTCTGGTATCTGAGGTAGCGGTCGCAGACTTGCCGCATCTCTGCGTCTGTAACCAGCCTAGACCCCCCATTCGCGGCCTCGTGCTGAACGGGGCTGCTTCTGGCCGAACGCTGCCATAACAGGCTGAGGTGGTCGACTCAATGAGAACGCCCAATTCGACCCGTTTCTCACGGTGGGTATCGATTGACGGGAATATTTGCTCCATTGGACACATCCAATGTGTAGATCCATTGATTGCGAAGGAGTGAATCATGGGCATAGAGCACAGCAAAATCCTCGAACGCGAAGAGGTTGCACAGGGTACGATGGCATTCCATCTCGCCAAACCGGCGGGGTTTGATTTCCGCCCTGGACAGGCGTTTGAAATCCAGCTGCCGGGCGCGGTCCCTGGGGAGAGCAAAGAGGAGCGATGTCACGCATTCTCCATTGTCAGCGCGCCGCACGAGAGTGAATTGGTGTTTGCCACGCGGATGAGGGACAGTGTTTACAAACGCGCTTTGGCGGCGCTACCCGTAGGTGCTGATTTGGATATCGATGGACCATTTGGTTCGCTTACCTTGCACAAAAACACAGCGCGAGCGGGTGTGCTCATCGCCGGTGGGATTGGCGTGACGCCGTTCATGAGCATGCTGAGAAACGCTGCAATGCAGCAGTCACAGCAGGATTTGCTTCTGCTGTATTCCAATCGTCGTCCAGAAGATTCGGCGTTTCTCTCTGAGCTTCAAGCTCTCGAAAAGAAGAATCCCAAATTCCGGCTCAAGGCCACCATGACGGATATGGCGCACTCTGCCGTGGATTGGAGTGGTGATACACAAACGATCGATAGAGCGTGGCTCCAGCAGGCCATTGTGGGCTTGGCTGATCCGATCTTTTATGTTGCTGGTCCACCTTCCATGGTTGCGGCAATGCAGCAGTTGCTGTTATCAGCCGGCATTGATGAGGACGATGTGCGTAGTGAGGAGTTCTTTGGATATTGAATTGGCAGACTCACCCTGATCAAGGGGAAAGTCTGCCATGACGCATTTGGATGCAGCCGCTTGGCATACCTCGCATGGCTCTTACCAGTGCAGATAGAACATGGCCTTGGCCAGCAAGACAATGACCAGCACATGGCAGAACACGCTCAGGTGCAATCGGTGCGAGCGTCGTCCATTAAGTTGTCCTTGGCGGCGCCACCACATGGCGCTGGCGAAGTGCGCAAGCACGCTAAGCGCCAGCGCAATCTTGAGCACCATCAGCATGCCTGTGCTGCTGGCCAATGGGTGCGCCAGTACCGAGCGGTGCTGCCAGGCCAAGCCTGCTCCCGCAGAATACAGCACTAGCAACACCCAGGGCATGACGGCGGTGGCGCGTGTCCCCAGCGCCTGCTCCACAGGGAGCATGTGCTGCTGCGGCACTCGGCTGTGCACGTTGGCCAGCAGCACGACTTCGAAGAACACTGTGCCTGCAAACGCCACGGCGGCCAGCAGGTGTAGTGTGATCAGCAGGCCATAGCTCATGTCTGGGCCTTCTCTCTTGACAGTCGTATGGCAGGAATCAACGGCACTGCGCTGACAGAGGTTGGTGGTATCAGGTCTGCAAGAGTGAAGCCATCTAGATGCGCCATGAAGCTGTGCAAAGCTCCTTGCAACATGCCAGCGAGGCGGCAGTCGCCGGTCAGCGTGCACCGGTTGTCGTTGCCAAAGCATTCCACCAGCGTGAAGTCGGACTCTAGTCCCCGTATCACTGTACCGATATGGATCTGCTTAGGTTCACGGGCGAGGCGCATGCCGCCTCCCTTGCCACGTACCGTCTCTATCCAACCCTGCAGGGCCAGTTGATGCGTCACTTTCATCAAATTTGCCTCGGAAATGCTATAAGCCTGCGCAACCTCGGAAATCGTGCACAGGCGCTCTGGCCGCTGGGCCACATGCATGAGCAGCCGCAGCGCATAGTCGGTCATCAGGGTTAGACGCATTGAGTGATCTCGTTCAAACAGATTTTCTGGACTTGCGGACGACATGTCCTGAGGGCTGAGCCGCTGAGAGTCCAGCAGGTGGCAGGCGCGGCCGAATCAGCAAGGGCACAAATCGCCAAAGGTACAAAGCAAAGGCCAGCACCCATGCAAGCGCCGAGGCATGCAGCGCGGCTTGAGGGAGCCCCGCAGGCAGAAGTGCCAGCAGGCGCAGCAAAGCGGCTGCGAGCACCAGCACATACATGACCACGATGCTCCGATCGGCGCGCAATGGTCGCCCCAGATGGCCCAAAGCCGTACGTGTCACCATGCCGATTATCAGCACCGCAAAGCCGGCCACGCCGATCACATGGACCGGCCAGGCCAAGCGCAGTACCCAGCTGCTCGCCTGGAGCGCTGCCACCAGCAGGCCCGTGCCCAAGGCCGCATGACCCAGATACAGAATCCACAGCAACGGCACCTGACGCACAGCCCAGGGTTTCCAGGCCAACACCTGCCATAGGGTGATGAGTCCCGTGACAGCCAATGCGGTCACCATACCCGGCACCCAGCCCAGCAACAGGCAGACAATGCCAAGCCCGCCAGCCCAGAGTTGCCACTGCCCGCTGGCCATATGCATGGGAATCTGCAGATCCGTCACCGCCCGCATAGCGAAGAATGGAATAACGCGCCGCGCCACCAGTAGTGCAATCACAGCCATGCACAGCAGCCCTGCATAGAGGTAGTGCATCAGCGTTGCGTAGTCGCTGCCTTGCCATACCGAGAGCAGAAAGAGTGCATCGGCCACGCCCAGGCCTGACACCAGCAGCGGCAGGCCGTAATTGCGTCGGCTGCGTGCTGCATAGATCACCCGGCCCAGCACTATGGCAGCGGCGGCAAAAAACAGCAGTTCACACACTACGGCAAAAGCAAAAGCTGTATCACCCACCACCAGGAAACCCACGCGCGCCAGCAGCCACAGTACGCACAACCCACCCAGCGCCCGGCCCTGAATAGGGTTGCTTCCAGTCCAGTTACTAGCCGCCGTGAGCAGAAAGCCCACGGCAATCGTCGCCACAAAGGCCCACAACATCTCGTGCGCATGCCACAGCACGCCGCCCAAACGCCCCGCAAGCCACTGTGGCGCGAACACCCACAGCGCGACCGACACCGCCGCCCACAGACAACCGGCCATGTACAAGGGCCTGAAGCCAAGCTCCAGTAAGGCTTTCCACTGGGGCGCAGGAGGCTTGGGTTGGGGCGCAGACCTCATCGGCTCCTCGATCTGCAGCAGCTCAGACATGGCTCACCACCGCCGGTAGTGCCTTGGGATCACGGCTCATCTGGTAGCCCGACCACAGGCTCTGTGCAATACGGCGCGCCGCCTGCCACGCTTGATCGGCCATGGCGCGGTTGGGTTGCTCGGCCAGCGTGATCTCGAACAGGCCCAGCCAGCGCTCAAACAGCTCTTGGCTTAGACCTGGTAGCGCAGCATGCTTGGGCATAGGGGCTCCTGAAAAGCGTGCTGTGCGTCGCAAAATGGCCGACCAGAAATCCACCAGTTTGGTCAGATGATGGTCCCAGTCCGCTATACGTGCATCGAAGATGGGGCCGAGCACCTCGTCCTGGCGTATTCGCGCATAGAAGGAGTGCACCAAGCTGACGACTTCCTCTTCAGTGCAAAGCTCATGAATCCTCATTGCACAATTCCTTTCGCTGTCGTTGCCGCACATAAGATTCATTAATTATGTATCTTATAACTGGACATGTCTCTAGGTGCGTGGTGTTGTTGCATAAATCAGCACCGGGCCAGACTACCCCTGACCCCAGACGTGGCTATGCCACAGCCACCGTTTGCGGGCGGCCCAGCTCAGTGAACTGATTGAAAAGAGCGGCCCGGATATGAAGCTCTTTGGCCTGCCGCTCAAGCGAACGTGACATCACCTGTTCACCGAGTCGCTTGATGCAGTGGCTCTTGGTCTACACCAGGCTGCATCGGTGATACCCACTCTGGCTCTTGCATCGTTTGCGCCCGAAGCGCCTGCAGGCGGCGATAGTCGCATTGCGGTAAGCGCCTGTTTCCTTCCCTTCTGGCATAAGTACCCAAAGGTCGGTTAATTAGTACTTTGCGACTGAACAAGGCTCTTTTGGAAGCGGTTTGATTGCGTTTGAATTCAGCTTCCCCTGTAGGTCAGCTGGTGAGCTTGACGTATTGAGGGGCGGTCGGCTTGGAGAAATCTCTGACCGACTGCTCTTGGCCGGGAGCGTGGGGTCTACATGAGTCCCCGGAGCAGGCACTCGATGTGAACGGCAAGTCATCCAGTGACTGTTATTGGTGCATGAGTGAAATGGAACTCTTGGCCAAAAGCGGACTGTGAAGTGAAGGACAAGTGGCCACTAAAGCACCGTTCATATCATCCGACTGGCAACCGCACGATGACAATTTTCTCGATGCGCTCATTTTTGTAAACGACCCATATCGTAGGCAACACACGTAACGCTTCATGTTGAGGGCTCACCCACGTTACCCAGGTTGGCACATCAACTCTGGCAATCAACTCATTGACTGGTAGCTGCCGCAAAGCATTGAGCGCGCCAACAAGGGCCGAGGGCTGTGAGCTCGATATGTGCATTGGCTCATGGAACGCATTTCGTTTCATTTAGCCACTGTTAGCCAAATTTCATGCACTAAAGTCGCCTGTTTAGCTAGTTATCGAGAGTCAACTGAGGGTCGGTCTGAGCTGGTGCTACCAGCTGGAACCAGTCACATCCTACCCTTGCCATGCCTCGATTCATATTGATCCAAGTGAAAAAACTCATTGAACCCTTCATTGGGGGATACCGCATGAAAGCGTTTATCCCATTCTGCATTGCCTCCCTGTGCTCCGTAGTATCTGCTCAGACCAACGTACCCTCGGGCCGCATAGTCCCGACTCCCATCTACGGTGTCACCGTGGATGATGTGAGTAGGCTTGGCGACATCACGCGCAGCCTGTCGTCTCTGGCCTACCGGCCTACCACGCGTATCGTCTTCGATGAGTTCGTGAACCCGGACTATTACCGCAAGCCAGCAGTGGAAATCTCCAAGGTTTCCTATGTGATGGGTGAGATATTGGACTCGTACTACGTCAAGCAGTACAGCGTGGATGCATACATCCAACGGACTAATCAATACCTCAATGCGTTGTCGGATGTAGTGGATATCTGGGAAGTAGCCAACGAGGTCAACGGCGAATGGCTGGGGGCCAATGCCGATGTGGTGGCGAAGATGACCAATGCCTACAACATCGTGAAGGCACAGAACAAGACGGCCGCGATCACGCTCTACTACAACCAGGGCTGCTGGTCTCAATCCTCCAATGAAATGTTCAAGTGGGCCGAGACCAATGTCCCTGCCTACATGAAGCAGGGTCTGGATTACGTCTGGATTTCCTACTATGAGGATGACTGCAATGGACTCAAGCCCAACTGGCAGCAGGTGTTCGACAAGCTGCGCGTGATGTTCCCCAATTCCAAGATCGGGTTCGGGGAGGTGGGTACCTCACGCAAAACCAAGAAGGCCGAGTACCTGACCCGCTATTACACGATGAAGATCACTACTCCGAATTACGTGGGCGGTCACTTCTGGTGGTACTTCAGGCAGGACATGGTGCCCGTCACCAAGGAGCTGTGGACTACCTTGAATACGGCGATCAAAGCGGCGCCCCGGTAGGTCAGTGAAGTCTCCTCGTTTTCCTGCGCCACCTAAAAGCAGAGGTTGGGGAAACGTTTGACACGATACGCGACCGGAGGAATCCGGCCTGGCGATTCATGTGGGCGAGGGTGGTTGTAGCGATGCAGCCAGCCCTCGGTCATCGAGTGCACTTCCTGCAACGATTCAAAGACATAGTAGTCGAGCACCTCCGTTCTGCAGGTTCGATTGAAATGGGTGTATCGGTAACATTGATCATCTGTACCAAATGCTCGCTATCAGTGCACCGACAGCTTCGATCAAGGATTGACTGAGGATGATCATCCCTGGCTACCGAGGTCGCTCCCTGGCAGGCGCCTTTCGGCCGGGAGCAGTCGTTAAAGTGCCGTGAAGGCTCTGGCGCAAAGGTATAAGCTGGCTCCAAAAACCAGATGCGTCGCCAGACTCACTACGCGACTGAGCCATGGACGAGGTGTTTTCGCGCTTGCGAATCCAGCCCCTAGCGCTGGTTGCAAGACGGTCCACGGGAAAAGCACTGTCGCCGCACCAAAAATCAGCGCTGGAGCCAAGGCGGGCACTTCTATCCACTGGCGCCCTGTAACGAGCACAAACACCTGCGCGAAAGCAATTCCTGTCAGATAGTGCAGCGTCCAGCCAACGACATTTTCGCCGCCCATTGGTTGAGCCTCTTTGATTGACTTGTGAAACCAGATACCACTGCGCCAGTGAAGGCACCAGCGCCCAAGCATTGCGTAGTTCAAGGTGGCTATTCCCATGCGACGGAGCACGGCAGACCACAAGTCCATCAGTAATGTTGCGCCAACGCCGAGACCAAAAATCAGCATCCAACCGTTTGTAAGCTTAGTCATTTTTTCGTATTGCTTCTGGTGATTTACAGTGATGTGAAACACTGTAAAAGCTCAAGTGCACTTGAGCGCAAGGCCTGAATATGGACATCACAGAAGTAGCAAAACGAACAGGACTATCTGCACCAACACTTCGTTTCTATGAAGAGAAGGGGTTGATCCGCTCTATCGGAAGACATGGGCAGCGGCGACTGTTTGATGCTCAAGTTCTAGAGCACTTATCGGTCATCGCTCTTGGACGGGCTGCTGGGTTCTCACTCGACGAGATTAGAGCAATGTTGCCTCTTGATGGGAACATTCAGGTACCTAGAGAAATGTTGCTCGCCAAGGCCGATCTAGTAGAGAGATCCATCAAGCAATTAAAGGCTGTGCGTGACGGCTTACGACATGCGGCCAACTGCCCCGAGAAGAACCATCTCGATTGCCCAACGTTTCAACGGCTAATGCATGCAGCCTTGGCTGGGAAAATTCAGCCACTTACAGTTGCAGCCAGTAAGGCCAAGTCAACTTGAATACCTGCTTTGGGCCGAACAGCGACAGCCGCAACCGGCCGCAACCTGCCATTCGGCACTTTTGAGGGAAGCGGACGTAGGCGTATAGCGATGTAGCAGTTTTAGAGCTTCTTTCGCTGAGTTTCTGGAAGAAACGCTGTGGCGAAGCCAAGGAGCGGCAGAAATGAGGTCACGCCATAGACCCACACAATGCCGTGTACATCTGCCAACTCACCCAGTCCGGCTGCGCCAATTCCGCCGACGCCGAACATCAACCCAAACATCAGCCCAGATACCAGTCCCACGCGACCGGGGACGGCCTCCTGTGCGTAGACCACCAGAGCGGCAAAGGCAGATGACATTACCAAGCCTATGACAATGGCGAGGATGGCTGTCCCGGCAAGACCGACATAAGGCAGCGCAAGAGCGAACGGGGCGACGCCAAGAAACGAAATCCAGATGACAGCCTTGCGGCCAATGCGGTCTCCAACAGGTCCTCCTGCGAAGGTTCCTGCGGCCACAGCTGCGAGGAACATGAAGAGAAACAGCTGGCTCGTCTGCACGCTGAGCTGAAAGCGCTCGATCAGATAGAACGTGAAGTAGTTGGTGAATGATGCGATGTAGACGAACTTCGCAAACATCAGCACACAGATAACGGAAATCGCACGTATCACGCCAGAGCGGTCCAGCCCCTCGCCATGGCCTTTCGACAGGACCTTGGCTTTAGCTGTTCCGTGATGACGCACCCAGATCGTGAGGCGATACAAAACGAAGATCGCAACCAGTGCGACCACCATGAACCATGCTACGGCTGGCTGACCATGCGGGATAACGATGGCCGCAGTCAGCAAGGGGCCGATGGCTGAGCCGGTGTTACCACCTACCTGAAAAGTGGATTGCGCTGTTCCAAACCTGCCACCCGACGCCAGCCTGGCAATCCGCGAGGCCTCTGGGTGAAAAGTAGCAGAGCCGACGCCCACCACCGCTGCCGCAACCAACAGCATCTCGTAGCTGCTGGCCGTAGCCAAGAGCGCGATTCCGATGAAGGTCATCCCCATGCCCGAAGGAAGCAGGTATGGCTTGGGATGCTTGTCTGTGTACAGGCCGATCCAGGGCTGGAGCAGCGAAGCCGTGACTTGATAGACCAGCGCGATGATTCCGATCTGCCCAAAGCTCAAGGAGAAGCTCTGTTTGAGCATGGGAAAGATCGAAGGCAGCATGGCCTGGATCATGTCGTTGAGAAGGTGGGCAAAGGCAGCGCCCACGACGATAGGGAGAAGGAATCCCTGTGACTTGGCGTCGGGCACCGCGATGCAAGGTGCTTCCGATGTAGAGAGAGTGGCAGTTCTGACGGTCATGGAAATACAGAGGCAAGTGCGTTGGACCTGAGCCGTTGAACGGCTGAACTTGGAGATTACGTCCTTGCCGATTGGCTGTCGCACGCTCATCTGCCAATACCTGTAGAGTTTCTGCCATGGCAACGCATCCATCCCATAAACACAAGCAGTACGACAGCCTGGCCTGGCCGGTCGTCGTCATGGAGAGCAGGTGGCCGGTCGGTATGTCCACGGGTTGGCATTCCCACCCCAAAGGCCAGCTTCTCTACGCTACAGAGGGTGTTATGGTGGTGCACACCGACGCGGGGTCTTGGATCGTCCCTCCCAATCGCGCGCTCTGGATAACCACGGGCCTGCGGCATACCGTCACGATGGCCGGTGACGTGCTTATGCGCACGGCGTACATCGATGCCGCGAAGGTAACGACCTTGCCGCATGAGAGCAGCGTCATCAACGTCTCACCCCTGCTGCGCGAACTGCTCGTGGAGGCGGTCCGCATTGCGTTCCACACCGAGCCGAAAGGCCGCGACGCACGGCTTCTGGAATTGCTCATTGATGAGATTCGCGTCTCGACAACCCTTCCGCTTCATCTGCCAATGCCCAAGGATGGGCGGCTTCGCAGCATCTGCGACCAACTTGGCGCAACCCCCTCAGATTCGTCGAATGCCGCGGAATGGGCAGCGTCAATCCATGTGGGAGAGCGAACGTTGCACCGGCTATTTGCCAAGGAGACTGGCATGACGTTCGCTCAGTGGCGTGAGCAGGCTAGGCTGCTTCACGCGCTGCGCGGGATTGCTGCAGGTAACAAGGTCATCGAAGTAGCGCTCGACTGCGGCTACGGCAGTGCCAGCGCGTTTGCTGCGATGTTCCGTCGACATTTCGGGGTCTCGCCCTCCAGCTTCTATCAATAGCAAGGCCAGGCTGCGAAGCCCTCAATTCGGCGCGTCCTTTTAACTGACTGCAATTGATGTGTGCGAACGGCGGCTATGGGGCGTGAGCAGCCCTCGGTGGCTGGCTGCTAGCGGTCAAAAGCGGAAGTCAGCTTGATTCATGCAAACCTCTGACGAAAGCTGGCCTACAGAGCTATTCTGGTCAGTGGCCTGGATGGCAGCGGCAATCGAGTGATGGACTGCCATTGGACAGGTAGATATACCCTGTCTATCCTCTGGCACTTTCCCATCCAGCACAGACAGCTATCAAAATGATAAAGCTGTGCTGCAGTTCATACCTCCCCTTCCGGCCGGGTGCCAGGCAACACCAGCTTGCCTTCGCGCATGGCTTGCAGCAGCAGATGGGGGGTGGTGCAAATATGGGCTTCCAGGGCCAGTGCCGCGCGGGCTTCTTGGCCAGCCATGGCGAGCTCGAAGATTTCCTGGTGCTCGGCATGCACATCGCGGGTGAGCGCGGGTTGCTCCATGGCATAGCAGCGGTAGCGCTCGCTATGGCGCGCCAGCAGGCGCAGCACCTTCAATGTCCAAGGGGATGCATAGCCGGAGAGCAGGGTCTCGTGAAAGCGCAGGTTCAAGGCCTCCCACTGGCGGCGGTTGTCGCTGGATAGCGGTTGCTCGGCCGCCGAGAGTTCGTCATAGCTGGCCTGCAACTGGGCCCGCCAGGCCGCGTCGCCATGGCGTATGGATTCACGAAGCGCATGGGTTTCGATATGTACCCGCAGGCGGGTGATGTCCTGCAGGTCGTCCATGGCGATGGTGGAGACGCGAAAGCCGCGCTGGCCTTCGGTTGTGACCAGGGCATCACTGACCAGGCGCGTCAACGCCTCCCGCAAGGTGCCTGCGCCGACCTCGTAGGCCTGGCGCAGATGCTCTATGCGCAGCTTGCTGCCAGGCAGCAGGCGGCCTTCGACAATGTCGGTGCGCAGCCGGGCATAGGTTTGCTCGGTCAGGGTGCGCGATGCTTCGCCGCCGCTGGATTCAGTCTCGGGCAGGGCCAGGCATTGCATAAAGGATTTCTTGGCCAAGCGTTTACTCCTCGGTGCCTGTGGTGCGTTCGCGGATGCGTGAGAGCCGGTAGCTGAGTTGGGGGCGGGTCATGCCCAGGGCGCGGGCCGCTGCGGCCAGATTGCCGCTGGCGCGGCGCACGGCTTCTTGCAGCAGCCCGTCTTCCAGGGCGTCCAGCGAAAGCCCCTGGTGCTGCATGCTGTCGTACACCCCGGCCGTGTGCAGATCGCCATCTGCGCCGCAGGCCTGGGCCAGATGGCCTTGGTCGTCTATGGTGCTTTGGCCGTTGTCGCTCCACTGGGGGAACAGGCAAGCCACATCGATGGGTTCGCCGGCCGGCGTGAGGATGAGGCCGCGTTCCACCAGGTTCTCCAGCTCGCGCACATTGCCGGGCCAGCTGTGGCCGCGCAGCGCGGTCAGCGCCCGGTCGCTGAAGCCCGGGGCCGGCTTGCCGTGCAAGGCCGAGTATTTCTGCAGCAAATGCATGGCCAGCAGCTCGATATCGTCCACGCGCTCGCGCAGCGCGGGGATGCGTATGGGGTAGACGTTGAGGCGGTAGAGCAGGTCGCGCCGAAAGCGCCCCTGCTCCACGGCTTTTTCCAGGTCCACATTGGTGGCGGCGATCACGCGCACATCGACCTGGGTGCTGCGGTGGCCGCCCAGGCGCTCCACCTCGCCGCTTTGCAGCACGCGCAGCAGCTTGGCCTGGGCGGCCAGGGGCAGCTCGCCCAGCTCGTCCAGCATCAGCGTGCCGCCATGGGCGCGTTCAAAGCGCCCTATGCGCGTGGCCGTGGCGCCGGTGAACGCGCCTTTTTCGGCGCCGAACAGCTCGCTCTCTATCAGGTCGGCGGGCAAGGCCGCGCAGTTCACGGTCACAAAGGGTTTGTCGGCGCGCGGGCTCATGGCATGCAGGGCGCGTGCAAAGCGTTCCTTGCCCACGCCGGTCTCACCCGTGAGCAACACCGTGACCTGGGTGGGAGCAGCCTTGGACAGCAGCTCCAGCGCGGCTTGAAAGGCGCGTGAATGGCCCAGCAAAGGGCCCTGGCTGTCGCAAGGGGCCAGGCCGGTGCGCAAGGCTTCGACCTGGGACTGCAGCTCATCCAGGCGTACCAGCATGGAGTCGGGGTCGTAGTCGCGTGCGATCTGTTCGCCATCGGGCCACTCATGCTGAAACCGGCCCTCTATCAGGCAGTGTGCGTGGCCGCAGGTGGAGCACTGCATTTCCTTGAAAAACACCGGGCGACGGAAGAACGCGCTGGAGTAACCCGAGGCATAGCCCAGCAGCATCCAGCACGAGGGCTGGTCCTGGGGGCCCCATTCACGCAAATGGATTTCCGCTTCCCAGCTGTGTTCCCAGCGCACCACGCATTGAAAGTGGCCCGCCTGCTCATCGGCCTCAAAGATTTCCGGCGTGGCGCGCACCGCACCCTCCAGCCGGTGCAACTGGGGGCCTACGGCAAACATCTCGAACAGGCTGGCCGTGGGCCGTATCTGGCGTGCCAGCAGCGCATCGCGCTCACCTGCGGCATAGCCGGCACGCAGCAGCAGGCGCCGCGTGTGATCGGGGCCCATGGTGTTCATCATTTCGCGGCGCAGGGCGTGAAGAGATGCCAGGTGCAGCAGCAACATGCGCTGGCCCGAGAGCCAGATCAGTCCGTCTTCGGTGGAGAAGCGGACCTGGCTGCGCAAATCGGCATCGGAGGGTAGGGCGGGGGGAGTGTGGGGCATGAGAAAACTATCGATAAAACATCGAATTCTGGCTACGGGATTGACCCGCATCCCCGGCCTTGAGTTGCTGGCGCAATTGATGAATTGCGAACCTTTGCATGGGGTGCTTGATCATTTGATCATGCTGCACTGCAGTAGGCATTGAAGCATTGTGGCTGCTGTCCTAGGGTTTGCCCGGGAATCGCTGATCCCCAGCTTGCTCAAGCACGCACAAATTTAGGGAGTAACCCTAGATTTATCGATATTTTCATGAACTGGCACGGGCTGTGCAACTGCAAAGGCCATAGACCCGCCAGGAGCCTCTCATGGAAACAAGCACTCTCGATCTTCCCGCCTGCGATCTCACGCGCCGCTCGGTGCGCGTGCTGCAAAAGCGCGCCAACGGTTTTGTGGACTTCGAGTTCTCCGTGGGCTGGCCCGAACTCACGGTGGAGCTGGCCATGACAGAGGCCGACTTTGAGGCCTTCTGCCAGGTCCAGAAAGCCAGGCTGCTCTGACCATCACTCACGCATCCCATGACAACACAGGAGACAAGCCCATGAATATCGAGCTTTCGGCGCGCGAGATACAGCCGCTGCGCCATACCTTTGCCCGCGTGGCAGCCTACACGGGAGACAAGCCCGCGTCGCGCTATCTGGAGGCCACGCTGGGCGTGCAGCCCACACACCACTTCCATTACCGGCCGCTGTGGGAGCCGGAGTTCGAGCTGTTCGACACCGGCCGCACAGCGATCCGCATGGCCGACTGGAACGCGCTGCGCGATCCACGTCAGTACTACTACGCCACCTGGACCATGACCCGTGCCAAGCAGCAGGAGGCCGTGGAAGCCAACTACCAGTTTGTGGAGTCGCGCAATCTGGCCGGCAAGATGTCCGATGCCCTGCGCGCCAAGGCCTGCGATGTATTGATGCCGCTGCGCCATGTGGCCTGGGGCGGCAATATGAACAACAGCCAGATCTGCTCACGCGGCTACGGTACGCCCTTCACGGCTGCGGCCATGATGCATGCCATGGACCATCTGGGCGTGGCCCAGTACCTCACGCGCCTGGGCCTGGTCATGGACGAGCCCGGCGTGCTCGAGGCCGGCAAGAACGACTGGATGCAGCACCCGGCCTGGCAGCCGCTGCGCCATCTGGTGGAAGACCTGCTTGTGGTGCAGGACCCCATGGAGCTGTTCGTAGCCCAGAACATGGTGCTCGACGGACTGCTCTATCCCCTGATCTACAACCACTTCGTGGACGAGCATGTCACGGTGCAGGGCGGCACGGCCGTGGCCATGCTTACGGCCTTCATGCCCGAATGGCACACCGAGACCGCACGCTGGATCGATGCCGTGGTCAAGGTGGCTGCAGCCGAATCCGCAGATAACCGCAGCCAGCTGTCGCGCTGGTATCTGAGCTATGCCGACCATGCCGGCGTGGCACTGGCCGCCGTGGCCGAACTGGCCCTGGGTGTGCGTGGTGCAGCCGTGCTCAGCGAAGTCCGCCAAAGCCTGGATGCCCGTGCCCGCAAGGCCGGTCTGGACATCTGAGGAGCAGCGCCATGAGCACATCTGCTAGCACCCCCGTCTCCAAGGTGTTCATCGCCTTTCAGGACAACGAGGAATCGCGCCCCGTGGTGGACGCCATCCTCGCCGACAACACCCACGCCCAGGCCGTGTACTCGCCTGGTCTCGTGAAGATCGACGCCCCCGGCCGCCTGGTCATACGTCGCGCCAGCATTGAAGAGCAGACCGGTCGCCCCTACGAGCTGCAGCAGATCCAGATCAATCTGGTCACGCTGTCCGGCCATGTGGATGAGGACGACGACGAATTCTCCCTGAGCTGGAACCAGTAAGAGCCGCTCACCGAACACCTCCAGACAACGCCATCCAAGGAGACACCATGGACGCACCCGTAATCAAGAAAAAGCTGGGCCTCAAGGACCGCTACACCGCCATGACACGTGGCCTGGGCTGGGAGACCAGCTACCAGCCCATGGACAAGGTCTTCCCCTATGACAAGTTCGAGGGCATCAAGATCCACGACTGGGACAAGTGGGAAGACCCCTTCCGCCTGACCATGGACGCCTACTGGAAGTACCAGGGCGAAAAAGAGAAAAAGCTCTACGCCGTGATCGAGGCCTTTGCCCAGAACAACGGCCAGTTGGGCGTGACCGATGCGCGCTATCTCAACGCGCTCAAGCTGTTCATTCAGGGCGTGGTGCCGCTGGAGTATTACGCCCACCGCGGTTTTGCCCATGCGGGCCGGCATTTCACCGGTGCGGGGGCACGCGTGGCGGCGCAGATGCAGTCCATCGACGAGCTGCGCCACTTCCAGACCGAGACCCATGCGCTGTCCAACTACAACAAGTACTTCAACGGCATGCACAGCTCCAGCCACTGGTTCGACCGGGTCTGGTTTCTGTCGGTGCCCAAGTCCTTTTTTGAAGATGCGCTGAGCGCAGGCCCGTTCGAGTTCCTCACGGCAGTGAGCTTCTCCTTCGAATATGTGCTGACCAATCTGCTGTTCGTGCCCTTCATGTCGGGCGCGGCGCACAACGGCGATCTGTCCACCGTGACCTTTGGCTTCTCGGCGCAAAGCGATGAGTCTCGCCATATGACGCTGGGCATCGAATGCATCAAGTTCATGCTGGAGCAGGACCCGGGCAATGTGCCCATCGTGCAGCGCTGGATCGACAAATGGTTCTGGCGCGGCTACCGCGTGCTGACCCTGGTGGCCATGATGCAGGATTACATGCTGCCCAAGCGCGTGATGAGCTGGAAGGAAGCCTGGGAGATGTATGCCGAGGAAAACGGCGGCGCTCTGTTCCGCGACCTGGCGCGCTACGGCATTCGCGAGCCCGCAGGCTGGAAGCTGGCCTGCGAAGGTAAGGACCACATCAGCCACCAGGCCTGGAACATCTTCTACAACTACACGGCGGCCGCACCTTTTCACACCTGGGTGCCCGGCGAGCAGGAGATGCAGTGGCTGTCCGAAAAATACCCGGACAGCTTTGACAAGCACTACCGTCCCCGCCTGGAGCACTACCGTGCCGAGCAGCAGGCCGGCAAGCGCTTTTACAGCAAGACCCTGCCCATGCTGTGCACCACCTGCCAGATCCCTATGGGCTTCACCGAGCCCGGTGACGCCACCAAGATCTGCTATCGCGAGTCCGACTACGAGGGCAGCAAATACCACTTCTGCAGCGACGGCTGCAAGCATGTCTTCGGCGACGAGCCCGAGAAGTATGTTCAGTCCTGGCTGCCCGTGCACCAGATCTACCAGGGCAACTGCTTCAAGCCCGATGTGGACCCCACGGCCGAAGGTTTTGACCCGCTGGCTGCCGTGCTGGACTGGTACGGCATGAATGTGGGCCGCGACAACATGGACTTTGAGGGATCGGAGGACCAGCGCAATTTTGCGGCCTGGCGCGGCGATCCGCCACCGGCAACCTCAGCCAACAACGCAGCCAGTAAGGCTTCCGCCAACCCCAGCCAGGAGGCCCAGTCATGAGCGTCACCGCACTCAAGCCCTATCGCTTTCCCGCCAAGGATGTGCGCGAGAACTTTCCCGCGCCTCTGCTCTATATCGGCTGGGAAGACCACCTGATGTTCTGCTCGCCCGTGGCCCTGCCGCTGCCGCCCGATATGCCTTTCGGTGCGCTGGCCCAGGCCGTGCTGCCCGATGTCTATGGCGCCCACCCCGACTTTGCACGCATCGACTGGAGCGAGGTGCAGTGGTTCAAGTCGGGCCAGCCCTGGTCGCCCGATGCGTCCAAGTCGCTGGCCGACAACGGCCTGACGCACAAGGATGTGATCCGCTTTCGCACCCCGGGCCTGATCGGCATCCAAGGCTCTTACAGCTAACCACCCTGGCGGTTGCAGCGCTGGCCTGGCCGGCGCTGCAGGAATGAGAGCGAGACGATATGAGCTACCAACTGACCTTAGAACCCCTGGGCGCCTCGATTGAAGTGGAGGAAGGCCAGACCCTGCTGGACGCCGCTCTGCGCCAGGGTATTTACATTCCCCACGCCTGCGGCCACGGCCTGTGCGGCACCTGCAAGGTCCAGGTTTGCGACGGCGAGGTGGACCACGGCGCGGCCAATCCTTTCGCGCTGATGGACATGGAACGCGAGGACGGCATGACGCTGGCCTGCTGTGCCACGCTGCAGTCCGATGCCACCATCGAGGCCGATTTCGAGGACGAGCCCGATGCACAAATCATCCCCGTGCGCGACTTCGCGGCCACAGTGGTGCGCATCGTCGATCTGACGCCCACCATCAAGGCTCTGCACCTGCGCCTGGACCAGTCCATGCGCTACCAGGCTGGCCAGTATGTGCAGCTGCGCATACCCGGTCTGAGCGAGGAGCAGGGCGGCTCGCGCGCTTTTTCCATCGCCAACGCGCCTGGCGCCGATGGCTGCGCCCAGGAAATCGAGCTCAATGTGCGCCTGGTGCCGGGCGGTGCGGGAACGGGCTGGCTGCACGAGCATCTGAGCGAAGGTGACAGCCTGCAGCTGGCCGGGCCCTATGGACGCTTTTTTGTGCGCCATTCGGCACGCCAGCCCATGGTCTTCATGGCTGGGGGCTCGGGGCTTTCCAGCCCACGCGCCATGATTTTGGAGCTGCTGGCCAATGGTTGCGAGCAGCCCATCACTCTGGTCTACGGCCAGCGCTCGCGCGAGGAGCTGTACTACGACGACGAGTTTCGCGTCCTGGCCGCGCAGCACCCGCATTTCACCTACATCCCCGCGATATCGGGCGAGGACTGCGGGGATTGGCAAGGCGCGCGTGGCTTTGTGCACGAGGCTGCGCAAGCCCATTTCCAAGGCGGCTTTGCGGGTTGCAAAGCCTATCTGTGCGGGCCACCACCCATGGTCGAGGCCTGTATTTCCACCCTGATGCAGGGCCGGCTGTTTGAGCGCGACATCTACACCGAGAAATTCCTCTCGGCCGCCGATGCGCAAGGCGCGCGCAGCCCCTTGTTCAAGCGTGTCTGAGGCCGCCATGCCAGCCATGCAAAACGTGCAAGTCAGCGTGGAGCAAACCGGCGATACCTATGCCTGCGGCACCCACGAAAGCTTGCTGAGTGGCATGTTGCGTCTGGGGCGCAAAGGCATTCCGGTGGGCTGCGTCAACGGTGGCTGCGGCGTCTGCAAGGTGCAGGTGCTCGAAGGTGCGGTACGCCATCTGGGCCCCGTGAGCTGTGCCCATGTGAGCGATCTCGAACGCGATCAGGGCTACACCCTGGCCTGCCGTGTAGCCCCGCAGGAGGCCGTGCGCATTGCGGTGGCACAGCGCCTGCACAAACCATTTTTTCTGCGGGCGGCTTCCCCGGCGCCCACAACCCACGACACACCAACAAGCAACTAAGGAGACAAACATGGGTGTAATGCGAATCGGCCACGCCAACTTGCGCGTGATGGACATGGATGCTGCGCTCAAGCACTACGAAAACGTGCTGGGCATGAAGGTCACGCTGCGCGATGCAGCGGGCAATGTCTACCTCAAATGTTGGGACGAGTGGGACAAGTATTCCCTCATCCTCACGCAAAGTGATCGCGCCGGCCTCAACCATGTGGCCTACAAGGTGCAAAACGATGCCGACCTCGACAGCCTGCAGGCACGCATCGAGGCCTGGGGTGTGAAGACCATCATGCTGCCCGAAGGCAGCCAGCCCACGGTGGGCCGCATGCTGCAGTTCAATCTGCCCAGCGGCCATGAGATGCGCCTGTACGCCAAGAAGGAGTGCGTGGGCACGGACGTGGGCTCTCTGAACCCCGACCCTTGGCCCGATGGCCTCAAGGGCGCAGGCGCGCACTGGATTGACCACTGTCTGCTGATGTGCGAGATGAATCCCGAGGCCGGTATCAACACCGTGGAGGACAACACCCGCTTCATGGCAGAGTGCATGGACTTCTTCCTGACCGAGCAGATTCTGGTCGGCCCCGAAGGCAATATGCAGGCCGCGACCTGGATGGCGCGTTCCACCACGCCGCACGACATCGCCTTTGTGGGCGGCCCCACCTCGGGCCTGCACCACATTGCCTTCTTTCTGGACTCCTGGCACGACGTGCTCAAGGCCGCCGACGTCATGGCCAAGAACAAGGTGCGCATCGACGTGGCTCCCACGCGCCACGGCATCACGCGCGGCGAGACGATTTACTTCTTCGACCCCAGCGGCAACCGCAACGAGACCTTTGCCGGCCTGGGCTATCTGGCCCAGCCCGATCGCCCCGTGACCACCTGGAGCGAGGACCGTCTTGGCAGCGGCATTTTCTATCACACGGGTGAGCTCGTGGCGTCATTTACGGATGTGTACACCTGAAAGGGAACACCCCCTGAGGCGCTTTGCGCCTTCCCCCCGCTCTTCGCATCGCAAGCGATGCGGGCAGGGGGACGCTGCCAGCGCTGCGGGGCGGCGCTTGCGCGGCAGCCCTGATATGGGCCGCGCCAGTTTTTGGCGTAGCCCCCTGCACAGCCCCATGGACCCCCGAGACATCTGTGAACCCATAAGAAAGAGATAGAGATGAACCACAAGATTGCATCTGCTGCCCTGGCCCTGCTGGGTACGCTGGCAGCCTCGGCCGTGCAGGCCGAAGGCCATTACGTCCCCGGTGTAGAGGGCATGCAGGGCCCCAGCGTGCCGCCGCCCGGCGTGTACTACCTGGGCTATATGGTGAACTACAGCATCGACGATTTCCGCGCGTCGGGTAGCAGCGACAACCTGCCCGGCCACAACCGTGGAACCGTGACGGCCCTGGCCAACCGTTTTGTCTGGATCACCAACTACAAGCTGCTCGGTGCCGACTACGGCATGGAGGCCATCGTGCCGGTGATGCGTACCTCACTCACGGTGAATGCGGCCGGCATTTCCGATAGCCGTTCGGGCGTGGGCGACGTTTATCTGGGTCCGCTGGTGCTGGGCTGGCATGGCCCGCAGTGGGACGCTGTGGCCGGTGCCGGTATCTGGCTGGATTCGGCCAGCAGCCGCGACCCGGCTTCGCCAGGCAAGGGTTACAAAAGCACCATGCTCACCGGTGGCCTGACCTATTACTTTGACGCTGCCAAGACCATTTCGGCCTCGGGTCTGATGCGTTTTGAGCGCAACGGCAAGAACGATATGGGCTTTCGCAACGGCAACCAGGTGACGCTGGAATGGGGTCTGGGCAAGCATTTTGGTGCCGTGCAAGCCGGCCTGGTGGGTTACAGCCAGTGGCAGATCAGCGATGACAAAGGCCCGGGTGCCACGGGCCTGCATTCCTCGCGCCATGCACTGGGCGCCGAGCTGGTCTACCCGGTGCCGGGTGCAGGCGTGTTCCTCAAGGGCGCGGTCTACAAGGAAGTCAGCGCCACGGCCGGCACGGGGGCCCTGCCCAAGGGTTCGCTGGTGCGCTTCACAGTAGTCAAAGCATTTTGAGGAGGCTTGACATGCTGGACTCACTGATGGTTTCTCAGCCCGTGATCCGCACCGAAGCTGCCTTGCGCGCCGTGGGTGCGGCCATAGCCAAGGCAGTGGAATTGGGCGTGCGTGTCAATGTGGCCGTGGTGGATGCGGCCGGGGTGCAGGCCGCGTTTGTGCGCATGACGGGCGCACCCTTGCACTCCATGGACATCGCCACGGACAAGGCCTATACGGCCGTGAGCTTTGGCCTGCCCACGGGTCAGTGGCATGAGGCCTTGGCCCGGCATTCGCCGGCCGTGCGCCAGGGCCTGGTCCTGCGACCGCGTTTTGTGGGCTTTGGCGGTGGGCGGCCCATTGTGGTGGAGGGCGCGCGCGTTGGCGGCATCGGGGTGTCTGGCGGCAGCGAGCAGCAGGACGAGATCATTGCCGAGGCCGGCCTGCAGGCCCTGGGCCTGGTCGAGGACCAGCAAGGTGGCTAAAACCTGGCGCCTGCCTGCCCCTCCAGGCCTAGGTTATGCCCTGGCCCGCAAAGGTGCGCACCACGTCCAAAAAGGCCGCCAGCACCGGCGATGCATCGTCGCTGCGGTACAGGCAGCTGAGCTCGATGTCACGCAAGTGGCGCGAGTGCAGCGGCCGGTATTCCACGCCGGGCAGACGCAGGCTGGTGGCCGAACGCGTGGTGATGCAGGCGCCAAAACCGCCTGCCACCAAAGCCACGCAGGTCAGCACATCTTCCACCGACTGGGCTACGTTCAGACGCAGGCCCTCGCGGTGGAAGGCATTGCTGACTTCCTGGGCCAGGCCATGCAAAGAGAGATTGGGGTAGAGGATCATGGGCTCGTTGTCGAGCTCGGACAGTGCGACCTCGTCGTGCTCGCACAGCCTGTGCGTGGCCGGCAGGCCCACGACCAGGGCTTCCTTGAGCACGGTCTGCACGCCTATGCCAGGTTCTGCAGGCACCAGCCGGTTGAAGCCAATGGTGATTCTGCGTTCGCGCAGCGCCTGCAGTTGCTCGTCCTTGGTCTGGTTGTGCAGCGCTATGCGCACCTCGGGCCTGGCCTGGTGAAACGCCGCCAGCAGGCGCGGAATCACGTCCAGCACGCCGGAGCCAAAAATGCCCACGTCCAGCTGGCCAGTCAGTCCCTGACCGGCTCTTTGCGTGCGCTCGCGGGCGCGCTCGGCCAGCGACAGGATGTTGGGCACCTCGTCCAGCAGGGTCTGGCCTGCCGCCGTCAGCTCCACGCCCTTGGGCGTGCGCACAAACAACTCGGTGCCCAGCTCCTCTTCGATGGCACGTATCTGCCGCGTCAGCGGTGGCTGGGCCATGTGAAGCCGGGCCGCGGCCCGGCCGAAATTCAGCTCCTCTGCCAGCGCCAGAAAGTACCTCATCTGCCTCAAGTCCACGGGGTAGCTCCTTAATACCTTATAGGTATTGATTTTGGAAAATTCAGTATTGGACAGTATTGAACACCGAATTTATCGTTGCTGCAAAAGCATGCGTGACAGGAAGAAAACCATGAAAGACATCCAGAACTTCATCAACGGTGCCTACGTTTCCACGGGGCGCAGCTTCGACAAGCACTCACCGCTCACGGGCCAGGTGATTGCCAAGGTGCATGAGGCCGGCCGCAGCGAAGTCGATGCCGCCGTGGCTGCAGCGCGCACTGCGTTGAATGGACCCTGGGGCCGTATGAGCGTGGCCGAGCGCGTGGAAAAACTCTATGCCGTGGCCGATGGCATCAACCGCCGCTTCGAGGAGTTTCTGGCCGCCGAATGTGCGGACACGGGCAAGCCGCGCAGTGTGGCCAGCCATATCGACATTCCGCGTGGTGCGGCCAACTTCAAGATCTTTGCCGACGTGGTCAAGAACGTGCCCACGGAGTTCTTCGAAATGGCCACGCCGGACGGGCGCGGTGCGATCAACTACGGCCACCGTGGCCCGGTGGGCGTGGTGGGCGTGATCTGCCCCTGGAATCTGCCCCTGCTGCTGATGACCTGGAAGGTCGGCCCAGCCCTGGCCTGCGGCAACACCGTGGTGGTCAAGCCTTCCGAAGAATCGCCCCAGACTGCAGCCCTGCTGGGCGAGGTCATGAACGAGGCTGGCATTCCGCCCGGTGTCTACAACGTGGTCCATGGTTTCGGCCCCGATTCGGCCGGCGAGTTCGTCACCAGCCATCCCGGCGTGGATGCCATCACCTTCACCGGCGAGACGCGCACTGGCGAGGCCATCATGAAGGCTGCGGCCAAGGGAGCACGCCCCGTGAGCCTGGAGATGGGGGGCAAGAACGCCGCTATCGTCTTTGCCGACTGCGATTTCGACGCGGCTATCGAAGGCACGTTGCGCTCGGCCTTTGTCAACAGCGGCCAGGTCTGCCTGGGCACGGAGCGCGTCTATGTGGAGCGCCCGATTTACGAACGCTTTGTGGCCGCGCTGAAGCAGCAGATCGAGGGTTGGAAGATCGGCATGCCCGAAGACGACGACACCAAGCTGGGCCCGCTGATCAGCAAGGAGCATCAGGCCAAGGTGCTGTCGTATTACCAACTGGCGGTGCAGGAAGGCGCCACCGTGGTCACCGGCGGCGGCGTGCCCGACCTAGGCGCCCAGTATGCGGACGGCGCCTGGGTGCAGCCCACGATCTGGACCGGCCTGCCCGAGACGGCACGCGTCATCAAGGAAGAGATCTTTGGTCCCTGCTGCCATATCGCCCCCTTCGATACCGAAGAAGAGGTGCTGACCAAGGCCAATGACAACGTCTACGGCCTGGCCAGCGCCGTCTGGACGCAAGACCTGGCCCGCGCACACCGCGTGGCCCAGCGCATGCATGTGGGCATTTCCTGGGTCAACAGCTGGTTTCTGCGCGATCTGCGCACGCCTTTTGGCGGTGCCAAGCAATCGGGCATCGGCCGCGAAGGCGGTGTGCATTCGCTGGAGTTCTACACGGAGCTGAAGAATGTCTGCATCAAACTCTGAGCGAAATCCGGAGCTGGCGCAGTCCATCGCCGCCGCTGGCATTCGTACCAATTACCACGACCTGGGCAGCGGTCATCCCGTGCTGCTGATCCACGGCTCGGGTCCGGGTGTTTCGGCCTGGGCCAATTGGCGGCTGGTGATGCCTGCGCTGGCCGAGCGTGCGCGCGTGATCGCGCCTGACATGGCGGGCTTCGGCTACAGCGAACGACCCGATGGCTTTGCCTATGGCATGGACGCCTGGGTCGAACAGGCCGTGGGCCTGCTCAATGCGCTGGGAATCGCCCAGGCTGATCTTGTGGGCAATTCGTTCGGCGGAGGCCTTGCGCTGGCACTGGCGATCCGCCATCCCGAGCGCGTGCGCCGCCTTGTGCTCATGGGCAGTGTGGGCGTTCCGTTCGAGCTCACGCCGGGGCTGGACGCAGTCTGGGGCTACGAGCCGTCCATAGACGCCATGCGCCAGTTGCTGGATATCTTTGCCTACGACCGGAGCATCGTGAGCGACGAGCTGGCGCGCCTGCGCTACGAGGCCAGCATCCGGCCCGGCTTTCACGAATCGTTCTCGGCCATGTTTCCCGCACCGCGCCAGCGCTGGGTCGATGCGCTGGCGAGCCGCGAAGAAGACATCCGCCGCATTCCGCATGAAACGCTGATCGTGCATGGCCGCGAGGACCGCGTGATCCCGCTGGCCAACTCGATCACCTTGTCTGACTGGATTGCGCGATCGCAACTGCACGTCTATGGCCATTGCGGGCACTGGACGCAGATTGAGCACAGCGCCCGTTTTGCACGCCTGGTAGCCGATTTCCTGGCCGAAGCCGACGCTGATGAACCCCATCCCTTAGCCGATTGAACCTATGAACACCGAACTGCAAGAAAAGCTGGGCGACGAGCTGTACGAGGCACTGTCGCAGCGTCGGGTGCTCGAACCATTGAGGACCCGCTACCCCGATATCGGCATCGCGGATGCCTACGCGGTGCAGCAGCACATGCTCGCGCGGCGCATTGCTGGGGGTGAGCGCGTGGTTGGCAAGAAGATAGGCGTGACCTCCAAGGCCGTGATGGACATGCTGGGCGTGTTCCAGCCCGACTTTGGCTGGCTCACCGATGGCATGGTCTTCAACGAGGGTGAGGCCGTATCGGCGAGCAGCCTGATACAGCCCAAGGCCGAGGGCGAGATCGCCTTTTTGCTCAAAAAAACGCTCCAGGGTCCGGGCGTGACGGCAGCCGATGTGCTGGCCGCCACCGAGGGGGTGATGGCCTGTTTCGAGATCGTCGACTCCCGCATCCGCGACTGGAAGATCAAGATCCAGGACACGGTGGCCGACAACGCCAGCTGCGGCGTCTTTGTGCTGGGCGATCGCCTGGTCGACCCGCGCGATGTGGACCTGGCCACCTGCGGCATGGTGCTGGAGAAAAACGGCGAGATCGTGGCCACGGGCGCGGGCGCTGCCGCCCTGGGCCATCCGGCCAATGCCGTGGCCTGGCTGGCCAACACCCTGGGCGCTCACGGCATTGCGCTGGAGGCCGGGGAGGTAGTGCTTTCCGGCTCGCTGGCCGCCATGGTGCCGGTCAAGGCCGGGGACAACCTGCGCGTGACCATAGGTGGAATAGGTAGTTGTTCTGTGAGGTTTGTTTAAGCGTCAAACCAGCCCCCAGGTCGCATGACCGGGAGCGTTCCAAGGTCAGGGACAGAGAGCAAGGGCCTAGGCGGCCCCGCCGCCCCGCAGCGAGGCTGTCGTCCCCCTTCCGCGAAGCGAGAGAGGGGGAAGGCGCGCAGCGACTCAGGGGGTGTTATTTCAAAACTGGAGACAAAAGAGATGAAAAAAATCAAATGCGCGCTGATCGGGCCGGGCAATATCGGCACCGACCTATTGGCCAAGCTGCAGCGCAGCCCCGTGCTGGAGCCGGTGTGGATGGTGGGCATAGACCCCGATTCGGATGGTTTGAAGCGGGCGCGTGAAATGGGCATCAAGACCACGGCTGAGGGCGTGGATGGACTGCTGCCGCATATGCACGCCGATGGCGTGCAAATCGTGTTCGACGCCACCAGCGCCTATGTGCATGCAGAGAACTCGCGCAAGGTCAACGAGCAGGGCGCGCTGATGATTGACCTCACGCCGGCGGCCATAGGCCCTTTCTGCGTGCCCCCGGTCAACCTGATGCAGCACCTGGGCAGCGGCGCCATGAATGTGAACATGGTCACCTGCGGGGGGCAGGCCACCATCCCCATGGTGGCGGCGGTGAGCCGTGTTCAGGCCGTGGCCTATGGCGAGATCGTGGCCACCGTGTCCTCCAAGTCCGTGGGACCGGGCACGCGCAAGAACATTGACGAATTCACGCGCACCACGGCAGGTGCGGTGGAGAAGGTAGGCGGTGCCAAGAAAGGCAAGGCCATCATCGTCATCAACCCGGCCGAACCCCCTTTGATGATGCGCGACACCGTGCACTGCCTGACCGAGGACGAGCCCGACCAGGCCGCCATCACCGCCTCCATCCACCAGATGCTGGCCGAGGTGCAGAAATACGTGCCCGGTTACCGCCTGGTCAACGGCCCGGTGTTTGACGGCAAGCGCGTCTCCGTCTTCCTCGAGGTCGAAGGCCTTGGCGACTACCTGCCCAAGTACGCGGGCAATCTGGACATCATGACCGCCGCCGCCGCGCGCACGGCCGAGATGTTCGCCGAACAAATGCTGGCCGGCAAGCTCACGCTCGCACCCATGGCCCCCGTAGCCGCCTGAAGGAGAGGCAACATGGAACTCAAAGGCAAGAAGATCACCGTCCACGACATGACGCTGCGTGACGGCATGCACCCCAAGCGCCATCTGATGACGCTGGAACAGATGAAGAGCGTGGCTCAGGGCCTGGATGCGGCCGGCGTGCCGCTGATCGAGGTCACGCACGGCGACGGCCTGGGCGGAGCCTCGGTGAACTACGGCTTTCCCGCGCACAGCGACGAGGAATACCTGTCCACCGTGATCCCGCTGATGAAGCAGGCCAAGGTCTCGGCCCTGCTGCTGCCCGGCATAGGCACCGTGGACCACCTGCAGATGGCGCATGAGTTGGGCGTGTCCACCATCCGCGTGGCCACGCATTGCACCGAGGCCGATGTGAGCGAGCAGCACATCACGGCCGCACGCAAGCTGGGCATGGACACCGTGGGCTTTTTGATGATGGCGCATATGAACAGCGCCGAAGGTCTGGTCAAGCAGGCCAAGCTGATGGAAGGCTATGGCGCCAACTGCGTCTATGTGACCGACTCGGCAGGTTATCTGCTGCCCGACCAGGTCAAGGAACGCATTGCCGTCGTGCGCGCTGCGCTCAAGCCCGAGACTGAGCTGGGCTTTCACGGCCACCACAACCTGGCCATGGGCGTGGCGAATTCCATCGCCGCCGTGGAAGCTGGCGCCAACCGCATCGATGCGGCGGCCGCAGGCCTGGGCGCCGGTGCGGGCAACACCCCCATGGAAGTGCTGGTGGCCGTGTGCGAGCGCATGGGAATTGAGACCGGCGTCGATGTCTGGAAGATTCAGGATGTGGCCGAAGACCTGGTCGTGCCGCTGATGGATTTCCCCATTCGCGTGGACCGCGATGCGCTGACCCTGGGCTATGCGGGCGTGTACGGCAGCTTTTTGCTGTTCGCCAAGCGGGCCGAGAAGAAGTACGGCATTCCGGCGCGTGATCTGCTGGTCGAGCTGGGCCGGCGCGGCATGGTCGGCGGCCAGGAAGACATGATCGAAGACACGGCGCTGACCATGGCGCGTGCGCGCGGGATCAAGGTCGCAGCATGAAGCGCCGAGCCCTGCTCAATGCATCGGCGGCCTGAGGCCTTGCCCGCCCACTCATTTTCAATATTCGGAGCACCACATGGCACTTTACCCCGCAACCATTGAACAACTGGCCGAGCATTTGGAGACCTGCGAACTGCAGGCCCACGATACCTTGAAGATCACCGACGCCCATCCCGATATGGACTGGGACGATGCCTACGCCATTCAGGCCGCCATCCTGGCGCGCAAGCTGGCGCGCGGCGCGCGCGTGGTGGGCCTCAAGGCCGGGCTGACCTCGCACGCCAAGATGAAGCAAATGGGCGTCACCGACCCAGTGTTCGGCTTTCTGGTGGACTACTTCAGTGTGCCTGATGGCGGCACGGTCAAGATCTCGGAGCTGATCCACCCCAAGGTGGAGCCCGAGATCGCCTTTGTGCTCAAGCATGCACTCAAAGGGCCTGGCTGCCACATCGGCGCCGTGTTGGCAGCCACCGACTTTGTGATGCCCGGCATCGAGGTCATTGACAGCCGCTACCGCGACTTCAAGTTCGACCTCAAGAGCGTGGTGGCCGACAACACCTCGGCCGCGCGCTTTGTGGTCGGTGGCCAGCCCCTGCGCCCCGACGCCGTGGACCTGCGCACCGTTGGCCTGGTGCTGGAGAAAAACGGCCAGCCCGTGGCCATGGGGGCCGGTGCGGCGGTGCTGGGCCACCCGGCTGCGGCCATTGCCATGCTGGCCAACCACCTGGGCCGGCGTGGCCAGGAAATTCCGGCGGGCAGC
The DNA here is from genome assembly GCF_004522605.1 of Comamonas sp. A23. NCBI lineage: Bacteria > Pseudomonadati > Pseudomonadota > Betaproteobacteria > Burkholderiales > Comamonadaceae > Comamonas > Comamonas sp. A23. The sequence continues at coordinate 257,968 of NZ_RSDT01000005.1, forward strand.
CTGATTTTGTCGGGCGGCGCTACCGAGGCCGTGGCCGTGGCCGCTGGCGACCATGTGTGTTTGCGCGTGCAGGGGATGGGCAGCACCTCGATTCAGTTCGCCCCCTAAGTCGCTTCGCATCTTCCCTCTCTCTCTTGGGGGGGGGAAGATGCCCTCGCTACGGGGCGGCCCTTGCTCGGCCTCCCAGGCCTGAGCCGCGCCGGGCTTGTGAAGCAGGAGGGCGCTTGAACCCGCCCCACAACGGGAAGGCAGCGCTTCAGGCAAGGGGTTGCAACAGCACTAAGAGTTGTCTTGGCGCCTCCAAATGATGCGCACCATCAAGTTTTTTCAGAACGACAACGGAGACAAGCAATGCACAGAAGAGAGTTGATGACAGCGGTCGCCATGGCTGCCATGGCCATGGGCCTGCCCGGGCGCGCCCTGGCGCAGGCCGGCTATCCCACGCGCCCGGTGCGCATGATCGTGCCGTTTCCTGCGGGCGGCCCCACGGACGTCATGGGCCGCGCGGCTGCCAAGGCCATGTCCGACAAGCTGGGCCAGCCCTTTGTGGTGGAAAACAAGGCTGGGGCCGGCGGCAATATCGGCACGGACGCCGTGGCCAAGGCCGCAACTGACGGCTACACCATAGGGCTCACAGCCATCAGCAGCCTGGCCATTGCGCCCCACCTGTACAACAGCGTGCCTTTTGATGTGGAGAAGGACTTGCGCCCCATCTCCCTGGTCGGCACCACGCCTTGCGCGCTGGTGATCAACCCGGGCGCGCCGTTCTCCGACCTCAAGGGCATGGTGGCCTATGCCAAGGCCAATCCCGGCAAGGTGAATTACGCGACCTCGGGCATTGGCACCAGCAACCATCTGGCGGCCGAATTGCTGCAGTCTGTGGCCGGAATCCAGCTGACCAATGTGCCCTACAAGGGCTCGAGCCAGATCGTGCCCGATCTGCTGTCGGGCACAGTAATGATGAGCATGGAAAGCTCGCTGGCCACGACCTTGCAGCACATCAAGGCTGGCAAGCTGCGGGCCATTGCCGTGACCTCGCCCCAGCGTTCCAAGGCCTTGCCCGATGTGCCCACGGTGGCCGAGTCGGGCTACCCCGGCTTCGAGGTCGAGACCTGGTTCGGCCTGGTCGCACCGGCCGCCACGCCCCAGGCCGTGATCACCAAGCTGCAGCAGGCGTGGGAGGTCGGAGCCAAGACGGGCGAGGTACAGCAGGCCTTTGACAACATCTCGGGCAATCTGCGCGTCAACACGCCGCAGCAGTTCGCCGATTTCATTCGCGCTGAGAACAAGCGCTGGGGAGACTTGATTCGCAAGTTGGGGATAAAAGCTTAACCCCCCTGAGTCGCCTGAGGCGCCTTCCCCCCAGGGGACGACGCCTTCGCCGCGAGGCGGCTCTTGCTTTGCGTCTCTGAGTTGGGCTCTGCCGGTTTTTTGGCGCTGCGCCTCTTGACTTGCCGCCTCGCCCCTTCGGGGAGAGGGGGCAAGTCAGCGCCGCGCAATCGATAACGACTGATAGAAAAAGGAAGTTCTATGCCATTCGCACAAATCTACATGATTGAAGGCCGCAGCGAGGAACAGAAAAAGGCGGTGATCGAAAAGGTTACCCAGGCCCTGGTCGAGGCCGTTGACGCTCCCACCGCCAATGTGCGGGTCTGGATACACGATGTGCCCAAGGAGAACTGGGGCATTGCCGGCGTCAGTGCCAAAGAGCTGGGACGCTGACCGGGCGGAGGCTCTACCTCTCTTGATCGTCTCGGTCTTAAATTCTTCAGGGTAGATCGACCAGAGTCTGTAGATGGTTCAAAGCCTCCTATTTCCGTTTCAGTAGGAGCACTTGGATGTACGGTCCCGGGAAGTCATGGTGCATTTTTCAGACTGGAGCAGCAGAAAGCACTATGGCAATCCGCCCGTATGGCAGCGCCCGCACAACGCTGCGTAGCTGTCGGCGTCAATGTTCGGATGGCCGTTATGGAGCGGTGACCGATAGGTAGCGATGCGGCTACGAACAGCGGCAATCGCTGCACAGCAGTAGATCAACGAGGTTTGAGCGGCTGCAACCGGTCGATAGCTGCCTTGGAACATTAGCGACTCTCGGTTGCGGCCACCGTCAGCCTGCGACCTGAACGACGGCTAACGCAGTTGGCTGACACTGGTGCTGCTGGATATGATGTATCAATAGCTTGTTCTCCCGCTTCGAGGCTGGGAAGCTGTGGTGGCCACGCCAGCGCCACTCTGGGCAGGAAGACGGCCTCACATGCAGCATGCAGCTTCTGGACGAACTGTTGGCGTCGCTCGCCAACGCCTGAAGATTCCCTCTCAACACAGACCTTGAAAGTCTCAAATGTCCAAGAAAATCTTCGTCAACCTGCCCGTCGCTGACTTGCCGAAGGCCCAGTCCTTCTATGAAGCAATCGGCGCCGTCAACAACCCGCAGTTCAGCGATAACACCGCCGCCTGCATGGTCGTCTCCGACAGCATCTACGTGATGCTGCTCACCCACCCGAAGTGGGCTACGTTCACCCAAAAGCCCATCGTCGATGCCCATGCTGCCAGCGAAGTCATGTTGTGCCTGAGCGCCGACGACCGCACGGCGGTCGACCGCATGGTTGAGGCCGCTTCCGCTCACGGCGGCAAGGCGGACGTGAACCCCTTGCAAGACCACGGCTTCATGTATGGCCGCAGCTTCGAGGACGTAGACGGCCACATCTGGGAAATCATGTTTATGGACATGAGCCAGATGCCTCAAGGCTGACGCAACCTTGACCATTGGCAACGCCATAGACGTCTTCTAGCGCTGCCTGCGCGGCAATGTGCTGGCCACCAGCTCAGGCCGGTAGCACTGGTTTGCGGACTTCGCTGACAGCCGGCTTCTCCGGCTGGGATCGCATATCGGGGTGTCCGCTTCGTGGCATATCCGAGCACTCACACTATCGACCAGAGGCAGTCACTCGGTGCTGAACTCCATGAGCGGTCGTTGGCATTCTGCGGTCCTAAAACGGTGCCCATTTTTTTGAACATTAATTCAACAATTGATGTAATATTAACTAATGCAAGAAGCAAACGTCATCCGCTCGCTCTCCGCTCTGGCCCATGAGGCCCGATTGCGCGTATTTCGGGCCCTTGTTGTGGCCGGGCCTGAAGGCCTGACACCTAGTGCATTAGCTGAGCAGCTAGGCATCGCGCCGAATGCACTGTCCTTTCATTTGAAAGAGCTTTTTCATGCCGACCTGGTCAGCCAGGAACGGCAGGGCCGAAACGTGCTCTATCGCGCGGCCTTCCCCGTGATGAACGATCTGGTGGCATATCTCACCGAGAACTGCTGCCAGGGCGCGGTTTGTACCGATGACGCCGCTATGCCATGCCAGTGCTAGACGTCGCTGCAAGCTTTTCCCACACCCAAGTCCTGCTGCCAAAACCATGTCTGACAACAAAGCTCCCCTGAACGTCCTGTTCCTGTGCACTCACAACTCGGCACGCAGCATCTTGGCCGAGGCCTTGCTCAACGATATGGGTCAAGGCCGTTTTAAGGCCTATTCGGCGGGCAGCAGCCCCCGAGAGAATCAACAACCCAATCCGCTGGGGCTGCAAGTGCTGCAAAAGGCCGGTGTCTCGGTAGATGGTTTGCGCAGCAAGAGCTGGGACGAGTTTGCCGTTTCTGGCGCGCCGCATATGGATCTGATCATCACCGTGTGCGACAACGCCGCTGGCGAAGTCTGTCCGTTTTGGCCTGGTCACCCCGCCACAGCGCATTGGGGCTACCCGGACCCCTCGGAAGGCGATGCCTCTGACGAGGCAAAGCTGGAAGCCTTCCGGCAGACGATGCACATGATTCGTTGTCGCCTGGAGCTATTGGTGAACCTGCCGGCGCAAAAGCTGGAGCAGGCTGTGCTGCAGTCTACGGCGCGTGAACTCTCTTCGCACTGAATCCCGTTACTGCCATTGCGATCCAGATCCAAAGTCTGGATTGCAGCACCAGGCTTCACTGACGTCCGCACGCTGTGGGCGGCACTGATGCCGACTCATAGCTTTTCTAGGACCTATACGTCATGTTGGCGGCCATCCTGATTTTCATCTTCACCCTGGCGCTGGTTATCTGGCAGCCACGCGGCCTTGGTATTGGTTGGAGCGCCTCGATTGGGGCCGGTGTCGCGCTGCTGATGGGAGTCGTGCACTTGGCTGATATTCCGGTGGTCTGGCATATCGTCTGGAATGCCACGGCGACCTTTGTCGCCGTCATTATCATCAGCCTTTTGCTGGATGAGGCCGGTTTCTTCGAATGGGCTGCATTGCACTTTGCCCGCTGGGGTGGTGGCAGTGGAGTCAAGCTGTTTGCTTTCATCGTGCTGCTGGGGGCCGCCGTTTCGGCCCTGTTCGCCAATGACGGAGCCGCCCTGATTCTCACGCCCATCGTGATGGCCATGCTGGTGGCGTTGGGCTTTTCTCCGGCAGCAACGCTGGCATTTGTCATGGCCGCCGGGTTTATTGCCGACACCGCGAGTCTGCCGCTGATTGTCTCCAATCTGGTGAATATCGTCTCCGCCGACTTTTTCAAGATCGGCTTCAACGACTACGCATCGGTGATGGTGCCGGTCAACATCGCCTCGGTCCTGGCCAGCCTCGGTGTGCTGCTGCTGTTTTTCCGACGCGATATTCCTGCCACCTACGATGTGGCCCAGCTCAAACAGCCGTCGGCTGCGATCAAGGATGTGGCCACCTTCCAGGCTGGCTGGGTCGTGCTGGTCTTGCTTCTGGTCGGCTTCTTCGCGCTGGAGCCCCTGGGCGTCCCTGTCAGTGCTGTGGCAGCCGTGGGAGCTGCGATCTTGCTGGCGGTGGCTGCGCGTGGCCATGTCATCAGCACCAGGAAAGTGCTTCATGGCGCTCCGTGGCAGATCGTGGTGTTCTCGCTGGGGATGTACCTGGTGGTCTATGGGCTGCGCAACGCGGGGCTTACGGATTACATCGCCATGCTGCTGAACCAGCTTGCAGCCGGTGGCGTGTGGGCCGCTTCACTGGGCACAGGCGTGCTGTCTGCGGTGCTGTCTTCCATCATGAACAACATGCCCACGGTCTTGATCGGAGCCTTGTCCATCGATGCGTCCACAGCCAGCGGTGCTGTCAAGGAGGCCATGGTGTACGCCAATGTGATTGGCTGCGATCTGGGTCCCAAGATCACGCCGATTGGCAGCTTGGCCACCTTGCTGTGGCTGCATGTGCTGGGCAAGAAAGGCACAACGATTGGCTGGGGCTACTACCTCAAAGTCGGCGCGGTACTGACTCTGCCCGTGCTGCTCATTACCCTTGCCGCCCTGGCCTTGCGGCTCAGCGTGGTGCCATGAATCTTTGCAACGGAAATCTTGCGTTATGAGCGACATCACGATTTACCACAACCCTTCTTGCGGCACCTCCCGCAACGTCCTGGCCCTGATCCGCAATAGTGGGGTGGAACCCATGGTCATCGAATATCTCAAGACGCCGCCTGATCGCGCCACGCTGGCGGGCCTGATCCAGGCCATGGGCATGCCAGTGCGCGATGTGTTGCGCCAAAAAGGTACGCCGTATGACGAGCTTGGCTTGGGCGCGCCCAAATGGACGGATGAGCAATTGATTGACTTCATGCTCCAACACCCCATCCTGATCAATCGCCCGATAGTGGTCACCCCTCTGGGAACCCGCTTATGCCGTCCCTCGGAGGCCGTGCTGGACATCCTGCCAAAGCCTCAACAGGCCGCATTCTCCAAAGAAGACGGGGAAGCCGTCATTGACTCGAAAGGAAATCGAATTGGCAAGCTCTGATCTACCGAACCTCGACGAACAAGTCTTTGAAAAGCCCAGCCTGGAAGGCCTGTTGCCCGCGCAGCGCGCGACGCATGCGCCGCGCATTCTGCTGCTGTATGGCTCGGTTCGTGACCGCTCCTACAGCCGACTGCTGACCGAAGAGGCGGCGCGCCTGCTGCGCAAGATGGGGGCCGAGACCAGGATCTTCGATCCGCGTGGCCTGCCGCAGCCCGATGGTGCCCCCGACGATCACCCGAAGGTCAAGGAACTGCGTGAGCTGGCTGTGTGGGCCGAGGGCATGGTCTGGACCTCTCCAGAGCGTCATGGTGCCATGAGCAGCATCCTCAAAGCGCAGATAGACTGGATTCCTTTGTCCGCTGGTGCCGTGCGACCGACGCAAGGCAAGACATTGGCGGTGATGCAAGTCTCGGGTGGTTCGCAGTCCTTCAATGCGGTCAACCAGATGCGGGTGCTGGGTCGCTGGATGCGCATGATCACCGTCCCGAATCAGTCGTCCGTTGCCAAGGCATTTGCCGAGTTCGACGAGGCTGGCCGAATGAAGCCCTCTTCGTATTACGAACGGGTGGTGGACGTGATGGAAGAGTTGGTCAAGTTCACGCTGCTGACGCGAGACTGTTCGGACTACCTGGTGGATCGCTACAGCGAGCGCCGTGAAAGTGCCGAAGAACTGTCCAAACGGGTCAACCAACGCAGCATTTAAACGATGCAGATGGCACTGAACCGCACGCAAGTCACAGTCATGCTCGGGATTGCCCAGACCCTGTCCTGGGCCTCGTCGTACTACTTGCTCGCGGTGCTGGCCAGGCCAATCAGTCAGTCGACAAGCACCTTGTACTCTCTGGTGTTCGGCGCTTTCTCTGCAGCCTTGCTGGTGGCTGCAGCGGTAGGCCCCATCGCGGGCCGACTGATTGATCGCTTTGGCGGAAGGTCGGTGCTTCTCGCCAGCAATCTGGTTTTTGCCTGTGGCTTGCTGATGTTGAGCCAGGCCACGCAGACACTGCATATCTTCGTGGCGTGGGCGTTCATGGGCGTGGCGATGGGCAGCGGCCTCTACGAAGCCGCGTTTGCCAGTGTTGTGCACCTGTATGGCCAGGATGCGCGCCCAGCCATTACCGGAATCACGCTTTTTGCTGGCTTTGCCAGCACCGTGGGCTGGCCGCTTTCCAGCTATCTGGAAGGTCTTTACGACTGGCGCGTCGTATGCATTTTCTGGGCCGCTTTGCACCTGCTGCTCGGCCTTCCGCTCAATGCCTTGTTATCGCGTGCCAAGCCCAACCCGAGGGAAGTGGTTAAAGAACAAAAGCCGCCTGGAGCTGAGTCTCAGGGCGGAAACAACGCAGGCATCAGTCTTAAGCGCACTGCCTATCTGATGGCCTACGTTTTCGCGGCGTCCTGGTTCATCAGCACAGCCATGGCTTCCCACCTGCCTCAGATACTTCAGGCCAGCGGTGCAACTTTGGCTGCTTCGATTGCTGCTGCTGCATTGGTCGGGCCTGCCCAGGTTGCAGGTCGGGTGCTGGAATACAGCTTTCTCAAGAAAGCACACCCGTTGCTGTCGGCGCGCCTGGCCATTCTTGCCCATCCATTGGCTGCCGTCTGTCTGGCCCTGGCCGGTGCGTCGGCAGCCAGCGTTTTTGCCATCCTGCACGGCCTTGGCAATGGCATCTTGACGATTGCCATAGGCACACTGCCGCTCAAGGTGTTCGGATCTCAAGGGTATGGCCAGCGCCAAGGTTGGCTCATGGTTCCAGCACGTATCGTGCAGGCAGGCTCACCATTTCTTTACGGGCTGGCTGTCGCAAATTGGGGCAGCCAGGCTCTGTGGCTGTCTTCCCTGCTGGCGATTAGCGCATTTGCGGCTCTGTGGTCGATGCGTGTGAATGCACAGCAATGAAGACAAAGAGAGGTCAACAATGTCGTTTCACGATGTGATCATCGTTGGGGCAGGTCAAGCAGGCCTATCGGTGGCGTACTTTCTGCGTCGCTCCAATCTGTCGGTGCTGCTGCTGGATGCCGAGGAAGCCGGAGGCGGGGCCTGGCAGCATGGATGGGACTCGCTGAGGCTTTTTTCTCCCGCTTCCTGGAGTTCCATCGCGGGATGGCCAATGCCTGCTTCGGGTGAGCAATATCCAAGTCGTGACAATGTGGTCGACTATCTTCGCAAGTACGAAGCACGCTACGAACTCAAGATCGAGAGGCCGGTATGCGTCACAGGCATTGAACCTACTGAGCAAGGCTTCCAGGTCAATGCCGGAGTGAGAAGCTGGCATTCGCGTGCCGTTGTATTTGCCACGGGAACATGGCGAAATCCATTTGTCCCCAACGTTGAGGGTTTGATGTCCTTCAAGGGGCAACAGTTGCACTCAGCTCAGTACGCATCTCCTGAGCCGTTCACAGGCAAGAGGGTGATGGTGGTCGGCGGAGGAAACTCCGGCGCACAGATCCTGGCGGAGGTCTCGCTTGTTGCGCAGTCCACGACCTGGGTCACGCTGGAGCCTCCAGCCTTTTTACCGGACGAAGTCGATGGGCGAGTACTCTTCGAGAGGGCTACTGCACGTTGGCAGGCATTGCAGGAAGGCAAAGATCCGGAGAACCTGCCGGGTGGCTTTGGCGATATCGTGATGGTTCCCCCTGTCCTTGACGCACGCCAGCGCGGCGTGCTGCAGTCTGTCGGCCCGTTTGAGAGCCTCACGGCGGACGGGGCCGGATGGCGCGACGGGAGTACCAAATCCTTTGACGCGGTCATCTGGTGTACCGGCTTTAGGCCAGCGTTACAGTCTCTGGAGACTCTTGGCGTTGTCAACGAATCCAGAGTCACGGTAGACGGCACCCAGGTGCATGGCGTCCCAGGTTTATGGCTTGTGGGCTACGGTGAATGGACCGGGCCAGCGTCTGCCACGCTCATTGGAGTCATGCGCACAGCTCGTAGCACAGCAAGCGAGATTACGCGGTACCTATTGAACTGAATGACCGCTGCTCCTGAATCTAAAGGTCTGCTGTGGGTCGTGAGCAGCCCCTTTTCGTTGGCAGCGACAGGCCAGAAGCGGGCATTGAGAGAGTCATTCCAAGCGACTGCTTGCGCTCCGAAGGACTCCACTTTGAGCCCGGTGCACCACTTCGATCCTAGACTGTCCCCCAAGGTCTGGGGCCCATGGGAGGGCTAATCGAGCCAGACAACCGCACTTGTATCAATTCCAGCAGTGCCCGGGCACGAGCAGTCACGGAATGGCGATGGCTGTATGCCCCCAGCAATTGCAGAGGGGCAGGACGAAGGTCCAGTGACACTTCCTGCAACCGACCCGTTGCAAGGTCTTCCTGGCAGGGATAGGCCGCCACAATCGCGAAGCCGATGCCTTGCCGTGCGCCTGCCACGGCCAGTTCTCCACTGTTGACGCGGTAGCGGCTGCGGACCGGCACCTTGACGATTTCTCCCGCGGCGTCCTGAAACTGCCAAGGTTGACCCTTCAGCGCACTGAGGGTGGTGATGCAGGGCAGGGATTTCAGTTCGCGCACATGGCGTGGCATACCGGTCCTGGCCAGCAAGGAGGGGGCGGCAACCACGATGCTGGGCAGTGTGGCGAGTTCGCGGGTGATGAAAGCACTGTCCTCTTGATGGCCCCGATGGAAGACGATGGAAAGGTCGACGTCCTCTCGAAGTACCTCCAGCCCGGTCATCCGGGTATCGCATTCGAGCTCGATGCCTGGATGGAGGCTACAGAATTCGGCGAGGATGGGAGCCAGCAGCCTTGGTGCCTCCCCGGGCATGCAGATCTTCAGAGGTCCACGCAGTTCGCGCTGCACCGCGCCAAGCTCCTCCTGTGTAGAGAGCAGTGTGTCGAGCAGGGGCTTGGCGCGTTCGTAGAGCAATCGGCCGGCTTCCGTCATGCGCAGGTGGCGGGTGCTTCGCTCCAGCAGGCGTGTACCGAGTCGGCGCTCCAGTGATGCAACGTGGCGGCTGACGTTGGACGAGGGCATGGCCAAAAGCCGCGATGCGCCGGCAAAGCTTTGCTCATCAACAACCGCCGTATAGACGCGTACGGTATTCAGGTCGAGTGCATCGCGCATTGATTATCCCGTTTGAGGTATGAAAACGTCCCAATTTTGCATGCTAGTTCTCTGTAGTGGCGAAATATAAGATGCCCTTTTGCTCGATGCAACGCAGTGCGCCATACATCGGGCATCGTATGGACAGGAGAGATTCAGCGTGGAAATTGGAATACTTGGCGGTGGCATTGCAGGCTTGAGCGTGGCGCTGGCTTTGCGCAAGCAGGGTTACAACCCTCGGGTCTATGAGCGTCGAACGGAGCCGGCAACCATGGGGGCAGGCGTGACGCTCTGGCCCAATGCGAGCTTTGTGCTGGAAGAGCTGGGGCTGCTGCAAGACATAGCGGCCATTGGCGGTCGGCCGCTGACAATGCGCCGCCAGGATGCCATGGGCAATGCATTGGGAGGCCTCGATATCGCCTTGCTGGACCGGACGATGGGATACCCAACCTACACGGTGCTGCGCAGGCACTTGCAGAAGGTGTTGCTCGACCATGCGGCACGGCAGGGGATTCCGGTGGAGTTCGGATACCAGGCGGTGGCCATTGAGCTGGATACCCATGGCAGAGCCGTGGCCCGTTTCGAAAATGGCGCGAGCATCCGCCCGGATCTGCTTATTGGCGCCGACGGCCGCATGGAGTCGGTGGCGCGCAAGTTTGTCGCGGGTGACAACACACCTGTCTATCAGGGCTTTGTCAACTGGATCGGCGTGGCGCAGGGGCCGCATGCGCTGGTGGACGATATTTCGATTCAGGACTTTTGGGGGGCGGGGGAGCGCTTTGGTTGCGTGCCGATTCGCCCCGAACTGGTGTATTGGGCTGCGGCGCAGGCACGGCCCCTCAATGAGGTTACGCCCACCGCAGATCTGCGCAAGGAGGTCGAGAAGCTGTTCGCGCGATGGCCTGAGCCGGTCTTGGCAATCATCCGTGCCACGCCCGAGAATGCTATCCGGCTGATTGCGGTGCATGACCTGGAGCCGCTGCATACATGGAGCAGGGCGAATGTGCTGCTGGTTGGCGATGCCGCGCATGCGCCGTTGCCGACGTCGGGGCAGGGTGCCTGCCAGGCACTGGAAGATGCGTGGCATTTGGCCCGGTGCCTGGATGGCGCAAGCGGCGGCTTGGACGATGTCTTCCAGGCGTTTGCGAAAATCCGAGCCTCGAAAACCGCAAGGCTGGCGGAACAAGGTCGGGTCTTCGCACGCGGGTTGTTCGCCACTGATCCTGAAACCTGCCGCATCCGCAATGAGCGTGCCAGGGCGTCCGATCCTATGCATGACGTGCAGGTCTTGGCAGCCGGATGGGGGCAGGGCCTGCCAATGCCTGGCTGCCCCGACGGCACGCCGGGGCAGGAGGGAGGCATCGGCAGCCTGTACCGCATTGAATTTCACGCGGATGGAAAGCCAGGTCGCCAGTGACGAGAGTCGCGCGGCCGGCTGAGCTTTTCCAGGCGCTGGATGTGCCTCGTCGGTTTTTATTCAGGCGCCTTTTTCCATGCATCCGGCTAGCGCGCATGTGTGCACCAGCCGGTAAGCGCTGCATAGCAGGCATGGACATTGGCACTTGAACGACCGCAACGGGTTGATCTGCGACTGCCGCAGTCCGGCCAGGGGCTGCTGGTAGCTAACTCTGCGCATGCACCGCTGCTGTTACTTTCATGTCACACAGTACAAACGTCACGAAAAGTACTTATGTGTTGCTTAGAGTTTCGGTGGCGGTTGCAAGAGAGCCACCGCCATTCCCTCTGATAAGTTCCGTTCGTATCTCGCCAATGAAAAATCATAAAACGTGTTCGCGCACCCTGGCAGTCGTGGTTGGCTCATTCCTAGCCTCTTCATCCAGCCTGGCCCTGGCACAGTCTTCCATCACCATTTTTGGCGTAGTGGACGTCGGCATCACCAGTGCCAAGTCCGGCGGCAACAGGCTCAATGCTCTGAACTCCAGCCAAGGCAAGACCAGCCTGATCGGCTTTCGCGGCACCGAAGACCTCGGCGGCGGCAACCAGGCTCAGTTCTGGCTCGAAGGTGGCCTCAGCCCTGACACCGGTAGTGGCGGCAGCAGCGGCTCTTTGGGTTTCGAGCGCCGTTCCACTATCGGACTGATCAACAATTCCTGGGGTGAAATCCGCCTGGGTCGCGACTACACCCCCAGCTACAACATCTTCACCGCGTTCGGGGGCCCTGATACCACCACCGGCGTGCAGGCCAATCTGTTCCAGACGATCCGCCAGACTGCGTATAACGCCGCCAGCCAAAGCGGCACGGTGGATCGCACGCGCATCAGCAACTCCGTGGGCTACTTTCTGCCGCGCAACCTGGGCGGTGTCTATGGCCAGTTCTCGGTTTCCTTTGGTGATGAAAACGCCTCCAACTCTGGCGCAAGCAAGGCCCGCAGATACGTAGGCGGTAACCTGGGCTATCGCTCTGGCCCGCTGAACGTGGGTATCGGCTACGGCAAGATCGACGGCACTGCCGCTGTGACTTCGCCCAGCGCCATCGCCGCCACCAGCGATCTTGAAGACTTGGCGCTGGGCGCTTCATACAACTTCGGCAGCTTCGTGCTCAATGGCGGATACAACAGCTTGAAGTGGAAACCCGCCAGCGGCGCAACCTCCGGGAAGGTGGACGGCTTCTACCTGGGCGCTACCATCCCCGTGGGGCCCGGTAGCTTCCGCGTCAAGTACGCCAGCGCCAAGTTCAGCGGTAACGCCACAGCCCTCACGCGCAGCGGTGGCAAGACCGACAAGTATTCGGTCGGATATGTCTACGACTTCTCCAAGCGCACCTCCATGTACGCCGGGATTGCGCGTGTCAACAACAAGAATGGCGCCAGCATTGGCCTAATCGGAGGTCCTGCAGGTGTCGCCAACACCGGGTCGACTGGTGTGGATATCGGCATCAGCCACTCGTTCTGAGCGGCACAACGCCTCTTTGCGCAAAGAAGTCTCCAAGGTCGAGCAGGGCTTTGCCTCGTCGGGCTTGCTTTCGGGGACTTCCATCTTCCTCTCAAGCCATACTTGCCATGCGCCACCTCACTTCTTCATCCTGCCTGATGGCTGCGACCGCCGCCGCGGTTGCCTTGCTGAGCGCCTGCGCCGACACCCGCCCGTTCCAGGTCGCCAGCCCCGAGACGGTCGTGCAGACCACCGGCGTCGGCAGCATCAGCGCCGTCGTCACGCGTCAGGACGTACAGTTCGACGACAAGTTCTATTTCCCTTACGAAGGTCGCCACTCCGCCACCAAGGCCGATTTCCCCAAGGGTTTTCTGCCGGCCTATGGTTCGGGCCTGGCCTTGAAAGGCAGGCGCGCCGACGGCACGCTGGAGTTCTACGCCATCACCGATCGCGGCCCGAACGCCACCACCGGTCCGGTCACGCAGATCACCGACGGCTCCAACCCCACAGGCTTCGCCAGTTCCACGGTGTTTCCTTCGCCCGACTTCACGCCGTCCATCGGCGTGATCACCCTCGGCAAGGATGGAGCCAGGCTCGTCTCGACCCTGCCGGTCAAGTTCAGTGCCGCGCAGAACGCCAATGGTCGTGTGCAGCCACGGGGCATCACAGGCAACACGGGCGAGCAAGTTCTGGACGACTCCTTCACCTATCCCGGCAAGGCCAAGGGCTATAGTGAATTCGGCCTGGACACCGAATCCGTGGTGGTGGATGCAGCACGCAATGTGCTGTGGGTTTCCGACGAATACGGCCCCTTCATCGTGAAGATCGACCCGGCTACCGGCATCATCCTGAAGAAATACAAGCCCGGTACTGGCGCGGCCGATCTGCCTGCCATCCTCGCCAAACGCCGCGCCAACCGTGGCATGGAAGGGCTGAGCATCGATGTGGCCAGCGGCAAGCTGCACGGTTTCCTGCAAAGTCCGCTGAACGACGGCAAGGCCGACTACACCACTGCTGTCGTTCCCGATGCGACCGGCAAGTCGGAAAACGTGCGCGACTACGCCCGCTTTGTGCGCTGGGTGGAGTTTGACCCGACTACCGAGAAAACCCGTTTGTTTGCATTGCCCGTGGACGGCAGCTGGTACGGCCAGGGCAGGACCGGCAACGCCAAGCTAGGTGATGTGGTCTCGCTGGGCAACGGGAAGTTCATCGCCATCGAGCAAGGCACGGGCAAAGACAAAAAAGTCTTTAACGATCTGGTGCTGATCGAGTTTCCGGCCAACGCTACCGACATCACAGCGCAGGGCTCCGACCTGGAAAAGAGCAGCCTGACCGGCAAGCCGGTCAATGGCTCGGACTATTCCAAGGTAGTTCCGCTCAAGAAGACCCGGCTCTTCAACTTGAACGCCACCGGCTGGGTGGCCGAGAAGGCCGAGGGTTTGGCACTGGTCGATGACTACACCTTGGCGCTGACCAACGACACCGACTTCGGTGTCTCGCTGGCCGTGCTGGACACCAGCGGCAAGGAGATCGAAGGCTCGGACGTCACCAAATGCATGGTGGATGCCGACGGCAAGATCGTGAACGATGGCAAGTGCGCCAAGGGCGCGGCGAGCCTGCGCTTTACCACCAATGACGTCAACGATCGCGCGCAGCGACTGTGGACCTTCAGGTTCAGCAAGAAGTTGAGCGAATACGGCGCTTTCTGAACGACAGCGGCGGCACAAGCCGCTCTCTGCTATAGCCAGGGCGCCGCACCGGCGCCAGTCGGCCCGCTCGCAGGAAGGCCGTGTTGATGCGGCGCACAGCGACTTGCGCTGGTGCTCCCACGGTCTGGATATCCAGTGCGACCCGGGCCAGACCGTGACAGCCACCACGCCCAAAATTGAGATGCGCATCAAATGTGCGAGCGCATGCCTGATTCGGGCGACTACGGGGCTAACTGCTCCCGCAAGCTTGCCAATATTTCTTCAGAAAGCGCCGGGTTGCCCGCTGCCGTGGCACGAGCGAGAACCAGGGCGCCAACCATGCTGCTGAGGGTCACGATAGTCTGAGTACGTTTGGCCGCGTCATCACCTTGGAGCACGCTCATAAAGCGCTGGATATTGCGTTCCACTCCCTGGGCAAAAACCTCCGACATCTCAGGCCCCGCTCTTGCTGCATCTGCTGCCAATGCCGCAGCGGGGCAGCCCTCTCCGGGGTGATCGCGATGCGCCGCAGAAAGATAGCCATGCACCAGCGCGCGGAGTCTGGTGGCAGGCGCGCCATCCGCCTCCGAGGACTCCAATCCGTCTAGCGGCGTGATGGTCCACTCAAATGCACGCAGGCAGGCCTCGCGTGCGAGAGCATCCTTGGACTCGAAGTGCCGGTACAGCCCGCCATGTGTCAAGCCCGCATCGCGTGTGATCTCTGCCACGCCCACGCCATCCAGGCCCTTTTCTCGATAAAGGCGCGCAGCGGCATCCACGATTCCTTCGCGGTTCTCGGCGGCCTGTGCTTTGCTCACTTTCATACGTTAGATGATACTCATCATCAAAACGCATTTATGATTGCGATCATCATCAATAAAGTTGGGCTCAGCTCCTGGGTTCAATAGCGGAAGGTGCAGCATGGGTCGTCGGGTAGTCATCACCGGTTTGGGCTTGGTCTCTCCTCTAGGGTGCAATGTGGAGCTGGCCTGGCAGCGCCTGCTGGCCGGCCAGTCCGGGGTACGTGCCTTGAGCGCCGGTGTGGGTGAGGGCACAGGCGTCTCCATCGCCGGACGGGTGCCAGGCCTGGAGGAGGATCCGCAAGCCGGGTGGAGCCCTGAAGCCGTGATCTCGGCCAAGGAGCTACGCCGCATGGATCGTTTCATCGCATTTGCATTGGGGGCAGCAGACCAGGCTTTGGCGCACGCGCAATGGGCTCATCCAGGCGTCGAGCAACAGGAGCGCGCGGCGACTATCATCGGCTCCGGCGTGGGCGGCTTCAGCACCATTGCTGAAGCGGTGCGAACCACGGATGGCAAAGGGCCGCAGCGCTTGTCGCCTTTCACCGTACCGGCGTTCCTGGCCAATCTGGCTTCGGGACAGGTGTCAATCAGGCACCAGCTCAAGGGGCCGTTGGGTGCTCCGGTGACGGCTTGTGCAGCCAGCATCCAGGCCATTGGCGATGCGGCACGTCTGATTCGCAATGACGAAGCAGACATGGCGCTTTGCGGTGGCAGCGAAGCCACGATTGACCGAGTTGCGCTCGGCAGCTTTGCTGCGGCAAAAGCAGTGACCACTTTCTGCGGCGGCGATCCCGCGAAAGCTTCCCGACCTTTCGATCAGGCACGGGACGGTTTTGTCATGGCCGAAGGTGCTGGCCTGCTGGTGCTGGAGGCACTGGATCATGCATTGGCGCGCGGCGCCAGGCCGCTGGCCGAGGTCGTGGGCTATGGCACCTCTGCCGATGCATACCATGTCACCTCAGGTCCAGAAGATGGATCAGGCGCAGCGCGATCGATGTGCGCCGCGTTGCGACAGGCACAGTTGCACGCTCGTGATATTCAACACCTGAATGCTCACGCAACCTCCACTCCCGTGGGTGACCGGGGAGAGCTGGCAGCCATTCGTCAAGTGTTTGGAGCAGATACCGGCCCCTCCATCACGGCCACCAAATCAGCCGTGGGTCACATGCTGGGAGCTGCAGGCGGAGCTGCTGCGATCTTCACCGTATTGGCCTTGCGCGACCAGATCGCGCCACCCGTGCTCAATCTGGAGCATCCAGATCCTCTGGCGGACGGCCTGGACCTGATCGCCGGGAGTGCGCGTGCTCATGCAATAGAGCACGCCATGCTCAATGGATTTGGTTTCGGTGGTGTAAATGCGTCGTTGATTCTGAAGCGATTTACTGCCTGAGCCATACCTGTATCAGAAGCCTCATCAGGCCATATCACCCATGCGGCTCTTGGTAGATCGTTCAGGCTTCTCACCCGAACGAATGCCAATGGCCGCTAGTGCAGGTTCTATAGACGCCTGCGTCAGCAGACGTTCGATGCGCGCAGCAAGTCGGCTGAAGACTGCTTCAGGGGCTCTGGCGAAATAGAGCTTTCGCTCACAAGCCGACGTTCGGGATGAAGGCAGAGTAGATCTCGGTCATGTTGTCACCATGGCCAAAAGAACGGCGATCAACAGTCCCAAATAGACCTTCGCGTGAACTCGGTCTGGAATGCGCCCGATCCAAAGCGATGCTGCACGGATACCAATCCAGGAGCCGGCCACGAGCACAGCAGCAGCTCGTATGTCGATATAGCCGAGGTGCCACTCCCCAAGAGGTAAAGGAGATTGAGTGGACAGGACGATGTAAGTCCCTGTCCCTGCCAGCGCGACCGGCAGTGATAGCGGATTCGCCATGGCGGTTGCTCGTGTCATTTCGATTCCACGGCGGCGCATCAGGGGAACGGTCATCACGCTGCCGCCGACCCCTAGCAATGCAGCAACCCACCCGATCACCAGTCCGGACAATGCATTCGCCAGCGGCCCATGGCGGTGCTGCTTTGCCACGGGCTGAGCAAGAAACCCAGGCCTCAACCAGCAGTCCAGGATGGTCAGCACCAGATATGCCGCAAAGGCCCAACGCAGCCATTCGCTTTGAACAACGGTTGCCGCAAGTGCGCCAAGTACGGCCCCCGCGCCAATGGGACCCAGCAAAGGTCTGACATTCGTCCAATCCACTGTTCCTGCCCGTTGGTGACGCCACGTTGCGAGGAGCGCACCGAAGACCATTACGCAGGTGGATGTTGCAACGGCAATCTGCATGGCTGACTGCCCCACTGCGCTGCCTGGGGCGTTCGGTGCAGACAGCAAGCGGTACAGCAGCGGAACCACCACGAATCCGCCACCGAAACCAAAGAGAACGGTAGTGACGCCTGTCACACATCCGCAGACTGCCAACAACAAATACAAGGACACGAAAAACTCCAATGATGCAGGAGTCGTCACAGTAGATTGCTCTGGAGTGGCGCGCTTTCGATGTTTGGTCAACAATATCTGCATTTCGGCCATTCGCTCCTTGCAGTCTCGCTGTGCGCAATCAATCACTGAACTCCCTCGATGCCACGCCTCGTGCCGTTGTGGCCATTGGCACCGACTACGCGCCTGGCACCGTTCTGGATACTCATAGCCATCGCCGGGCACAGTTCCTCTATGGCGCGACCGGATTGATGGAGGTCGGTACTGACGATGGCGCCTGGGTGATACCTCCCCACTGTGGTGTGTGGATTCCAGCAGGCAAGCCGCACAGGGTGAGGATGGTGGGAGTCAATACTCGAAGCCTGTACATTGAGCCTGACGAGGTGCCACGGAGCCAATCGCATTGCGAGGTGCTGGCCGTGTCCCCGCTGTTACGGCAGCTGCTTATCGAAGCCATCGACTTGCCGGCGCTATATGACGAGCGCGGTCGCGATGGCGTGCTGATGTCGCTTCTGCTGCTGGAGGTCGGCCGCGCAGAAACACTGCCGTTCTTTGCGCCGCTACCGCGGGATGAACGACTGGCGACTCTATGCATTGCTTTCCTTCACCAGCCCGACGTGCGCTTGTCGCCACTGGCCTGGGCGCAGCAGCTACACCAGAGTGAACGCACCTTCAGCCGGTTCTTTCGCTCGCAAACCGGAATATCGTTTTCAGAGTGGAGAAGCCAGGCATGTCTTCTTTTTGCAATGTCCAAACTGGGGTGCGGTGATTCGGTGACAACGGTGGCGCTTCAACTGGGCTATGACAGTCCGGGTGCCTTCTCCACGATGTTTCGCAAGAGGCTCGGGAGCAAGCCGTCAAACTTCATGATGGCAGAGCGGTAATCCGAGCTGATGGCCACGTAGTTCATTCATTACCGGTTAGTGAACGTCTGCCTTCAGGAGCTGGCTTTTTCAGATCAGTCCAACTTGGTGCTTTGCTCTTCTTTGGAGGCGCAGCCATCAAGTCGCTGCGCTCTGTACACGCCTCCAGCCTGGATGTGCTCTGTTTGGATTGAGACATGCAACGGTCTTTTCTTTGATCGTCCACGCAATAGAAGCGTGTGGTGCGCAGAGGCTGAAAGTTGTGTATCGACCAGTGGCAGGTTGAGTAAATGAAAGAGATGGAGCGACTGCTGACACCGGCACCTTGGAGAGTAGTTGAAGCGGCACCAGCCTGGCTCCGGGTTTCTGTCGGTTGGCAGCTATCGGCCACTAGCAGCCGGCCACCGCAGATTTCCGAACGGCGGCTTGCTGTCGGTGCTCATCAGGTATGCCGGTCGACATTGAGCCGAATAGAGGTCACGACCGACCAGTACCCGCAGTTCGCATCACATCGGATGCATTTATTGAGAATAAGTCGCATTAACAATTTATAATTTTGCCGTGTAGTTGATCGCAACTCTTTGCGCCTGGGCTCCAGAGCTGTCTTATCGCCGCGCACGTTCGACCTCACTCATTGCTACTGGCTTTTTGGATCGTGCTGACCCGCTACTACAGAGACCTGTTGAATTTCTGCATGCGCAAAGTGAGAGACCGCGATACTGCGGCTGACTTGGCGCAGGAAAGCTATGCCCGTGTGCTTTCCATGCAGCAGAAGGGGCAGGTCATTCTTGAGCCAGGTGCATTGCTGAGGCAGGTGGCCTTGCGCGCCAAAATCGATATGGATAGACGGGCTGAGGTGCGCCAGCATCAAAGTATCGATTCATTGGAGGAGCTGGATCAGCCTGCGAGTCCTCTGCATCTGCAGCCCGAGCATGCCTATGCATCGTCTCAGAGCATTCAAGCGTATCTTGACACTATCGAGGGGCTGCCGCCTCGGTGTCGTGATGCCTTCTGCATGTACATCTTCGATGAGTTGCCCAACAAGGAAATTGCAGAGCGGATGGGGGTGTCGCTGAGCATGGTGAATCAGTACATCAGCCGCGGAAAACTTGCTTGTGCTGCGCGCAGAATGGAACTTGATAATGTCGAGTGATCGCAAATTCGCGTGCGTTTTGCGTAGCTGTTTCGCCGAGGGTGAATTTTTGCCCCGCCCCGCGCATCCGTATCCCTAAGATGAGTCACTCTTTTGCATCCCAGCGCAATGTGCCAGCCTCCTTTGACGAGGCTGCGGAAGCGCGCGAGCTTGCGGATTTTTTCAGTCGACAGAATCCGGTAGATGTGGCTGCCGTCGAATGGCACTCTCGCTGGGAGCAAGGTTTGAGCGAGAGCGAGCATGAAGCCCTGCGTCAGTGGTTGGCTGAGGATGCTGCGCATGACACGGCGTTTCGTCATCTGACCCAAGACATGGCGGTACTGCGTTCTGCTCCTGCCGACAGGGTTGCAAAAGCACGCTCCTCGTTCAAGAGCGAAGTCATTGCAAGTGGCGGATCTTCTGCGCAGTCTGGCGGGGAGCCCGCGAAGCCGAAGGCGATGGAAGTATGGGTGCGCGCAGGCGCTCTGTTGAACTGGATGCAGCCGCGCTCTGCCTTGGTCGCTGCCTGTTGTGCTGCGGTCTTTGTGGCAGGGATTGGATGGCATCAATGGATGCTGCAGCCGACATTCGAGAGCAGCTATGTTGCGCAGAAGGGGCAGCAAAGGCTTGTTACCTTGCCAGATGGCACCGAGCTCGCCATGGACACTGACACCCAGGCTCAGGTCACCATGTACCGCGACCGCCGAGAAGTGCGGATTGCGGATGGACAAATCATGTTCTCGGTTGCCGCCGATCCCAAGAAGCCATTTCATGTCCTCGCTGGGCCTGCGCGTGTCACGGTACTCGGGACACGATTTTCCGTTCGCTATCGTAACCAGGGGGCCGATGCCGGGGCTGTCAATGTTTCGGTGGAGAAGGGCCATGTACGGGTCGCCAGTTCCTACAGCACCGCCAGCGCGAAGGCTGATCTGCCTGTCGAATTGCTGGCAGGACAAGGCCTGAGGGTGTCATCCAATGGGGTGTTAGGCCAGGTAGCCAGTGTTTCTCCCGGCAGTGTCGCCCTTTGGCGCAAGGGCTTGGTGCGTTTTGATAACACCTCACTGGCTGATGCATTGCTAGAACTGGAGCGCTATGCTCCAACGGGCCTGGAGATCCGCGACCCTGCGGTCGCTGCAATGACCATCGGCGGCAGCTACCAGATTGATAGACCAGGGGAGTTTGCGCGCATGCTGACCCAGATCCTGCCTGTGAAGCTGGTCAGCATGTCATCGGGGAAGACTGAAATCGTCAGTGCGCATTGAGCACTTTCAGGCTCGATACGGCCATTTCGAATTTTTTCGGACTAGGGGTGTATTTCTGGTGATCTGATGCGTCTTAAAGAGTAGTGAGTTTCATTTTTCATTCATTACTCGACGTTCGGAATCCCTCTCCATGCGCTTCACGCAGCCTCATTTCCAGCCCGCTCCTCTTGCTTTGGCCGCAGCCCTGGCAGTCCTCTCCCCGATGATTGCGCAGGCGCAATCCGCTGCTGATAGTGGAAAAAGCATCAGTTTCTCGATCACTTCCCAGCCATTGGGGAGCGCACTCAACGAGCTGGCAGCAGCCTCTGGCACATCGATCGGGTTTGCTCCCGCGTTGGTTGCAGGCAAGACAGCGCGCCCCGTCCATGGAGCACTCACGCTGAAGCAGGCAGTGGAGCAGGTGCTAGCTGGAAGCGGTTTGGTCGCCGTAACTCAAGGGGGTGGCCTGATCATCAAGGCCATCGCGTCAAATGATGATTCCGCATCGCTGGCCACAGTCACGGTGACTGCACAGCTCGAGAGGGACGGCGTTACCGAGGGCACCGGCAGCTACACCCAGACGGGTTCCAGCCGGACGGCAACGGGCCTGAATCTCTCGCTACGCGAGACACCTCAATCCGTGACCGTCATGACGCGTCAGCGCATGGATGACTTCAAGCTGGAGACGCTGACCGATGTGATGGAACAGACACCTGGCATCGCCGTCTACAGGCAGAACAATGCCACCGACTTTCAAGCGCGTGGGGCAAAGGTAAACCTGCAGACCGATGGCATGGCACAGCTGAGCAGCGGCTGGTACTACCTTACCAGCACCATGTTTTCGCTCGACGATATGGCGGAGATCGACCGGATCGAGGTCCTCAAGGGTTCATCCGGTCTGGTTGTCGGCAAAGGCGACTATGGCGCCACGGTGAACATGATCCGTAAGCGCCCGACTCGCGAATTTCAGGCCAGCGTGCGTGCCAATGCGGGGAGCTGGGACACTTATCGAACACAGGCCGATGTGAGCGGTCCACTGAACGAGGCGGGCACGGTACGGGGGCGTCTGGTCGCTTCTGCCATGGACGCAGGGGGATTCCGCGATCATGAAAAGAGCAGCAGCAAGATGCTGTTCGGGGCACTCGAAGCGGACATCACTCCCGGCACAGTCCTCAACCTCGGTATGACTTATCGCGAACGCGATGCACAAGGCATCGGCACTACGCAGCCGATCCAGCGCTACACGCGAACAGGTGGTGAGGTGGCGTGGATGCCGCGCTCTTTCAACACCGGTGCCCCCTGGGGCGGATATTCCCAAAAAGGTCTCAATCTCTTCGGCAGTCTGGAGCAACGTCTGGCGGATGACTGGACAGCCACGCTCAAGTTTTCACATCAGAACGTATCCATGGACGATATGAAGGCTGGCTACTTCTACGATCAGGACCGCGCAAGCTTCGGCCGATGGCGCAACATGGAGACCGATAACTGGAGCATCAATCTCGATGTGAAGGGGACATTCGAGCTGTTGGGCCGCTCGCATGAACTTCTGGCCGGCGCAGGCGTATCGCGTTTTCACAGCAATGTGCAATTGCCGCTGAATGCGTTGAACCTGGTGCCGCTAGGCAATCTCGGCATCAACATGGCACAGGGTGGGGCGGTGCTGCCTCAGCCTGATTTCAGTGTCTTGAACTACGGCAACAACAAATTCAGTCAGAAGCAGCGTTATGCCTATGCTGCCGGACGCTTCCGGGTGGCTGATCCTCTGCAGTTGATCACGGGGTTACGCGTCACACGGTTTGAAGAGCGTGACATCACACCCTACTGGTGGAACTATGACATGAAGGAGAACGGTGTGATCACCCCGTACGCTGGGTTGGTCTACGAGGTGCAGCCGAACGTGTCGCTGTACGCAAGCTATGCCAGCATTTTCCAGCCGCAGACGGCTCAGGATGCGCGGGGTGCAACGCTGGCACCGGAGGAGGGCAACACTTATGAGGTCGGCGCCAAGGCCGAATTTTTCGACAAGCGCTTGAACGCCAGCATCGCTCACTTCTGGATGAAGACGGAAAACACCGCAGAGGAAAGCGGTGATCTCACTCCTGCGGGTAATACGGCCTACCGTGCGGTCTCGTCTGCAACGCGGCGTGGCTGGGAGCTGGAGCTGGCGGGCGAGCTCGCGCGCGGCTGGCAAGCGCAGGGCAGTCTGGTGCAGCAAAGCAGCTCGCTCACCAGTGCCAGTCAATATCCCAAGTACCAGTTCAAGCTCGGCACGACCTATCGCTTTGACCAAGGCTCTTTGCGGGGACTGACTGTGGGAGCGGCCACACGCTGGCAGGGCAAGACCTCGATGAGCAATAGCGCTGCCACTTTGTCGCAGAGGGGTTATGCGGTGCTGGACCTGATGGCGCGCTATCAGGTCGATAAGCACCTGTCGTTCAGCCTGAACGTGAACAATGCACTGGACAAGAAGTACATGGCCGGGCTCACCAACTTTACCGCGGCAGGCTTGTTCTACACCTGGGGTGCTCCGCGCAGCGTAAATGTCGGAATGCGTTATGACTTCTGAATACCGATATTCAAAGTTGAACGTCGGTACTTCGCTGCCTTGGAGCTCCCAATGATGGACTTCCACTGATTCTGGGCAAGGCGGATAGAGACTCCGCGCTGACAGGCAACAAGCCTGCCCAGCCTTTGTTATGTGCTGTTCGACGCAGGGCCTGGACTGCAGGCTCTGTGTCGAACAGGAAGAAATACAAAAGGCGCCAAGACGCCGAGCGGATTGGATACAACCTTCAAGATGAGGATCGCTGAGTGCAATTGCTTCCTGTATTTCATCGAATGGCTTTGTGCCTGCTAATCAGTGGCCTATGGTGTTCAGCACAGGCACAGGCACAAGCGGAGTATCTCTGGGTGCAGCCCGACGGGGCGGAGGTCCGAGCCTACGTAGGAGAGTTACACAAACCTTTAGACAAGTTGCCTGCGTTGCTGGAGCCCAAGGCAATGCAAGCTGATGGCAAATCATTGCCAATTCAGACTGCGATCAACCATATCGCTGTTCCCAAGCCCTTCAGCGATCTGCGCTTCTCAGCAACCGGGTTCGATGATGGAGTTCTTACCTACTATCAAGCTCGCTACGGTCGCCAGGACATTCAGGCCAGGAACGACCTGGAGCTGGTTCCTACCCACCCTGACGGAAACACCTTTCGATTGATATTCAAGGGACGAGCTGTTGCAGCCAGCCAAGTGAATATCGAAACGGAGGAAGGGTGGCGCCGTTCACTGACCCCGTCAAAGGACGGTACGGTGAGCTTCACGCCGTCTTTCCCTGGCCTGTATGTGCTTGAGGTATCGGCTCGTGTCAATGATGCGGTGGTTACTGTGGGCGGTAAGAAATATACCGATGTACGCTATACCGCGACGCTTAGTTTTACTGTCCCTCGGCAAGAGGAGAGGTGAGTTGTCTGGCGCTGGAGGCGCACCGCAATCGACTCTGTTGACGAGTATGAGCCAGTCATCCCAATAATTGAGGCGAAAGACAGCCAGAAGCAGTCACTATCAAAACGTCAATGCGGAAGAACAACGCTCGCGGTAAGCCGCACCGTAGTGCGAAGCCGGAGGGCACACGCAACTGAAGCTTGTGCGTTTCGGCTTGACCAGCCAGTTAGGCCACAGGTACTGCGCGGAAATGCGACGGCACCTTTGATGGCTGGTTAGCTGGATTGAATCGAAACGCCAAGTTCTTTGCATGAATCCACGAAGCGTTCGCGAAGTAGCCTAATGTCGAAGTCGCCAACTCTGCGCCGCTTGGATTCGAGCGCCGCCAGAGACTCATAAATGAGTTGAACTATGTGCGATACAGACTCTTCAGTTGAATGAGTGGCCAAAAACGAAAAATCTGGTCGAACGCTATAGTGCCCAACATTGAACCTGTCTGGTATGGCTGGAAGACCAAAATGGCCTCTGCCAGAGACACGCTTCTGTAGTCGAAAAGTATGTAGGGGGTGGCCATCTGGCTTAGCCCAGCCTACGAGCAACTCTACGTCAATCCAAAGATGCTCCATTGGGCCGCCGTACTCGCCCGAGAGTTGCTCAGATAGCTTGTCAAAGAGCGGGCGAAGTGCATCAGCGAGACTTCGGGTGGACTCGTCGCAGATGCTCGCGTGAAAACCTAGCTTCATATCTTGAGTGGCCTGATGTTTGAGCTTAGCCGCCTGCAGAAGTGGCCTGTAATCTTGGTTGGCGATTGGTGTACCGCGACGTTCATCCAGAACTGAGTTGCACTTTAACTTGAAGGCTGCAAAGTACCTACCAATGTTCGCGCTGGTTCGAACAGAGACAGTCGCAGTTTGGCCAGGAGCAGTCCTTGAAGGCCTTCTCTCTGGTGAGTGCTTCTGGCGGGTCGAGGCAATTCATCTCAGAGACACCAACGACTGCTGCAGCGCATGGCAGACTTGCGTGCAGAGGTCGAGACTTGCTCTGACAGCGGGCGTTGACGCCTTCAAAGAAAAAGGCCGAGAGATTTGAGATCTCAAGGCCTTTTTGCGCTGGTGTTTATGTAGAGCGCAGGTTTCAGTGCTGTACCGCTTGCTGGCCATGCAAATCGCTCAACACTTGTCGGATATAGCGACCTGCAGCTTGAACCCTGGACATATCTACGCCGGTTTCATAGCCCATTGCATGCAAGGCATGGACCAGCTTTTCGGTGGCCAGATTGCCTGAAGCTCCTTGGGCATAGGGGCAGCCGCCCAGGCCCGCCACAGAGCTGTCGAAAATGCGCAGTCCCATCTCCAGCGAAGTGCAGACATTGGCTTCCGCCATACCATAGGTATCGTGAAAATGGCCCGCCAGGCGCGCGCTGGGAAGGTCCCTGAGGCAGACTTCCAACAGCTTGCGTGTGGACTTGGGCGAGCCGCGGCCAATCGTATCGCCCAGAGAAATCTCATGGCACCCCATGGCCAAAAGCTCTTGCGCAACCTGCAAAACCGCCTCTGCAGCAATATCACCTTCATAGGGGCAACCCAACACGCAGGACACATAGCCACGCACAGGGACACCGGTCTCCAGCGCCCTCTTCACCACAGGTCTGAAGCGATCCAGACTCTGCGCAATGCTGCAATTGATATTGCGTTGCGAGAAGGTTTCCGAAGCCGCACCAAAGACCGCCACCTCGTCACAGCGAGCAGTCAGAGCAGCTTCCAGTCCTTGCAGATTGGGCGTCAATGCGCTGTAGCAAACTCCAGGGCTACGTTCGATCAAGGTCATCACTTCGGCGCTGCCGGCCATTTGCGGAACCCATTTGGGCGACACAAACGAAGCCGCTTCTATAAAGCGCAGGCCTGCGCGGCTGAGCTGGTTGATCAGCTCGACCTTGGCATGCAATGGCACAGGCAGCTTTTCGTTTTGCAGGCCGTCGCGTGGCCCGACTTCCACGATCTTGACCCGGCGCTCTGGTGCATTCGACATTGCTGCTCTCGCTTTCAGAACAGCTTGAGCAGCGCAGGAACGCTGAGCACGGCTGTGTAATAGCCCATGAACTGCACGCCGGTGTTGAAGCCGAAGGTACGGGAGAGCAGGCCACCCATGAGGCCCATGGTCAAGATCACCAGCAGACCCAGCAGACCGCCTTCCCAGACGCTGATCACGATGATCAGGCCGACAAAGGTGGCAATGATGGCTTCGTGGCTGACTTTGCGCGATACAAACATTGCAGCACGGCGCGCGTAGTTCATTGCAAACGGATAGGACACCACTGCGGCAAGCAACACCGACAACATGCCGTAGCCCAGAAACTCCCAGTGGCTCAGCAGGTTGTGCAGATTGTGGGTCTGGCCCGTAGCAGCATCCACCGTAAAGCGTGGAGGTGCATTGAACAACGGTGCGGCAGGGCCGGCAGCCACAGGACTCAAGGGCAAGCCAAAGGCGATTAGCGGGATCAGCGCTTCGGCAATATAGGTGGCTTCCGTCACGCCGTTACGAGCGCTGAGCACCGTGGTCAGGCGGTGATAAGCGTGTTTGATGCGAGAGCCCACCAACTCGCCCAGCACCACGGTCATGGCCACAGGGCTGAATACAAAGGTTGCGCTGGAAATGGCGGCAGTCGTTAACGTCCAACGGGTCTGGGTTCTATCCAGCACCTTGAGCGGGTTGGGGAAATAGCCCGACCAACCTTTGACATCAGGAGCCAGGTTGAACTGGCGAACCTTGTCGCGCAACATGCTCTTGCGGCCTGCGGGCGCCATGACGGTAAAAAGATCGGCAACCAGAGGTCCAATGGCGATGCCCAGGAAGTAGCTGATGCTGAGCTTGGTGTCGTACTTGGCAGTCAGTGCCTGCAGCGCCAGAATCACCACCACAAAAGGCACGAGCAAAGCAATTGCCCCCCAGCGGCCTTTGGAGAAATAAGCAATCAGCACGGCTGCGGCCAGAAAAATCCAGGGTGCAGTCTTGGTAATGGTTGAGCCGAACGGCGCCAACATCAC
Organism: Comamonas sp. A23; assembly: GCF_004522605.1. Taxonomy (NCBI): domain Bacteria; kingdom Pseudomonadati; phylum Pseudomonadota; class Betaproteobacteria; order Burkholderiales; family Comamonadaceae; genus Comamonas; species Comamonas sp. A23. The sequence continues at coordinate 285,349 of NZ_RSDT01000005.1, forward strand.
GGCAAACAGCACCGCCAGCGGCACGGCAACAAACGCCGCGACGATGGCGCCCGAGACCATTTTGCGCAAGGCAATATGCGGCACGCCAAGCTTGCGCAGCAAGTCTGCATCCTGCAGCAAAGGCGTGGCGAGTGTATCTCCGGGGATACCCAGCAGCGCTGTCGGAACGGCATGGGTCATGTGCTTGGCAACGGCACCAGCCAGAAAGAAGGTAAAGACGCCTGCAGGCGGAACGCCGAGCAAAACGACAAGCAGGGTGAGTGGTGCCAGTGTCGTGGTTTCGTCGGTGCCGGAAACCAGTCCGATTGCAGCAAAGACGATGGCGCCGATCAGGCCCATGCCCGCAGCGACGCCGATTTGTTCAATGAGTTGAGGATCCATGCCGTGTACTCCTTGGGTTACTGGCCATCACGGCTTCTGGATGTGCCGGGCGTGACGAAAAGCTCATAGAGCTTGAGTTCCTTGAGCTCCTGCACCACGACTGGGGGCAGGTCAGACACAGAACCCAGACCACCGGGCTGCTGCTCCAGCTCACGCAGCACTTCGGCACGCCATTCAGGGTTGCTGGAGATGTCTTCTTCGGTCACCACACGTTTGGGAGGGAAGATGCGGGCGCAAATAACGCCAGCGAGCACACAGCCGGCCAAGCCAGCGAGCATGGCGTAGGCATGAGCCAGCTGTTTGGATTCGACCACCGAGCTCAGCCAACGGCTGGCTGCAAAAAAGCCGAGCACGCTGATGCCGATGCCGATCAGGATGGACCAGCTCAGGTGCTTGAGGTCAACGGTATCACCCCAGACCTCAGCGAGTTGCCAGTGCGAGGCTTGCTTGTCGGAACTCATAGCCTTGTCTCCTTGCTTGTTGTTGTTCCCGTTTCGGGTAAGAAAAGCCTCGCCCGGATGTGCCTGGCGAGGCTGAGGATGCTTAGCGCTGGGCGCGAATTTCTTGCAGCACTTCCAGTGCGCGATCGGTGCGCACGTCATGCTCGGTAGCCAGGCGCTTGGCGACGATCTCTACTTCTTCACCCACGGCTCCTGCGACCAGCGCAATATTGCGAGCATGAAGTGCCATATGGCCGCGCTGAATGCCTTCGGTGGCCAGCGCGCGCAAAGCACCCAGGTTCTGGGCCAGACCCACTGCGGCGGCAATCTCGCCCAGTTCCTGGGCAGACTTCACCTCCATGATCTTGAGCGCCAGGCGCGCCAGTGGATGGGTCTTGGTGGCCCCGCCCACCAAGCCCACGGGCATGGGCAGCTCGATGGTTCCCACCAAAGCGCCGGCATTGTCTTTTTCCCAGTGCGTCAGCGAGGTGTATTGGCCGTTGCGGCTGGCATAGGCATGGGCACCGGCTTCGACCGCGCGCCAATCGTTGCCTGTAGCGACGATGACGGGGTCGATGCCGTTCATGATGCCCTTGTTGTGGGTGGCGGCGCGGTAGGGGTCAATGGCGGCGAAAGTGTAGGCGTCGAGCACGCCTTCAATAATTGCTTCGCCGCTGCGCTCTTTGGTGGCCAAGGTTTGCGGTGTCAGGCGTACACGAGCACGGGCCAGGCGCAGGTCTGCCAGGTTCGAGAGAATGCGCAGGCGCACCGAACCACCAGTAATTTTCTCCACCAGTGGCGAGACTGATTCGGCCATGGTGTTCACGGTGTTGGCACCCATGGCGTCGCGCACGTCCACGATCAAGTGCATCACGACCATAGGGCCGCGTGGAGAATCGGGGAAGACGTGGATTTCGATGTCCTTGCAGCCACCGCCCAGGCTGATCAGCACCTTGTCTCGACTATTGGCTTGCGCGAGGATCTCATCGCGGGCCTTGAACAACGCCAGTCTTGCACCATAGGGATCGCTGATGCCGACGATTTGCACCTGCGCACGCATCAGCGGCAAGGTGCTCGATGTTTCAAAGCCTCCATCCTCACGGGCCAGCTTGGCCATATACGATGCAGCTGCAATGATGGAAGGCTCTTCCACTGCGAGCGGAATCAGTACATCGCGGCCGTTGATGCGGAAGTTGCCTGCGACGCCCATGGGGAGCTCGAACGTGCCCACCACATTCTCGATCATGCCGTCAGCCAAGGTGGCGGGCAGGGCGCCCGCCTGGGTCAGTAGATTGCGCTCTTCGGCACTGAGATTGCATGCGGTGGCGACATGCTCCCAGCGCTGTGCGGGGGTGAGAGCTCGGAAATTGGGAAGACGCGAATCGACGGCCATGAAAACTCCTACAAATCCAAATCTGGATATCAATACAAGGGGACGGTTGGCCGAGAATTTATTCAAACTGTACCTTTTAATACAGGTACAGTTTGCAAGAACAGTACTGCCGCAATGCAACATTGGACCCATCTGCATACATACTGGCGGCTCACGATCCAGGAGACTTGAATGGCGGGTGGTAGCAAGCGTCAGGCCCCTATTGCAGAGCGTTTGGCTGATTTGATAGGGCAGCAAATAACCGATGGCGTGTATCGTGCAGGGGATAAGCTGCCGTCCTTGCGTGAGCTGGCGCATTTGCACAGCTATGCCAAAAACACCGTGGTGGCAGCCTTTGATCTTTTGGTCTCACGCGGTCTGGTGGAGTCCCGGCGCGGCTCTGGGTTCTATGTTCAAGCGCAGGCATGCCATGCACCTCAGGATGAGGACGCAGGCCAGCTCAACCGTGCGATGGATGTGGTCTGGTTGATGCGCGAGCAACTCAAGACCCAGCCGGATGCTGTCGCGGTTGGCGATGGATTTCCGCCCATAGAGTGGCTGGCCGATATGCGCATGGATCGCTATCACCAGAAAGTGGTGCGAACCGGTCTAGGGTCCTTGTTTCGCTATGGCAGCCGCTTTGGCTATGCGCCGCTGCGCGACAGCCTGGTGCGCAAGCTGGGCGTGTTCGGCCTGGGAGTCACACCTCAGCAACTGGTCCTGACCCAAGGTGCGAATGAAGCCATGGATCTGGTGATTCGCTACTTCGTTCCGCCTGGCGCGACGGTGCTGGTAGACGATCCTGGCTACTATTTGCTGTTCGGCAAGCTCAAGCTGGCAGGAGCGCGCGTGCTGGGAGTCCCCAGGCAAGCCGATGGACCCGATGTCCAGGCGCTGGAGCAACTACTGTTGACTGAGCGCCCGCGTCTGTTTTTCACCCAGTCTGTGGCGCACAACCCCACTGGCTCAGACATCAGCGCTGCCAAGGCCTACCGCGTCTTGCAGCTTGCAGAGCGGCATAACCTCTTGCTGGTAGAGAACGACCCATTGGCCGATTTCAAACCGACCTCGTCAGTGCGTTTGTCCACGCTGGATCAGCTGGAACGCACGATTTATATAGGCAGTTTCTCCAAGTCGTTTTCTGCAGCCCTTCGCGTGGGATTCATCGCCTGCAGCGATGCTTTAGCCAGCGACCTTGCAGATTTGCGATCACTGATCCATGTGAGCGGGTCCGAATACTGCGAGCGCATGGTCGATGTGATGCTCCGCGAAGGCCATTACGAACGGCATCTCGTGCGCTTGCGCCAACGCTTGGGAAAGGCAACGCAGCAGGCGCTGGATTGGTTGGACATGCACAACTGCGAGGTGTTTGCGCGTAACCCTCAGTCGCTATACCTCTGGGCCACGTTCCCCGGCAATCCCGATGCCGTGCGTCTGGCCGAGCGTTTGCTCGCCCACAAAGTCACCATGGCTCCGGGCCATGTTTTCAACCTCGACCCGAGCCAGACATCGCCTTGGTCGCGCTGCAATGTAGGTGCCATGCTGGACCCCCGCTTTGAGGTGGCCTATCGAGCAATGCAGGAGGTGCGCTAATCGCCTTTGCATAGCTTTGCGGAACTCACTCGTTGAGGTTCAAAAAAAGAGAAGTGGCTTCGGTCGAGAAGCGCCTTCCCTGGATTTATTGACGCTACGGGGCTTATGGTTGCCGATCACGGTCCGCTGCCTGAGCGGCCTCCGGCACCAACATCAGTTTTGGAGCGCCGTCTGTCTTGAGCGGCGCTTTGTCCTCGGAGCCGACTGCCTGGCTATTTGGCTCGCGCGTATGGGGCGATACCCAGACCAGTGCCAACAACTTGTTTATCCGCGGTTTCCTCGCGGAAGACAAAACCTACCTGGATGGTCTGCGCATTCGTCCGGATGGTTATCTCGGCTACTTTGCGGAAAACCTTTTGCCTTGTAGCGTGTCGAGGTGCTTAGAGGCCCGGCTTCGGCCCCCTGTTGCCAGGCGTCTGGAGGCCGTGTCGTCAGTTGACCTGCATCTGGGCCTTGCGTGCCACCTCGCCCAGTCGTTTGTATTCGGACTGTGTCAGCGCTTCGAAGGCTTGTGCCGCAGACCCCTTGGGGGTGAATCCGGCCTGCACCAGCTTGTCCTTGACGGCGGGATCGCTCAGGGCCTGGTTGATGGCTGTATTGAGTTTGGCTGTGATGGCGGGATCGAGCTTGGCTGGGCCATATACGCCGAACCATGGATCGACTGCGTAGCCTTTGAGTCCGCTCTCCGCGATTGTCGGCACATTGGGTAACGATGGACTGCGCTCGCTACCAGCCACGGCCAGCGCTTTGAGCTTGCCTGCCTGGATGTGCGGCAGGGAAGCGGGCAGGTTATCAAACATGGCGGGTAGGTGGCCGCCAAGCATGTCGGTAATACCCGGTACGCTGCCTTTATAGGGCACATGGACAGTATCAAGGCCAGTCATTTGCGCAAACATCACGCCAGCCAGGTGCATGCTGGTTCCGGCGCCGGCAGTACCGTACTGAAAGCCAGGGTTCGCTTTGATGTAGGCGATGAACTCCTGCACATTGTTTGCCGGGAAGCTCTTGCCCACTTCCAGCACGATGGTGGAGTAGCCCAGCATGGAAACCGCCGTGAAATCCTTGCGGGGGTCAAACGCCATCGATTTGTAGATGTGCGGGTTGAGCGCATTGGTGGAGATGGCTCCGAAACCGATCGTGTAGCCGTCGGGCTTGGACTTGGCCACGACATCCATGCCGATATTGCCTCCGGCACCAGGCTTGTTCTCGATCACCACAGCCTGGCCCAGCGTGCGTGCCATGTGCTCGCCTACGACACGCGCCACAAGATCGGTTGTTCCACCAGCCAGATACGGAACGACAAAGGTAATGGGTTTTTGCGGGAAAGCTGCTTCTGCGCGAGCGGTTGCCATGGTGGTGAGCGCACCTGCGGCAGCAATTGAGGCGAGTATCAGTCGACGGTTCATTGAGGTCTCCTTGGTAGTTCTATTGAGTAGCGTTTGAAGCCGATATCCGGAATCTGCTTGAGGCAAGGCCTTGGAGTCCGTTATCGCCCGAAGCAGGGTGAGAAGCAGTGTATTTGTTCAATGCAGTCCATGGGAGCTCAGTTTGGCAACTGCTGGTCAAGTGCCAGGTACAGATATTGGTCAACTCTGCTGCACAGAGTGCCTCCCGCTGCGTATTGCAGTTGACCTGACTATCTGTGCCGGCATGATTGACAAGTCGCGACCGGCTGCGTTCGACCGGAAGCGGGATTCCGGCTGATCTACACCTGCATCGACCGGTTGAATCCACAGCTGCTTGCTGTCGTTCAGCACCTGCGATACCAATGGCTGGGCACAATCACCACGTAGGAGAGGCAGTGTTCGAGCATCTGTTCGAGTCTTGTGAACATCTCCCGGAGCCCTCACTTCTGATCACTCGCTCTCTGCCCATGCTGTTCGAATATTTGCGAGCCACGCATGCGGTGGCGCCAAATGGGGTTCAGCCCTTTGTTCAAGCTAGTTGGCTACAGGTGCGGGCCCCGTCCCCTGGCCGTAATTGGCTTGCTGATACCTCAATCGCTCAAGAAGAGTCTGGTGGATCTGCTGACTGAGTGCTTGGTACGCACGCCATAGAGCACAGACTTTCCTATCTCGATTGCGCTGCGCCTATTGAGTTTTTCGCTTACTGACGACTCAGCAGGCGACCACGTTGACCGCCAGGCCACCTCGCGCTGTTTCCTTGTACTTGGTCTTCATGTCTGCACCGGTTTCTCTCATGGTCTTGATGACCTTGTCTAGGCTCACATGGTGTGAGCCGTCTCCGCGAAGCGCCATGCGGGCCGCATTGATGGCTTTGACCGAAGCGATTGCATTGCGTTCGATGCAGGGGATCTGCACAAGGCCTCCCACCGGGTCGCAGGTCAGGCCGAGGTGATGTTCCATGCCGATCTCCGCAGCATTCTCGACTTGCTTTGGGGTGCCCCCCATCACGGCGCACAGCGCGGCCGCAGCCATAGAGCAAGCCACGCCAACCTCGCCCTGGCAGCCTACTTCCGCGCCCGAGATCGAGGCATTCTTCTTGTAGAGAATGCCGATGGCCGCTGCGGTAAGCAGAAAGTCCACCACGCATCGGTCGGTGGCCCCAGGGTTGAATCGCATGTGGTAACTCAGCACGGCCGGGATAATGCCGGCGGCACCGTTCGTGGGAGCCGTCACCACTCGGCCACCCGCCGCATTCTCCTCGTTCACTGCCAGAGCGAATAGATTCACCCAATCCATCCGCACAAAGGGATCTACTTCAACCGAGGCTGCCAGGGCACGAAAAAAATCGGGTGCCCGCCTTCTTACCTGGAAGCCGCCAGGTAACACTCCATCGGACCGGCAGCCGCGCTCGATGCAGGACTGCATCACCGCCCATATAGCCATCAGGCCGCTGACGGTTTCCTGCTCTGGCCGAAGCTGGAGTTCATTGAGGTGCATGATGCCGGCGATGCTGCATTGAAGCCGCGATGTGGCCGCCAGCAAGTCCGCGCCGGAGTTGAAGGGCACGGGGGGCTCGGTGTCGGAGGATGTATCCCGCAGACCTTGCTCGTCGATAACGAAGCCACCACCGATCGAATAATAGGTTTGCGCGGAGAGTTCTTGCTCGTCCGCATCGAATGCAAGCAACCGCAGGCCATTGGCGTGGAGCGGAAGGGCCTTGCCGGCGATGAACAGCAGGTCCGTTTTCTCTATGTATGCAATGTGGTGCTTTCCTCCGACAGCGAGCGTGCCGCTGGCGCGAACGCGCTGAATCAGTCCGGGTGCACTGTCGACATCGATGCTCTCCGGCTCGTGACCGCACAGGCCCAGCAGTACAGCGGTATCCGAGCCATGGCCTTTCCCGGTCGCTCCCAGCGATCCGTAGAGTTCGCATCGGATGCGATGGATACGACCGAGCATGTTTTCCCTTTCCAGTTTGTGGGCGAACATGCGTGCGGCCTTCATGGGGCCGACCGTGTGCGAGCTGGAGGGGCCGATGCCGATCTTGAAAATGTCAAAGACGCTGAGGTACATGGATTGGGTCTCACCTGCGGGTGCCAAGGGCGTGATCCTAGAGTGCATACTCCTGGAACTCCCTTCCCTCGTAGGGCTTGCGCGCCACCCACATGACGCCGTTGGCAGCATCCATCAATGTCGTGGCGACGGTTGCGGAAATACTGCTGAAATCGCCCGGCTTGGGGCTTCTCAGCACCCCGTCGGGGTAACCGAAGTCATCCGCCAGGATCGAGCGGATATCGTCCCAGCTGACGCCCCGGCCCTCGATGGCGCGCAGTGCGGTTTCGACGCGGTGCTGCCGGTACAGGCTGTCCGGCCTCGCTGCCAGCCCCGGATCCTTCAACCGGACCAGCGCGACGGGCGACAGCCAGTGGTTGGCATGGACAAGCACATCGGCCTGCGGCAGCATCGGGTAGACCTCGTCCGGGGCTGCCTCCAGGCTGATGCCGCAGCCATCGTCGGCACTGCTTTGCGCCAGGATCATGTTGCTGGAGCAGTAGCGCTGAGCACCATAGACTGCGCGCATCGCGTGCGCCAGGTTAGTGGCCTCCAGGAGCCGTCGGCGCAGTAGCACCACCGGCGCACCCGGGCCGTTCTGGAAATCCTTGTGACAGGACATCGCATTCCCGGTCAGGGACACGCCGTTACTGTTCAGGCCGTGCCTTGCCAGTGCTCCGGCTTCCGTGAAGCTCAGGATATCCGGCCCGTTCTTGCTGCGAATGCGCAGGACGATGCAGGTGTCGCCGCACTCTTGGCGCCAGTCCCAGTTGTGTGCATGGATCAGCCGGCCCGTGGCCGAGCGCCTGGGCAGTACCACCAACCCGGTGCAGTCGCCGTCCTCCATCTCCTCGTGACGCATCGTATCGTCCTGCATTCGCGCAAAGCCATACAGCATCTCCGTGCGGCAGTTGATCGTCAGGATGTCTTCGAGGGTCGTTCCGGCTCCGTCGGCAATGCCGCGCATCTCTTCCAGGTAGGTTTCGTCAAATGCCTGGATTTGCGGCACCATCGATCGTGCGAGGGTATCGATGGTTGCACTATCCAGCCCCCGGTGGCTAAGCTGTGCGCGGTATAGCATCGCGCCGGCGGCAATGCGTTCGGGGACGGCACGCCCATGCTGGCGGCCGCGCTCGTAGGCATCGCCGGCCACGTCTACGAGCGGGAAAAATTGTGTTGCACTCATGCAGATCTCCATCCATCAGGCGATGCCGGGCACGCCATGCGCCCCGGCCTCAGTTCAATATGCAGTGTCATTGCACGCTGAGATTCAGGGACTTGATCAGCGGACCCCATTGCTCGGCATCCTGCAGCGCAGCATTTCGGACTGCGGCTGGCGTCTTGTCCGAGGGCTCAACCATGTACAAGGTGTTCAGCTTGCGGTGGGCGTCCTGATCCGCCCACATTTTCGTAGTCACGGCATTGAGCTTCTGGACGATGGCATCCGGCGTTCCCTTGGGCACGACGAGCCCGTACCAGCCACCACCGACGGACTTGGCGATACCGACCTCGGCCAGCGTGGGCACGCCCGGCAGCTCCGCCAGCCGTCGGTCGCCGAAGATCACCAGGGGCTTGACCTTCTTGTCCTTGATGAAGGGCATGGCAGAGAACACCACGGCGCTGGTCAGGGGAGTCTCGCCGGCGACGGTAGCGAGCAAGGCGGCGCCACTGCCTTTGTAGGGCACATTCAGCAGGTTCACCTGAAAGTGCCTGGCGATCACTTCCATGTTTAGGTGCGTGGAGTTTCCCTTACCTGCTGAGCTGTAGGAGTACTTGCCTGGAGACGCCTTTGCCAGCTTGACCAGATCGGCAATGCTGTTGGCGGGCAGCGTGGTGCTGGCCAGCAGGATTTGCGGCGTGGTCGCCAGGATGCCTACTCCCTCGAAGCTCTGGTCCGGGTCGTAGTTCAGCTTGCCGTAGGAGAAGCGGTTGAGCGCTAGATTGGACTGTGTGCCGAGCAAGATGGTGTAGCCGTCTGCCGGCTGGCTGGCGACATAGGCCGCAGCCAGCGATCCGTTGACGCCCGCGCGGTTTTCCACCACGACTGGGGTTCCCAGCGTGCGTGAAACATAGTCGCTCCAGACTCGGGCGATTCCGTCGGTGCCACCACCTGGGGGAAGCGGGACGATCAATCGAATAGGCTTGGCCGGATAAACGTCCTGCGCAGGCGCTGCACCCGCCATGGACGCTGCAATCACCGGCACCAGGACCTGGAATGCCTTGTAGATGCTGTTCATGTCTGTCTCCGTCTGTGGTTTGTGAATAGGCCGTGCTGCATCTGCAGCGTTGGACTTTCGGCGAAGTATGGTGGGCATGAATCTCCATGGGAAATCATATTTTCGAGCCCATATATACCTATTTGGGTATAGTCATGGCAGATGCTCACTACTGGCAGATGGCCCATGTGCCAAGCGCAATCGCTGCGTAATACGGGTGGTTGGGGCTGATTGCGAAAAGGCTGAAATGGATCTTCTGTCACTCAGGCGCTTTGACTTGAACCTGTTGCTGGTCTTCGAGTCCCTGATGGAAACCGGCAATGTCACCAAGACTGCGGATCGGCTCGCGCGCACGCAGCCGGCGGTCAGCCGCGATCTCGCCCGACTGAGAGAGGAGCTGTCAGACCCATTGTTCGTGAGAGTGCGTGGAAAGCTGGAACCCACAGCTCTGGCTCGCAGGCTCCGTGAATCTGTGCGGCGGGCACTGGAAGCCGTCGACAAGGCGCTGCTGGAGGGGGGAGGCTTCACCCCGCGTGAGTCCACCCAGGTTTTCAAGATCGGTACTACCAGTGCCATCGAACTGCTGTTGGCACCGGCGCTGCACACCTTCCTCGAGTTCGAGGCGCCTCAGGCTACTGCCTCCTTTGTCCCGACATACGGCGATGTTACGCCCGTTGAGGAGCTCGAAACCGGTGCGATTGACCTCGCTATTGGTCGTTTCGACCGGCAGGCGAGCAATACCACCTTTGTACCGCTGTTTGAAGAAAAGCGCGTGTGCCTGATGAGGCGCGATCACCCCCTCGCCGGCAGAAAGCTCGGGCTGGCGGACCTTGCGCAGATGCGGTTCATCAGCACGGCCAACATGCTGGGGCGCGACAACGACGTGGACGAACTGCTCAAGCAACAAGCTCTGCCCAAGCGCAAGCTTCCCTTGTTCATCTCGGCCATGTCGCTGGCGCCATTCGTCATGCGCGGCAGCGATGCGGTCATCACTTTGCCGATGCGTGTTGCCCAGATTCTGGCTCGTCAGTTCGACCTTGCCATTGTGAACATGCCGGCTGAAGTCTCAAACCGCATGTACTCCATCGCCTGGCATGCACGTTGGGACCCATCACTGTCCCACCGATGGCTGCGCGAAGCGGTCATGTCTCTGCTCGGAGACGATAGATTTGATTCCCTCTCTGCAGATTGAAGGGTTCTGGTTCATTAGATTTTGAGTAGTTGTTCGCAATGGGGTTATTAAAGACCGCTTCTGCTGGCCGCCTTTCAGCATTGGCGATACCAATGACTGCTGGTGAGCAACGCAAACCTTGCAAGCAGGTGCAGGCAAGCCATTGACCTGTAGCCAATGGAAGCGTCGAAAGGGGGAGGGGCCTTCATAATCAAGGCCCCCAACTTGTTCGAGATGTCTACCTTTCGTTATGGATAAATTGTTGTTGCAGCAACTGGTGCTGAAACGGCTGGCCGAAGACCTTCTGCAAGTCGAGCAGGCAGCGAGGGTCGCTCATGAAGCGGCGACTCATGAGGAAAATATCGCCGAAAACAAATACGACACATTGGGTCTCGAAGCTGCCTACCTGGCTGCTGGCCAAGCTCGTCGCGCGGAAGCCATCCGCCAAGCGATGGCCAATTGGCGCCAGTTCCGCCCGCAGCCCTACAACGCCAGCCAAGGTATACAGCTCGGCGCACTAATCTGCCTGGTGGATTCAGACGACAAGCAACAACAGATCTTTCTCGGCCCGGATGGGGGGAACATGAAGTTGCTCAACGGCGCTGAACTCATCCAGGTCATCAGCAGCAAAGCCCCCTTGAGCAGGGCTATGCTGGGTAAGTGCGAAGGTGATGAGGTGTCGGTACAGCTCGCTCCGGTCCGACAGCGGTTCGAGGTGCTGTGGGTTCAATAAGCCGCGAGCATGTTCACGCTGGATTGACCGGGAATTATTCGTTTCAGACCCCTCAGGCCAGCTCATGGCCGAAAGGCTGCGGGCGTCATGAATTCCTGGGGCAGACATTCGATGTGAGCGCCAAGTCGTCCTGCGCCTGATTTCGGGGTCGCAAGTGAATGGAGCGTTCGGCCGGGGGCAGACCTGGATGGCTTTCTCTCAGGTTGCTGCTTGGGGCTGGTCACCGCCTCAGCGCTTTGGCAGCCGATGTCTGCAGTTCCTAAGCAGAATTCCAAAAGAGCAGGTTCAGTGCTAGATGCGCAGAGGATGCCTTCCTTTACCTGCACGAAATCTGAGGAAAATCCACAGTTTAGTCGGCAGAATCAGAGGCCGCAGCGTCGGCTTTGGTCTGATCTCGCATCCGATGCCCCCATTGATCGGCCCACTGTGTCAGGGGTTTGAGGGCACTTCCCAGCTTCCTGCCTTCTTCCGTGAGCCGGTAACCCCCCTCCGCGTGATCCACCAAGCCCACCTCACGCAGTTCGCCGAGTCGAATGTTCAATAGACGGGTGTTTGTCTCGCAAGCGTCCAGCAAAGCGCGGAACGTCAGCGAGCCGGACTGCAACTCCCAAAGAATCCGCAGTGTAGTCCGTCTTCCTAGCAGATCCAGGACGACCATGAGGGGTCGTCCTGACTTGGAGCCTCGGACTGGTTTGTCAATAACGGGTGTCATACGCGTGCTTTACTTTATACAGCACGCAATATAGCCTGAACTTCAGGTTAGGGGCACCGGTTGGCGGTTGCTCCAACCTGCACTTTCTGGAAGGCAATACATGACAGCACGCATCGCCCCCGCACAACCCCCCTTTGAGTCCGATATTGCGGAGCGCATCGACAAGACCATGAAGGGCCGCCCGCCGCTATGGCTTTTCGCGACCTTGGCCCGCGATCCTCGTCTGGCCAGGAAGTTCTTCTCCGGCAGTCTGCTGGATCGCGGTCATTTGACAATACGGCAAAGGGAAATCGTAATTGACCGCACGACGGCCCTGTGTCGCTCTGAATACGAATGGGGGGTCCACGTAACCGGCTTTGCGAAGCTGGCCGAACTCACTCACGAGCAGGTTCGCTCGACCGTTCTCGGCTCGGCGGCAGATGCCTGCTGGAGCGACGAGGAGAAACTGCTGATTCGCGTCTGTGATGCACTGCACTCGCACTGCGATATCGACGACCAACTCTGGGCGAGCCTCAGTGCCACCTTCCCCGAGAACGCCTTGATGGAACTCCTGATGCTGGCAGGGTTCTATCGAACAGTCAGCTATCTGACCAACGCACTGCGGATGCCACTCGAAGACATCGCGGAGCGATTTCCCACGGCATAGCGCCGGATTGGGTCGTGTCCACGCGGAGCGCCTTTGGCATCCGCGTACATGCAGGTTTCCGTTGCAGAAACTCGTTCACTGGAAACTGAGTCAACAGAGGCGTGAAGTTCATGCTCTGGGAACAGGCATTCACGAACGTCAGCTCCTGGCCAGACTGCGACAGTCGCAGTTCAGCCCAATGCAGACAGTTATTGATGTTCGACGTTAGGCGCTTCAGTCTCCATCGCAGACAATCTTTCGCGTAGGGGAGCTTGACAAGATGAGTGCGAGGAGCGAAGTGATGACGTGAAGCACTTCGAGCTTTTCGACTTTGTGCCAGTCTTCAGTCTCGACGCAAACGCTCCCGCCCTGCCAGCCAACGAGAACCAGCCAGGAATCCGGCTTATGCGCGACATCCTGCATTGCTTGCTCGAGCTCGGTGCGAAGGCGATGCAGTTGATAGCCTTCGATGACACCGCCACCGTAAAGATCAATCAGCTCACCTTTGTGGCGTTCGAGGTTTGCTGATTCAAAGTAGCGGTAAAGGAACCAGTAGTAGCCGTCGTCATTGAAGGTGACCGGCGATATATCGCTGCAAGGCGTCTGGAGGTTGGCATGATCGGCCAGGTACAAGGATACGGACATGGAGTGCCTAGCGGACTATGTAGGCCGACCGCAGAATGCGGGTCGGCTTGACTGAAGGGTTACCCTGGGGCGATATGAGAGGCGCAATGAAGCTCAGTTTGATGGCACTTTCAATTGTGGCTGCGTTCCTCCTTGCAACCCGAGGCTGTGCAAGCTTCAACAGCTACTGGTACGAAGGCTACCTACCTCAGGCGATCGAGGTTGAAGAACTACTGTTTGTCGAAGACAGCGGCGGCTTCAGAGAAGGTTGCGGAGCAGCTATCTACAAAATGGATGGACTATCGCTGGAACACATTCGCGCGAACGGGCTTGATGCATTAAGAGAAGCCAAGCAGGCCAGGCGGCATAAAGCTCGTGAATACAGTGACTGGAAGGAAACACCCTACATTGAGCCGAAGGACGAAATAGTTCGAAACGGCTGGCTGACCGGTATGAACGAGGGGTGCTCGGATATTCCCTCCGAAATGGAGCGCGATATCAATGAGGCCTTGAGAGAACCAGGCTCCTTCTATGCAACTGGGCATGAGTCTGGCTTGATAGTAATTCCCAAGCGGGGGTGGATCATCTTTTCTCATTTCGGATGAAGATCGCTTGCTCCCCCTCGGTTGCATGTACCTCCTCACCGCTATCCGATACCTGCGCTGAGCGCCAGTTTCGCCTGCCTCCGGCGACGGCTTATGACCAAGACCTCCATTTCACTCATGCCCTGAAAGCGGTCGCCGGCTGATGTGTCGTTCGCGTCGAATGCGTGCTTTGGGGATTGAGCCAGTGCTTGCCATTGGTTGCCGAATAGCCGAGATGGCTAGCGTACACGGCGTCGGAGCCTCTGGTGTAGGCCGCGCTCAATTCAGGGGGGGCGACTGAGTTCAGGTCCATGTCGTACTTGAGTTGCCAGGAGGCTTCGCGCGGACCGTTGAAGTCGGACGTTGCATTGCGTTTCCAACCAGATGGAGCCACGATTCACATAGTCAAACGGGTTGTTCTCGCTGACCTTCTGGTGGCCGAGTCCGAATTTGAGAGCACCTATGGCGCCACCTGGCTTTCTGGTAGACAGCCATGAAATTACGCTTTATGGCCGCTGTCGTGGGTGCGCATCCAATTTGCCGCGGGGATGAACTCTCTTGCCGATAACCGTCTTGTCGGTCGGCCTTGAATATCGATTCCATCCCAGACCGGCCATGCGATCTGTTGTCATGTCCGACATCATTTGGATGACTGCTTTCGTGTGTGCCGAAATGGTGCAGCAGACCCTTGTGGGCATTTGCAAGCGCACATCTGCGGCATGCCCGAGACCGCGCTGTCCTGCTCCCTACGACCACCTCGGATCTTGATCTTGTTTGGTGCCCCAAGGAATAAGTCAGGCGGCCTTGTCCTGGGCTACGCAATATGAGTTTACGAACATTGCAGTGTGCCGCAATGACTGGCGTATATCCGGTTTGGCTATTCCATGCCTGTTGGCAAATTGCTCGACCGCCGCTGTATCAAAGCGAGTGGTCTGGATAAAGTCCAAGGCTTCGGCGTCTGTATTCAAGAACCGCGCGACGGGAGGAATACTCAGCAGCAGCTTCAGCAAGCGTAGGGAAATGTGATGCCTGGGAGGCTTCAAGCCCATGGGTTGTGCCACCTGTCCCAGGAGCTCCTGCAAGTTGGGGCTTTGGTCATCGAGTGCCAGCAGTTCCTTGCCCACCATGGCGGGATCGAAAGCACAAGCCGCCGCCAACTCGACCAGGTAATCCACGGTGACCAGTGGGAGCCAATGCTCGGCGCTACCGGGCACTGCAGCCAGCTTTCCCTGCGCAAGATTGCGTATCAGTGTCACCAGCGGCTGACCGTCAAGGATATGCCCGGTACGGCTGTGGCCACAGACCGTCGCGGGGTGAACTACGGTAACTTCCCCGCCCTCGGCGGACATGAGCTGCAGGGTTGCAAAGTGTGCCTCCAGCTTGCTCGCTTCGTAAGCACCGACGTGCCGGTAGACGGCAGGCCAGTTCGTCAGCTCTGGATGACGAGGGTCAATTCCGATGCGCAGCAGATGTTCATGATTCTTCAGCATGTAGCCGCCGATCATCACCAAGCGGCTCTTTTGCGCAGCCGCCAGCAGCGCCACGCGCTTTGCCCCTTCTACATTGACCGCACGAGAATGCTCCAATGAAAGCCCCCAAGCGAAGTGGGCACCCAGGTGGAATACGACTCTGGCCTGCCTTAGCACTGCTTGGTCGGCAGGACTCAGTCCGAGGTTGTCGCGCTCAAGGTCGCCAGCAACGGCAAATATCCGGGTTGCAGTCCCTCCCAGATTGTCGACTTGCTCTCGCAGTGCAGCCAGTCGCTCTGGGCGACGCATCAACACCCGGACGGTGTGACCCTTGGCACTCAGGTTCGCCAGCAAATGTTGACCGATGAAACCGGTCCCTCCCGTGACAAAGCACTCCACGCTCATTCTCCTGCTCCTTGGTAAGGTGAGAAATCAAATGTAGAGTGTTGACCTAACTCTATAGTCAAGCGGTATTTTCATGAGAATCGGCGAACTTGAGACCCGCAGCGGCGCCAGCCGCCATACTTTGCGTTACTACGAGCAAATCGGCCTGATCTCGCCGACGCGACGAACCAACAACTATCGCGTCTACACTGCCCAAACTCTGCAGGATCTGAACTTCATCCAGCGCGCGCAAAGCATGGGTTTTTCGCTGGGGGAGATAGGGCAGATTCTGGATGCACAGCGGAACAAGACGATCGATTGTGCTGACGGCGCCAAGCTCATTGAAAAGAAGATGGCGGAGATCAGACAGAAAATCGCCGACCTCAAAAGCATTTATCGCTATCTGGATGAAGAGCGTGCAAACCTCGAAGCCAGTGCTGCCAGGCAACTTGAGCTGCAGCAACTGACCAAGGCTTCGAGCTGAGCTATCGGTATCCAGGAACGGAAACTGCCGTAGGCTTACGGTTTCAAGCCCCTCCGCTCAAGTATTTTCTAGAACCTCGCGGCCAGACCCTGTCCGGTTCAGTGCAGGCCTGAGCGTCCACTCTGTCAGCAACTTCTGCAAAGCTGCTGTCGCGGCCGACTCACCGCGCCAATGTGTCAGCCTTTGCCAAGAGCCACTGATACAGCCCTTGATACGTCGTTGCTTCGCCTTGTCGTAGTTCTTGACTGCCTGCGGCTTCGCGTCTCGTCTCAACCGCAAACCCTTGGTTCACCGGGTCGTGTCAACCGCTCTGAGTGAGGCCGCCTGTACGACTTCACGCAGCAGCTTTCCCTCCACCATGGAATGGGCACTGAAACGGCTCTCGACCAACTTCCACGCTCCTGCAATTCGCTGATACAGGCCTCGATGTAGAACGGATTCCTGATTGTTCGTATCAGGCCAGTCTACTGCAGGCCAACGGAGTGACGTACCCAGAAGCCAGCTTCAGCTACCGGGCCACATAGCTTCATCCTAACCGGCGTGGAGCTGAATGCCCTTCAGTTCCACGCCCCAATAGATCAGCTACCCACCTGATTAGCCCCTCTGTCGATGTCCTCACCGGTGCGGTCGCGAATCCATAGCAAGACTACGGTGGACATGGCCACGGTCACCATCATGTACCAGGCCGGAGCCAGCGGTTGCTGTGTCACCTGCAACAGCCAGGTGACGAAGAACTGGGCGAAGCCACCAAACACCGAAACGCCGATGCCATAGGCCGCCGCCATACCGGTGGTGCGCACCGACTTCGGGAACATCTCGGGCAGCATGGTAATGCCGGGTACCGTCTGCAGGGTCAGCAGCACCGACAGCAGGCCGATGATCAGCAGCAGGTTGTGCAGACTGGGGCCTGCGTTCAGCCATTGGAAGCAAGGCACGATCACCACCAGCGTCAACAGCCGCGAGATGCAGATCACCCGCTTGCGTCCGCAGCGATCGGACAGCCAGCCCACTAGCGGCGACAGGAGGAAGCAGACCGCTCCCACCACCACGCTGGCGAGCAGGCTTGAGGTGGTTGGAAGGCCCAGCACCCTGGCGGCATAGGCCGGCATGTAGAAGGCGATGATCTGCGTCGAGACCATGGCCCCCAACATCAGCAGCACGCTCTTGAGGAGCGTCAGCTTGTGCCAGCCGAACAGCTCGCGCAGCGGACTGCTGCTTGCCGCGCGCGCTCTGGCCTGTTGGCTGCGACTGGTCGACAAACCGATTACAAGCGTGTCCTCCAGGCGTCGGCGAATGTACCAGCCTACAGGGGCGGTGAGCATGCCGATGAAGAACGGCACCCGCCACCCCCACTCGTTCATCGCCTGCTGACTGAGGCCTTCCACGAGGGCGGCAACCATGATCGCGCCAAGGAAGATCCCCAGGGACTGGCTGCCGAACTGCCAGCTGGCGTAAAACCCGCGCTGTGAAGCCGGTGCATGTTCGACCAGCAAGGTGGTCGCCGCGCCTACCTCGCCGCCAGCCGCGAAGCCCTGAATCAGGCGCGCCAGCACGATGACCAGCGGCGCGACCATGCCGATCTGGGCGTGGGTTGGTGTCAGCGCCATCATGCCGCAACCCAACCCCATCATGAACAGCGTCAGGGTCATGGCCGAGCGGCGGCCGAAGCGGTCGGCATAGGAGCCAATCAGCAACGCGCCCACCGGGCGCATGAGGAACCCCACGCCAAAAGTGGCGGTGGTCAGCAGCAACTGGCCGTAGCTGGAGGCGGCAGGGAAAAACAACGGTCCAATGAACAGCATCAGAAAGCTGAACACCGTGAAGTCGAAGAACTCCAGGGCATTGCCAATGGTGGTGCCGACGATCACCCGCCGGCGAGAAGCACTCATATGCGACGCCGCAACCGGCGCCAAGGATTGCGAAAGAAAGGCCATGACATTCTCCTTGCAGACAAGGGATACGCATCCACGAGCGGCCGGACCTGGGGTGGCCCGACCGGAACGACATCCAGAGGCTTGGATCAGTCAGCCGGATCGAGATAGGCGCTCACCAGCTTCACCCAGTAGCTGGCGCCATAGGGCAGGCTCGCGTCGTTGAAGTCATAGTCGGGGTTGTGCAGCAGGCAGCCCCCCTCAGTTTCTTCACCATTGCCCATGATCAAGTAGCAGCCAGAACAGGCCTGCAGCATGAAGGAGAAGTCCTCGCTGCACGTCATCGGCTGCATGTCTGCGACCAGTCCTTCTTCGCCTAGCCACTCCAGGGCTACCGAGCGCGCCAGGGTGGTTTCCTGCGGGTGGTTGTAGAGCACCGGGAAGGCGTTGGAGCTGACCGAGACGTCGGCGGTCGCACCGAATGACTCGGCCTGTGCGTGAGCTAGCGCTTCGATGCGTTGCAGCAACAGTTGGCGGGTCGTTTCCTTCAAGGCTCGGACCGTCACAGCCAGTTCGACATAGGTCGGCACAACCGTCGAGCTGCTGCCGCCATGGATGGAGCCAACACCGACGACCCCCATGTCCAAGGGAGGCAGGTTGCGTGCGACCACAGTCTGCAACACCATGACCAGGGAGGCCGCAGCCACCACCGGGTCTACCGTGTCCTGGGGCATGGCGCCGTGGCCACCGCGGCCGTTGATGCGGATGGTGACCGTGTCGGCACAGGCCATGAACGGCCCGACAAGGAATCCGAACTTGCCTACGGGCAATCCCGGCCAGTTGTGCATAGCGAACACC
Source organism: Comamonas sp. A23 (assembly GCF_004522605.1). Taxonomy (NCBI): domain Bacteria; kingdom Pseudomonadati; phylum Pseudomonadota; class Betaproteobacteria; order Burkholderiales; family Comamonadaceae; genus Comamonas; species Comamonas sp. A23. Next base: position 304,324 of record NZ_RSDT01000005.1, read on the forward strand.
GCATCGCACGGAAACAGCTCGAACAGGCCATCCTCGATCATCTTCCGCGCGCCCACGTGTCCTTCCTCGGCAGGCCGGAAGATCAGGCGGACTGTGCCGTTGAAGTCGACGTTCTCAGCCAGGCATTGACCCGCAGCCAGCAGCATCGCGGTATGCCAGTCATGGCCACAGGAGTGCATTTTCCCGTCATGCCGGCTCGCATACGGCAGGCCACTGGTTTCAACGATAGGCAACGCATCCATGTCTGCGCGCAGACCGATGGTTCGGCTACCACGGCCCTTGCGCAGCGTGGCAACGACCTCCGTGCCGGCCAATCCGTGGTCCCAGCCTCGCAGCTTCTCGGCCACCAGGCGGCTGGTTTCGAATTCTTCGTAGCTCAGTTCTGGATGGGCATGCAGATGCTGTCGCAGCGCGACCATGGGCGGCATCAATTCATGTATTTCAGGCAAGATCGTTGGGCACGACATGGTTGTCTCCTCAGCAATGATGGTCGGCCTGGTCGTCGGCTGAGACGCTGCCAGGCTCTTGTCGTTTTTTAGGTGAAGTGGTCAGGCGGTAGGCCAGATTTGCGGGAACCAATCTTCCCGGAGACGCTGCCCCGCTTGCATACCGTGGTCGGGGTATGGCGGCGAAGTCCGGCCGGGGCGTTCGGCGTAGTGTGCGTCCTCGCCGAGCCAGCGCAGGGACAGCACGCGTCGGCGGGCCGGGCTGAGGTTTCCGCGAGCGCCGTGCACGGTGCGGAAGTCGAACAACACCGCGTCCCCCGGCTCCATTTCCCACTCCAGTACCTGCATCCCAGGCTCCACATCTGGATCGGGCACCGGTCGATAGCGACTCACGTCGTCGTAGAAGTTGCTGTCGTCCTTCCATCGCAGAGGCAGTACCCACTGTTCCCACAAATGGGAGCCTGCGATCAGGCGCAAGGTCGCCTCGCGTACCGGGTCGACCGGAATCCACAGGCTGACGGTTTGTTCGCCGTCCACAAAGTAGTAGGGAATGTCCTGATGCCAGGGTGTCGGTTTCTGAGTCCCCGGCTCCTTGACCAGGACATGGTCGTGAAAGAACTGGGCGCGTGGCGACTGCATGACCGACGCAGCAATGGCGGCGGCCGGCGATTCGCGGACGATGGTGGAGAACTCGGGAATGCGTTCCCAATTGCAGTAATCATCGAAGAAGCCACCGGGCTCGCCGGTGGCGACGACGTTGGTGGCGTAAGGACCAGGCTCGCGTTGATTGCGTTCGATGCCGTCAGCGATCAACCTGATCCAATCCTTGAACGCGCCACGTAGACAGATCGCACCGTCGCGTTGGAACGCCGCGATATCCGAGGCCGAAACCAGAGGGGTAACAGTCGTGTTCATAGGGACTCCTGCGTTACGGTCACCATGATCACGGCGACCACAGCCGGACTATTCCCCAGGCATCACCTAAAATAAAATAATATATTCCGATCAGGCTCCTCGGAATTCCTTATGAAGATTACCTTGCGCCATATCCGCTGTGCCCTGGGAGTCGCCCGGCACGGCAATATCACCCAGGCGGCCGAGCGTCTAAACGTGTCGCAGCCGGCGGTTTCAGCCGCACTCAACGAGCTGGAAGAGCACCTAGGACAGGTACTGTTCGTCCGGCAGCGCGGCCAGGGTGTGACGTTGACGCCCTTTGGTCGCCTGGCTATGGAGAAAGCTCAGCAGATTGTGGCGAACGTGCGTGAACTGGAGAACCTCGCCAACGACGACGACACGCTGGCAGGCGAACTCACACTTGCCTGTTTTGAGGATCTGGCGCCGTATTGCTTGCCCAAATTGCTGCGCGGGCTCAAAGAGCGACATCCGCGTATCGAGGTGACGATTCGTGAATATGGCTTCGACCAGATCAGCAAGCAACTGAGCAATGGCAACCTGGATGCAGCGCTGAGCTACGACCTTGGGTTGCCTAGTTGCATCCAAAGCACAGTACTTTGCGAGTTGCCGGCCCATGCGCTATTGCCGATCGAACACCCACTCGCGCGCCACAGCGAAGTCAGCCTGAAGCAGCTCTGCGAATATCCGCTGGTACTGACAGAGCAAGCCTACAGCTCGCAGCACTTTCTGGATCTATTCCGCTTCCATGGGTTGCAGCCCCAGAACGTCAGCAGAACGTATTCCTTCGAGCTGCAGCGCGGCCTGGTCGCCAACGGATTCGGCGTAGCAGTTGCGTATACCAGGCCATTTGGAGATCACAGCTATGATGGGCAAGCGCTGGCGATCCGCCCTATAGCCGACCCATTGCCTCTGCAGCACATCGTGCTTGCTCAGCCACGCGGTCGTTGCGACACGCCGCTTGCGGTTGCACTACGGGAGCAAGCCCTGGAATGGTTCGCGCAAAGCCCGGGGTTTGACTGGCGCACGTAGCACGCAGGCGCCGACCATGAGTTTTCGTGCGTGCGTCTCCAGCACGAGCCAGGATCTGGGCGCACAATCCCGCGCTCACGAGCGTCGGCCTTGAGCGTCATGCTGATGCAATGAGGCGTCTGCTAGACCGGGCTGTGCGGGGACCAATTAATAGAGGGCGCGCGGACCGGATTGGAGCGCAGAAGCAGTCCAACACCAAACCGGCGAGCTCCGGTGTAGCGAACCATTGATGCCCACTCGGCATCTCAGCCTCGCGGCGGCGGTAGCGGGGCCGGGGCCTTTATTCCCCCTGCACCCTTGCCTTTCGGCGACCGCGGACCTCCGCTCGCCTCGTGGTCAGGGTCGCAAGCCGCGAAGGCGGGCCAATGGGCTAGGTTGAGCGTGGCCTCAAGTGGCCAGGACGTGGTTGGCAACACGGTCAACCATGCCATTCCCGGATTCCAGAGCGCGCTGGACCAGCGCCACATAGCCGGCATCCAAGGCGCAGGTCTGGCGGAATCGGACCAGGGTGTCGTGAACTTGGAACAGCTCGCCGAGAACGCTCCCAGACAGGGGGCACGCCACTGGCCAACGAGACTGACCCATCCGGTCAGGCGCAACATCAGCAAAGTGCGGGTTGCGGTTGCAAAGCCTGCACGCTGCCCCAGGGGAGCGGTGGTCAGGTACCGGCGCAGCTGGTTATAGCTGGTGAGCGGGCTCAGGTCATCTGCCCCTTTGAGCATGTTCAATACCTGCCAGCCGTTGCGGTCCAAGGGCGTCAGGCGGGGATCCAGCATCAGGGCAGAGGGGGTAGCGAATTCCTTGGTCAGGGAGTGGGGCGGGGGGACGTGCATGGCGTTTGCTCCAGAAAATAGGGCCATGGGCCCAACGCCATGCATCTCACCCGAGCCGCTTTGATTTGTCGGGCAACAATGCGGTCTAGCTCATGTCCTAGTCTTGCGGTCTGCGCCCTTGGCTTCGCATGCCGGGCTGGGCTGGGCTGGGCTGGGCTGGGCTGGGCTGGGCTGGGCTGGGCTGGGCTGGGCTGGGCTGGGCTGGTTTATGATTCCGTGACTGCATGCGATACCCCCACGCAATCAAGGGGGGCTTCCCGAGGGTGCCAGAGCCTCGCCACGCCTCTTTTGTCGTGGAGAGCCAGCAGGGACGAGGCTTCCCGGCCGATGGCCATTTAGGCTTCCGCTTCAACGTCTGAAAAGTGACCGACTCTCAGTCGCTGCGTCTGCCGCTGCGCACAGCATTCGGCTGTGCAGGCATGCGCATCAATGGCAGGATCTGGCAGGGGCGCGACAGCCGCAGCCTGCTAGAAGCAGACATACCTAGCCTCTGAGAAGCATCACGGTGACGACAATGGGGCCAGGGCACCGCCGAAGGTGAAGTACATCCGGGCCGTCGCACTGGCTCCTGCCGAGGCCATGGGAGCATCATTGCGGCCGCCCTGGCGGAAGCGGGGCGAGTTCCATCCGGTGCCGTCCCTTGCGCTTCGATGCGTAGAGGGCTTCGTCGGCCCGCTTGAGCCAATGTGACAGCTCGGTCTCGGACTGGTCGAACAAGGTCGCACCGATGCTCAGGGACACTGGCTCCGGCGTTGCGAACATGGCGCGCGCCTGCTGTGCGAACGACTCGCGCAGACTCTGTCCCAGCTCCTGTACGACGGCGCCGGAGACACTGCGCAGCAGAATCACGAACTCGTCCCCGCCCAGTCGCGCTGCCAGCGCGCCATGGGGCAGCAAGCCGCGGATGAGGTCGCTCAGGGTCACCAGCAGGCGGTCGCCGGCATCGTGACCATGCAGGTCGTTGACCTGCTTGAAGTGGTCAATGTCGATCAGCAGCAGGGCACAGGGGCTGGCTGGCGAGGCCTGCCGCAGCAGCTCGGGTGCGCGCAGATAGAGCGCTCGGCGGTTGTCCAGGGCGGTCAACGGGTCGCGGGCGGCGATCTGCGCGATACGCTCTTCACGGCGATGGCGCTCGGTGCCGGTCATGGACATCGCGAGCAGCATGATCGCCATCACGCCTTCCACCAGCGAGACCAGTATCACCACGCCTCGGAAACTGGCCAGGTTGACGAAGGCGTCCGGCGCCACGGCCGAACCGGCCTTGGCGAGGTAGAACAGGCCGTGTGCCAGCAGGACGAAACGCAGCTGCGCCGCACCCACACTCAGTGCTCGGCCATGTGGGCGCAGCAGCAGGCCGGCGCGCAAGGTGATGACGGCAATCAGCAGCGACTGGATGCCCAGCATCGTCTTGGACCACCAGGGCCCGTCGGGCAGGAACAGCATCGCCAGCCAGACGACGGCCAGCAGCCACCAGGTGCGCGGCAGCCGGGTGCGCGTGAATCCGGCAACGCCAGCCAGGAACAGCCAGTGGGCGACGATCAGCAAGCCGTTGGGGAACCAGATGCCGAACAGTACATAGCCGCTGGAACGCAGCAGGGCCAGCACGCTGCCCACGGCGATGATCGTGAACCCCGCGCTCCAGAGCAGCAGGGAGCGTTCGCGAACGCTGCTCCATTCCGCAGCCAGATACAGCGCCGAGGCGGCGGCCATGGCCGCGGAGAGTACGAGCAGGGTGAAGGGGTCGAGAGCCATGGACGATGGATGTGTCAGCGCGGGTGTGGTTCGCGCGAGAGCAGCCCGGCCAGGAGCAATGCGCGGGAGCCGATCAGCTGCTCGGTAGCGACGGTCGGGGCCGTGGCATTGAAATGGAGCGGGCCGCAAGCGAGGCGAATTGTCGCAGGATGCGGATTTTCAGGTATCTCTTGTGGGCTGGGGCGTCGGGAGGACGTAACGGATGGAGCCGGGCATAAGGAGAGGGCGGCCCCATCCGGACTAGTCGCGTGACCTCGTCGCCACGGCAGTGCATTCACACATGAAAAAGCCCCGGGGCAGGGGCCACGGGGCTTGGTGTCCGAGTCAGAAGAACTTACTCGGCGCTGGGAGGCACATAGCCGGCTGCGGCATCGGCACCGCCGCCAAAGAAATGGTTTTCCATCTGGCGAGCCAGATACTGGCGGGCGCGGGCGTCGGCCAGGTTCAGGCGGTTTTCATTGATCAGCATGGTCTGGTGCTTGAGCCAGTCGGCCCAGGCCTGCTTGCTCACGCTTTCATAGATACGCTTGCCCAGCTCGCCAGGGGCAGGAGGGAAATCCAGGCCTTCAGCGTCTTGACCAAGCTTGATGCAGTGAACGGTACGTGCCATGTGTAGGGTCCTCTTGGTTGATTTCAGATGTTTGGGTAATAACAAACTGAAATCTTAGTAGTTTGAGTTTTAAGAATGCGGCTCAAGAATGCACAGCAACGGGGCAGAAGCCCGTTAACCATTCACTCCAAGAACACAGTCCAATGAAAAATCGTCGCAACTTTATCAAGTTTCCTCTGGCTGCCGGTCTGATTGCTGGCTTGACCCTCTCGGCTCTGCCCACATTGCCCGCTTTTGCACAAACCGGCGTTCAACTGCTCAACGTTTCCTACGACCCCACACGCGAGCTATATGTGAACTACAACCAGGCGTTTGCCAAGCACTGGAAGGCTGCGCAGAACCAGGATGTGACCATCAAGCAGTCGCATGGCGGCTCGGGCAAGCAGGCGCGCTCCATCATCGACGGCATTGAGGCCGATGTGGCCACGCTGGCCCTTGCAGGCGATATCGATGCCTTGGTCAAGAACGGCAATGTCAAGGCCGACTGGCAAAAGCGCCTGCCGCACAACAGCGCGCCGTATAGCTCCACCATCGTGTTCCTGGTCAAGAAGGGCAATCCCAAGGGCATCAAGGATTGGGACGATCTGGTCAAGCCCGGCATTCAGGTGATCACGCCCAACCCCAAGACCTCGGGTGGTGCACGCTGGAACTATCTGGCAGCCTGGGAATTTGCCAAGCGCAAGTACGGCGGCGATGCACAGGCCAAGGATTTCATCACCAAACTCTACAAGAACGTGCCCGTGCTGGACACCGGCGCGCGCGGCTCCACTGTGACCTTTGTGCAGCGCGGCCTGGGTGATGTGCTGCTGGCCTGGGAGAACGAAGCCTATCTGGCACTCAAGGAGTTCGGCCCCGAGAAGTTCCAGATCGTCGCGCCTTCGCTGTCCATCCTGGCCGAGCCTTCGGTGGCCGTGGTCGACAAGGTGGTCGATAAAAAGGGTACGCGTACCGTGGCCGAGGCCTATCTGAAGTATCTGTACTCCGAGGAAGCACAGCGCATTGCCGGCAAGAACTTCTATCGCCCGACCGATGCCAAGGTGGCAGCCGAGTTTGCCGGCCAGTTCCCCAAGCTGGAGCTGTTCACCATCGACAAGGCCTTTGGCGGCTGGGCAGCGGCAGACAAGGCTCACTTTGCCGACGGCGGCAGCTTTGATCAGATCTATACCAAGAAATAAGTGAAACGAAAGACGGGGGCGCGATGAGTGCTCCTGTCTTTGCAATAACTAAAAGATAGAGCCAAGCCATGTCGATTTTGCTGATTGCCGGTAGCCCCTCGCAGCCCTCGCGCTCCAGTGCCCTGCTCAATGCCGTGGCTGCCCGCCTGCAGGCACAGGGCCTGAGCACAGAGCCCGTGCTGCAGCTCAACCGGCTGGACCCTGCAGCCCTGTTGCATGCCCGCTTCGATCACCCCGAGATTCGTGCCGTGACCGATAGAGTGGCCCAGGCCGACGCGGTGGTTGTGGCCACACCCGTTTACAAGGCGGCCTACAGTGGCCTGCTCAAGGTGTTTCTCGATGTGCTGCCGCAGGCGGCGCTCAAGGGCAAGCTGGTACTGCCTCTGGCCACTGGCGGCAGCCCTCACCATATGCTGGCGCTGGACTATGCGCTGCGCCCCGTGCTGCAGTCGCTTGGCGCACGCCACATACTGCCCGGCATTTATGCCACCGACCAGGGGGTGCCCCTGCTGCCTGAAGGCAGTTATGGCCTGGCTCCCGAGATCGCCGAGCGCGTCGAGGATGCAGCCCAGTTGCTGGCCACCGATCTGCGCCGCAGTGCCCAATGGGCCGCAGCCAATGACTTTGAAAGCATCGCGTTCTCCGACGTGCGATGTAGCGTTTGAACCAACGCCCCCTGAGCCGCTACGCGGCTTCCCCCTAGGGGGACGGCAGCATCGCTGCGGGGCGGCCCTTGCTTGCCGTCTCACTGATGGGGCGGCGCCTATTTCTCCATGTCTCTGTTTTTGATAGCAGTCCCCGCGCTGCGAAGGCCAAGTTGCGCCTGAAATCAGGCCAAAGTGCGCCTGAAGTGTGTGGACGGCAAGCTCCAAGGATTGATTTTTCATGACCGATCGCAACAACACTTCGTCGGCTATTTCGTCGCAACTGCTGAGCACCACACGCCGTCAGTGGCTGGCGGGTACGGCAGCCTCGGCGCTGGCCCTGGCCTCGGGCGGACTGCATGCGCAGCAGGGCAGTGGCACGGCAGGCGGGCAGCGCGTGCTGCGCGTGGGCCATCAAAAAGGCTGGCTGTCGATTCTCAAGAATCGCGGCACGCTGGAAAAGCGCCTGACCCCGCTGGGCGTGGCCGTGCGCTGGGTTGAGTTCAATGCCGGCCCTGTGCAACTGGAAGCGCTCAATGTCGGCTCGATTGACTTTGGCGATGTGGGCGAGGCTCCCCCCATCTTTGCCCAGGCCGCCGGTGCGCCCCTGGTCTATGCGGGAGCCACGGTGGCGCGCCCCGGTCTGGAAGCGGTGATCGTGCCCAAGGGCTCGGCGATCCGCAGCGTGGCCGACCTCAAGGGCAAGCGCATTGCCTACAACAAGGGCTCCAATGTTCATTACTTCCTGGTCAAGCTGCTGGAAAAGCATGGCCTCAAGTACGGCGATGTGCAGTCGGTCTTTCTGGCTCCTCCCGATGCGCGTGCCGCGTTCGAGAAAGGCTCGGTCGATGCCTGGGTGATCTGGGACCCGTTCCTGGCCTCGGCCCAGAAGGCTCTGGATGCACGCCTGCTGGCCGATGCCAAGGGCGTGGTCAACAACCGCGCCTACTACTTCACCTCGCGTGACTATGCGAGCCGCAATGCCGATGTGCTGCGCATCGCGATCGAGGAAATTGCCGCCATCGATGCCTGGGCCAGCAAGAACAAGAGCGCAGCAGCGGCAGAGCTGTCGCAGATCCTGGGCCTGGACACCGCCGTGACCGAGCTGTACCTGAGCCGCGCCGAGTTCGGCACCAAGGCCGTGAATGCCGAAATCCTGGGTGAGCAGCAAAGGATTGCCGACACCTTCTTCGATCTCAAGCTGATCCCCAAGAAGCTCAATTTGCTGCATGCCGCGCCCGTGGACTTGCTGGCCAGCCGCTGATTCATGAAAAGGTCATTGCCATGAGTCCAGCATCCTCTTCACCCCGTTTCCATCGCGGCCGTCGCCAGGCTCTGCAACTGCTGGGTACCACGGCTTTCAGCTGGACCCTGGCCGCGTATTACGCCAACGATGCACTGGCCCAGCCTGTGCCGGCTATTGCGGCTCCGGCCCAGTTGCGCATCGGCTATCAGAAGTCGGCCGTCAATCTAGTCGTGCTCAAGCAGCATGGCGTTCTGGAAAAGCGCTTTCCAGGCACCAGGATCAGCTGGCTGGAGTTTCCAGCCGGGCCGCAGTTGCTGGAGGCGCTGTCGGCCGGAAGCCTGGACTTTGGCCTGACCGGCGATTCGCCGCCCGTGTTTGCCCAGGCTGCGGGCAAGGATCTGCGCTATGTAGGGGCCGAGCCGCCAAAGCCTGAAAGTTCGGCCATTCTGGTGCTCGCCGATTCGCCGCTGAAAACCCTGGCCGACCTCAAAGGCCGGCGCGTGGCGCTGCAAAAAGGCTCAAGCGCCCATTACCTGTTGGTGCGTGCGCTGGACAAGGCGGGTATTGCCTGGGCCGACATTCAGCCCGTGTATCTGGCTCCGGCCGATGCGCGTGCCGCTTTCGAACGCGGCAGCGTAGATGCCTGGGCCATCTGGGACCCATTCTATGCGGCCACCGAGCTGAGCATCCGGCCGCGCGTGCTGACCAGCGGCGAAGGGCTGTCGGGCAACAACTCTTTCTATCTGGCCTCGCGCGGCCTGGTCGAGCACCATCCCCAGCTCATCAAGGCCTTGTTCGACGAGCTCACGCGCGCCGATCAGCTAGTGCAGACCTCGCGCAAGGAGGCCGTGCAACTGCTGGCCGCTTTCAGCGGTCTGGAGGCGAATGTGGTCAGCCGCTTTATCGGCCGCAGGCCCAGCTCGCCGACCACGCTGCTCAATCCCGCCATCGTGGTCGAGCAGCAGCGCGTGGCCGATACCTTTTTTCGTCTGGGCGTGATTCCACGCCAGGTGAAGGTGGTCGACATCGTCTGGCAGCCCACAGCGGCGGAATACGCCGGCCATGGCCAGGCTAGCCCTGCTGCTTCATCCATCACGCCCCCCGTGGCATCCAGGTTCTAAGTCAGGTTCAAGGAGATTTCGTCATGCAAGTGTTCTGGTTCATTCCCACCCATGGTGATGCCCGCTACCTGGGCAGCAGCGAAGGCGCACGCCAGCTGAGCCATGACTATGTCAAGCAGGTGGCCGTGGCGGCCGACAGCCTCGGCTACGAAGGCGTGCTGATTCCCACGGGCCGCTCCTGCGAAGATCCCTGGGTAGTGGCGTCCAGCCTATTGCCCGTCACCAAGCGCCTCAAGTTCCTGGTGGCCGTGCGTCCCGGTCTGCATCAGCCCAGCCTGGCTGCTCGCATGGCAGCCAGCTTCGACCGGCTTTCCGGGGGGCGGCTGCTGATCAATCTGGTCACCGGCGGCGATCAGGCCGAGCTGGAGGGTGATGGCGTGTTTCTCGATCATGCGACGCGCTATGAACAATCGGCCGAGTTCATCGAGATCTGGCGCGAGATTCTGGCACGCAGCCATGAGGGAAAGTCGCTGGATTTCGAAGGTCGGCATCTGCAGGTCAAGGGTGCCAAGCTTCTGTTCCCGCCGCTGCAAAAACCCTATCCACCCGTGTATTTCGGCGGCTCTTCGCCTGCCGCCCATGAGCTGGCGGCAGAGCAGGTCGATGCCTATCTGACCTGGGGCGAGCCACCGGCCGAAGTCGCCAAAAAGATTGCCGATGTGCGCGAGAAGGCCGATCGCCGTGGCCGCCAGGTCAAGTTCGGCATCCGCCTGCATGTGATCGTGCGCGAGACCGATGAAGAGGCATGGGCCGACGCCGAGCGATTGATCAGCCGCCTCAAGGACGAGACCGTGGTGCAGGCCCAGGCTGCGTTTGCACGCATGGACTCCGAAGGCCAGCGCCGCATGGCCCAGCTGCATGCGGGCGGTACCAAGCGCAGCCGCAAGGACCTGGAGATTAGCCCCAATCTGTGGGCCGGCGTGGGCTTGGTGCGTGGCGGTGCGGGCACGGCCCTGGTGGGCAGCGCCCAGGCTGTGGCCGACCGTATCAAGGAATATGCCGATCTGGGCATAGACACCTTTGTGCTCTCGGGCTACCCGCATCTCGAGGAAGCCTATCGCTTTGCCGAACTGGTCTTCCCGTTGCTGCCCGTCAACGTGCAGGAAAAGCTCGGCGGTGGCAACCCCGGCGGCCCCTTCGGCGAGACCGTGGCCAATCTGTACTCGCCGCGAGCCGCTGCTTCGGGAGCAGCCGCTTCGGAGCGCGAGCAGGTCCGAGTGTCGCAAAGCTGAAGGAGAGTGTATGAGTGATGTTCAAACGCTGACCTTGCAATCCGCTGCCCAGCCTGCAAGCCCGCCGGTGCCGCGCCTTGAGTTGCTGGCGCGTCAGTTCGCTTTGCGCCTGCTGCCCTGGCTGTTGCCGGTCGCGCTGATCGCTGCCTGGCAGGCCGCATCGGCCTATGGCTGGCTGTCCACGCGGGTGCTGCCCGCACCGCTGGATGTGTTGCGTGCAGCCTGGGCTCTGGCAGAGTCGGGTGAGTTATGGACCCATGTCAAGGTCAGTGCCGGGCGTGCTCTGGCGGGGCTGGCCATTGGCGGCAGCCTGGGCCTGCTGCTGGGTCTGCTTACAGGCTCGCTGCGCTGGGCCGAGACGCTGCTCGATTCCACGATCCAGATGGTGCGCAACATCCCTGCGCTGGCGCTGATTCCGCTGGTCATTCTGTGGTTCGGCATCGACGAATCGGCCAAGCTGTTTCTGATCAGCGTCTCTGTGTTCTTTCCCATTTATCTGAACACCTTTCACGGCATTCGCAACGTGGACCCTGGTCTGATCGAGATGGGCCGCAGCTACGGCCTCACGCGCTGGCAGCTGTATCGCGACATCGTCTTGCCGGGAGCGCTGTCTTCCATCCTCGTGGGCTTGCGTTTTTCGCTGGGGCTGATGTGGGTGATTCTGATCGTGGCCGAGACCATCTCGGCCCAGGCAGGCATCGGCTACCTGACCATGAATGCGCGTGAGTTCCTGCAGACCGATGTGGTGCTGGTGGGCATCTTGCTCTACGCAATTCTGGGCAAGCTGGCCGATGTGTTTGCTCGTTCGCTGGAGCGCTGGTGGCTGCGCTGGCATCCGGGGTATCAGGGGTGACTCCCCCTGAGCCGCTGCGCGGCTTCCCCCTCTCTCTTCGGGAGGGGGACGACATCCTCGCTGCGAGACGGCTCTTGCTGGATGTCTCTGGCCTGGGTAGTGCGCTTTTTGGGGCTTGGTGGAAAGAATGAGAGGAGCTTGCGATGAGTAGTTTGTGGAGTCGTTTGACGCAGTCGCTGGTGGGTGCAGGTGCGCTGAATGCGCGTCAGCCGCTGGTGGCCTGGGAGGCTTCCTGGGACGAGGCCGAGGCCTTGCAGGCGAGTGGAAAGCTGTGGCAGCGGACCAAGGGAGCGGAAGAAGAGCAGCAGGGCAGCAGCAAGCAGCCGGATGTGCAGCAGAAAGCGGCCCAGGGTGTGCATCTGCAGACGCTGCAGCTGACCAAGCGCTATGGCGAGCGTGAAGTGCTCAAACAGGTGCAGCTCGATGTCCGGCCGGGCGAGTTCATCGCCATCGTTGGGCGCAGCGGCTGCGGCAAGTCCACCTTGCTGCGCCTTGTGGCCGGGCTGGAGGAAGCCAGTGCCGGGCAACTGCTGATCGATGCACGCGATGCGCGCGAGCAGCGCCGGCAGAACAGGGATACGCGCATCATGTTTCAGGACGCGCGTCTGCTGCCCTGGAAGCGGGTGCTGGACAACGTGATTCTGGGTCTGCCTGATTCGGCACGCGAGCGCGGCCGCAAGGTGCTGGCGCAGGTAGGACTGGCTGACCGCGAAAACGAATGGCCGGCGCGGCTGTCTGGCGGCCAGCGCCAGCGCGTAGCCCTGGCCCGTGCCCTGGTTCACCAGCCGCGACTGCTGCTGCTCGATGAACCGCTGGGCGCTCTTGATGCGCTGACGCGCATCGAGATGCACCGCCTCATCGAAGGTCTGTGGCGCAGTCATGGCTTCACGGCCTTGCTGGTCACGCACGATGTACAGGAGGCCGTGGCCCTGGCCGACCGCGTGGTGCTGATCGAGGACGGGCGCATTGCGCTCGACGAGCGCATCGATTTGCCGCGTCCGCGTGTGCATGGCGATGCCCGCTTTGCCGCGCTGGAGACACGCATTCTGGATCGCGTGCTGCAAAAGCCCGAGTCAGAACAGGCAACCGGATTGTCGAGCTGGCCTGGCGTGCCGGCTACGGGTCTGCGCTGGGCGATTTGAGCATCCAACGAAAACAAAGAGAAACAGGCGGCTGGCGCAGCCACAAGCTGTGCCGCCTGCCATCAAGATATGAATTTTCAGCAACTGCGTTCGGTCCGGGAAACGGCAAGGCGTGGCTTCAATCTGACCGAGGTGGCAGCCATGCTCCACACCTCGCAGCCCGGTGTGAGCCGGCAGATTCGCGAGCTCGAGGAGGAGTTGGGCATCGATATCTTTGTGCGCGCCGGCAAGCGTCTGACGGGCCTGACGCCGCCCGGCACGGCCTTGCTGCCTATTGTCGAGCGCATGCTGCTGGAAGCCGACAATCTGCGTCGCGCAGGAGAGGACTTCCACGCCAGCGAACGTGGCGGCCTGTCGATTGCTGCTACGCATTCCCAAGCACGCTATGCCTTGCCCCAGGTGGTGCGTGATTTCCGCAGGCTCTACCCCCAGGTTTCGCTGCATCTGCATCAGGGTTCGCCACGCCAGGTGGCCGAGATGCTGCTATCGGGCGAGGCCGATATCGGTGTGGCCACCGAGGCGCTGGGCAGTTATGAGAACCTGGTGACCCTGCCTTGCTACCGCTGGTCGCACAGTGTGGTCGTGCCGCCCGGCCATGAACTGCTCGATACGGACGGAGCACTGACGCTGCAAGCGCTGGCGCGCCACCCCATCATCACCTACGAGCAGGGTTACACGGGGCGTGCCCATATCGACAAGGCGTTTGCGGCGACCGCGCTGGTTCCCGATGTGGTGCTCACCGCCATGGATGCCGATGTGATCAAGACCTATGCGGAGCTGGGCATGGGCGTGGGCATTATTGCCTCCATCGCTTTCGATGCCGAGCGCGACCGCCATCTGCGCGCTATCGATGCCCGCCATCTGTTCGAGGTCAATCTCACGCGCCTGGCTCTGCGCCGCGATGCATGGCTGCGTGGCTATGCCTATGCCTTCATCGAGAGCTTTGTGCCTACGCTGACGCCCGAGGTCGTGCGTGCGGCACTGCAATCTGTCGAAGGCTGAATTTCAACTCGAACTTCCCGAAAAAGCTTCAAGCCCCCTGGTATTGCACTACACGGGGCGACTGTGCAGCGGGGATTGGCACAGGTGGTGCTCAAGTCTCGAGCTTTTTGCACAGCCATATCGTGGTGATGGGCGTCTTTGTCATCCGCTCGATCAGGCTGCTGCTCGATGCATGGCCGCGCAGGCTTGTGCCACGCTACGGTCGCTTATTTTCATAAGATGTTTTTGATATAAAAATTTTTGTTTTTATTCTTTTGAGTTTTTTGGAGAAGGTTTCAGAATCGTTTTCATGCAGTGCAGCAAACACTGTTTTTCAGAACCTTTCACGACTTCTCAGGAGAATTTTGTATGTCCATTCAAGCCATCAACGTACGTAATCAGTTCAAGGGCAAGGTCAAGGAAATCATCCGCGGTGACGTGGTCTCGGAAGTGGATGTGGAAACGCCCTGGGGCATCGTCACTTCGGTGATCACCACGCGCTCGGTCAATGACCTGGGTTTGGCGGTGGGCTCGGAGGTTGTAGCTCTGGTCAAGTCCACAGAGGTGTCCATCGCCAAGCTGTAAATCTCATTGACTCTCAAAGAGCACCCAGCGCAGGTACTGCTTGCGCTGGGTGCTTTCTTTCTTGGCCCCGCTAATACCACCCTTGATATGTCGTTGCTTCGCCTTGCCGTACTTGGTACTGTCTGCGGCTTCGCGCCTGGTCTCAATGGCAAACCTGCGGTTGGTAGCGGTTCTGACGGGCGTGGTGAGCATCGGGCGCATAGCGCCAAACAGGCATGGCCTAAGCAGTGGACAGCAAGCAAGGGCCTTGGCGGACCCCCGCGAAGCAGAGAGGGGGAAGGTGCAAAGCGCCTCAGGGGGTGTTTGCCTATTCCAGCGTCATCAATGCCGCATTGCCGCCCGCTGCCGCCGTGTTGTGCGATAGAGCGCGTTCATGCCAGAGCCGCTCCAGCCGGACGGGTTGGCCTGTCACACAGCGTGTGGGCAGTATCAACGGGCCTGGGCGCCTTGCCAAGGCCTGCGCCCAGCGCAGAAATTGGGGGGCGTCGCATTCCAGCAGTGCTGCATCCATGGCCTCGGTCTCCGCAATTTCCTCGACGCTCAGCTCGGCAGGCAACAGCAGCACATGGCGGCGCAGTGCATCTGGCAGCTTGCCGTGAACTATGGTGCCGAGCGGGCCGGATACCCACAGGGCTTGCGAGCCGCAGGCCAGTGCGGCAGCCAGTTGCAGCAGCAGCATGGTTCTTTCCTGCGCCAGGCACAGTGTGCGCGGCTTGCCAAGCAGCTGGTAGAGATTGCGCTCGCCTGTGGGGCCGGGCAACAGACGTGCGGCATGCAGATCGGGCAGGGCCGATTGCAGGCGCTCGCAATCATGGCTGACGATGGCCTCACCATGCTGCCTGGCCCAGTGACCCAGCTGCTGCAAGGCGGTCGCCGCTGCTGCCGTGACGGGTGTGGCGCTTGCCTGTGCCTCTCCGGATTGATGCAGCAGCAGACTGAGCAAACGCAGGGGCGAGCCGGGTGTCTGCTGCAGGCGCGGCAGATACAGGGGGCCGCCGGCCTTGGGACCGGTGCCAGACAGCCCCTCGCCGCCAAAGGGCTGCACACCGACCACGGCCCCCACCATATTGCGATTCACATACAGATTGCCGACATGTGCCGCCTGGGCGACTAGCTGCACGGTTTCGTCGATGCGCGTGTGCAATCCCATGGTCAGGCCGTAGCCCAGGGCGTTGATGCGCTCCAGCAACTGCGGCAGCTCGCGCCTTTGATAGCGCAGTACATGGAGCACGGGGCCGAAGACTTCGCGCTTGAGATGATGCAGATCGGGCAGCTCGATCAGCGTGGGCGCCACAAAATGCCCTTGCGCGGCAGTTTCCGGGCTCAGCGGCGATTGATGGATGCGCAGACCCAGAGCCCTGAGTCTGGCGATATGCCGCTCGATAGCAGTCTTGGCATCGGCATCGATCACGGGTCCCACATCGGTGGCCAGCTCGGCCGGATTGCCGCAATGCAGCTCTTGCATGGCACCGCACAGCATGGTCAGCAGCCGGTCGGCGCAGTCGTTTTGCACGCACAGCAGGCGCAGAGCCGAGCAGCGTTGGCCCGCGCTGTCAAAGGCGGATGCAGCAATGTCCTGCACGGCTTGTTCGACCAGGGCGGACGAGTCCACCAGCATGGCGTTCTGGCCGCCGGTTTCGGCCACCAGCACCACGGGCTGGCCGTCGGGGCGCAATCTGGCGGCGGTCTGCAGAGCCAGCAGTCGCGCCACCTCGGTGGAGCCTGTGAACAGCACGCCTGCCACGCGCGCATCGGCCACCAGTGCTGCGCCCACGGTCTCGCCCCGGCCGGGCAGCAGTTGCAGCACGTCTGGCGCAATGCCGGCCTGATGCAGTAGGCGCACGGCTTCAAGGGCGATCAGCGGGGTTTGCTCGGCGGGCTTGGCCAGCACCACATTGCCAGCGCCCAGGGCGGCTGCGACCTGGCCGGTGAAGATGGCCAGTGGAAAATTCCAGGGGCTGATGCAGACCACAGGGCCTATGCCGGGGGCGAGCAGATCCGCATCGGCTTGCCGCCGAATCTGAGCCGCGTAATAGCGCAGAAAGTCCACGGCCTCGCGCACCTCGGACACGGCATTGGCCGCAGTCTTGCCGGCTTCGCGCATCAGCAGGCTCATCAGCGGCTGCATCTGCGTTTCAAAGAGCTCGGCGGCGGTCTGCAGCAGACTGGCGCGCAGCTCGGTCGGGCTGGCTTGCCAGGCGGGCTGAGCCCGTGCGGCCGCCTGCATTGCCTGCTGAATCTGCGCGGGCCCGGCATCGCTGACATAGCCCAGTAGCTCCTGATGGCTGGCCGGGTTGGTTATGGCTGTGCCGATGGCATCGGTGGCATGCACGGCATGGACACCCTGGCGAAGTTGTGCGGGCCGGCTTTGCGCAAGCGCTTGAGACAGAGCGCTCAACACACCGTCATCGCTCAGGTCCAGACCAGAGGAGTTGCGGCGCTGTTTGCCCAGCAGCTCGCGCGGCAGCACTATGCGGGGGTGGGGCAGGCCTATGTCATCGGCCGCAAGCAGTGTTTCCACCTCGGCTCGGGTTTGGGGATCCGGCTGCCCCTCAGCCCACGTTTGGTCTGCAGGGGCAGCTATCAAATCAGAGATGGGCCAGTCGGGGTTGGCGATGCGATGCACGAATGAGCTGTTGGCGCCGTTTTCCAGCAGGCGGCGAACCAGATAGGCCAGCAGTGTCTCGTGCGTACCCACGGGAGCATAGATGCGGCAGGGGCGGCGTGCGGCCTTGTCCTCGGCCTCGACCACATGCAGGTAGAGTTGCTCGCCCATGCCGTGCAGGCATTGAAACTCATAACGTCCAGCGCTGTAGGGCTGGGCACCTGCCAAGGATTCGATGCTGGCCACGGTCTGGGCGTTATGGGTGGCGAATTGCGGGTAGATGGCGCTGGGTGCGGCCAGCAGCTTGCGAGCGCAGGCAATATAGGCCACATCGGTGTGGTGCTTGCGGGTGTAGACCGGGTAGTCGCTCAGACCGTCGATCTGGGCACGCTTGATTTCGCTATCCCAGTAAGCGCCTTTGACCAGGCGCACCATCAGGCGGCGCTCGCTGCGTCGGGCCAGGTCGATCAGATAGTCGATCACATAGGGACAACGTTTTTGATAGGCCTGAATCACAAAGCCCAGGCCGTTCCAGCCTGCCAGGCCAGGGGCATGGGCCAATTGTTCCAGCAGGTCCAGCGACAGCTCCAGGCGGTCGGCTTCTTCAGCGTCGATATTGAGTCCTATGTCGTAGCTGCGTGCCAGCTCGCACAGCTGCAGCACGCGTGGCAGCAGCTCGCTCATCACGCGCTGCCATTGCGCGCGGCTGTAGCGCGGGTGCAGGGCGCTGAGCTTGATGGAAATGCCCGGCCGTTCATAGACGCCCTTGCCGTCAGCGGCCTTGCCGATCGCATGAATCGCATTCACATAGGACTGCATGTAGCGCTGCGCGTCCTCGGCGGTGAGTGCGGCCTCGCCGAGCATGTCGTAGGAATAGCGAAAGCCTCTGGCCTGCAGTTCGCGAGCGCGCTCCAGAGCCTGGGAAATGGTCTCGCCCATCACAAACTGTTCGCCCATCAAGCGCATGGCCATGTCCACGCCCTTGCGCACCAGCGGCTCGCCGCCCCTGGCTGTGATGCGTTTGAGCGCCGCGAGCAGGCCTGACTCGCTATGCGTATCGACCAGCTTTCCGGTGACCACCAGTCCCCAGGCGGCAGCATTGACAAAGAGCGAGGGGCTCTTGCCCAGATGAGCCTGCCAGTCGCCGCCGCGCAGCTTGTCGCGGATCAGTGCATCACGGGTAGCCGCATCGGGGATGCGCAGCAAGGCTTCGGCCAGGCACATCAGTGCCACGCCTTCCTGCGAGGACAGCGAAAACTCCTGCAGCAGACCTTGCACCAGCCCCTGGCGCCCAGCGCTGGCGGGTTGGGCGCGCAGTTGCTCGACCAGCTTTTGCGCATGGGCAGCGACCTGGGCAGCCTGGGCGGGCGGCAGCGTGGCGGCAGGCAGCAGCCGGGCCACGGCATCGGACTCGGCCATGCGGGTGGCGCAACTGATGGCTTGACGCAGTTCATCGGCAGGGCGGCTGGAATCTGGCAGCGCAGTGAAAGTCGGCATGTCTGTGCAGGTGTCGTAGAGCCTGGACGCGAGCGGGTGCGCGGCCTTCACCATGTTCACAGCTGCATTGCATGCGGCCCGGGCGCAGCTGTCTACATAGGGAAAATCATTGCTGGTTTGTCGAAAAATGAATCACTATATTGAGCGAATTAAAAAGAGGAATTCACCAATGAATGACGCTTCAGAAGTGGATATCGACAGGATTGATCGAAAAATACTGGCAATTCTGCAAACCGATGGGCGCATCTCCAATCTGCGCCTGGCAGAGCAGGTGGCGCTGTCGCCCACAGCCGTACAGGCCCGTGTGGCCCGGCTTACACGCGATGGTTACATCCTGGGCTACGAAGCGCGGCTGAACCCGCAGAAGCTGGGCGTGGGCATGACGGTGTTTGTCGAGGTGCTGCTGGACCGCACCACGCCCCATGTGTTTGACGAGTTCAAGGCCGCCGTGCTGGCGTACCCGGCCATCATGGAGTGCCATATGGTGGCAGGGGGATTTGACTATCTGCTCAAGACCCGCATGGCCGATATGGCGGCTTACCGTGACTTCGCGGGCCGGGTGCTGTGGCAGCTTCCGGGCGTGCGCGAGACCAGAACCTATGCGGTGATGGAGGAGATCAAGGATGATGCGCGGCTGCCTTTGTAGGAGAGAAGCGCGTTTGAATGAAGGGTTCAGGACTCTGTATCTACGTTGACGCAGGCTAGCAACAACTGCTTTTTCAGGAATGGATGGGCCGCAAAAAACATGTAAATAATTGATACACACAGAGGTGGTTGCCGCAGTGAAGGCTGCGGCACAAGCTGTGCAGTTTTTCTCGATTAATGACCAAAAAGCGGCATCTATGAGAGTCAATGCACCAGTGACACAGCGGGAGTACAGCTTTGATGAGCACGCGACTCTGATGTCCACCACGGACACGGAGAGCTACATCAAATATGCCAATCAGGCGTTCATGGAGGTCAGCGGCTTCGAGCCGCAAGAGATCCTCGGTCAGACACACAATCTGGTGCGCCACCCGGACATGCCCCCGGCCGCTTTTGCCGATATGTGGGCCACCCTCAAAAGCGGCGAGCCCTGGAGCGCACTGGTCAAAAACCGGCGCAAGAACGGGGATCACTACTGGGTTCGGGCCAATGCCATTCCCATCATCCGCAATGACAAGGCCAAGGGCTATATGTCGGTGCGCACCCAGCCCGAGCGCAAAGAGGTCGAGGCGGCGCAAAAGCTGTATGAGTCCATGC
>NZ_RSDT01000006.1:0-303486 GCF_004522605.1 Comamonas sp. A23
TGGCGTGGTCGTTGTAGACCAGGAAGATCACATCGGGCTTGTTGTCCTTCATCCACTGGCGCGAGAAGTCATAACCCTTGAACAGGGGCGCCCAGTAGGCTTCCTGGGTCTTGCCCATGTCCATGGCGGCGCCGATGGCAGGCACATGCGAGGTGAAAACGGATGCGGTGATGCGTGCCATGTCTTAGTTGCCTTCCTTGTTCTGGTTGCCTGCGCTGCCCTGGGGTTGATGGTGTGCCTGCGCATCACCGTCCTCGCCCACATAGCGATTGCCTTCGGCAGAGCGGCCGCCGCCCATCATCATGGCGCGATACTCTTCTTCGGTCATGCCGGTCATGGAGCCAGCCATCTGCTGGAAGCTCTTGCCGTCGGTGGCGCCGATCTTGGCCAGGAAGTAGATATTGCCGCCGGTGCGCATGCACCAGTTCAGATCGCGCGCCAGCACGGCCTGCTTCTGCTCCTCGGTCATCGCCCACTCGTCGAGATAGGCACGCTCGTTGGCGCGGAAGCGCTCACGGTTCTCTGCCTTCATCAGGCTCATGCAGAACTGGTTGAGCCAGTAGCCCTTGCGGGACTGCTCGGCATCGAAAATGATGGTGCCGGGCACGTCCAGATACGGTTTTTCCAAAGCCATAAATTCTCCTCGTTACGGATGGCGCAGCCCATGCGACAAGGCTGCGGCCTGTTTCCGGGTGTATGTGTCGCCGGAACTCCGTCAGACCTCTTCGGGCCAGTACAGACGCATGGGGTTGTCCACCAGCAGCTTTTGCTGCAACTGCGCGGTGGGAGCGATATGAGGAATGAAGTCCACCAGCAGGCCGTCGTCGGGCATATGGTCCTTCAGGTTGGGGTGCGGCCAGTCCGTGCCCCAGAGCACGCGATCGGGGAACTCCTCGACCACGCGGCGCGCGAAAGGCACCACGTCCTGGTAGGCATTCTGCTCACCATGAAGGGCCTTGGGGCCGGTGACGGACAGGCGCTCTGGGCAGGAAACCTTGCTCCACACGTTCTGGTGCTCGCGCATGAACTTCAGGAACAGCGCGAACTCTTCGCTGTCCACGCCCTTGGTCACGTCGGGACGGCCCATATGGTCGACCACCACGGTGGTGGGCAGCGCAGTGAAGAAGTCCCACAGCTCGGGCAGATCCACGGCTTCGAAATAAATCACCACATGCCAGCCCAGCTTGGCGATGCGGCCGGCGATCTCCATCAGCTCGTCCTTGGGCGTGAAGTCCACCAGGCGCTTGACGAAGTTGAAGCGCACGCCGCGCACGCCGGCGTCATGCAGCTCCTGCAGTTCGGCATCGCTGATAGAGCGCTTGACCGTGGCCACGCCACGGGCCTTGCCGCCCGAGGACTTGCAGGCATCGACCATGGCACGGTTGTCCGCACCGTGGCAGGTGGCCTGCACCACCACATTGCGCGCAAAACCCAGGTGGTCGCGCAGTGCATACAGCTGGGCCTTGCTGGCGTCGCAGGGGGTGTACTTGCGCTCGGGGGCGAAGGGGAACTCGTTGCCGGGGCCGAACACATGGCAGTGCGCATCCACAGCGCCGGCAGGCAGCTTGAACTGGGGCTTGCTGGGGTTGGCATACCAGTCCAGCCAGCCGGGGGTCTTTTCAAATTGGCTCATATCAATCCAGTCCTTATCTTGAAAAAGTGATCAGATCACCATCAAATCCTTGCCCACTACGGCATCGCCCTTGAAATGCTGGCGCACATCGGACAGCAGCATTTCGTCGGTGATGCTGGGGTCGTCGCCCGGCACGATGTGCGAGAGCACCAGCTTCTTAACGCCGGCAGCCGCAGCGATGCGGCCCACATCCACCGAGGTGGTGTGGCAGGCCAGCAGATGCTCCTTGAGCGTGGCGGCATTGGGCACGCGCTTGACCATGGCGTCCACGGCGGGCACATAGATCACCTCGTGCACCAGCACATCGGCGCCCTTGGCCAGCTCGGCCACGGCCGGGCAGTAGGTCGTGTCGCCCGAGAAGACCACCGAGCGGTCCTTGGTGTCGAAGCGCAGCGCAAAGGAGTCCGCGATGGGCGGATGAATATTGCGCACCGCCGTCACCTTGACCTTGTCGTTCTCCAGAATCACGCCGGGCTTGGAGAACTCGTGCGTTTTCACCATCTTGCGCAGATCGGGCTTGCTCTCGTCGGGGATGCGGATATCGATGTCGAACTTCATGGATTCCATGAAGGCCTTGGTCATCGCATCCAGCGTCGGCGGCCCCCAGACATCGACCTGGTTGCGCAGGCCGGCAGCCCAGGCCGAATACAGCAAGGGGCCGTACTCCAGGTTGTGGTCCGAGTGCATATGCGTGATGAACACCTTGCTCAGACGCGGCAGCGCAATGCCGGCCTTGACCAGCTGGGCCGCCACGCCATAGGCGCAATCGACGACGAACGGCTCGCCGTCGATCAGCAGCACGCTGGCCGGGTTGGAGCGCTCGCCGCCCACGCGCGGGCCACCCTTGGTGCCCAGCAGCACGAGCTGCGTGCCCTTGTTCCCGGCAGCGGCCTTGACAGCCTGCGCCAGCGCATTGCCGGCAGTGCCCAGACCCAGTGCGCCGGCGCCAGCCAGACTGGCCGCTGCGGCGAGGCAGTGACGGCGCGAGAGGTTCACGGAAGATTTGAAGGAAGAGAACATGCGGTTGCTCCTGTTGTAATGATTTTTGAGGACCGATGTTCCGATTAGTCGATGTACTTGAGACCAGCCTTTTCCAGGGGCTCGCGCATCTTGTACATATCCAGGCCCAGAACGCCCGAAGCCAGCTTGGCGCGCTTTTCGCCTTCGAAGCTTTCGCGCTTCTGGGCAGCGGCCAGCACTTCCACGGCACGCGCGGCGGGCACGCAGACCACGCCGTCGTCGTCGGCCACGATCACGTCACCGGGCGTGACCAGCATGCCGGCGCAGACGATGGGGATGTTGACCGAGCCCAGGGTGGCCTTGATCGTGCCCTTGGAAGAGATGGCCTTGCTCCAGACCGGGAAGTCCATCTCCTGCAGCGTCTTCACGTCGCGCACGCCGGCATCGATGATCAGGGCGCGGGCACCGCGTGCCTGGAAGCTGGTGGCCAGCAGATCGCCGAAGTAGCCGTCGGTGCACTCGGCGGTGACGGCAGCAACCACGATATCGCCAGGCTGAATCTGCTCGGCAGCCACATGCATCATCCAGTTGTCGCCGGGCTGCAGCAGCACCGTGACGGCGGTGCCCGAGACCTGCTTGCCGGCATAGATGGGGCGCATATAGGGCTTGAGCAGGCCGACGCGGCCCATGGCCTCGTGCACGGTGGCGGAGCCCAGGGCGGCCAGGCCGTCAGCAGCAGCGCGGTCGGCGCGCTGGATATTGCGGTAGACAACTCCCAGTTCGTACATGGAAATACCTCTTTGCTTTGACGTTATTGAATCCAAAAAGTGAGCTGGTAGCGCTTGTCATTCATCAGATATGAATAGTTTTCTTACTGAAAACCTTTCATACCGTGCGCTAGCAGCTCTCTTTTTTGAGAAGTTACAGACCCTTGGCCTTCAGCGCCTTGTCCAGGCGCGTGAACACGCGGCGGGCATTGCCTTCGTAGACGGCGTGCTTTTCATCGGCCGTCAGGTTCTGCGTGGCTTCGATGTAGCGCTTGGTGTCGTCGTAGTAGTGACCGGTCTGCGGATCGATGCCGCGCACGGCGCCGATCATTTCGCTGGCGAACAGAATGTTCTTGGTGGGAATCACTTCCGTCAGCAGATTGATACCGGGCTGGTGATACACGCAGGTGTCGAAGTAGATGTTGTTGAGCAAATGCTCTTCCAGCAGCGGCTTCTTCATCTCCTGCGCCAGACCGCGGAAACGGCCCCAGTGGTAAGGCACGGCGCCGCCGCCATGGGGGATCAGGAACTTCAGGGTCGGGAAGTCCTTGAACAGGTCCGAAGTCAGGCACTGCATGAAGGCCGTGGTGTCGGCATTCAGATAGTGGCTGCCCGTGGTGTGGAAGCAGCTATTGCAGCTGGTGGAGACGTGGATCATCGCGGGGATGTCGTACTCCACCATCTTTTCGTAGATGGGGTACCAGCTCTTGTCCGACAGCGGGGGCGAAGTCCAGTGGCCACCCGAGGGATCGGGGTTCAAGTTGATGCCCACGTTGCCGTATTGCTCAACGCACTTGACCAGCTCGGGAATGCAGGTTGCAGGGTCCACGCCGGGCGACTGGGGCAGCATGGCGGCGGGAATGAAGTGGTCGGGGAACAGCTCGCTGACGCGGAAGCACAGCTCGTTGCAGATGGCGGCCCAGGTGCTGGAGGTCTGGAAGTCACCGATGTGGTGCGCCATGAACGAGGCACGGGGGCTGAAGATGGTCAGATCGGAACCACGTTCCTTCATCAGGCGCAGCTGGTTGGTTTCGATGGTCTCGCGGATTTCATCGTCGCTGATCTTCAGATCGGCCACCGACGGGGTCTTGCTCGGGTCCTTGAGGCCGGCGATCTGCAGATCGCGCCATGCGCCCAGAGCCGCAGGCGCCGTGGTGTAGTGACCGTGTACGTCAATGATCATCTTCAAGCTCCGTTAAAAAATAATTCGTCTATCAAAAAGTTCAGTGCGCGCCGCCCAGGCCCAGCATGGAGGTACGCGGTGCGCCGCCGGCATAGCGGTTCTTGACCAGCAGCGCCAGCGCGGCGATGACGCCGGGAATGGCAACCACCATGAAGACCTGCGGCAGCTCGAGGTGACGGCGCGACAGCTCAGCCACCAGGAAAGAGCCTGCAATGCCGCCAAAGCGGCCGATGCCCAGCATCCAGGACACGCCACTGGCGCGGCATTCCGTGGGGTAGTACTCGGCAGCCAGCGCCTGCATGGACGACTGTGCCGCATTCATCAGCAAACCGGCAATGAATACCGAAGCCACCAGCATGCCCACGCCGCCGCCGAGCACCTGGCCGATGAAGGCCACGCCCAGGCTCGTCAGGAAGTAGCCCGTCGCGATGATCAGATTGGCATTCCAGCGGTCCATCAGCAGACCGACGAAGATCGCGCCCACGCCGCCGAGCTGGAACAGCGCGGCAATCACGGCCGCCTGGCTGGCGGGCACGCCCGCCTCCTTGAACAGCACAGGCATCCAGTTGACCAGGCCGTAGACGATCACCAGACCCATGAAATACGTCACCCACAGGGCCAGCGTGCCGACCAGATACTTCTGCGAGAACACCAGACGCAGGCCCTGAGGACCTTGCTGTGCCTGGGCAGCCGCCTCGCCGCCGTCGTTCAGCACAAAACGCGCTGCATTGCGGGTGCCGGCGGCGATGCGCACCATCACCTTGCGCACGCGGTCTGCCGAGTAGTTCTTGAGCACCATGAAGCGCACCGACTCGGGCAGCATCACGATCATCAGCACGGCCAGGATCAGGGGCACCACGCCGCCCACGATCAGCAGGCTGCGCCAGCCGAAATGCGGAATCATCCAGGCCGCGATAAAGCCGCCGAAGGCCGAGCCGATGGGGAAGCCGCAGAACATGCAGTTGGTGATGAAGGAACGCTTGCTGTCAGGGCAGTATTCGTTCATCAGCGTGATGGCGTTGGGCATGGCGGCGCCAAGACCCAGGCCGGTGATGAAGCGCCAGATGGTCAGACCTTGCAGATCGTGCACCAGACCGGAAGCAATCGATGCACCGCCCATCACCACCGAAGCGATGATCAGCACGGTCTTGCGGCCCACGCGGTCCGCCAGCGGACCCGCGCCCAGCGCGCCGAACGCCAGGCCGAACAGGGCCGCGCTCAGCACCGGGCCCAGATGGGACTTGTCGATGCCCCATTCGCCAAGCAGCGAAGGTGCGATGAAGCCGATGGCGGCGGTATCAAAACCGTCGAGCAGAACAATCAAAAAACAGAGGAAGAAAATTCCCCACTGGAAGCGTGAAAACGGGCTCTCGTTGAGCACGGTCTGCACATTGACGACCGCAGGGCCGGTGTTCTGTTTGCTAGTTTGCGAAGTCATATTTGGAATCTCAGTTGCCTCTCTTTGTCGCCTCTATCTCCTGTCTCGCGGCTGGCGCCAAAGCCTCAAAGGCATCTGGTACGTCCGTCACGAAAGGGCTATGACTGCCCTTTTGCTGGATGGGGTGTCAGTGCCAGGCCCCCGCCTGGACACGAATCAATTCAAGCGGGCTCCATGCCCTGGCGGCGCTTGGCCGCTTCGGCTTCAGGCGAAGCCATGAAGGCCAGCAGACGCTGCACGGCATCCGCATGTGCCGAGCCCGTCACAACGCCGGCAGAAAATACCGTATCGATGGCAATCGCGGCAGGCAGGCCGCCCACGATCTGTATGCCCGCAACATGGATCAGCTCGCTCAGTTGCTGAAAGCCCAGCGCAACTTCGCCCGAAGCAATCATGGAGCCCACGGGAACGCCGGGCCGGGCCTGCACGATGCGGGGCTTGATCTCGTCGGCAATGCCCCAGCGCTCGAACAGCTTTTGCAGTGCCACACCGCTGGGGCCGGTGGAATAGCCAATGCTGGGCGCGGCCAGCACGGCAGCGCGCACGGCCTCTTCAGAACTGATATCGGGCTGCTCCGCAGCAGCAGGCACGGCCACGGCAGTACTGGAGAGCACCAAGTCCACCTTGCTGCCTGCAACCACACGGCCGGCGGCCTGCAGCTTGTCGATGGCGTTGGAGGCCAGGAAGACCACATCAAAGGCCTCTTCACCGGACTGCACACGCTGCGCGGCATCCACACCGCCCACGGATTCGATCTGCACCGGCTCGCCGCCCTGGGCCTGCCAGGCTGCAACCAGATCCGCCAGGACCTGGCGGGTTGCCATGGAAGAAATGCCATTGAGTGCTGCGCTCATGCCGGAAGACTCCTGAAGTGGATGCCATGGCTGCCCCGCGATCTCGAATGCCGCGTCCCGGCCATCGAGGCCTTTCAAGCCACTCCCGTCACGCTGCGGGCAGACTGCACCGGCAGGACGGGGCGCTCGACAGGGCGTGCATCAGGGCAACCATCTAGTCAAAACGAATAAGACTATTGTCGGCAGCCCTGCGCCCTCCCACTAGGCAAGCCCTCCGCTAGCAGCTATGCCGCAAAGGCATAGCAAAGTGCCTGCTCATAACACGTATAAATACCTACAAACAAAGCGCAAAGCCAATAAAAGGAAAAGGCTGAATGCTATTTTTTTAATAGCACTCAGCCTTTATTGCTGCGCATAAGCAACAGTGAATTTAGTGGTTAACCCCTAATTCAGTCATCATGGCGTCCATGCCCACGCCCGTGACCATGACCACGCCCCCGGTCATCGCGATCATGCCTGTCCCAGTCACGTCGATCGCGGCGATCGTCTCTGTCCCAGTGCCTATGATCCCGGCGGTCGTCATGCCAGTCGCGTCGCTCGTGGTGGTGGCGCGGCGGAGGTCCTGCACGCCAATGGGGTGGCGGATTGCGCAGGAAATAGACCGGCTGGCCGCAGGCGTGGTAGCGGCCGCAGTAGCGGCGCCAGTTGCGCGAATGGCCGGGCGGCACCCACATATAGATGGGCTGCACCTGCGGCACTACCGGGCCGCCCCACATCGGTTGGGCATACAGCAGCGGCGGTGGTGCATTACCGATATTGACCTGACCGTAAACCCCGGGCGCCAGCTGCCCCGAGATGGAGCCGCTGATATAGGCCTGCGCCTGGGCGGCACCCGCTGCGCAAACCAGCGCCAAGACTGCCAGGCTGCGGATGAGTGAAGTGCGATTGGACATATGTCTCCATGCTCGATATAGATCACCGTGGGCCGGCGAGATCGCGCTTCGTCCCGGAAACGCTTCAGTCCTTAACGCGCCAGAGCCGAATCTCGCTGACCCGGACCGTGCATGAAGCGTAATGAGGCGTAATGAGCTCATCCGGCTCATGGGCTGGATGGCCTGCAGCCCCGTCACCTGATCGTCTGGCCCTGCAGACCTTTTTTCAGAATCAGATCCACCACGGGCTGCTCGCGCTTGTTGGCACGCATGCAGTGATCCTTCTGGAAGTGATCGGTGATCCGGATGACCCAACGCGCCCAACGCTTGTTCTCGCGTTCGCGCCAGGCATGCGATGACACGCTTTCCCAGGCATAGCCATTGAGCACTGCCGCATTGACAAAATGGTCCAGCGCCCGCACTCCGGCCCTGCCCCGCTCCGTCTTGCCGAACAGACCGACCCAGCAAAGAATCAGCCAGCCCACGACCGCCAGCGGGACGACTGCACACATCAGCGCAAAACCTGCCAGGCGCTCCTTCATGCAGCCTCTCTCTTGCGCAAATTGATGCGTACGCCATTTTCGGAGCGAATCGTCAGCCGCCCCACGGGCTGCGGCACATGGCCTGCCGCCGGCAGGATTTCATAGCGCTGCAGCAGGCAGGCCAGAATCAAGACCGCCTCCTGCAAGGCAAATGCAGCCCCCAGGCAGACGCGCGGGCCCATACTGAAAGGCATGTAGGCGTGTTTGATGGCTTCCTTGTCCTCCTCACGGTCAAAGCGATCCGGGTCGAAGGCATCGGGGTTCTTCCACCATTTTCGGTGGCGCTGCAGCAGCCAGGGCGCCACCACCACCGTGCTGCGCTCCCTCAGCTGCTTGCCCCTGATAGGGCAGGACTGCACATTCTCCCGGGCGAAGAAGCCCACAGGGGGAAACAGGCGCAAGGTCTCCCGAAAGATATTCCAGACCTGAGAGAAGCTCTTCATGTCCGCCTGCTGCGGCAGACGATCACCAACCACCTCCACCACTTGCTCGTAGGCACGCTGCTGTATGTCGGGTGACTGGGCCAGAAGATAGCTGGCCCAGGTCAGCGCGCTGGCCGAAGTTTCATGCCCTGCCAGAAACAGCATGGCGACCTGATTGACCAGCTCTTCCTCGTTGAAAGGCTCGCCGGTGTTCGGATCCTTGGCCTGCATGAAAGCGGCAAGAATATCCTCCTGCTCCTCGGCCTCCCCCTTCAGATGCGCTTCATAGCGCGGCTTGATCATGGCGTGCAGCAAGCCACGAATCTCCCTGGCGGCCTGGTTGCTCTGCCAGCGATACCAGGGCATGGTCAACCAGCGAGCACCGAACAGCGCGGGCAGCATGAGCTTGGGTGCCAGTGACTGATAGCGGGCAAATGCCTCGAAGATGCGATGCGCATCCGGCCCCTGCATGGGCTTGGAGAAAATCGTGCGGAAAATGATGTCGGCCGTGACATGGGTCATCTCGATCTCGATGTCGTACGGCTGCGCCTCCTCCACGGCATCCAGGCGCTCCAGCATGGATTGCGCGGCTCCCAGCATGCGCGGGAAAGCGACGTTCACGCGCGCCTGGGCAAACGCGGGGTTCATCATGGTGCGCTGACGCTGCCACTGCTCGCCATTGGTCGTGAAGATGCTGTCTCCCAGCAAAGGCTCCAGCGATTCATGCAGCAGATGGCTTTTGGGAAACTGCTGCGCCTCGCTCTGCATGACTCTCTTGACCTCTTTGATGTCATTGAGCATGTAGAGATCCACGCCGGGCAGATGAACCTCACCCATCTGCATGCTGTAGCTGCGCTCGAACAGGGCGTCCATCCAGGAGCGCCGCGCATGCCAGAACATGCGCAGCTTCGATGTCTGTTCGGGGTGGGGCTTGGGATAAACGGGACAGAAACGACTCATCGCACCAATTTCCTCTCTATGTAGTCACGCATCGGACCGGCGCTGGTGAGTAACTCGAAATAATCATAGGCACCGGCAACTTCGCCGGCCATCAGATACTGAAAATGCATGCGCATCTTGTTCCTGCGCAACCAACGGTAGGTTGTCGGCAAAAACAGCTTGTGAAAGCGCGGGGAGCATATCGCTTGCGGATTGAATCCCCACTGCGGCCGGCGCTTGCTGGAATCAGCAACGGAGTTGACGGCCGAGGCCTCATCCTTGCGCCCATCTTCGCGCAACGACAGCCCCACTACATCGCACATGCCGAAACACACGCTATCGCTGGGAGAAGAAATATCGGCCCAGTACACCGCTTCGTCCATGGCGACCTCACGCAAGGTTTGCCGCAACGCGCCAGCGCCGGGAAACAGCCCGAACAACGGAATGCAATTGCCCAGGGTGACCAAGCTCACCAGCGGCTTGCGAGAAGCGTGTGAGGATAACGGATCTTCAGCCAGCTTACGGCGAAGCGCCTGAGTCAGCTTCAGAGCCTGCACACTGCCGACACTGAAGCCGACCACGACCACCTCGCGCCAACGCTGCTGCTGCATGGCCTGCGCCACCTCGGCGGCCATCGCCTCGATACGCGCATCCAGCACGGGAAACGTTTTCCCGGAACTGGCATGGGCAAAGTTCAAAATTCTCAGAAGCCAGCTGATATGCAGATAGCCATCCAGCACCAGGCCGCCCCAGCCGACGACAGCAACCGCCGCCATCATCAGCACGGCTGCAGCCACTGGCGGCAAGCCGTCCCAAGCACTGACAAGCATAGAGCCCATGCCCAATCCGGCCAGCAGCACCAGCAGCATGTAAAACAGCGGATACATCAGCGCCCACAGGGTAAAGCGCGCCTGCTCCCGCACGGGTTTGAGCCACTGCCTCAGATTCCAGATGGAAACATAGGTGCCCACTGCTTGGCGGAAAACCTCTGCCCGGCTCGAAGGCCAGTGCAGACGAACCTGATCATGCCAGTCAAAGAAAACAAAATCGGCAGATGTAGTGTTTTCGGAATCCGTCTGAGAGACCCGCCATTGAGAATGCAGTGATTTTTCTTGCGCGGCCTCGCTCTCATTCCACTTCTCTCTGCTGCCAATCGCGTATTTTCTATCCTCGGAAACAGACGGCTGCTTTTGCGACTCGGCGCGCATCAACTGGTGATAATGCCTTGCCCCACGGGGATCAAAGCCACCCATGAAGATCACCAGGCGCTCGCAATCACTTGTCTTCCCGGAAGACTCGAATGAGATATTCTTTTCGCTGCTAGTCATTGCACTCCGGGAAACGGCCCCCTCTCCATACCAAGGCTTATTCGACAGAGGCAACCCCCTGCAGCATAGAAGGCATGGCATTGGCCTGATTTTCCTGCCGGGAAACGAATACCGGCTCCACAGCCTCTTCCGGCCAAAGCAAGGGATCCACCGACGAACCGCCTCCCCACAGGCGCTGCGCCATCTGGCCATCCAGCGCGGCCCCGCAACGCCATGAGACCGCCGAAAGCCGGCGATAGAAGCTGCCATTGATCTGCGTGCACTCTATCAAGGCCCTGCGAAAGCGCGAGAGCATATCCTGATCAGGAACGGCCTGATGGGCCCGAAACCAGAAGTCGCGCATCTTGCCCTGATAGGTCAAGCCTTCCAGGTCATACAAGGCATTGCCGCAGACCTTGACGGGAGCGCCATGACCCAAAGCCGAAAGACCGGTTGTGCTGTTGACCAGCACCACCCCCTTGGCATTCTTGAGCAACGATGGCAGATGCTGGTCATGGATATATAAGACCTTGCCCTGCAAACCATGGCGCCTTGCCAACAGGCTGATGATATTGGCGTAGTTCCGGTGCCCCCGGTCCATGGGATGGTGCTTGAACACCACCACGTCATTCGCAATCGACTTTCCACCTTCGGGCACGCCATTCGTGCGCTCCAGCGCCTGCGCCCTGGAAAATGAATGCAAAACGTGATTGATGAAATCCGTCACGAAATCATAGTTCGAGTGAACCACGATCTGGGCATCGTTATATACCTGCAGCGGAGCCAGGAAGAACTTCTTGCGCAAATCGCCGAGCAACCGCTCTTCGATTTCCTTTTCCGTGCGGCGATACCAGAATTTACGCAGATAACTCAGCCACCACCAAGGCGCATCCCGCACGGTCATGCTTCTGTGATGCAGGGCGTTATTCCAGAACCACTGCCCCAGCCAGGCAGCAAAGAAATACAGCATGCCCCACATGGCCGAATGCCAGAATGAGTTCCCGACCTTCTTCCATGACTCCGTCATCGGTCCATTCGGATGAGAAGGCTGTGGCGCAGTCTCTTGCTGTGCCCTCTGCTTAAGCCATATGGCCAGTCTCTTTTCAAAATGAGAATGCCCATTCACGCCCATGGGCTCAAAGGTGATGTGGTCGGGCCGCAGATAGCCTTCTTCAAACACGCCTAAGGCACAGCCCAGACGCTCCGTCATGGAGCGCACACACGCATGCACAGGCCGGCAATCGCCGAACAGCAGCACAGCGTCAATCCGGTGTCTGATGATGAAGGCCTCCAGAACCTCGGGCCACTGTGCCAACTCCCCCTTAAACGAATGGGCCTTGCGGGGATAGAACAGCCAATCCCCTGCATTGAAGTTGAACTTGAAAACAGTCGCCCCCACCGAGCGCAAGTCCTTGGCCAGGTTCCAGAAAAAAGGCCCTACCGGGCCTTGTAGCAACAAAACACGTTTAGACGCAAATCCACTCTTGTTCTTCATGCGGTAGGAACTGCGGGCTGTCAGGCCGCTTGGTATCTTTATGGAGGCGTCATGAAGCATGACCGCCCTATTTTAGGGGTTTCACCGAGAGAGACCTGTGCACATCACGGCACGTTGACAACAAATCGATGAAAAATAATTGCAAAAAAAGGTAAGTATCACCAATCCGACAAAATCGACTGAAGCAATACCTTGGATTTGCGCCATTGCCGCCTCAACCAGCCGGACTTAAGGCCCTGCAAACTGCCCGACTGCTCCAGGGCGGTACGTTGCTCAAGCAAACGCCTGAGCACCGCTTCGCAGCTTGTGTAGCCTCTGAGCACCGGATCCCAGTACAAGGGGTAGTGCAGCAGTGCTCCGGCAACCAGCTCATCCAGAGACAGCGAGCGGCTGCGGCGCGGCACGGGCAGACAGTCCTGCGTGAGGCCCCAACCAGCGTAGAACGGCCGCCCGTGCACCACCACTTGCTTGTTGCGCAGCAAGGCATCAAAGCCGGTCAACGAGGTCATGGTCACCACCACATCGCAGGCCTCAATACAGCTCACCACCGAAGCGCCTTGCTCCACGTGATCGGCATACAGCAAAGCCTGAGCCGGCTCTACACGCCCCTTGCGATTGCCGCTGCTCACATCAGGGTGCGGCTTGAAGACAATGAAAGCATCGGGGAATGCAGAGCGTGCTGCCTGGAGCAGACCCAGGTTCGTGCAGACGCCCTCGGCGTCGCAACCAAAGCGAATGGATGCGTCGTCCTCCACCTGACCCGGCACCAGCACCACTTGCCGACCGGCCTGCGGATGTTCATCGCTGAACCAGTCCACCGGGCAATTGGGCTCCAGGTTGTACTTGGTGATGCCGTGCTCGACGATGAAGGCGCGCACATTGCGCGCACGCTCCAGGTCCTGCGCCGTGAATGTCCGGGTATTGAGCAGATACTCCAGCTCCGAAGGCTGGCCCGGATCAAAATAAATGCCCTTGGCATCCAGCACAAAGGACTGCGGCGGGATCAGGTCGGAGCCCAACCCCACGGAGCGCACAAAGCCATCCTCCATGCGAAGCAGGCGCACGCCCGATGCCGCAGCCAGTTCCTGCACTCCTTCGGGTGGAACACGGCCCCAGCAGACCAGACAGTCATCTCTTTCGAGCTTCAGCGCAGCAGCGGCATCCGCGCTGCGTGCGTGAACAACTCGCTTTGCGTGCAAGGACAGCATCTGCCGAAAATTCCAGGCACGCCAACGCGGAAAACCTACGCAAATCATTCGACCCGAGTAACGCTCGGCCATCTCCCGCTGCCTATCCAGCCAGACCGTCACATCTGCGATGGAACCCAACTGCCTTGTTTCAGGATTCAGATATCGGGTGTAGTGCATATAACCGGCGGCAAACAACTCGTCCACCGAGCGGCTGCGCCCGGCCCGGCGCCCCATGGCTGCATGCTGCGGCTGGCGATCATCCGTCACACCCCAGCCCGAATACCAGGGAACGCCAAAGCAGACCACCGGCTTGCTGGCAAGCAAGGCCTCAAAGCCCATGGTGGAGCTGACCACATAGACCTTGTCCATCTGAGCAATCAGGCTCATCGGGTTGACCGCATCACGCAACACCACCGTACGCGCATCGGGCTGCACGCCCGTCAGATAACCACTCTTGCGGCCCGAAGTCACTTCGGGGTGGGTCTTGACATAGACAGTGGCCTGCGGATTCTCGTCCAGCGCTGCCGCCAGCATGGCTTCAAACGTGGCGGCATCCGCCCCACCCTTGGCCACACTCATATCTCCAGCCGTCTGATCCACCACCAGAACCCGCTGAACATCATCAGCGCGCAATACACCTGTGGGCAGATCCGGTGCATGGTTGTATTTGCTTAGCCCAGCGAACAACAATTTCTCGCGGGCCTGCCGCACCAGCGCGGCATCCGGTGCGAGCACATCTGCATCGCTGCTCAGCAGGTGCTCCAATGCACTGGGTCGCGTGCAATCGTAGTAAATGCCTGCATCATCGACCACCAATGACAACGGCGGGAAATGCTCTCCCGTGCCGAAGGAGCGCAGAAAGCCATCCTCCAGCGCCACATAAGGCAAACCATGCTTGCCTGCATAGGCCACAGCCTTTCGAGTGGTAGGACGCAGGCCCCAGCCGGCCACCACATCAACTGGGGCGGCGTGCCACGCGCGTAAGCGCACCGGTGTGGCCTTTAGCAACACCGCAAGCAGAGGAAGACGAAGTATTCCTCTCGAAAAAATGCCAATTCTTTCCGACACCAGGCTCTCACATAAAAGCGGGTTTACTGTTTGCCGCCGGCACGCAGCACCTGTTGCCGGACCTGATCCTGCGCAGCCCTGACCTGCTCTGGCTTGACACAGATCTCCTCAGGCGCGGCAAAGAGACGGCCTGCAGACAATGCCTCCAGATCCAAGGACAGGCCAGGCGTCTTGCCGTGGTGCAAACAATCCAGATGCCAGCTCGCCCAGGCCTCCCAGTAAGCCAGCCGCTGCGGCGAAACACCTGCATCCGAATAGCCTGTGTCTTCTGCCGTCATCAGCGAACCCACACGGTGCGAACCCAATGCCAGCGGCTTCGCAATGCGCTTGACAGCAGCTTTTCCAAACACCAGCCTCAGCCGTGCATGAAACTCACTGTCCGCTCCCGTTCTCACGCAGTCCCAGGCACCCATGCGCTGCAACACCAGCTCACGCCGAAACATCGGTGAAGAGGGATTCAGGCGCATCAAGGTATGCACGGGACGGGCATAGAAAACGCCGTCATCCTGCATGCGCACCCAATGCGAAGTTGTTGCCACCAGCGAAGCGTCTTCCAACAAGGGGCGCACTTGCATTTCTATCTTCAGCGGGTGCGACCAATCGTCAGAATCGTGGCATGTCACAAACTCTCCGCGTGCAAGCTGCAGACCCATGCTTTTGGCCAGGTAAGTACCGCCATTCGTTTGCAGCCGCAGCAGCTTCACGCGTGCGTCCTTTTGTGCCCACCTCTCCACCAACTCAGGGGTGTCGTCAGTGCTGGCATCATCCACCACGATGATCTCCAGATTGCGATAGGTCTGATTCAACAGGGACTCGATCGCCACCGATGCTCTCGCGCCAGTCTGGAACGTCGTCATCAAGACCGAAACCAAAGGACCATCCGCCGCTGCCGGCAAGTCGGGCAATTTCACATTGCATGGGCCGGGTGCCTCATGCGGGTTGCGCAATGCCAACGGCGGCAGGCCATAAGCAGCAAAAAAAAGATTGAGCCGTTCCAGTTGCTGCTCTGGCCGGTCAGGACTCGCCATCGTCTGATAGAGAAACAACTCTGGATAACGTGCTGCCAGGCCGCTGTTTCGGGCACCGGCCAACAGCTCGCGCGCGCGCTGAATCTGGTTCGTGCGCAACAAAAGCGCGGCATGCAGAGCTGGAGATGCGGCCTCTTGCACAGACTCCAGCAATTGCAGAGCCTCTACAGGCATGAAAGGCGCCAAGGCATCGGCCAATGCGACGCGTAAGCGCGCCGGAGTCCCCCGCCATTGCGCCGCCGCCAGCATCTTGCGCGCGCGGTCATGCTGGCCGCATGCGGCCAGAGAAACCACGGCAGGCATGACATGGCGCCTGCGACCCGGCTGCAGCGGCAGTGCCGCCACTGTGGCATACATGCCCATCCGGTAATAAGCCCAGGGCAACCAGCTATTGAGCCCATTCAAAGAGCTAGTTCCAGCCTCCACTAGGGCTCGGGCAAAATCGCCGCGCAGCAGATGCAGGAAACCACGCAAGGCCTTCATCAGACTTGCTCCGTTTCCGGGCAGCAATACGCCATCAATCCCGCCGTGGAAACGTCAAGCCCCGACAGATCGCCAGAATCCATGCGCGCGCGCAAGTCCTTGGCCAGTGTCTTGCCCAGCTCCACCCCCCACTGGTCAAAACTGTTGATGCCCCATACCGTGCCTGCCACAAACACCCGGTGCTCATGCAAAGCCAGCAAGGCACCCAGCGACTCGGGGGTCAATGCATCCAGCAACATAAAAGTACTGGGACGGTTGCCCGGAAAGTCCTGATGCCCCGGCAACTGCCCCGGCCCTGCCTTGCTTCCCTGCATCAGCGCCTGAGCCTGGGCCAGTGCATTGGCCAGCAAGGCCTCCTGATGCTCGGGCAAGCCATGGGTCGCCGTGCGCGCGGCAATGAACTCCACCGGAATACGCTGGGTTCCCTGGTGCAGCCACTGAAAGAAAGCATGCTGGCCATTGCTGCCGGGCTCACCCCACACCATGCCGGTTGTTGGATAGCCCACAGGCGCGCCATCTGCACGCACCTGCTTGCCATTGCTCTCCATCTCCACCTGCTGCAGATAAGCCGGCAGTCGGCGCAAGCCATGGTGATATGGCGCAACGCAGCGCCCCGGCATACGCAGAAAACTGCCGTACCACACATCCAGCAAACCCAGCCATACCGGCGCATTGCGCTCCAGCGGTGCCTGGGCAAAATGCGCATCCATCTCCGCTGCACCGGCCAGCAAACGCTCGAAAACCGCCGGCCCAACGGCCAGAGCCACCGGCAATCCCACTGCAGACCAGATGGAAAAGCGCCCGCCAATCCCCTCCGGGATATGCAGCGTCTGCGTAAAGCCATTCTGGCGGGCAATATCTTCGCGCGAAGACACGGCCACAAAATGATCGGGCCAATGCAGGTCACCAGCCGCACATACCCAGGCCTTGGCCGATGCCATATTGCGCTGTGTCTCGGCCGTGGACCAGGACTTGGAAGCCACGATGAACAATGTCCGCTCGGGCTCCAGCCCTTGAAGCGCCTGCTGCAGATCATGGCCGTCCATATTGGACACCACATGCACACGCGGCCCGCCGTGACACCAGGGTTGCAGTGCCTGCAGCAACAGTTCAGGCCCCAGGCCCGAGCCACCAATGCCGATATGCACCACATCCGTAAAACGGGCCTGTTCACGCAACTGCTGCGCCAACGTCAGCATGGCGCGCAGGCCTGCATGGCATTCGTCCTCAGGCATGGAGCAACCCTGCAGCGCCAAAGGAGCGCGCAAACGCACATGCAAGGCCGGGCGCTGCTCTGTTTCGTTCACCACAGCCCCGTCATACAAAGCATCGCGCCGCTGCGCCAAACCGGCCTCCCTGGCCAATTGCAGCAAGGCCTTCAACACAGCCTCATCCCACAAGGACTTGGAGCAATCCAGCAAAACATGAGGTGCCTGCAAGCTCAAACACTCAAACCGGCCAGGGCTGCCCAGTGCCTGTTGCAGATTCAGCGTTTGCTCGCAAACGGCAGCCCTGGATCTCAGCGCCTGCCAAATGGGTGTATCCACACTCAAAACTTCATCCTTGTCAAATCACATTTTGCAGGTCTTGCCTGCATTAGCTCTTGAAAAAGTAGCTTTCTGCGCACTTCCAAAAATGGTTTCAAACGATTTGTTATATGAAACCCATCAAGTACAAACGCCAGTAGCTATGCTTTTAGAGCAAGCGGCACAATCCCGAACCCGAACCCGAACCCGAACCCGAACCCGAACCCGAACGAGCCGCAGCCGTAGACAAAGACACGGCTACCGCCGTACTTCGGACTGCCTCACAAGGGTTGTACAGGCGCTTCCTAGCTGCGCAGCGACTGAAGCAGCGCCTCGAACTGCTCCCCCACCTCAGGGTGCTTGCGTGCCATTGCCAAAGTAGCTTCCAGGTAGCCGATCTTGGAGCCGCAGTCATAGCGCTTGCCTTGATAGCGATAGGCCAGCACCTGCTCTTCCGCCATCAAGGCCGCAATGCCATCCGTCAGCTGAATTTCTCCGCCTGCCCCTTTACCCAGGCGAGCCAAGTGATGGAAGATGCGTGGCGTCAGCACATAGCGCCCCACCACAGCCAGGGTGGAAGGCGCTTCTTCAGGCTTTGGTTTCTCCACAATGGCGTGCACAGTCTCGAGGTCAACCTTGATCGGCTTGCTATCCACAATGCCATAGCTGCGCGTATCTTCGCGCGGCACCTGCTGCACACCCAGTACCGAGCACTTGTAGTAGTCGTACACATCCACCATTTGACGCATTACCGCCGGCTCGCCATCCAGCAAGTCATCAGCCAGCAACACGGCAAACGGCTCATTGCCTACTACAGGCTGTGCGCACAGGACGGCATGGCCCAAGCCCAGGGCCTCCGGCTGGCGGATATAGACACATTTCATGTCTGCAGGCATCAGGCTGCGCACATAGTTGAGCATCTCGGTCTTGCCGCGACGCTCCAGCTCATTTTCCAGCTCGTAAGCCTTGTCGAAATGGTCTTCGATGCTGCGCTTGCTTCTGCCTGTCACGAACACCATCTCCTTGATGCCCGCAGCCAGGGCTTCTTCCACCGCATACTGAATCAGCGGCTTGTCAACCACCGGCAGCATCTCCTTGGGACTGGCTTTGGTGGCAGGAAGAAATCGGGTGCCCATACCAGCCACGGGAAATACAGCTTTTCTAATATTCATTTTTAAATTTTCATTATTTATTTAATTATATTTTTTATTAGATAATCGGATATTATTTTTCCAACCTTCTCTGAGCCAGCTTCATTAAGATGGACTTCATCATAAAAATATAATGGATATTCGTTCATCTCTGCTTTTAGATCGAAGACGGCAGATTTAAACTCATTTGCAACTTCTTCCGCTACATCAGCTATAGATTGAAGAAAATTCTTTCTATATTCCCAGTATTTTTTATTTCTAAAAATTTTGTCCTGCAGCGGATCAGCTCCCCAATTTATGTTCTTAGATGGAGTTTTAACTGTCACGATTGGAATTCCATATTCAATACATGTTCCGTGCAGTACCCTATGAATTCTATACAGGCCCTCGAAATTCAAACTCGAATCAAAAAGTGCAGAGTTTAATTTATTATTTCTAGATTCAATAATTGGTGCGAAAAATTTATTTTGATTCCAGTAACTGTTAGAATGATGTAGCGGTCCACTATCACATGATGGCTGAAAATACAGAACAGCCCTTATCTTAGAACTAAATTTTAGATATTTAGCGACCAAATTTATATAAAGATGCAATGAAGTTGCACCTGAATAACCACCATTCCAAACCCTTAAATTCAGTCCATTATCGACTAATTGCCTCTCAACAACAGATGGGAATCTTTTCTGCTCATCAACATAAAGACTCTCAACAAAAGAATCTCCGAGCATTAGGATAATTTCACCTTCATCATCTAAATCATTGCCTGTGGATATATTTCCATCAGCATCTGTTCTTACTCTATACTCTTTTTTTTCAAGTGACCCATCTGATTGCTCGATATAATCCTCATCAGGAACTTGCAAAATATCGACATTTTGCCCCCACTCTTTAAATCTTATTAGTCGCTTCATGTTAATGAAAAAATCAATCTATATATAAATCCCCTATTTTCAGGGAGTTCATAACAAATTTATATCTTTAAATAATATTATAGCTTGAGGAGTTTTATACCAAGAATTTTTCGCTTACTATTGGCGAAAAAAGAGTTCTCATGCTTTTAGCTTGAAAGCTGCTTTCTTCACCTTCATTTTTAATACCCTTTAATAATCAGGAATCTCCACCAAATAAATCACGCGTATAAAGCTTTTGCGATACATCAGCCAACTCATCCACCGCACGGTTCGCCACGATTACATCAGAAATTTGCTTGAACTCCAACAAATCTTTGACGACCCGGGAATGGAAGAAATCCGGAGCATCTAGCACAGGCTCGTACACCACCACCTCGACGCCCTTGGCCTTGAGGCGCTTCATCACACCCTGGACGGAAGAAGCACGGAAATTGTCCGAGCCAGCCTTCATCACCAGACGGTAGATACCCACCAACTTGGGATTACGCTTCAGAATATCGTCCGCCACAAAATCCTTGCGCGTGCGGTTCGATTCCACAATTGCATGCATCAGGCTCTGCGGAACATCGGCGTAGTTGGCCAGCAACTGCTTGGTATCCTTGGGCAGGCAGTAACCGCCGTAGCCAAACGATGGATTGTTGTAGTGCCCGCCAATGCGCGAGTCGAGACTGACCCCTTCAATAATCTGGCGCGTATCCAGCCCATGCACAGCCGCATAGGTATCCAGTTCATTGAAATACGCAACGCGCATGGCCAAATAAGTATTGGCAAACAGCTTGATGGCCTCAGCCTCGGTGCTGTCCGTCAGCAATATCTGCACATCCTTTTTGATGGCGCCCTCGCAAAGCAGATCGGCAAACTGCTGACCGCGCTCGGAGCGCTCCCCCACCACAATGCGGCTGGGATGCAGGTTGTCATACAGGGCTTTGCCTTCGCGCAGAAACTCCGGCGAAAAAATGATGTTCTCGCAGCCGAGCTGTTCTTTCAAACGCTTGGTAAAACCTACAGGCACTGTCGACTTGATCACCATCACCGCGTTCGGATTGACGGCCATCACCTCACGAGCCACCGATTCTACCGACTTCGTATTGAAGTATTGCGTTTGCGGATCGTAATCCGTAGGCGTGGCGATGATGACAAAATCCGCACCAATATAGGCATCCTGCTTATTCAGAGTAGCGCGGAAATTCAGCTTTTTTTCCGCCAGGAAACTCTGAATCTCTGCATCCACAATGGGAGACCTCCTATCATTGAGCAAAGCTACTTTACGCTCATCAATATCAAGAGCCACTACTTCATGATGCTGTGCCAACAGCATCGCATTGGAAAGACCGACGTAACCGGTGCCGACAATAGATATTCTCATCATTTTTGCAAGAAATTTATCAGGACTTTTCTTAAATTTTCATCGATTAATTTTTCGGAAAAATATGACTTCAAGTCCGCCACATGTCCTGAAACATACATATTAAAAATATCTTCATCATATTTTTCAATAACATCAGAGAAGTCTTCTGTCAGTTT
This sequence comes from Comamonas sp. A23, assembly GCF_004522605.1. Lineage (NCBI taxonomy): Bacteria > Pseudomonadati > Pseudomonadota > Betaproteobacteria > Burkholderiales > Comamonadaceae > Comamonas > Comamonas sp. A23. Next base: position 21,294 of record NZ_RSDT01000006.1, read on the forward strand.
CTTTTTTACATCCAACAGTAACTCAAGACTATTGCTAAATGTGGCCTTGGTTTGCTTTTTTCTTGGCTTAAATTTCATCCCAATCATCGGAGAAAATGTTATATTATTTAGCCTAAAGAAACGAGCATTCATCTCTATGTCTTGATGACGAATATATTTCTCATCGAATCCACAGATGTCCATAATAACATCCCGTCGATAAGTAACAGTTCCTGTATGGATGTAATGAGATAGATAATTCAAACAAATAATTTCATTAAGAAAATTACCTTTTCTCATTCTTGAATGGTCAATATTTTCCTCATCATCCCATAGCCCAACGTATGCACAATAACAAGCACCAAACTCATTAGCGACGTCATTATTCAAAGTGGAAATAGACTCACTAATCCTAGATTTAGTATATAGATCATCGTCGTCCAAAAAGGAAATAAATTCTCCCCTTGAGAGAAAAATACCTGTATTTCTTGCTCCACACCCATATCTTGTATTTTTGTGAAAAGCAATTTTTAAATTAACAGGGTTTACTCGACCTGCTTTCCTCTCAGATTCTCGGACATATGAAATTATGTCACTTTCTTCAGGCTGCTTATCCGGATTATCAAAAACCAAAATTAATTCAATATTCTCGTAATCCTGTTGTATAACAGAATCTATACATGCAGTAACGAATCCAAAATCTCTATATGTTGGAACTATAACAGAAGCCAATCCTTTTTCAGATTCATGAAAATGGTCACCATCCAATACCCTATATGGAAATTCTAAGGAGGACTCATCGTAATTCTTAGAATACTCTCCGATAACAATATTTCTTATAATATCAAAATTTAATACCGTCTTATTTGGCCAGAAAATATTTTTATCTGCCAATGGAAGCGAGAACTCATGAATATTTATTTTTGAATTTAATTCATCATAAAGATGATCAAATTCTTCAAGATGGCTATTGTTTTTTAGAATTGCCCCCCCCGCGTGAATAGGCCTAATCCCATCATCAGACATATAGAAGAATCTTATTTTCAGATCATCTGCGTGATGCGGATAATTTACAACAAAATTAGCTGCCTCGGGGAATTTTACTATTAAATTGATGACATGTTTATTCTTATATTTATAATAATCATCCTTTTCAAGGCTCCATCTCATTTTTTCCGAATGAGTAAATTGATCTCTTTTAGACCTTATATTTGAAGAATGAACATCAGCCAAACAAATATTAGGGTACGCAACCAGACATGAATCTGGATATTTATTATAAATAGATCCCAACGCTACATTATCATAAGGCCCATCCATCTCACAAATGGCCTCTAAAATTTCTTTGAAAGAAGATTCATCATAGATAGTTGCAAAAGATCCACATGTTTTATGAGGAATGGCAGAATAAAACGCATCCCCCTCCGAGACATTATCTCCGGGATGATCTTCCGAATACTCCGATGCACCTAAATGCAATATTTTCCAATCGGAATTAAAAGATAAACGTTTTTCTATATTTCGAACATGAGAACTGGAAAAATTAGAAAATATTACATCATCGTCAAAAACACATATCCTCTTATACCCATTATCCAATGCATCATTAAATATCTTACGCTGCGATAGCAAATATCCAAATGCCCCAATTGTAGCGTTCTTCTTTAAAATAAGCTGAACATTATTCTCAATGTGCCGTGATGACTTCATTGATCCCGGAGAACGCATTAAATATTCATTGAAGTATTTTTTCGCTTCATCAGAGTATCGACCATAAACGCCGCTGACAAACGAGAAATCTAATCCGACTCGGCTCAATTCTCTAGCTACACGTAGCTTCTTCTCTGAATCAGAAGCAAGATTTAGCACATAAATCTTATCAACTTCAATAGTTTCAAGTAATTTCCTTAGATCAATATTTTCAGATTTCTTTAATTTACTCTTAATTCTAAAAATATCATAATCAAAAGCCTCAGTACTCATCTCCCTTGAGAGTTTGGCATAGATTTCCAATGCTTTTGAATAATCTCCATTAGATTCTGCGCTTCGTGCTGATTTTATTGTAATGTTATTCATAATATGATTTAACCTTTAATGACTTCGCCATTTTTAAGAACAATGTCAATTGCATGTTTTTCAAAATTTTTCTCAATAAACTTTTCGGCTCTACTTCTTTTAATCTGATATAAAGGATCCGCATCACCAGAAGGCCTGTAATGGAGTGTATACATCTGAGGAAGATAGGATATTTTTAAGCCGTTTTCTTTTGCTCGCAAAAAGAAATCTAAGTGCTCTCCTAGTTTTAGACTTTTATCCCACAGATTCTTCAAAATAGATTCTTTTCTGGCTACAAAAAAATTCATTACCAAATCAACATTTCGGGACACAGATAGCTCTTCATGCTCAACAGTCAAAGGTAATGACGTAATATTCAAAACTCTAGATTCCTTATGCAGAAACCCTCTGAAATCTCTTGGCATTTCTCGAACATTTGCTGCATATCCATAATCGAAGACTGCCCCCCCCACAATATCCAGGCCTTCCTCAATCAGATTGATTAACCCATTCTCTATATTAGAGTCTGGCATGATTAAAAAATCATCGTCCAATAATAAAAGAAATTTTGATTTGCAACTCTCGACCAGAATATTTCTTCCTTCAGACAGACCGACATCGACATCCCCCATCTCTATTAACCGGTCTCCGTCTCTTAAAATACTTTTAATCCCTGATAGGTCAACTCCCGAATCATCTAATATCAATATTGGAAAATCTGGGTTATTAGCTTTTAAGCTTGAAATTAGTCGTGCCAATTGAGGTATTCGACCAGTGCTTTTTATCAAAGCAGAGCAATCGATTTTCTCTATATTTTTTCTATTTTTTATCAAGTCATATTCAGAAAACTTAGAAACCAATTGATTTCTTAGCAAAGAACTTGAAACCTCCCCGTAAATACCAGAATCCATATGAAACACTAATTCATCTAAATTCCCATCTATTATTGATCTATTGATTTTTTTTATCGTTAAGTCTGTATTTGAAAAATACACATGATTTTTTTTTATTTTTTTTACTTCAGTTATCCTCGAGTAAGTAGGATAGTGCTTATTATTTTCATATATTCTATATTTATCTTCTACACCACTGTCAGCTCCAGAAGAGAAAAATATTTTAGAATGAAGCAAGTCATTTGCATCATGCTTATTTTCTCGGCTATTCTTGTATTGAAACCATGGTGCAAATGCAGCATAAATCCCGTATTCACTTAATCGATACAAGGAAAGAAGATCAATTGCATTATTCTCTAGGTCAGTGTTTTTATATGTTTGGAAATTAGCAATTGATGCAATAAATGAGCTCCGAACAACAAAACAACCCTCTGAAATACTTTTCTTTATGTCAACCGTTCTCAGATCACGCGGAGCGATCCACATTTTTTCAAAAATAGCCTCAAACTCACCAATAGGTATACTTACCGAATGAGAATATGGCGTAACGACCTCATACCGCTTGGCACAAAGCACGATCGCGTCAATAATCGATGCATCAGGAATTATATTATCATCTATAAAACAGAATAATTTATAGGATTTTCCTAGTTTTTCATAAACTGAATTTATATTTTCTGCGCGTGTTTTTTTTACTGACATACAGTCATCTAAAATCACGTTACTAAAATCAATATCTATTAAATTCAGCTCATTCGAGAATAAAAAATTTACCGAACTCGAGAAAATCTCATTAAACCAATTAATTCTTTTTTTAAAATTCTCACCTGAGACCGGATAGTTTTTTGTTGGTATTACTACAACCAACACATCTTTAGAAAAATTCCTTATAAACTCATCATTAACTTTTGACTTATTCTTTATTGGATTGAATCCGTATATTTTATTAGGAGTTCTTTTATAGGAAGAAATATACTCCAATGGCGTTTTGTTAACCCCAGTTAATTCACATATGCTATTTATTATTTTACTGTCAATATAGTCAATTATTTCTGTTTTTTCTTTATAGGCAATAATATTTTTTTCATCTTTAGAAACTATGACAAATTTCATATTCTCATGAAAGAAAAATACATCCTCATCAAAGTTATAAGGATTATTAAAAATAATTGAATTTTGATAGCCCAATGACTCAGATAAATTCAAAATACTAGTATTTGAACTAAAGACCAAAGTCCAAGTATATTTAGCACATTCATTCTGTGAAAATTTCTCTATGAATTCTTCGTTTGTGAAATTTTCACTTATAAAGCTGATGTCAATTTTTAAAAATTTATTTTTAAGTGAAGATATTAGTGATTTTTTATTCTCGGATAAAATATTTTCAGCAATAATTAACTTTAAACTTTGCATTAGAACTCCAATTACCTAATAAACTCTACATTAACTTTAAAAATTTTTATATTTTTCACAAACAATCATTTGTGTTCCTTGCTTGGAGTTTGTTACTGCATGGTGTGTTACATTAAAATAATTGCTTATGTATTTATAGAATTCGAGAAAATTCCATTCTCTCTGATGAGCTTTATTTTTCGGCGGACCAAAATCCTCAACACCTCGGCAAATATCTCTATCGGGAGTTGATAATATCAATTTCTCGAATTTTTGCCTTAGAAAATATCTAATCAGATCATCCGGATTGGTTAAATGCTCGATAACATCTGAGCATACTATCAAATCAACATTTATATCGCCATCCATGTTGAAATTAGATGGTCTCCAATCCCTATTAGGGTACTTATCAAACAAAACAGGCAAATTAATATCAAGCTCATAGCCAATCGTATGAAAATCCCCCAAATAGTTTATCAACTTATATCCAGAACCGCACCCTATATCAGCAACAGAGTTCCATCCATTTTTTTTCATCAGGCCATAGGCATAAAGATAAACCTCCAATTGCCATTCATCTGACTCATTCATATCATCATAATGAACGTACTCTGTTCTTGACTTATAATTATCCTTCAAGAAAAAATTTAATTTAGAATTAATATGAAATCTTCGCTCTATCTCAAGAAGGTAATTTACCGATTCTTTGCTTTTTCTGAATTTATGCGTTACCAATTCCAGATCTTTATCTTCATAGAAAATATTTATTGATTTTTTGTAAAATTCCTCTGCAATTTCTTCTTGCTGATTAATAATTGCCGCACGCCCTAAAGTATCAAAAACCCCTGACAGTAACACTTTACTTATCTCAGTTTCAGCCCCCCCCCATTGCAGCACATGCTGAATAAAATAATGTGCTCTTCCATTGTTACCACTGGAATGATGGCCAGCAGCAATCAAAAGAGCCAACTGAGCACGTTCGGTATGGTGTTGAATATCTTCTACGTTATATCTAATTAAGGCTTCCCAATCACCTTGTATCCAAGAATATTTAGCATGCTGCAGCAATTCATGATAATATAAGGACGCCCTAGGATTAGGTATATTTTCTTGCATAATTTCGTAGTTCTAAATTCAACCATTAAAAAATCTATATTATAAAATCCTGCTGTACTGCTTATTTATTATCTTTCTCATCTTGATATAAAAAATCTCTTAATAAATTCAACTGAGATTCTGCTTTGATTAATTCTTTTCTTAGTAGTTGCTGCCGACACTTGGTTTCTTGTTGTTCAGCGTCGAGTTTTTGGTACTTGGCCTGCAGTTCAATCTTTGCCTTCAACTCAATATCAAGGGCTTGATTAGCTGCAACCAAGTCAATTTTCAATGCTTCCCGAGCTTGCACTTGCAGCTCTTGTTGTATCAATTGTTCCGCTTGACTTGCTTGGACTCTGTCGAGCAGAGTCTGCAATTCGATTTGGGCTTTCTGAGCAATTTTCTTAGCAACGGTTTCTGTATTTTTTGCATTAACAGCCTCCAACAATTCAGTCTGCAATAGACTCTGGGAGTTTATTAGCAATTTTTGTTTTTTCAAAAGCTCCGAATTATCTTCTTGGAACTTTGCAAGTTTATTTTGAATATCATTTTGAGCTTTTAAAATAGCTTTTTTTTCATTCTCTTCTTCATGCTTTGCTTGATTAGCGCGTTGGAACGCATTGCGATAGTCGCGTACAAATAACACATAGACAATAGCTGGATGACGAGTTGATTGTCGCGCTAACTGTATGAAATCCGGCAAAGCTTGAATCAGTTCAGTCAGACCAGTTCCAGCAGGCTGGTCTACTCCCAACAATACACGTGCTAAAACGACATCCACTTTGAATAACACAGCTTTGGCGCTGTGCAATAGCGTGGCGGCGGGCAGGCAATCGATCAATAGCCATTGCTGGCTCGGCTTTACTTCTAGCAATGAAGTCAAAGCTTTGGCTTGTAAAGATTCAACGGCCAAGGTTGACAGGTTGGGCCAACATTGACGCAGTTCTTCAGGACGCAGTAGGCCATTTTCTGACGCCAAACTGGCCGTAAAAAACTCTACTGGCTCTTTCGCCTCAGGGGCAAGCACTGTATTCAGCAATGTTGCTCGCTCCAAATAGCCCGCTGCTTGCAGGCACTGAAGGGTCGCAAACTGCTGGGCATCTGCTTCAACCAAGGTCGCAGTTCCCGCCTGTTTTTGCAGCCACCGCACCCAAGCCCCCACGCCATTACCAGCTCCTACCAATGTGATGTGGCTTGGCGGCAGTAATATCTGTAAGTTATCTAGCCACTGGGTCAAAGTACTAGTAGAGCTATTCATAGTGACGAGTGTGCATTGTTCTTTGTTAAATTTCGTACAAGCCGCTGCCAATAATGTTAGGTATTAGCGGCGTGCCTGGCGAAATGCTTTGACTTCAACCAACAAAAACCAAGGCATAGATACCCAGCCCCCCAGTGATCTGGAATTGGCAATCATGCGGGCGCCAAGCCGGTACGATAAATGCTGTTTAATGCGTTCAGCTTCATGAGCATCGCGGTATTGCGTGATGGGAGGGAGTTTTTGATTTGAGCGTGCAGCCTGCTCTTGCTTGAAGCGTTTAGCCTCGGCCTGCAGCGCAAACGGCATACCAAACCAGCCGCCTACGCTACGTGACTGGGCAATCATGGTCGCCCCCAGACGGTAAGAAAGTTGCTGCCTAACCCGATCAGCAGCGCCATAATATGCCTTGGATTGAGGTTTTTCGCTGGCTTTGAGTTGCCGATTCTCCAGGTAGTAGCGTTCCAGTTCTTCCTGGACTTTATGAAGCTGTGTTAGCAGTAGCTCATTTTCACTCTGCAGATCAGTAACCGATGTCTCGGCCCTATCAAGCTGCAAGTTTTTCTTCAAATATGTTCCACTTTGCTGCCACTGCTGAATTCTGCTATGGGCAGTTTGAAGTTCTGCTTTTAGTTCACCAACCAAAGCTTCTGTTTGCTCAAGCTTTATTACCTTTTCCTGCGCAGCTTTCAAATGAGTGACACCTTGCTGCAACTGCTGAATTCTGCCTTGAGATATTTGAAGCTCTGCTTTTAGCTCGCCAACCAAAGCCTCCGTTTGCGCGAGCTTGCTGACTTTTTCTTGCGCAGCTTTCAAATCAGCCTGGACTCTTGGCAACTCCACCAAGGCTTTTCCTTGCAGCTTGCTTTGCAAATAACGATTTTCCAATTCTTCCTGCACTTTGTGCAGTTGCTCCAGCAGCATGTGATTTTCCTGCGCACTGGCCTGCAATGTGCTCGCGTTATTAGCCAATAGCTGCTGCTGCTGAGCCAGCAGCAATTGCGCTGCAGTATCAGTTTGGCGCAAGGCCTCTATTTGCTGCTCCTGCTCATTCAGCGTCTTATCCTGTTGCTCCAGACGCTGAGCATGCTCCTGCATTAGCATTTGCTGCGCCACAAAGCTGTACCAAGCTTGGTAACGACGACTAGCCTGTACATCAGTAGCCAGAAGTTGCCTGCCCGCCTCTCCATGGGCATGCTGTGGCAACGATGCAGTTGCCTGCAGTTGCTCATACAACTCGGTAGCCTGAGGGTATTCCTCCAATAACTGCCGCGCCAGCCATTGGGCTAGGACATTGCTCTCAAGGCCTTGCCTTGACTGGCCATTTAGCAGCACTGATTGCGGGTTCTCGCTAGCTTCCTGCAATTCTGCTTCGCCGGGCAACTGAAGCTGGGTATTGATGCGCGAGCTGACTTGCTGTAAATAGCTCTTCGCCGATGTCTGCACCTGCGCTGCATGAACAAGCAGGCTGCGGTCAGGATTGCACAGATGAAAATGAAGCACAGCAGAGTTGTATGCCATCCAGGCATTGACTTTGGCTTCAAGTTCTTCTGGCCCAGCATCCGCCTGCTCTAGTGTCTGACGGGTTAAAACGCTCAGCGGCTCGTCAAACACCAGCACAAATACTGTTTGCGGGTCTTGAGATTTCCAGTAATCCAGCAAATATACCGCCTGGGTATCGGCCCATCCCCACAGCGGCAGTTCCATATTAGCTAGCATCAAGTCCAACGCCAGCCCCTGCCAAACAGGAGCCACATTGATTTGCTCAAGCTGTTCTGCCACGCGCACATACTGCACAGGTACGGCGCCATGCACTTTGGCTAAGGTTTCGCTTATCTGCACGGGCGTAAAGCCCTCACGCCGCGAAGGCTGGGCCTCCGCCATTCCACAGGCAAGCAGTAGCTCCTCCACACCTTCGTATCCCGATTGGGGGTGCCCCACCACAATAATTTTTTTCATGACTTTTGACTTTAGAGAGCGTTACAGACCAAGAACGACCTTCGCACTAATGGCAATTTGGTACATGATTTGCGTCATGTCCTTCCAGAACTGACGCTTCTTCTCATCCACCTTGGGCAAGACCAGCACCTGGTCGCCTGCTTTGATGCGTGCATCGGCAAACATCTTGCTGGTATCAACCTGCTCAAATGCCCCATCGCGGTGGGCTACCACCACGCGCGCATTGTCAGCCGACTGGGTGAAGCCCCCCGCACGGTCGATGTAATCCTTGAGGCTGAGCGAGCCCTCAAACGCCACTGCATTCGGGAACAGCACTTCCCCACTGACCAGCACCAGAGCATCCTTGCGCGGTATGCGAACCACGTCGCCGTTTTCCAGCAGCATGTTGTCGCGCTGACTTGCTTGAGCAATCTGAACTTGACCCGTTGGTTCAATCTTTTTGGCACGCTCTACCCATTGCAACGTGAGGTTGGCTTCCTCCTGCCGCAGGCGGGCTTCATCGGTGCTGCCGCTGCGAGCGGTTAGCAAGGCTGTCTCCAAGCTGCGTAAGCTAGTGGCCAACATTTCCTTCTGACGCTCCTTCACACTCTGGCGGAAGAGCTGAATGCTTTCGGGTTCAGCATCCGGCAAGGTCTGAATGCTCTGCATCAATATGCCCAGCCGCGTTCCATAGGGCAACACATATTCCTGAGCATTCATATGCTCGCCCTCGACCCGCACAGTAATGGTGCCGGGCTTTTTGTCGGCAGTGAATTCCAGCTCATCACCGTTTTGCAGCACCAAAGCATTGGCCTCTTGCAGCGGGTAGTACTCCGTGTTTTTGACTGTGCCGGTATTGCGTGCAATACGCACATGGGTTGCCTGGGCCTGTGGCTTGGCCAGTTGCATCAACTGAGCCACGGTTTCCGAGCCCTGGGCAAACTCAAAGCGCTTGGCGTTATTCACAAGACCGGATACGCGCACCCGGTTGGCAATGGGGGGGACAAAAATCACATCCCCATCATTGAGTTGCAGCAGCGGCAACTGGCCTTGGAGTAGAAAGTCATAGAGATTGAAAGTAGCACGCACGGAGCTGCCGCGCTTGACTTGCACAGTCAAAAAGCTGCCGCGCTCCGGATCGATGCCACCTGCCTGGTCCAAATAGTTGAGCAGACTGTCCATGCTGGTGCCGTTGTAAAGGCCCGGACGCATGACATTACCGCCCACAAAGATACGCACTGGCTGCGCAGCAGCCAGGCTGGCATAGCTATAGACATTGGCGCGGAATACACGGCGTACTGCGGCCTCTACCTGCTGTTGAAGATTTTTGTTGGCAATGCCCAGCACCTTGATCGGCCCTACCTGGGGCAAAAAGATATTGCCTTGCGGGTCAACAGCAGCCACGCTGTCAAAGGTAAAGCCTCCCCACAACCGTAAATGAATGCGGTCGCCTACTGCTACCAGATAATCGGGGTTGAACTGCGTTGCCCCTGCACGTGCAAAGTTGCCAGTAAACAGGTTCGCGCCAAAGACATCGCTCTTGAGATTGGCTGTGTAATCGGCCGTCTGCGGCGCTTGTGGTAACACTGGTGTCTGCATTGGAACCGCAGCCCCAGAACGGCTCGCCGAAGCATCGCTGGAAGTACCGCCAGAAGGCAGCCCCCCCAATGCCTGGTTAATTTGGAGAATATCAGCACTGGAGGCGGACGATGTATCCTGACGTGAACCGGCTTGAGAGATTTGTGCCTGAGTCGGTGACACACCAACCAGCAGCACCGCGACTGCCGAACTGATACAGGTACGCGCGATAAAACATTGCATGGTGAAAATTAAAAAATTCAGAATAATCAGTCGCGGTGGTCGCGGACGATAGATGCCAACAATTGCACCAATCCGGCCAGCAGCAAGGCCCCCAGGATAAAGGTGACGATGTTATAGAGTCGGCGGGGACGTAGAGGGTATTCAGGCATCGATGGGCTTTGCAGTACCAGCACCTTCTTCAAGGTACGCGTTGCCTCCACGCGGCCTTTTTCCAGTGCTACTAGGGCGCTTTTGTAAGCATCCTGCTGGAACTGGGCCTCCAGTTCCAAGCGTTGGTATTCTTCCACTGTCTTGTTCAGTGACTGCCCCTTGGCGCTGGTCAAACGTGCTTTTTCCGCTTTAATCTGCTTTTCCACAGCCTGGATCTGCAAATCGACCTCCACGACCGTAGGTGCCGTGGGGGCGAGATAGCCCAGCAACGCTGTCTTGCGCGCGCTAAGCTCTGTCAACTGCTCTTCAAGCTTGTTGACCACACCGGCCAAATTCTCAGCGGCAGACTGAGGAGAAATCAGCCCCTTGGCATTCTGGAAAGCCAGCACGCGCTGGCGCGCGTTCAGCGCATGCTCACTACGTTCCTTGACCTGCTTTTCGAGAAAATTCACCTGCTCCTGGGCCAATTGGTGGCCCAGCGCATTCATATAGCGCTCGCCCTCATGCACCAGTGCCTTGGTGATCTTCTGGGCCATTTCTGCGTCATAGGCCTGAGCCTGGATGACCAGCACCCCTGCATATTCGTCGTACTCCACGCTTACACGCGACAAAAAATGCTTGTGAAAGAACTCCAGCGATGCATCATGGAAGAACATGCGAGAAAGAATGTCGTGATCGTGGCTGCTGTAATGCTCGCGTAGATTCAGGTCTTTATCCAGTTGCAGCAACATATCAACCGACTGCAATCTATCTCGCAGCAACATCTGATCTGCACGCGATATTCCATCCCCACCGGCCAGTAATGATCCAAAGTCCAACGCCTGCGAAGCCACCATGTCAGTACGCTGAATCAGCACACGGGCTTCGGAAACATAGCGATCAGAGGCAATTACCCCCCAGTAAAATGCCGCCAATAAAGATGCGCATAGCGCAATAGCCAAGGCCTTCATACGCCAAATGACTCGAAGCATTCCCGTAAAACGTTCTTTTTTCAATAACTCAGTCATTTTTTAATACTATCTTTATAATTTTTCAGGGCATCTTCAATATCATCAAACCAATGCGCTTGACCTTCGTGTAGCCAAATCCCAGCCTGACAAAACTGGCGTAAAGTGCCATCGCTATGCGAGACCATAATTAAACCCGATCGATCGGCAATTCTCTGAAATGCATCGGAGGCTTTCTTTTTGAATGAAGCATCGCCGGCTGATGTCGCCTCATCCGATATATAAACATCAAAGTCAAATGCCAGCGACAATCCAAACTGCAGGCGTGACTTCATACCGGATGAATAAGTGCGAACGGGCTCATCAAAGGATGAGCCCAATTCGGCAAAATCTTGTATATAGGCAATTTTTTCAGTCATGGCATGTGTCGAATCGAATCCATGCAGACGTGAAACAAACTTGGCGTTCTGGCGGCCTGTCAAAGAGCCTTGTAGGCCGCCGCCATACCCCATAGGCCATGAAACCCGACAGCGCCTCTCCACTGTCCCTTGCGTGGGTGTATCAATACCGCCAATCAGATTCAGTAAGGTAGATTTACCTGCACCATTACGTCCAACCAAACCCACACTGACCTTATTTGGAATGGTAAGATTTACCCCCTTGAGAATCCAGCGCCCCGCGCCATGAGGTGTCTGGTAGCGTTTCTGAACATTATCGACAATAATCATTGTGCTCTCAAGCTCCGAGCAAACCGAACCTGTAATGCCAGGCCGAAGAAAATAGAAACCACCGCAAACCAGAAAATATACTTAAAATTTGCTTCTTGGGCTGCGTGATAAACAGGAAAGAAACTTGCTCTCAGTAGCTCTAGCCCATGCGCAAATGGATTATAAAAGGCCCATTCCCTATATTGAACTGGAATTGCAGACAATGGAAATATAGCACCCGATAAGAAATACAATGGTCGAAATAGGAAAACCATCAAATTCCCTGCCTCGGGAACGAGATCACTGAGAACGGATAAAGTAAGTCCGACCCCCAAAGCACAAAGCATCAGCCCAATAAAGGCAAGCATAGCCTCCATTGGCGAATCCGGAATAACGGAGTGCCCCAAAAAAGCCAAAATACCGAGAAGCACGATCAATATCAGTAAACCCAAAAGTGCTTCAAGTCCCGCTCGAACAATCACGGTATCAATGGGGCGAACCTGACGATAGGCAAACAAGGCTTTGTTGGCATCAACCGCCCCCATTGCACGCTGAAAGACGTTCTGCACAGTGAAGTAGCCAGTCAAACCCAAGACCAGCCAAACGGCCACATCCGCGCCAGCAACAGAACGCGTACGCAGAACGGTGTACAGCAGCAACATGAAGCAGGTATGCAACACTGGTTCCAGCACGATGAGCACCCAGGCTCCGCGCGTTGCGCTCAGGCGAGCAACGGCTTCGCGCAGGAAAAGTGCGTTCCATACCGCAAAAGTAACGGAAAGTGAACTACGTGGTGCGGTGATCTCACCAGAAGACGGGGCTGAGTCCAAAATAAATCCTCGTTCTTTTGGACTCAAGACGCACTGAAATCCAATCGACTGATTGTAAAGGAAAACATAAGCAAAACCTTATTACAACCGGTCATCACACTCGTTTCACACTCAATTACATTACAAATAATCTATTGATTAGATCAAGTCAATTTATTTTAACTATTTAATTATTTCAATGTTAAAGGTAGTTAACTGAAGTTTTTTCAATCTACGGAGTACGTTAACGCATGAATATGCCATTCATCTCTCACACCGATTTCGAGAAATATCAGTCAAGAATTACAAAGCCTAAATCCCTGGAGTCTGACCATTAAAAACTTTAGTTATTGAATATTCAAAAACAATATTCCACAGCGCCTGGTACACAGCGGAGCCATCTTGATGCCTCTCCAAGCACTCCCCCAAGAGAATCGACAATAGACTGCAGACCAAGACCCCAGACAGTCAATAATGAGAGCCTACTGTGCATTCGGGATGAACTTCCGGCAGAGCACAAGCATCTCTCTCACTACCGCAGCAACATAAGTGCTGCTTGCCGTCTGGATTGACATGAACACCACTCAAGAAACCGCCTCCCCCGCGACCCCGCGCCTGACTTCTCTCTCCCATGGCGGCGGCTGCGGCTGCAAGATTGCGCCTGGCGTGCTGTCGGAGTTGCTGGCCAAAAGCAATCTGCCCAAGCAGTTTTTTCCTGACCTGCTGGTAGGCACAGAGACCGCAGACGACGCGGCCGTCTACAAGATCAATGACGAGCAGGCCATCGTGGCGACGACGGACTTTTTCATGCCCATCGTCGACGACCCCTATGACTTTGGCCGCATTGCCGCCACCAACGCGCTGTCCGATATCTATGCCATGGGTGGCACGCCGCTGATGGCGCTGGCCATTGTGGGCATGCCCATCAATGTGCTGCCGCACGATGTGATTGCCAAGATTCTGGAAGGCGGCGAATCGGTCTGCCGCGATGCAGGCATTCCTCTGGCGGGCGGGCACTCGATTGATTCGGTAGAGCCCATCTACGGCCTGGTCGGCATCGGAATCGTCAACCCCAAACAGATGAAGCGCAATGCCGATGCCAAGGACGGCGATGTGCTGATTCTGGGCAAGCCCCTGGGCGTGGGCATTCTCTCGGCGGCACTCAAGAAGAATCTGCTGGATGATGCAGGCTACCGTGCCATGGTGGATGCAACCACCAAGCTCAACCGCCCCGGCGCCGAGCTTGCGAAGCTTGACGGCGTGCACGCGCTGACCGACGTGACCGGTTTTGGCCTGCTGGGCCACGGCCTGGAACTGGCCCGTGGCGCCCAGCTCAGTGCACGCATTGAAAGCGCCAAGCTACCCGTGCTGCCCGGTGTTCAGGCGCTTGCAGAGCAAGGCATTTTCACGGGCGCATCGGGGCGCAACTGGGCATCCTATGGTGAGCACATGCAGTTGGCATCGACCGTGACAGACGCTCAGAAAGCACTGCTGACCGACCCTCAGACCTCTGGCGGCCTGCTGGTTTCCTGCGCGGCAGATGCTGTCCAGCAAGTGCTCAAGGTCTTTGCCGACAGCGGCTTTGGCGATGCGGCAGTGATTGGCCGCATGGAGGCAGGCGCGCCCAAGGTCTTTGTGGACTGAGCGCACCAGGCAGTCGAGAAGGAGCGCGACTCTGCTCTCCTTCCACCACAGAATGCAAAACGCCCGGTTTGAACCGGGCGTTTTGCATATGAGCGTCAGATTGTGACTCTGGGCCTCTAAGCCTCTCCCACAACCTCGGCCGTGGTACGGCGGTCGATCTTGCGGCTCAGTACCACCGAGGTATAGGTCTGCTGGATGCCGTCGATCAGGCCGATACGGTCAAGCAGCGCGTCCAGTTTCTCATTGCTCTCGCAGCGCACAAACACCATGTAGTCGTACTGTCCGCTGACGGCCGACACCTCTTCCACCTCGGTGAAGCGGTTGAGCGCCTGCATCACCGAAGTTGCCGTCTTGGGCTGAACACGGATACCGCAATAGGCGCGCACGGCAGACTGCTCCATGCGCGAGCCAAGGCGAACGCCATAGCCGGCGATCACGCCCTCTTGCTCCAGCTTGGCGATGCGAGCGACCACCGTGGTCCGAGCCAGATTCATCTGCCGAGCCAAATGCGCGGTCGAGGCACGCGCGTTGGTCTGCAGCAGGCGCAGCAGCTGGCGGTCCGTTTCATCCAGTCGATATTCCATACCTTGTCTATCCAAATCTTGCCGTGCACTTACGCAAACGCTGCGTTAAACACAAACCCCAAGAACTCTCTGCCACCACCTGCAGCCATGCCTTGCGCCGAGCGACTTCTGATGCTGTTCGCCCTCAGCCAAACGCGTGGAGCGAACCTCAGCGACACCTAACAGCCAATCATTGTGTCAGCTAACCCAGCCTGGTAGTGAGCTTGTCTTTTCAGATGGCAAATATGTATACATTTGTTTCAATCAGGCAAGATATATCAACATATCTGCACTTGCCTGCGCTTGTGACCATGGCAAGGGTGCACTGCGGTACATCAGAGTGGACCCGGCCGAAACCAGGCCTCTGTTGCGAGTGAGCAGTCAAACTCGTTCACAAGGACCCAAGCGCGCTCGTCGAGTAACAGCGACACAAAAGAGCGAAGAGTCTAATGGTTGTTTTCCCGCACCCATCGATGCCACCGACGATACGGCGAAAACACTCGGTAAGTTTGGCTGGTTTGCTGCAAATATCTGCAAAAGGTAAGTGCTTACCCTAGGTCATCCCTTGACCTGGTGCGTCGCTTTCGGCAAAGCCTGAGCCACCAGACTGCAAGCAGCCTCCAATCACCGACAACTGCGCCTTGTGCTGCCCAGCAAGACTGAATGCACGATAACGCACCCTGAGTGCCCCAATCGCGCATGACTGAAAGCTTTGGGCTCGCTTGCATGCACCCCAAGCTCACAAACAAAAAACCCTGCTCATTGCAATGAGCAGGGTTTTGGATTTTGGCAGGGGAGGAAGGATTCGAACCTTCGCATGCTGGAATCAAAATCCAGTGCCTTAACCAGCTTGGCGACTCCCCTACGATGGAACGAATTCTACAACGACTTTTCGCTATAAATTTCGAAGTAGTCCAAAAATGTGCAATTGCACATGGAATAGGTTTGCAGCCTTCCTGGCGTCAAGCCAGCTCAGTCGCTGAGCTGCCTATTCCACGACGACAGCCGTGCCGCTGGCCGAGACCATGAGCATGCCATTGCCCTGGCCCAGCACCTCAAAGTCAAGGTCCACGCCGACCACCGCATTGGCTCCCGCTTCGGCAGCGCGTTGCTCCAGTTCCTTGAGGGCAATTTCACGCGCTTTTTGCAGCTCGCGCTCATAGGTTCCAGAACGCCCGCCCACGATGTCGCGAATTCCGGCAAAGAAGTCCTTGAACACATTGGCGCCCAGAATGGCCTCGCCTGCCACCACGCCGCAATAACGGGTGATGCGCTTGCCTTCGATGGAGGGAGTGGTTGTGACGATCATGCTTTGCTTTCTTAAAAATCAGCGCAAGGAGACTGGCCGCCATACGCTCTGGTCATAGCGCTGCGCGCGGCAGAGGCAGATACAGGCCTGACCTTGCCGCAGGCGCCGAGTCATTCGGTCGGACCAGTATATGCGTGCAATCCGCGCTGTTATCAAGGCGATGGCGGCGGCATCCATCGGCGCTCAGGGCGTCTCATGACTGACTCCCAACGGGTCTGGCAGCGCAGATCAGCCTCCATGCAGCGCAAGATGCAGGGTCAAATCAGAAGTCAGGCCGCCCCTCATGAAGCGCAAGACGCCATCAAAAATCATGCATCCGGCAATAGCAGCTTCTGCATGCCTTGCACGGCATCGCGCAGAAAGCTCCAGGTCGTGGCTATGCGCGGAATCTGGCGCGACTCCACGGGCATGCTCATCCAGAAGGTGCGAGTGAAACAAGCCTGCTCGGGCAGCACGCGGCTCAGTATCGGGTCCTTGTCGGCCACAAATGCCGGCAGCACGGCCAGACCCGCACCGGCACGCACGGCCTCGTATTGAGCGGTGATGCTGGTGCTGCGCAGCGCAAAGCGCTCGGGCCGGTGCAAGGTATCCAGCAATTGCAGCTCGCGCGTGAACAGCAGATCGTCCACATAGTGCACAAAGCTGTGATGGCGCAGATCCTCGGTTCTGGCCACCAAGGGCTTGCGCGCCAGATATTCACGCTGGCCGTACAGATAGAGCCGATAGTCGGTCAGCTTGGTGACCACGACCGAGCCCCGCTTGGGCCGCTCCAGCGAGATGACGATATCGGCCTCGCGGCTGGACAGATGCAGCATGCGCGGCAGCGCCAGCAGGTCAACACTGAGCAGCGGATAGCGCAGCGTGAGCCTGGCGAGCTCGGAGGCCAGCATCTGCGTGCCAAAGCCTTCGGTGGCACCCACCCGCACCAGCCCGGCCAGCCCCTCGGCGGTCGCTGCATGCGCCAGGGGGCCCCGCTCCAGCCCGTCGACCGCGCTTTGCATGGTGTTGGTCACTTCCTGCAGCTGCCGCCCGGCCTCGGTCAGCCGCCACTGGCCGCCTTCGCGCGCAAACAGCACGGCACCGAGCTGCTTTTCCAGCGCCTGAATGCGCCGCGACACCGTGGTGTGCTCGACCCCCATGCGCCGCGCAGCCGCCGCCATGCTTCCGCTGCGAGCCAGTTCGCCAAAAAAACGCAGATGGTCCCAGTCCAATGTCTTTCCTTGCGGTCTCGGTTTGTGGTTCAGTCGTTCACGCTGTCCTGCGCCTTGCCCGTGAGGCCCTTGACCGCCTTGACGGCAGCACTGCGCTTGCGCTCGGCACTGCGCTGGGCCACCGCACTCGGGGCGCGCGCGAACTCGTCGTTCTCGTGAATCAGCAGCGACAGCATTTCCATGAACTGTGCCCGTTTGTCGTCAGGAAGAGGCTCCAGCATGCGGCGCTGGGCTCGCAGCACCGAAGGCTCGGCCGCCACCAGCAAGCTGCGCCCCTCGTCGGTCAGGCTCAGCAAACGCACGCGTCGATCGGCAGGGCTGGCGTTACGCGCCATCAGGCCGCGTGCTTCCAGGCGGTCGATCACGCTGCCTATGGTGGAGGTGTCGAAGCCGATATTGCGTGCCAGCGTGCGCTGGTCGATGCCCGGCTGACGCAGCACGGCCGACAGGGCCGCGTACTGCACGGGCGTCACGCCGAATTCCTCGGTCTCTTCCATGAACACGGCTACGGCGATCTGCTGCAGCCTGCGGATGTGATAGCCGGGATAGTTTTCTAGTTCTGCGGGTTGGTATTGCATGTCTTGAGGGCCGGTGCCTGGCCCGCCCTGCCGCGCAGCAGTTGAAGGGCCATGACTGAAAGACCCCGATATTCGCACGACTGCCACCCCTATTCGAATCAGGCCTGCTACCGGGTTTAACCCAATCATCGCTGATGCAGATCAACATTATGCTAATCATCAGTGTGCTGTTGATTTAGTTCACAGCCTCTCTTTGCCCCCATCTCAGGCCGCAAGCCGACAGACAAGGCAGCAACGCACTGCCAAGCAGATACCAAAGAAAGAGACAAACCATGAGCCTTGTGCAAGCCCAGCCCTCACCGGTAAAGCTCACGGCCCTTGAAGCCCCCGGCCAACCCGAGCCCACAGCTGCTCTTGAGCAGCTGTACCGAGGTTTCGAGCAGGAAATGCTGGTGCCGCTGTGGACGGAGATCGGCGGCCTGATGCCTGCCCACCCCAAAAGCCAGGCCGCCGCTCATCTGTGGCGTTGGGAGAATCTGCTCAAGCTGGCGGATGAAGCCGGCCGCATCGTCCCCGTGGGCCGGGGCGGCGAGCGCCGCGCGATTGCCCTGGCCAATCCGGCGCTGGGCGGCCGCCCGTTTGCCACGCCCACGCTGTGGGCTGCCATCCAGTACCTGATGCCCGGCGAAGATGCGCCCGAGCACCGTCACACCCAGCATGCCTTCCGCTTTGTGGTCGAAGGCGAAGGCGTGTGGACCGTGGTCAACGGCGACTCGATCCGCATGTCGCGCGGCGACTTTCTACCCCAGGGCGGCTGGAACTGGCACGCCCACCACAATGCGGCCAGCCAGCCCATGGCCTGGATAGACGGGCTGGATATTCCGTTTGCCTACTACACCGAGTCCCAGTTCTTCGAGCATGGCCGCCTGCATCTGGACCCGCAGGAGCGGGCCACGCCCGAGTTCTCGCGCTCCGAGCGCCTCTGGGGCCATCCCGGGCTGAGCCCTGTGGCGCATCTGCAGAACAGCCCGAGCACGCCTTTGCTGGCCTACCGCTGGGTGGATACCGACCGCGCGCTGAGCGAGCAACTGGCGCTCGAAGCCGAAGGCCATGCCGCCACCGTCAGCCCCGGCCATGCCGCCGTGCGCTACACCAACCCCAGCAATGGCCGCGACGTGCTGCCCACCATTCGCTGCGAAATGCACCGCGTGGCTTGTGGCGCCAGCACCCGGCCAAAGCGCGAAGTGGGCTCTGCCGTCTTCCAGGTCTTTGACGGCCAGGGAACGGTGACTGTGGGCGAGCGCCAATGGCAGGTGCGGCGCGGCGATATGTTTGTCGCGCCCTCCTGGCAGCTGTTCAGCGCGCAATGCGATGCCGACCAACCGCAGCTAGATCTGTTCCGTTTTGCCGATACGCCGATTTTCGAGGCCGTCCACGCGTACAGGGCGGATACCCCCTGAGCCGCTTCGTGTCTTCCCCCTCAAAGGGGACGACAGCCTTTGCTGCAGGGCGGCGGGGCCGCCTAGGCCCTTGCTGGCTGCCTCACACATGGAACGCCTCTTTTTCAAGCACCTAGTCACCGATACCCATCAGGAATCACATATGACCCAAGCCAACTACAACGACAACTATCTCTGGGCTCCGTCCCCCGTGCAGTCCCTGCCCGTGCGCGGCAGCGAGCAGCGCCTGCCCGTCAACCGCCTGTTCTTTGTGGGCCGCAACTACCACGCCCATGCGCTGGAGATGGGCCGCCCCGTGGACAAAAGCACAGAGCGTCCCTTCTACTTCACCAAGGCTCCGCAGACGCTGACCGAATCGGGCGCCACCGTGGCCTATCCCCCTGAAACCGCCAACTACCACTTCGAGATGGAGCTGGTCGTGGCCATCGGCAAACCGGGCTTTCGCATTCCTGCCAGCCAGGCCCATGAACATATCTACGGCTATGCCTGCGGCCTTGATATGACACGCCGCGATCTGCAGTTGGTGGCACGCGACAAGGGTCGCCCCTGGGATCTGGGCAAGGATGTGGAGCAGTCCTCCATCGCCAGCGAAATTGTGCCCATGCCCGGCAAGGTGATCGAGTCCGGGCTGATCGAGCTGAGCGTCAACGGTCAGGTCAAGCAGCAGTCCGATGTGAACAAGCTGATCTGGAACATCCGCGAAATCATTGCCGACCTGTCGCTGTTCTATCACCTGCAAGCCGGTGATCTGATCTACACGGGCACGCCCGAAGGCGTGGGCGCCGTGCTGCCCGGCGACCGGATCACAGGTCGTGTGGAAGGCGTGGGCGAGATTGCCCTGAACGTGGGCCAGCCCGAGTAAGGCGCACAGACCATGAAGCTCTACAGCTTTTTTCGCAGCGGCACCTCGCACCGCCTGCGCATTGCTCTCAATCTCAAGGGCCTCACGCCCGACTACCTCCCTGTCGATCTGCGCGTGGACGAGCAGGCCGAAGCGCCGTTCAAGCGTATCAACCCTCAAGGCCTGGTGCCCGCGCTGGTGTTGGACAGCGGAGAGACGCTGATCCAGTCGCCGGCCATCATCGAATGGCTGGAAGAGCGCTACCCCACGCCTGCACTGCTGCCTGCCGACCCCGAGGCACGCGCCCATGTGCGCGCCCTGGCGGCCATCGTGGGCTGTGATGTGCACCCCATCAACAACCGCCGCATCCTGCAGACCCTGCGCCAGCAGTTCGGTGCCGACGAGGCCTCCATCAACGCCTGGTGCGCCACCTGGATCACGGCCGGCTTTGACGCCATCGAAGCCTTGCTGGCCCGGGACGACACACGCGGGCACTTCTGCTTTGGCCATGCACCGAGCCTTGCCGATATCTATCTGATTCCGCAGGTCGAGAGCGCACGCCGCTTTGGCGTGGATCTGGCCCGCTGGCCGCTGATCAGCGCCGTCGATGCGGCATGCAGCGCCCTGCCCGCCTTTGCCCAGGCTGCGCCTCTGGCCCAGCCCGACGCTCCGCAATAGACCCGCCACTGCAGCCGCCCCGGACGCGGCTGCCCAGCAACGCTTTGCAGTCCCTAAAAACACCCACCGGAGACAAACTGTGAAATACGAGCAAAATCAGGACCAAAACCAATCCACACATACGCTAGCAGCTATTAAAACAATAGTTTCCGCAGCCGCTATGCTGGCCGCAGCCGGCCAGGCTCTGGCCCAGGGTGATGCCTCCAGCTATCCCAACCGTCCCGTGACCGTGGTCACGGCCTTTGCGGTGGGCAGCGGCCCCGATGCCGTGCTGCGCATCGTGGGCGAAAAGCTGGCCCAGCGCTGGAAGCAGGGCGTGACCGTGGACAACCGCCCCGGTGGCGGCGGCTTTGTCGCCATTGAGTACGCGCGCCGCGCCAAGCCCGACGGCTATACCCTGCTGCAACTGGACAGCGAGCATATCTCGGCCCTGCCCTATCTCTACAAGAACAAGAACTTCAACACGCTGAGCCACTTCGACCCTGTGGCCCCACTGTTCCTGACACCCTTCTTTGTGGCCGTACCCACGAATTCGCCGTGGAAGAACATGGGCGACCTGATCAAGTCCGCCAAGGCCGAGCCCGGCAAGATCAGCTACGGCTCCTGGGGCGTGGGCAGTCCCGGCCACCTGGGCGGCGAATGGCTGGACTATCTGACGGGCAGCAAGATGACCCATGTGCCTTACCGCGAGGTCAGCCAGCTGTTCACCTCGGTGGCCAACGGCGACCCGAGCTGGAGCTTTGCCAGCCTGCCCTCCAGCCAGGGCATCTACAAAAGCGGCAAGATTCGCTATCTGGCCGTGGCCGCACCCAAGCGCATTGCGCAAATGCCGGACGTGCCCACGGTCGCCGAAGCCGGCGGCCCAGCCGAGCTGGATGTGAACTCCTTTGTCTCCCTGCTCAGCCCCAAGGGCGTGGACGCCGCCGTGCGCGACAAGATCCGCAGCGATGTGGTGGCCGTGCTGCAGGACCCGCAGGTCAAAGAGAAGTTCTCCACCTTCGCCTTCCAGCCCATGAGCTTCACCGTGCCCGAGATGCAGCAATTTGCCAAGAAGAAGTCCGAGCAATACAAGCTGCTGATTGAAAAAGCCCAGATCAGCCTGGATTGAGAGCCGCTTGCGGCCATCAAATAGATCACGGCACAGGCATACGCCCGCAGCCGGCAAAGCCCCGTCAGCACAGGCTGCACGGGGCTTTTTTCATTGATGCAATGCCTATCTGCGCTCCAGATCAAGAGGAGCTGCACGAAGACAGCAGAGCTCCCAAAGCGCGCAAAAACGACCTCGACCAGGGGTTACACTTGTTGCGAGGCGTTTCTCCGGATCTCCATCCCACCTCTAGAACGCCCGCATGCCATGAGCCCCCGCTGATAAGCGCCAGGGCTGTTCGGCAGCTTCCCGCCCAAGCCGCAGCGCCGTCTGTCTGCCAGGGCCCCATGCTGTGTTCACGTGACTCCACGTGATTCAGCCCCTTCAAATCGTTATAAAAATATGAACAATTCCATCAAGACTGCCGTCGCTTTTTTGCTGCTTCCCCTGGCCGCAGCTTCGCAGGCAGCCGAGCCGCCTTCGCCCATTGCTGCTGCCGAGCTGTACATCCGCACCCTGGTCAATCACGACGAGCAGGCCATTAGCCAGCTCAATGACTATCTGCGCCCGGACCGCCTGCGCTCGGGCCGCAGCGCGGACTACGCCAACGCCGCCGAACTCAAGCAAGCCGACAAGGACTTCCCACGTGAAGTCACCGACGTGGCCCTGCCCCTGTTCCCCGAGGCACAGCGCAGCGCCCTGCGTGCGCCCGTGGAAAGCCTGATGAGCACGGTGCAACAGGCGCGTCAGCAATCGCAGTGCAAGACCGTCTCGGCCACCAAGCCCAAGCTCGACAAGCATGGCGTGCTCAATACCGATGTGAAGTTCAGCTGCCAGTTGGTCAAGACCCCTGAGACCTGGGCCGAGGGCATTCAACGCATGGTGCGCAACAAGCTCAGCCTGGATCAGGTGCAGGGCGAACTCAAGAAGCTGCAAGCAGCATACTCAGCCCCCGCCAGCTACACCTACGAGGGCGTACTTTCCCTGGGCATGGTGCCCAAGGACAAGGACAAGGCCTGGCGCAACGACTTCGCGAGCGAAGCCTTTGACGAGATGTTCAGCGAGCTCTAAGAGCACCTGAGAACGGCAAAAGGGCCCGGGTGGGCCCTTTTGCATTTTGCCGCCGCAGGTACTGCAGTCATGCCTGCACGACAAGCTCCAAAGCGCTGGCAGACATAGCACCCACTTGTGCACATTTGCACACCCTATGTGCAGTGTTTGCTATTGCTACAGCAAATCCGCACACATACCATGAGGAACGAATTCACCAACGGAGACACCTCATGAACGCACCGACTTCCGCCAAGGTTCTGGCGCCCACGGTCAAGCTGCTCATCAACGGGCAGATGGTCGAATCCAAAACCACCCAGTGGCGCGATGTGGTCAACCCCGCGACGCAGGAAGTGCTGGCGCGCGTACCGTTCGCCACGCCCGACGAGGTCAACGCCGCCGTGGCCAATGCCAAGCAAGCGTTCAAGACCTGGAAAAAGACGCCCATCGGCGCACGCGCCCGCATCTTTCTGAAGCTGCAGCAGCTGATCCGCGAAAACATGAAGGAGCTGGCCGCCCTGCTGACGGCCGAACAGGGCAAGACCCTGCCCGACGCCGAAGGCGATGTCTTCCGCGGCCTGGAAGTCGTGGAGCACGCGGCCAGCATCGGCAATCTGCAACTGGGCGAGCTGGCCAACAATGTGGCCAACGGTGTCGATACCTATACGCTGAATCAGCCGCTGGGCGTGTGTGCAGGCATCACGCCCTTCAACTTCCCAGCCATGATTCCGCTGTGGATGTTCCCCATGGCGATCGCTACGGGCAATACCTTCATCCTCAAGCCTTCCGAGCAGGACCCCATCGTCACCATGCGCCTGGCCGAGCTGGCACTGGAAGCCGGCGTGCCTCCTGGCGTGCTCAACGTCATCCACGGCGGCGAAGACGTGGTCAACGCCATCTGCGACCACCCCGATATCAAGGCCATCAGCTTTGTGGGCTCGACCAAGGTCGGCACCCATGTCTACAACCGCGCCAGCCTCAACGGCAAGCGCGTTCAATGCATGATGGGCGCCAAGAATCACGCCATCGTCATGCCCGACGCCAACAAGGAGCAGTCGCTCAACGCCCTGCTGGGCGCTGCCTTCGGTGCGGCCGGCCAGCGCTGCATGGCGGTCTCCGTGGCCGTTCTGGTGGGAGAGGCCCGCAACTGGATTCCCGACCTGGTGGCCAAGTCCAAGACCCTCAAGGTCAATGGAGGTACCGAGCCCGGCACCGATGTCGGCCCCCTGGTGAGCTGCGCAGCCCTGTCGCGTGTCGAAGGCCTGATCGAACGCGGTCTGGCCGACGGCGCCACGCTGGAGCTGGACGGTCGCAAACCCGAGGTGGCAGCCTATGCCAAGGGCAATTTTGTCGGCCCAACCATCTTCAGCGGCGTCAAGCCCGGCATGAGCATCTACGAGCAGGAAATCTTCGGCCCCGTGCTGTGCCTGGTCGCGGCCGAGGACATCGATCAGGCCATCGAGTTCATCAACGCCAACCCCAATGGCAACGGCACGGCCATCTTCACCCAATCGGGTGCGGCCGCGCGCAAGTTCCAGGAAGATATCGATGTGGGCCAGGTCGGCATCAATGTGCCCATCCCCGTTCCCGTGCCGCTGTTCTCGTTCACGGGCAGCCGGGCCTCCAAGCTGGGCGACCTGGGCCCCTACGGCAAGCAGGTGGTCATGTTCTACACCCAGACCAAGACCATCACGGCACGCTGGTTCGACGACAGCACCACCAGCCACGGCGTGAACACCACCATCAGCCTCAAGTAAGCCGGCCATGAAACCCGACAGTGCAGCCCTGCCTCTTGCCAGGCCCGGGCCGCACTGTGCGGCTTTGCCGATGATGGCAGGCATGTACGAATTGTCACGCTCCTCGCCCCTGCGCCCAGCCGCAAACACATCTCACAGCCCCGCACGGCGGCTGGCTCGTCTGTGCGCTCTGGCAGCCGGCAGTCTGCTGATTGCCCATCTGCCTGTGGCCTCGGCCCAGGACAACGAACCGACCCCGTTGCACTGCCCCTCAGATCAGCCACTGTCTCTTGCCTGCCTTGAGCAACAGGCCCAGGTCCTGGAACGGGGCATGCAGGTGCTCTACCTGTACCTGCAGCGCCAACTGCCGCAGGCCAGCGCCCAGGCCCTGCAAACCGAGCAAGACGACTGGACACAGCGGCGCGACCGGCGCTGCCAGCCCAATGGCTATGTCCATGAAGCCGAAGACATGGCGGCTTGCCGCATCGGCATGGCGCTGAGCCGGGTCAAGGACTTCAAGAACAACTGGTCTCCGCTGGCGAAACAGGCTCAAGGTGAAAAACAGCCATGAACAGGCTCACCCCACACCGATTGCGCCTGCAGGCCACCACAGACTGCGATGATGCGGGCATGACGATCCGCATCCAGAAATTCAGGCAAGCTAGGCCTGCGACCATTGACACCAAATCGCTTGCCGCTCTTCTTATTGCAGCAAGCTTGAGCCAACAGGCACTGGCCCAGGCCGGAGCCGACTGCGTGCCCGGCGGCACCACGGCCCAGACCAATGCCTGCGCCATCAAGGATTTCCAACAAGCCGACACCGACCACCAGATCCTCTACGGCGATGTGATGCGCGCGCTATCGGCTCATGAGCGCCCCGCTCTGCGCAAGGAGCAAGGCGAATGGAGCCGCCATCGCATCACCCAGTGCAAGCAGGCCACGAAGGCCTTTGAAGCGCAGCCCGACTGGCCCAGCCGCTACCACGGCTGTCTGGTGCAGCAGATCACGACCCGCAATGCGGTGCTCAAGCGCTGGCTGCACCAGGGGCCGCCGGACTGAGCTGCAAAGCCGTCAGGGGCCAGAAGACGAATAGAACAAAAAAGGAGACATGAAATGGACTTTGAACTCAGCGAAGATCAACGCGCTTTTGCCGATACCGCCCGTGCTTTTGCGCAGGCCGAGCTGGCGCCGCATGCGGCCGAATGGGACCGCGAGCACATCTTCCCGCGCGATGCGATTGCCAAGGCCGGCGAGCTGGGCTTCTGCGGCCTCTATGCTCCGGAAAGCATTGGCGGCCTGGCCCTGCCACGACTTGATGCCACGCTGGTCTTCGAAGAAATGGCGGCCGTCGATCCATCGACCACGGCCTTCATCACCATCCACAATATGGCGACCTGGATGCTGGGAACCTGGGCCACCGACGCCGTGCGCGCCGAATGGGGCGAGCAGCTCACCAGCGGCAGCAAGCTGGCCAGCTACTGCCTGACCGAGCCCGGCGCGGGTTCGGACGCGGCCTCGCTCAAGACCCGGGCCGAGCTGGTCGGCAACGAGTACATCGTCAACGGCAGCAAGGCCTTCATCAGCGGCGCGGGCAGCACCGATGTGCTGGTGCTGATGGCAAGAACCGGCGATGCCGGCTCCGGGGCTTCGGGCATCTCGGCCTTTGCCGTGCCTGCCGATGCGGCCGGCGTGAGCTATGGCAAAAAGGAAGAGAAGATGGGCTGGAACAGCCAGCCCACGCGCGTCATCAGCTTCGACAATGTGCGCATTCCCGCGCACAACCTGCTGGGCCGCGAAGGCGAAGGCTTCAAGATCGCCATGAAGGGCCTGGACGGCGGGCGCATCAATATCGCCACCTGCTCGGTGGGCGCGGCCCAGGGGGCACTGACCCAGGCACAAAGCTATATGCAAGAGCGCAAGCAGTTCGGCAAGTCCATTGCGAGCTTCCAGGCCCTGCAGTTCAAGCTCGCCGACATGGCGACCGAGCTGGTCGCGGCACGCCAGATGGTGCGCCTGGCAGCCTCCAAACTGGACGCCGGTGCGCGTGATGCATCGACCTACTGCGCCATGGCCAAACGCTTTGCCACCGATGCCGGCTTCATGGTCTGCAACGAAGCCCTGCAGCTGCATGGCGGTTATGGCTATATCCGCGAGTACCCGCTGGAGCGCCTGATGCGCGATGCCCGCGTGCACCAAATTCTGGAAGGCACGAACGAAATCATGCGCGTCATCATTGCCAGGCGCATGCTGGAGGGCGATGCTCCGGAGGTCATTCGCTAAGCTGCTGCCATCACGCAACGCAAGGATCGTCATGCCCGCCAAGCCCATCGCCCCTGAAACCCTGCAGCTCATAGATGCCGTGCGCGATGCGCTGCAGGATTGCACAGCCGTGGAAGAGAAGACCATGTTTGGCTGCCATGTGTTCATGGTCGACGGCAAGATGTGCCTGGGCGTGGAAAACGACGAGTTGCTGGTGCGCCTGCCCCCCGCCAGTCATGCGCAGATTGCGGAGATGCCGGGCGTGCGTCCGCTGTCCTCGCGCGGACTGATGGACGGCTATTTTCTCGTCGGCCCCACGGCCTACGCCAGGCGTGAACAGTGGCAGCACTGGATCAGCGAAGCCCTGGCCTTCAATCCGCTGGCAAAGGCCACACCAAAACGCAAGACCGGCAGCAAGGCCAGCAGCGAGACCGATAGCAAGAAGCCGGGCGAGGGAGAAAGTCCTGCCGGCCAAGGCACCGGCAGCGGGCGCAAGCGCACCAGGGCTGCCCCGAAACCGGCTGATGCAGACGCCCCCAGAAAACATCCTATTTTCGACAGCGAATAAGCACAAAGGACTGACCTCATGGCCATACGCATAGTCCAGCTAGGCAGCGAACGCGCCCCCGACGAGGGTCTGCGCATAGGTACGGTGCGCAGACCGCCGCGCGGCGTGCCCAAGGCCGAGTTCGCAAGCCGCAACTACTACGACTGCTGGTATCCCGAGCTCTCGCCCGAGGTGGAGTTGATGCAGCAGGCCCTGGAGGCCATCAAGCTGCGCACGGCCGGCCAGGAGGCACAGGCCGACAAGCTCTGGAAGCAGTTTGAGAAGCAGTTCCGCAAGCAACTGAGCGAGCCCGCCGCCGATCGCACCCTAGGCCTGCTCGCAGCCTTGTCGCACAGCTCCGCCTTTTCTCTGGGCTGCTACTGCGACGACGAGGCGCATTGCCACCGCAGCATCTTGCGCAGCCTGCTCGCTGACAAGGGTGCCATTCTCAAGAATTAAGCGAAAAACCAATCAATCGCTTATGGATAAATCGCTAGACGCTATCAATTCAACAACAGCAAGGAGACAGACATGCAAATCGCTTTTATCGGTCTGGGCAATATGGGTGCGCCCATGGCCGTCAATCTGGCCAAAGCCGGCCACAGTGTCAAAGCCTTCGACCTGAGCCAGGAGGCCATCGCCAAGGTCGTGGCCGCCGGGGCACAGGCGGCCTCCAGTGCCCAGGAAGCCGTGCAAGGCGCCGAAGCCGTCATCACCATGCTGCCCGCAAGCCAGCATGTAGAGAGCCTGTTCCTGGGCCGCGACGGCGCGGCCGGTCTGCTCGCGCACATCGCCAAGGGCACGCTGGTGATCGACAGCTCCACCATCGCCGCGGCCACCAGCCAGAAGGTGGCCAAGGCGGCCCAGGCAGCGGGCATAGACTTCATCGACGCCCCGGTCTCGGGCGGCACCGGCGGTGCCATTGCCGGCACGCTGACCTTCATGGTGGGCGGCAGCGACGCGCAGCTGGCACGCGCCCAGCCATTGCTCGAAAAAATGGGCGCCAATATCTTCCACGCGGGCGGTGTCGGCGCGGGCCAGACGGCCAAGATCTGCAACAACATGCTGCTGGGCATTCTGATGGTGGGCACCAGCGAAGCAATCGCTCTGGGCGTGGCCAACGGCCTGGACCCCAAGGTGCTGTCCGAAATCATGCGTCGCAGCTCGGGCGGCAACTGGGCCCTTGAAAAATACAACCCCTTTCCCGGCGTGCATGAGAACGCGCCGGCCAGCAAGGGCTATGCAGGCGGCTTCGGCACGGACCTGATGCTCAAGGATCTGGGCCTGGCGCAGGACAACGCCACGGCCAACCGCGCCAGCACGCCGCTGGGCGGCATGGCGCGTTCCATCTATGCGGCGCACAGCCTGTCCGGCCATGGCGGCGAAGACTTTTCCAGCATCATCAAGATGCTGCAGAAAAAGGCCTGAGACCATGGCCCTGCCCCACGCCCAACCCGGGGTTCCCGTCGAAGTGCAGCCCTACGGCACTTCGCTGGGAAACCAGAAGACCGCTGCACTGTTCAAGTCCGACACTCTGGAAGTGATCCGTCTGGTGTTGACGGCAGGCAAGCGCCTGCCTGCGCATCAGGTGCAGGGCGAACTGACGATTCAATGTCTGGAGGGACGGCTCGCCGTCATCCAGGGCGCAAGCCGCCAGACACTGAGCGCGGGGCAGCTGCTGTTTCTTCCCGCCCAAACCATGCATGAGGTCGAGGCCGAGGACGACTCCTCGGCCCTGATCACCATCGTGCTGCACAAGCACTAACCACCAGACCCGGTCACCGGCCAGCTGACCCCGCTCTGCTGCAGCGGGTGTCACAGCTGGCCTCCGGGCTTGAAGCCTGTCAAGCTGTCAGCTCTGACTCCGCAAGCGCTGACAGCTATTCTTTCCGAAGCGGACTGCTCCTGCTGAAGACTCCTTGTCTGCCCACGCAAATCGACTCCTGCTGACGCTTTTCTCAGTGGTGCAAATCGCTGCCCTGTGTTTAAGATGGCCCCAGAGGAAGTGATCGCTGCGTTGCTCTCAAGGAGTTCTCCATGATGAAGCTGACTGGACAGAACATTCTCATCCTCGGCGCCGGCAAGATCGGCTCAACGATCGCCGACATGGCTGCCGAGCTGCATGAAGCCACCGTCACGCTGGCCGATATGCAGCCCCCGCCCGGCAACGACCCGCAGATCCGCCCGCTGCAGCTGGACATCGACGACGATGCGGCGCTGACCCACACGCTGCAGCAGCACTCGCTGGTCATCAATGCACTGCCATTCTTCTGTGCCGAGCGCGTGGCCCGGGCTGCGGCGCGGCAGGGCGTGCATTACTTCGATCTGACCGAGGATGTGGCGGCCATGCGCGCCATACAGGACATGGCGGCTCAGGCGCGCTCGGTGCTGATGCCGCAGTGCGGACTGGCACCGGGCCTGATCGGCATGCTGGGCGGCCATCTGGCCCAGCAGTTCGACGAGCTGTTCGATCTGCAACTACGCGTGGGCGCGCTCACGCGCCATGCGACGAATGCGCTGCGCTACCACTTCACCTGGAGCGTGGACGGCGTCATCAACGAGTACTGCAAGCCCTGCAACACCATCGTCAATGGACAGCCCATGCTGGTGCCGCCGCTGGAGGGGGTCGAGCCGCTGATCCTGGACGGCGAGAACTTCGAGGCCTTCAACACCTCGGGCGGTCTGGGCACGCTGTGCGAGACGCTGCAAGGCCGGGTGCGCAACCTCAATTACAAGACCATACGCCACCCCGGCCACCGCGATGCCATGCATTTGCTGCTGCACGGCCTGCGCCTGATAGAGCGCCGCGACCTGCTGCGCCAGGTGCTGGAAGGCGCGGTGCCTCACAGCCGCGAAGACATGGTGGTGATTGCCGCCATGGCCAGCGGCATGCGTGCCGGCCGGCTGGAGCAGCTGATGCGCGGCACCCGCATCTTTGGCGCCACACTGCGCGGCAGACAGCGCACGGCCATTGAGCTGACAACCTCGGCCGGCATGCTGGCCGCCGTGGAGCTGTTCGCCACAGGCCAGCTGCCGCAGCAGGGCTTTGTGCGCCAGGAGCAATGCACGCTGGCCGCACTCTCGAACACCCGCGTGGCCTCCTACTTCGACAGCCTGCTCGGCTGAGGCCTGTATCTCACACCAATCAGGAGGGAATGCCATGACCGCCATCTCCGCAACCGACTTCCAGACCGTGCTGAGCCGCTGCGGCATAGAGCTGCAGGCCCTTGAGGGCAAGGACATCAGCGTGCACTCGCCCATCGACGGCACGGAACTGGCCAGTCTGGCCGCCCTGCCCGGTGCCCAGGTGCCTCAGGTCATAGACCATGCGGTGCAGGCTTTCAAGCAGTGGCGCCTGGTACCCGCCCCGGTGCGTGGCGAGCTGGTGCGGCTCTGGGGCGAGGAGCTGCGCCGCGCCAAGGCCGATATAGGCCATGTGATTTGCTGCGAGGTCGGCAAGATAGCTCAGGAAGGCCTGGGCGAGGTGCAGGAAGGCGTGGACATATGCGAATTCGCGCTGGGCCTGTCGCGTCAGCTGCATGGCAAGACCATTGTTTCCGAGCGTCCCGGCCACCGCATCATGGAGCAATACCACCCGCTGGGGCCGGTGGCCGTCATTACGGCCTTCAACTTTCCCAGCGCCGTCTTCGCGTGGAACGCGGCGATTGCCCTGGTCTGCGGCAACCCGGTGATCTTCAAGCCATCCGACAAGGCGCCGCTGTCGGGCCTGGCCACCTTCAAGGCGCTGGAGCGCGCCATTGCCCGGTTTGGCGACCGGGCTCCGGCAGGTCTGGCGCAGATCGTGCTGGGCGGCGCGGCTGCCGCCGAGGCCCTGGTGGACAGCCCCCGGATTGCGCTGGTATCGGCCACGGGATCGAGCCGCATGGGCCGCACCGTGGGCCCCAAGGTGGCGGCGCGCTTTGGCAAGCGCATTCTGGAGCTGGGCGGCAACAATGCCATGGTGGTCACGCCAGCAGCCGATCTGGATCTGGCCGTGCGCGCCATCGTCTTCAGCGCCGTGGGTACGGCCGGCCAGCGCTGCACCTCGCTGCGCCGCCTGATCGTGCACCGCGATGTCAAACAGCCGCTGCTGGACAGGCTGCTGCCCGCCTATCGCAGCCTGCGCATCGGCAACCCGCTGCAGCCGGATACGCTGGTCGGCCCGCTGATCAACCAGGCATCGTTCGAGGCGCTGCAGCACTCGCTGAGTCAGGCACTGAAAGACGGAGGTAATTTGCTGACGGGCGGCCAGCGCCAGCTGGAGCATCAGTTTCCGCAGGGCTTTTATGTGGCACCGGCCATTGTGGACATGCCGGCCCAGACCAGCATCGTGCGACACGAGACCTTTGCCCCGCTGCTCTATGTGCTGAGCTACGACGAGCTGGAGCAGGCCATTGCGCTCAACAACGATGTGCCTCAGGGCCTGTCATCCTGCATCTTCTCCAACGATCTGCGCGAGGTGGAAGTCTTTCTGAGCGCGGCCGGCTCGGACTGCGGCATGGCCAATGTCAACATCGGCCCCAGCGGTGCCGAGATCGGCGGCGCCTTTGGCGGAGAAAAGGAGACTGGCGGCGACCGCGAGAGCGGCTCCGACGCCTGGAAGCAATACATGCGCCGCACGACCAACACCATCAACTACTCGCGCGAGCTGCCGCTGGCCCAGGGCATTCAGTTCGGCTGAGCCACAGGCATTGCCATTCTTGATGACCAAGGAGCGCCGACCCTTAAGGAACAGGTTTTCTCGCTCAGCAGCCGAAGAGGCGCCACCGTTGCGGGCTTAGCTGCCTGCGGCTGGAAGTGTTCGCTGCCCGGCTTCCACCAGGTTCTGCACGCTGGCCACAAAGGCTTCGAGCACGGCCGGCATGCCCCGTGGCCGCCAGGCCAGAACTGCCGGCGTGGTCACCCGGCTGCCGCGCAGCGCCGCAAAGCGCACGCCGTTCATGCCCACGGTCTGCATGCAGGCCGGCACCAGGGCCACGCCCTGACCGGCAGAGACCAGGGCCATGACGGTCAGCCACTGGCGCGCGGCATGCCGTGTATGGGGATGGATGCCGGCTTGCTGCAGACAGGCGATAACGTTGTCGTAGTTGGCCGGCGCCACCTCGCGCGCAAACATGACAAAGGTATCCTGGGCCAGTTCGCGCAGGTCGATTTCGCCGCGCTGGGCCAGCGCATGGTCGCTGGGCAGGCAGCAGACAAAAGCCTCCTCGCCTATGGACAGCGTGCGTATATCGTCCTGGGGCGTGCCGATGTTGAGAAAGCCGCAGTCGATCTGCCCCCTGGCAATGGCCTGCAGCTGATCGCGCGTGGACATCTCGTGCAGGCATAGCTCGACCAGCGGGCGCTCGGCGCGAAAGGCCCGGCAGAACCCCGGCACCTGGCGGTAAACCATGGACCCCGTGATGCCGATGTCCAGCCGCCCCTGCAGCCCTTGGGCCACGCCACGCACCACCTCGGCCGCATGCTGGAGCTGAGCCAGCACCTTGCGCGCCTCATGCAAAAAGGCCTCGCCTGCCGGCGTGAGCTTCACGTTCTTGGCATCGCGCTCCATGAGTACCGTGCCCAGATCCTGCTCCAGCGCCTTGAGTGCCATGCTCAGCGGCGGCTGGGTGATGCACAGGCGCTGGGCGGCCCGGCCGAAGTGCAGCTCCTCGGCCAGGACCACAAAGTAACGCAGCAAATGGGTTTTCATCATGTTTCGCTAAGTTTGGCCAAGACCATACCCTAGCCGATCATTTGCTTCGGCCTCCATCTTCCACCGCAGGCCGTAGCAACAAAAACTTCATGTGAAATAAGCCTCTATCCCAATTACAGAAAGTGTAAGCAGCTATCAAAAACCGCATTGCTTTGTCGCCAGCGACAGAGGCCTTGCCGGCCACGCCGGGATTTCGCCCCGGCGGGCGACCTTCTTTTCTTGCTCGTGCAAGCAAAGAAGGCAAAAGAACACGCCCCGACTGTCCGCGTCCCTGCGCTTCGCTACGGGCAAACCTGCGTCACGCCATTCGGGCTGCTCTGCCGCCCAACTCGCTGCGCGGCACGCCGCTTCGCTCAGACAGACGGCGGCAAGTCCGTTCACGATGCAACGCTGTCCTACGGCAGCGTTGCCCGCAGCCCGAACCGCGTGCCGCAGGCGCAGACACACGGGTAGATACGGGCGGCCTGCATGAGTTGCGACGAAGCCGGCCTCTGGCGCTTTAAAGATTGCGATAGCACCTACTAGTTTTCCAAAGAAGCTATCCCGCATCCGGTCTTGCCCCTTGTGCCCACGCCTGCGGCGGCAAGTTCTTGTGGCGCGCAGTTGCACCGCAGAGTGCAGCTGCATCGTCATCAAATTTGCGGCCGTTTGTCTGAGCGAAGCGGCTTGCCGCGAAGTGAGTTGGGCCGCACAGCCGCAAGAGCTTGACGACGCAGGTTGCCCGCAGGCACAGCCGGCGGGACGGGGGCAGCAGGGACTGTGTTCTTTGCTTACTTTCTTGCACAAGCAAGAAAGTGAGGCGGCAGGCGGGCCGAGACCCGCCCTCTGCAAACAAACCAAGCAGGTCATTAGCTTCGCTCACCATCTCCTCTTGCCAGGCAGGCGCAACACAGATTTCAAGGCAAATCAGCCTCTAGCCCAATCACAGAAAGCGCAAGTAGCTATCAGAAACAGCACCACTTCGTTTGCTTGACCTACCATCCCCTGCCGCTAGGCCGATCAATACGACTTGGGCAAGCCCAGCACCTTCTCGGCGATAAAGCACATGATGAGCTGCGGACTCACAGGTGCCAGCCGCGGAATCCACGACTCGCGCATATAGCGCTCCACATGGAACTCCTTGGCATAGCCCATGCCGCCGTGCGTGAAGATGGCGGTCTCGCAGGCCTTGGCACAGGCTTCGGCGGCCAGGTACTTGGCGGCATTGGCCTCGGCGCCGCAGGGCAGGCCCTTGTCATAGAGGAAAGCGGCCTTCTGCACCATCAGGTGTGCGGCCTCTAGCCCCATCCAGGCCTGGGCCAACGGGTGCTGCACGCCCTGGTTCTGGCCTATGGGCCGGTCGAAGACCACGCGTTCGTTCGCGTACTGAGTGGCGCGCGCCAGGGCCGCACGGCCCAGGCCCACGGCTTCGGCCGCAATCAGGATGCGCTCGGGGTTGAGGCCGTGCAAGATGTACGAAAAGCCCTTGCCCTCCTCACCGATACGGTCCTGCACCGGGATGCGTAGGCCGTCGATGAAGAGCTGATTGGTGTCCACGCACTTGCGGCCCATCTTCTCGATCTCGGTCACGGCGATGCGGCTGCGGTCCAGGTCGGTGTAGAACAGCGACAGGCCCTCGGTGCCCTGGCACTCCTCCACGGGCCTGGTGCGGGCCAGCAGCAATATCTTGTTGGCCACCTGGGCCGTGGAGATGAAGACCTTCTGCCCGTGCACCACATAGACATCGCCGTCGCGCACGGCACGGGTCTGCAGCTTGAGGGTGTTGAGTCCGGCATTGGGCTCGGTCACGCCGAAACAGGCCTTGTCCCGGCCAGCGATCAGCGGCGGCAGCCAGCGCTGTCTTTGTTCATCCGTGCCGAAGACCACGGCCGGGTGCAGGCCGAAGATGTTCATGTGCACGGCCGAGGCGCCCGACAGGCCCGCACCCGTGGCCGAGATGGTGTGCATCATCAGCGCCGCTTCGGTGATTCCAAGACCCGCACCGCCGAACTCCTCAGGCATGGCAATGCCCAGCCAGCCGGCTTCGGCCAGGGCTTGGTGGAAGTCGTGCGGAAAGCCGCCGGCCCTGTCCTTCTTCAGCCAGTAGTCATCATCGAAAGGCGCGCAGACCCGCTGCACGGCGTCCCGGATCTGTTCCTGCTCGGCGCTCCATAAAAAATCCATGGCGGCTTCTCTCTATCGGTTGAATTTCAATGAAATCCGCCTCAAGCGCCTGTCTCACAAGCGCTATCAGCTATTGTTTTTTATCAATCAGGTCGGCGCACGCGCGCCGGGTTCTCGCCATAGGGCGGGCTGTAGATGACCAGCAGACGCACGGGTGTGTCGCTGGTGACGCGAAACACATGCATGCAGTCTTCGGGGAAAAAGCAGGTGTCGCCCGCCTGCATGGCAAAGCGCTCGGTCTGGCCCTGGCTTTGCACCTCCACCTCGGCCGTGCCGTCCAGCAGATAGCAGGCCTGCTCCATGCCCGGGTGGGCATGCGGCAGCGCGCCACCGCCTTTTCCCAGCGTTCCGAGCACCACTTCCATATGCTGGGCGCCGACATTGGCCTGGCTGACGAGGCGCCGATTCACCGTGCCGTGGTGGTTGGCGGGGCTGTAGCCCTGTACGTCCTGCTCGCGGATCAGATAGCGGGGCATATGTCTGTCTCTCTTTTATCGTTGGATGATGAAGCCTGCATGCAGGCACCGCTGGCCTGCAGCGCGGCGATCTGCGCCTCGCCAAGACCCGCCTCGCGCAGCACCTGCAGCGTGTGCTGGCCCAGCTGCGGCGCAGCGCTGGCCTCGCGGCCCGGGGGCGTGGCGCTCCACTGCGTGGGATTGGCCGTGGTGCGCAGCCGCCCCTCGCTGGGATGCTCGATCTCGCGCACAAAACCCGTGGCCGCATGGTGGGGGTCGGCCAGCAAGTCCTCGGGCGAAGCCATGGGCATATTCGGCACATCGGCCGCATCGAGCAGCGCGCGCCACTCGGCCGTGCTGCGCTTGCGCATCAGGTTCGCCACCTCTGCATAGACGGCATCGATATTCGCTGCGCGCTGGCCGTGGGTGGCAAACATGGGCTCGCGCATGCGCTCGCCCTGGCCTATGGCATTGAAGAAGCTGTGCCAGTGCTTGTCGTTGTAGATCAGCACGCAGAGATGGCCGTCGCTGGTGCGGTAGGGCTTGCGATGGCGCGTCAGCAGCCGCGCATAGCCGGCATCGCCCAGCGGCGGCTCGAAGCTCAGCCCGGCCATGTGATCGCCCAGGATGAACTGCGTCATGGCCTCGAACATGGGCACGACCACCGCCTGGCCCTGGCCGCTCTTCTCACGCGCATACAGCGCAGCGGTGACCGCATAGACCGCATGCAGGCCCGTGACCCGGTCTCCCAGCGTCATGGGCGCATAGGACGGCTCGCCCCCGCCGTACTGCTGGGCCAGCCAGGGCACGCCGGTCGCCCCCTGTATCAGATCGTCGTAGGCAGGCTTGGCCGCATAGGGGCCGGCCTGATCGAAGCCGCAGCAGCTCACATGGATCAGGCGCGGATGGCTCTGCTCCAGCGTCTGCCAGTCCAGCCCGAGTCTGGCCATGGCCTGGGGCCGCACATTGCTGATGAAGACATCGGCATCGGCCAGCAGCTGCAGCAGCGCCTGGCGTGCTGCGGCCTGCTTGAGATCAAGCACCACGGAGCGCTTGCCCTGGTTGGCCTGCAGAAAAATGGGACCCATGCCGGGGTTGCGCATGGGGCCTACATGGCGCATGTTGTCGCCCTCGGGCGATTCCACCTTGATCACATTGGCACCCAGGGCGGCCAGAATCTGCGTGGCAAACGGCCCCATGATCACCGAGGTCATGTCCACGATCCTGACGCCGGCCAGGGGACCGGCTGATGTACCCGCTGTGTGACCCGCTGACGGGCCCGCTGTGCGGCCTGCAGCCTGACGGCTATCGCTATGCATGCTCGTCATCTCACTGCGCCTCGATGCCGGCCTGCTTGACCAGTTGCCCCCATTTGGCGAGCTGCTCCTTCACATAGAGCGCGAACTCGTCGGGTGTGGCCGTGGGCCAGACTTCGAAGCCGACCTGGGCCAGTTGCTCCTGCACGGCCTTGTCCTTGAGGATGAGCTGCAGCTCGCCGTTGATGCGCTCGGCAATGGCCTTGGGCATGCCTGCCGGGCCGAAGATGCCGTTCCACGAGGTGATGTCGAAGCCCGGCAGCGTCTTGCCGATGGCGGGGACATTGGGCAGCAGCTGCGATCCCTTGGCCGCCGTCACGCCCAGCGTGCGCACGCGCTCGGTCTTGAGCGTGCCCCAGGCCGAACCCAGGTCGGCCACATACATCTGGATCTGGTTGCCCATCACATCGGTCAATGCCTGCGGGCTGGACTTGTAGGGCACGCCGGTGATCTGCGTACCCGTGATGTATTTGAAGGTTTCCGAAGCCACCAGCGAGGTGCTGTTGGGCGTGCCGTAGGAGAGCTTGTCCGGATGCGACCTGGCATAGGCAATCAGCTCGGCCACGGTCCTGGCCGGCACCGAGGGATGGACCACCAGCGCGAACGGCAGCTCGCCCACGCGGGCCACGGGCGTGAAGTCCTTGATGGGGTCGTACTTGAGCCCCTTGACCAGCCAGGGATTGGCCGAATGCGAGGTGTTGGTGGTCATGAACAGCGTATAGCCGTCCGGCTTGGCCTTGACCACATGCGCGGCTGCAATCTGGGCATTGGCCCCGGCCCGGTTGTCCACCACCACGGGCTGCTTGAGTCGCTCGCCCAGCTTGTTGGCCACCACGCGCGCCACCGCATCGGTGCCGCTGCCAGCAGCAAACGGCACCACCAGCGTGATGGGGGCTGCGGGATAGCTCTCCTGAGCCAGCACCGTCCCGCCAAGGCCCATGCTCATGGTGGCTGCCAGGCCTGCGCTCGCACAGGCGCGCAGTAAGAATCGCTTGTTCATGCTTGTCTCCTTGTTCAGGCTGCGGCACCTGTATCCGGTGCCTGCACTGCATGCTGAAGCGTTCAATCATTCAAGTCCAATTGTTTAAACCGCATGAATGATTCAATTTACGAATCATTAAATCCAGCTAGACATTCCCAGCCGCTGCGCACGACGCCTCGCCTTCCCCCTCTGCACGGAGAAATGAGCCGGATTTGTACAAGCGTCCCCAGCCCTTATGCCCTTGAGGTGGCGGCAGCGGCCCGCTCTGGCCAGGCCCAGAGGCGTCGAGATCGACGGAGCTTTTTGGCTGCGGCGAGAGCGGCTCGGACGCCTGGAAGCAATACATATGCCGCACGAGCAACGCCGTCAGCTATTCACGCGAGCTGGCGCTGGCGCAAGGCATTCAGCTTGAGCAAATAGCTGGAGCGGATACGGCGTTGAAGCGCCGCTCAATGGCAGACTTGTCGCCTTGCTTCTTCTGTATTCCTCTGACCATGGCCGAGCCTCTCAAGCACCCCGGCAGCGACATCGAGTTCCATGCCGACCCATCTCTTTTGCTGGCGCCCTTCGATATCTATGATCGGGAAGAGTCTCTGGGTCAG
Organism: Comamonas sp. A23; assembly: GCF_004522605.1. Lineage (NCBI taxonomy): Bacteria > Pseudomonadati > Pseudomonadota > Betaproteobacteria > Burkholderiales > Comamonadaceae > Comamonas > Comamonas sp. A23. The sequence goes on from NZ_RSDT01000006.1 coordinate 60,451, forward strand.
GAACTCGCAGCCTATGATCCCAATGATCCCCAGCAGTTGCTGCAGTTGCTCGATCGCTATTTCTTTCCCTGCTGTGAGCAGGCTTCATGGAGCACAGCGCATAAAGTGATGCTGACCCGGTCATTGCAAGCCGCCTTGCAAAGCCTGCAATACGACTTTGCAGCCCCACTGCAAGACAGCCATGACGACTGCTTCTACCTGCCCGCAAACTGGCGGATTCAGGCTCCTCGACAGTTCTTCCTGAACGCTTATTCGATCCTGCTGAAACGCTGGGCTGCAGAGTTCGCGACAGCGGGCTTCAGCCCCATGCCTGCCGAAAATCTACGGCACCTGGCATGACAGCTGCCAGCCGTTCCCGGACCTCTGCGATACGCCCCAAACAGCGCTGATGAGCAACGAAACGAGGCGATAAGGCCTGATGCCCTACAGCGCTGTCACAAAACGGTGATTGAACTTGGGCCCCACTCGGGGGAGAATGCCTTATTACCGCTTTCGCTCAGGTGCTGTCATGGACCATATCCACTCCACGCCCACCCACCAAGCTCTGGATGTCGCTCCTTACGGAGCCAGGCTTCCTGCCGCTCACTCGAGCGTGCTCTTCAAAGCGGAAGATCTGGAAGTCATTCGCGTCGTGCTGCGCTCGGGCCAGTCGCTGCCGCCGCATCGCGTGCCTGGCAGCGTCAGCCTGCAATGCCTGGAAGGTCGGCTCGAAGTTCTCATCGGCCAGACCGTGCATGAACTGGGGCCCAAGCAACTCATGCATCTGCCAGCCAATATGCCCCACGCCGTGCGTGCCATGGAAGACTCGTCCGCGATTGCCACCATCGTGCTCTGTGAGGCCTGAAGAACTTCTATCGAACAGGCAAAAACTGCATGAACGGGCCGGCAAGCAATCCCTGCGCATAGCCGATGACGGAGCGCCGATAGCGCTCGGTGGTGTAATCCGCCACCAGATCCAGCCGGCCGATGATCTTTCCCATCTCGCGCTCGAAGCTCAGGTTGCGCCCCTCTTCCGCTATCTGATTCGATAGCAGCAAGGGCTTTCCACCGGGCGTCTTGCGCGAGTTGAGAATCCAGTTGGCGATCTCCAGATTGCGCGCTGCATTGAAGACATGCTGCGGGTCCAGCCCGTCGATCAGCGTGAAGCTGGTTCGCCCGCCATGCGCGGTGATCAGCATATCGGCTGCAGCATGGACGAAGGCCGCGACCCGGTCTCCGGCGAACTCGGGCTGCAAGGCCAGGGACAGCGCTGCCACATCGCGCTTGTCCTGCAGCTCATGCCAGGGCTGGCGCTCCATGACGGCAATGCGCACATAAGTCATGGCCGCCTCCCGGCTGGAGGCGGTCTTTTTCCATTCGGCGGGGTTGCGGCGATAGAGCTTGTCCATGATGAGAAACAGGCTCTCCAGATTTTCCTTCATGGCCAGCGTTGCCATGCGGTTGCTGTCGGACTGCAGCAGCTCGCGCGAGTGAAAGTCCTCGCCCTTCACTTCGCCGTGATTCGTGGGGGCACTGGAACAAGCGGCCAGACCGCAAAGCACAAGCCCTGACAGCAGCCACCGCCCCATGAGCGGGCGAGCACGCAGGAAATCGCGCGTGCAGTGGCCTGCGGCGGCATGGGGCAAAGCTCGTGCGGCTGTCATGCTACAAACATAACAGCAGATGCTGCTGGGTCAGTCACGCCAGAGGCGCGCGATTGTTATCAATCGTGAACAAAGCCCGGGCCCATTCACCGGCCAGGACGCTATTTGCGCAGCTGCCGGAGGATCTGCTCCAGCACCTTCCATGGCTCGGTCTGGTCGGCCATCGCCACGGGCACGCGCAGCTTGCTGCTGGTTGCCTGCTGCGGCGAAAACAGCAGACCCGGAGCCAGCAGCAGATTGCTCAGCGCCGCCTGACGCGCCAGCACCTCGGTATCCACGCCGCAGTCGACCCAGGCAAAAGTGCCGGCCACGGGTTCGTACTCCGCATGGCAGCCCAGCGCTTCGAGCTTGCGCAGACAGCGACCGCGCGCGCGGTCCACGCGCTCGCGCAGCCGGTCCACATGCTTGCGAAAGGAACCGTCGGCCAGAATATGGTGCACGATCTGCTCCGCCGGCAGCGAAGAGGTCAGGCCTGCCAGCAGCTTCATGTCGGTCAGGCGGTGCACATACTCGGGTTTGGCCGCGATATAGCCCACGCGCAGGCCGCCCGACAAGGTCTTGGAATAGCCCCCCACCAGAATCACGCGCTGCAATCTGTCCATGGCCGCCAGCCTCAGCGGCATGGCGCCCAGGAATTCGGCATAGGTGTCATCCTCGACCAGCAGGAAATCATGGCGCTCGGCAATGCGCAGCACCTCGTGGGCCACGCCGGCAGACAGGCTCAGCCCCGTGGGATTGTGTACCGCCGTGTTGAGGATGAAGAGCTTGGGCTTGTGGCTCTGGGCCAGCGATGCCAGGGCAGCCACATCGGGCCCGCCGGGCAGGCGCGGCACGCCGACCACATTCACACCCATGTACTTGAGCCGCCCGAAGATCAGGAACCAGGCCGGATCTTCGACCAGCACGGTATCGCCGGGCTTGAGAAAGCAGCGCACGACCAGATCCAGCCCGTGGGTCACCCCGCCCACCGTCATGAGATTGGCCTCGGGATGGGCCGGCACCTCCTGGGCTTGCAGATTCGAGGCGATCTGCTGGCGCAATGGCAGAAAGCCCTGTGGATGGCCATAGCTGAGAAAGCTCTGCTCGGCCCGCGCATTGTTACGGGTGATGGCGCGCATGGCGCCCGTGATCAGGCCTTGATCCATCCAGCTCGAAGGCAAACAGCCCGCCCCCCCGGTGCCCGCGCTGTCATCACGAAAAATGCCGCGCAGCAGATAAGCGGTGTCGAAGTCCGCCGGCTGCGCCGAGGCGGCAGCAACGGCGGCAGGCTCCATCACGCGGCGCTGGGCCGCTACATAAAAACCGCTGCCGCGCCGCGATTGCACCAGGCCCTGGGCAGCCAGCTTGTCGTAGGCCTGGACCACGGTGTCGCGGCTGACACCTGCGCTTTCCGCCAACGCCCGCACCGAAGGCAGGCGCACGCCCACACGCAGGCCGTGGTTGCGGATCAGCCCGCCGAAATGCTCGACCAACTGCTCCACCAGTCCCACCGCACTGGAGCGCATGGGCTGCCAGCCCAGGGATGCCGTAGCGGCCACAGGCAAGGCTGCCGGGGTCGCTGCCCTGCCGTCGATATGAGCATCCAGCATGAAGTGCTTCCTCAAAGTGTCAGGTCAATTAGAGCAGGCCAGCTCATCAACTGGCCTGCAAAAGTGTACTGATAGTGTACTGAATACAGATCTTAGTATAGAGGCACAACGCTTATGCAGCCCCAAGGTTCACCATGTCATTTCTGCCTGAATCCTCTGCCTTCATCCTGCCATTGGCCATGTTTGCCTTTGTCAGCTCCGTGACGCCTGGCCCCAATAATGTGATGCTGACGGCCTCGGGGGCCACTTTCGGCTATCGCCGCAGCGTGCCGCATATGCTGGGCATCTGTCTGGGCGTGGTCATCATGGTGCTGCTGATCGGCGCGGGCCTGGGCAAGTTGTTCGAGGCCGAGCCCCGCATCTACACCCTGCTCAAATATGTGGGCGCGGCCTATCTGATCTGGCTGGCATGGAAAATCGCCCGTGCCGGCGGCGTGGACCAGGGCCAGTCGGGCAGCCGCCCGTTCAGCTTCTGGCAGGCAGCTGCCTTCCAGTGGGTCAATCCCAAGGCCTGGATCATGGCCGTGGGCGTGGTGGCGACTTACACACCGCGCGAAGGCTTTTTCGTCAATCTGATGCTATCGGCCCTTGTTCTGGGCCTGGTCAACTACCCCAGCATCAGCGTCTGGACCCTGTTCGGCAGCACCGTGGGGCGCGCACTGCGCACTCCACAGGCCCTGCGCATGTTCAACGGCGTGATGGCCGGCCTGCTGCTGCTGTCGCTGGTGCCCATCTTTGCCGAGCATGTCTAAACTCGGTCCATGCAATATGACATACGCCAACTGACCGAGTCCGACCTTTGCAGTTATCGCGCCCTGCGCCTGCAAGCCCTGACAGAATGCCCCACCGCCTTCGGTGCCACACCTGCCAGCGAACGGGCACTCGGCGATGCGCAGATACTGAGTCGTTTCGGCAGCACGCCAGGTCAAGCCATGTGGGGAGGCTTTGACGCAGACGGCAGACTCTGCGCCACCCTGGGCATGTATCGCGAGCAAGGAGAAAAGACTGCGCACAAGGGCAGTCTCTTTGCCATGTATGTGGCTGCGGCGGCCCGAGGCCAAGGCCTGGCCCGCCGCCTGCTGGAGACGGCTGTTGAGCACGGCAGAGCGCTGAACTTGCGACAGCTGATGCTGGGCTGCAATGCCGGCAACGGCAACGCACTACGCTTGTATGAGCAGGCAGGTTTTAGCGAATATGGGCTGGAGCCTGCGGCCCTGTATGTGGACGGCGAGTATTTCGACGAGGTGCTGATGGTGATGAAGCTGGACTAGCCCGCACCGTACCGGCCCGTTCCAGCTGGCAGGCTTGAACAAGCGGCCTGGCTCAGCGCGCCTGCATCGCAATGATCTGCTGCGCCAGACCGGCGATGGCCTCATCCGAAAGCTGGTCTGTCTCCAGAACCTGGCGCCGGGGCCATTGCTCGAAGTGATTCGACTGGGAGCGCTCGTAGTGCGGGTCGTAGTGGCGCAGCATCAGCTCCTCGAACAGCGAAGGCAGCTCCCCGGCCCGAGCCCATTGCTGCCAGCGGCCCACGGTCTCCTTGCCCTGCAGCTCCTTGAGCCAGCCCAGCTTGGTGGCCAGCACTTCGGGATCGTCCCCCAGGTAGGCATAGTCGCGCAGCAGATAGGAAAGGCGTGCGGCAGTCGTCGCACGCACCTCGATGACCGGAGCCTTGTGCAGATGCTGCACCAGCACCAGCGGCAGGCCGACGCGGCCGATCTTGGCGCTCTCGCCTTCCAGATAGACGGGACGCGAGAGATCGAAGGTCTCCAGCTGCTCGGCAATCAGGGTCTCGAAACGCTTCTGACTGGGCTGCTCGATGCCGGGCAGACCGCCCAGCAAGGAGCCCTTGTGGCTGGCATAGCCCTCCAGGTCCAGCACCTGCTCTCCGCTTTGGGCCAGCGCATGCAGCACGCGGGTCTTGGCCGAGCCGGTGGCACCGCAGAGCACGCGCATCTGCAGCTTAGGCACCAGGCTTTCAAGCTGCGCAATCACATGGCCGCGAAACGCCTTGTAGCCGCCGGCCAGTTGCTGGGCATCCCAGCCGACCAGACGCAGCCAGGTCACCATGGAGCCGCTGCGCAGGCCGCCGCGCCAGCAATAGACCAGGGGCTTCCAGTTGGCAGGCTTGTCAGCAAAGGTTTCGCGCAGATGGCGCGCCAGATTGGCCGACACATAGGCCGCCCCCAGACGTTTGGCCTCAAAAGGGCTGACCTGCTTGTAGATGGTGCCGATCTCGGCACGCTCGGCATTGCTCAATACCGGACAGTTGATGGAGCCGGGGATATGGTCCTGCTCAAACTCGGCGGGCGAGCGGGCATCGATCAGGGCATCAAACTGGTGACGTTCGGGAACGCGAACGGGCTGGCGGTGGGACACGGCAGACTATCCATGGCTGCGCCTGACGGCCTGCATGGCTGCCGGGCAATGGCGTGTGGTCGGGCGCAAAGCGGGAATCGCGACAATGCGGCGATTCGACCTGAGGCTCGGCAACATGAAAAACCTGCAGTCTCATCTCAAGATGAAGCCCGGCAGGCCACGAAGCAAGGGCGTGGATCGAGCCTCGATACGCACAACGGTTGCGGCAATATTTTCCGCAACAGTCATTCCCTGTGTAGGAGGTATTTTCGCAGATATGCGGGGCTGCTTCAGCCACGGCCCCAAAACTGCACAGGGCGCAGCTGCTTGCACAACTGCGCCCTGTGTGAGGTCAAGTCAAGCTCCAGCACTTATGCGTCAAGCGCCTAAAGCTATCAGAATGATCAGGCCTGGCTATCCTGGCGCGCAAAGTATTCGCGCGTGAGCTGCACGATCACGGGTGAGAGCAGCAGCAGCGAGATCAGATTGGGAATCGCCATCAGCGCGTTCAGCGTATCGGCGACCAGCCAGGCAAAGTCCAGCGTGGCCACGGCCCCCACAAAGGCGCTGATGGTCCAGAGGATGCGGAAGGGCTTTTCACAGATGGTGCCGACCAGATAGGTCCAGCATTTTTCACCGTAATAGGCCCAGCCCAGAATCGTGGTGAAGGCAAACACCGACAGCGAAACGGCCAGCACATATTTGCCCACGCCGGGCATGGCGGCCTCGAAGCTCTGGGTGGACAGCACGGCCCCGGTAGCGCCGGAATTCCAGACGCCGCTGACCACGATGGCCAGCCCGGTCATGGTGCAGACGATGATGGTGTCGATGAAGGTGCCCATCATGCCTACCAGCCCCGAGAAAACGGGGTCTCGCGTGGCACCAGCAGCCTGGGCGATGCCGGCCGTTCCCAGGCCCGCTTCGTTGGAAAAGATGCCGCGTGCCACGCCCATGCGGATGGCCATCAGCACGGTCGATCCCAGAAAGCCGCCCGTGGCCGCCGTGGGGCTGAAGGCCTGCTCGAAGATCAGTGCAAACGCCGCCGGAATGCGGTCGAAGTACACGCCCAGCACATAGAGCACGCAGACCACATAGGCCACGCACATGGCAGGCACCAGCTTTTCGGCCACCGCGCCGATGCGGGTGATGCCTCCCAGCACCACGGCACCGGTAAGCACGGCCAGGCCCAGGCCTGTGATCCAGCTCTCCAGACCGAAAGCCGTGTGCATGGCCGATGCAATACCGTTGGACTGCACCATGGAGCCGATGCCGAAACCGGCCAGACCGCCAAAGATGGCAAACAGCGTACCCAGCCATTTCCACTTGCTGCCCAGACCGTTCTTGATGGCGTACATCGGGCCGCCCACCCACTGGCCGTGGTCGTTTTTCTCGCGGTACTTCACCGCCAGCACCACCTCGCCATACTTGGTAGCCATGCCCAGCAGCGCCGTCATCCACATCCAGAACAGTGCGCCCGGGCCGCCCACGGCAATGGCCGTGGCCACGCCAGCAATATTGCCCGTGCCCACGGTGGCGGACAGTGCCGTCATCAGCGCAGCATAGGGAGTGATGTCGCCATCGGCCTTGTCGCCGGGACGGCGGCTGCGCCAGATCATGCGAAAGCCGCGCACGATATTGCGCAGCGGCATGAAGCCCAAGCGGATCTGCAGATAAAAACCCGTGCCGAGAATCAGCACGATCATGGGAACGCCCCAGACAATATCGTTGAGGGCTTTGAAGAGTTGAGTTAACCAGTCCATTGAGTGTCGTCTGCCGCAGCCAGCTTTCGCCTGCGGTCCATTGAATGGCAACAGTCCCGGAACATGTCTTTCACCCATGAGCGGCGAGTGCGGCAACCGCAAGAGGCCCGTGTGAGGCCCACGCACAGCGCACTATTCCTGTTTGCCGGTTGGCAAAGTGCCCTACTTTAATCCAGTCTGCGATCGCTTTTGGGCTGCCGCGGCCTATGACTCGCACAAGTGCGCAAAATCACAGCCAGCGTCTTCACGGCACTCACTTGCGCGGGCGCAGCAGCATTTCGTCGCCGCTCATCTGCACATCGAAGAAGCGCAGAAAGTTCTGGCCCAGCAAGGCGTCTTCGCTGTCGTCACCCGTATAGCCCGTGCCCACGCGCACATCGCGCACACGCAGGCTGGCAATGCGCACCTCGTCGGCGGTGACGATGCGGCCGTCACGCTCGCCGTTGGCCGTGCGAAAACGTACCTTCTCGCCACCCTCCAGGCCGGCACGCTCGGCCAGCGCATCGGTCACGCTGACCGAGGTGGCACCGGTATCGACCATAAAGGTGACGGGCTGATCGTTGACATAGCCCTTGACGCGGAAGTGCCCGTCCATGCCGCGCTCTATGCGCACCGTGCCGTCGGCCATGACCTTGGCCTGGGCCGGCTTGAGGAAATGCTGCATGGCCAGATACATCGCGCCCATGACCACCAGCCAGAACAGCAGAAACAGCATGGTGCTGCGCCGTGCCACGGATTGCGGGGAAGGCTCGGACTCTGGCGAGGACTGGGGCGGCGGCGTGACATTCAGGCGCATGGACAGGCAAACAAGCTGAGGACAATGCAACCATTTTGCCAAGACCGGCGCCAAGGTCATACCCGACCATTACGGCGCCAGCGCCGCGACCGCGCTTACATTGAAGCTTGTTTGCAAATCTACCGGCCTTGCAGGTCGCCCAACCATGAACACATCCAAGCTGCCCGCTCTGGTGCTGCACTATATTTTCGATCCTCTGTGCGGCTGGTGCTATGCCGCCGCCCCGCTGGTCAAGGCCGCGCGTGAGGTGCCCGGTATCGAGGTTCAATGGCATGCCGGCGGCATGCTGACCGGCGCCCACACGCGCACCATCACCGCAGACTGGCGTGACAAAGTCATGCCCAGCGACCAGCGCATTGCCGAAATGACGGGTCAGCCCTTTGGCGAGGCCTATCTCAACGGCTTGCTCAATGACATTGGCGCACCGCTGGACTCCGAGCCCCCGACCACGGCCCTGCTGGCCGCCGAAGCGCTGGCCGGCAAGGGTCTGGAGATGCTGGCTGCCGAGCAGAAAGCCCACTATGTGGAAGGCCGCCGCATCAGCGAGCCTGCCGTGCTGCGCGAGCTGGCAACTGGCATCGGTCTGGACAGCGCGGCCTATGACGCGGCCTACGCCGAGCAAAGCGGCGCGGCCACGCAAAAGCATATTGCCGAAAGCCGCGAATGGCTGGGCATGGTGCAGGGCCAGGGCTTTCCCACCCTGGCCCTGGAGTTCGACCACCCCGAGCAGGCCGGCCAACGCGCCGTGCAGCGCATCGAAATCGGCGAATGGCTGGGCGATGTCGACGGCTGGAAGCAGCAACTGGCCGCCTGGGCCGAGCAGATTGCCGAGCTCAATCAGCAGCAGGCCGGCGACACCGACACCAGTGGCGACCCCAGTTGCGGCCCCGACGGCTGCGAGCTGCCACCGCGCTGAGCGGCGCGGCCAGCGTGGCGTAGCCTGCGCGGCAGATACTCTTTTATTCATAGCTTATAGCGCTTGTTTTTCAATGAACTCAGACACTATTCAATCTGAGTTCCTTATCCATCAAGCGCAGGAAGCTATCTTTTTAAATCCTTCTGCCGACGGCTCCGCAGCCTGTCGCTCTTGCTTTCGCTATTGCGGCAGGGCATAGGCGATCACATAGTCACCGCGCTTGGGCGACTGGCGTGCGCCACCGGCGGTGATCACCACATACTGCCTGCCGGTTCTGGGCGAGACATAGCTCATCGGCCCGCCCTGACTGCCCACGGGCAGGCGCGAGCGCCAGATCTCCTTGCCGTTGGCGCTATCGAAGGCGCGCAGATAGAAGTCCTGCGTGCCCGCGAAGAACACCAGCCCCGACTTGGTGACCATGGAAGGCCCCAGCGTGGGCATGCCGATGGGAATTGGCAGCCACATGGGAATGCCCAGAGGACCGGTGTCGCGCACCGTGCCCACGGGTACCTGCCATTTGATCTGCCGGGATTTCAGATCCACGGCCGTCATGGTGCCGAAAGGCGGCTTCTGGCATGGAATGCCCAGCGGCGATAGAAAGCGCTGGCGCATGGCACCAAACGGCGTGCCCTCCTGGGGCACGGCCCCCATCTCGATGCCGCTGGCACCGGGCTTCATATCGGCGCGCGCAATCATGTAGTTCGCCAGACCCAGGCGCATATCGTTGACAAACATGGTCTGGCTGATCGGATCTATGGAGACGCTGCCCCAGTTCATACCGCCCAGGGAACCGGGAAACTGCAGCGTCGGCCCCATGCCTGGCGGCGTGAACACGCCTTGATGCTGCATGTCCTTGAAGGCAATCCGGCACAGCAGCTGATCGAAGGGCGTGGCGCCCCACATATCGGACTCCTTGAGAGTCTGGTTGCCGATATTGGGCATGCCCGTGGAATGCGGCTGGGTCGGCGCATAGCGCTCGCCCGGCACATGGCCTTGCGGCACGGGCAGCTCCTGCACCTCTGCCAGAGGCTCGCCGGTCTCGCGGTTGAGCATGAAAATCATGCCCTGCTTGGTCACCTGCAGCAGCGCGGGGTCCACCCCGCCCTGGGCATTGCTCACATCGACCAGAGCGGGCTGGGACGGGATGTCGAAGTCCCACAGATCGTGATGCACGGTCTGGTAGAGCCAGCGCGGCTTGCCGGTGCGGATATCCATGGCCACGATGGCGGAGCTGTTCTTCTCCATCTCCGCAGTGCGCTGGGCCGCATAGAAGTCCGGCGTCGCATTGCCCGTGCCCAGATAGGCCAGGCCCAGCCTGGCGTCATAGGACATGCCGCCCCAGACATTGGGCGAGTTGCGCGTATAGGTCTGTCCCTGCGGCGGCGGCCCGGTGATGTCGGCATTGCCCGAGTCCCAGGCCCAGACCAGCTTGCCGCTGTGCACATCGAAGGCTCGCACCACGCCCGAGGGCTCGTCGGTCGAGAAATTGTCAGCCACGCGCCCACCCACGATCACCAGGTTCTCGGTCACCAGCGGCGCCGAGGTCTGCTGATACCAGCCCTGCTTGACCTCGCCCATGCCCTGGGTCAGATCCAGCACGCCGTCCTTGCCGAAGTCGGTGCATGGCTTGCCCGAATCGGGATCGAGCGCGATCAATCGCGCATCGATGGTGGGCAGAAACAGACGACGCCTGCAGCCTGGCGCAACATCTCCGGGCTTGCCGAGGGCACCCGAGGCCTTGATTGCGGCCTCATTGCCATCGAAGTAACCCAGACCTCTGCAGCGCTGCCAGTTGGGTGACTTGGCCTCGGGGTCGAATTTCCACTTCTCCTCGCCCGTGTCCACATCCAGCGCCAGCACCTTGCCGTAGGCCGTGCAGACATACAGGCGCTCCCCGATCTGCTGCGGCGTGTTCTGGTCTTCGGCACCCGAGCCGGTGCTTTGCGGCACATCGCCGGTGCGTGCGGTCCAGGCCACGGCCAGCTTGTCGACATTGTCCCGGCTGATCTGCTCGACAGCAGCAAAGCGCTGTCCTGTGGGGCCCTGCCCCCAGTCCGTCCAGTCCGAGGCCTTGATCTCCATGGAGCCTACCGAAGGCACTTCGGTGACCTCGGGGGCGATCACGCCCTTGGGCGAGAAGGCACTGACGGCTGTCGCGACGATGCCCAGGCCCAGCACCACCACCGACACTGCGGCTCCCAGGCGTCCGTAGTCGTTCATGACCAGCTTGCCCGCCTCAAGCTGTGCGTAGCCCAGGGCCACCAGCAGGCCCAGCACGGCAAACACCATCAGACGCGACACCAGCGGCCAGAACTCCCAGCCCGCATCCCACCAGGCCCATACCAGGGTCAGCACAAAGGCCAGCGCATAGAGATGGGCGCCGGCCCTGCGCCGCGCCAGCAGCAGTGTGGCCGATGCCAGCAGCGCCAGCCCCATCAGCACAAAGTACCAGCTGCCTCCCTTGCCGAGCAGAATGCCGCCGCCTATGGTCAGGTACAGACCCATGAGCAGCATCAGCAACCCCACTGCAAGCCAGTACCAGCGCCCGTCATTGGATGAAGGAGCCATAGCCTCACCTGAAATTAATTGCCATTTGTGTATTGCACGCTTTAATGCCGATACACATCGACATACTTTCGAGGCTTTGCACGCCAGCCTCAGGACTACAAACGCCAGGTAAGAAGGCATAAAAAAAGCCGCACCGTGGAGACGGTGCGGCCGCTGAGATGGCAGTGCCGGCAGATCTTCAAAGCTGCCAGGCAGGCGGCTCAGCTCAGTCCATCATCGAGATCACCACATCCCCAAAGCCAGAGCAGGACACCTGGGTCGCACCGTCCATCAGACGGGCGAAGTCATAGGTCACATGCTTGCTCTGGATGGCTTTTTCCAGCGACTCGACGATCAGATCCGCAGCCTCGCGCCAGCCCATATGACGCAGCATCATCTCGGCGCAGAGAATCATGGAGCCGGGGTTCACATAATCCTTACCCGCATAGCGCGGCGCCGTGCCGTGGGTGGCTTCGAAGCAGGCAATGCTCTCCGACAGGTTGGCACCGGGAGCAATGCCGATCCCGCCCACCTGCGCGGCCAGCGCATCCGAGATGTAGTCGCCGTTGAGGTTGAGCGTGGCCACCACCGAATATTCGGCCGGACGCATCAGAATCTGCTGCAAGAAGGCGTCGGTGATCGAGTCCTTGATGACGATGTCCTTGCCCGTCTTCGGGTGCTTGATGCGGCACCAGGGGCCGCCGTCGATCAGCTCGGCACCGAACTCGCGCTGCGCCAGCGCATAGCCCCAGTCACGGAAAGCGCCTTCCGTGTACTTCATGATGTTGCCCTTGTGAACCAGGGTCACACTGGGCTTGTTGTTGTCGATGGCGTACTGGATGGCCTTGCGCACGAGGCGCTCCGTGCCCTCGCGCGAGACGGGCTTGATGCCGATGCCCGAGGTTTCGGGAAAGCGGATCTTGTTGGCGCCCATTTCCTTGGCCAGGAAGTCGATGAGCTTTTTCGCCTTCTCGCTGCCGGCCGCGTATTCGATGCCCGCGTAGATGTCCTCCGAGTTCTCGCGGAAGATCACCATATTCGTCTTCTCGGGCTCCTTGAGCGGCGAAGGCACGCCCTTGAAGTACTGCACAGGGCGCAGGCAGACATAAAGATCCAGCTCCTGGCGCAGCGCCACGTTCAGCGAGCGGATGCCGCCGCCCACTGGCGTGGTCAGCGGGCCCTTGATGGACACGGCATAGTCGCGCACGGCGGCCACGGTTTCCTCGGGCAGCCAGACATCGGGGCCGTAGATCCGCGTGGCCTTCTCACCCGCATACACCTCCATCCAGGCAATCTTGCGCTGCCCGCCATAGACCTTGGCAACGGCAGCGTCTGCCACCTTGCGCATCACCGGCGTCACATCAACACCGACACCATCGCCCTCGATGAAGGGAATGATGGGTTGGCTCGGAACATTCAGTGTCTTGTCCGCGTTGACGCTGATCTTCTCCCCTTGCGGCGGAACCTGGATGTGCTGGGACGTGCTCATGTTGTGGAATCTCCTAGTCTTGAATACTGCGCGGTGGCGCACCTTTTTGGTGCTATTTTGTTGCCCCCGATTTTGGCACCTTGCTCTAAGCAAATTTTAAGAAATGCCGCATAAAAATCTGTCAACGGCGACACAGGGCTGCCGTTGAGAGGGCGTGAGGGACAGATGGGCTGCTCCTCACTTCAATCTGAAACCTGGCATTGCCACATCTTTAGGAAATTGGCATATATGAAAAAACTACTCGCTGTCCTGATTGCTGGTTCGTTCGCTGCTGGCGCTTTTGCTCAAGCCGCCACGCCGGCGCAGCCTGCCACCCCTGCAGCAGCAGCAGCGGCGCCCACCGTCAAGCATATGAAGGCAAAATCTGCCAAAAAGCATCATATGCAGCACAGCAGCAAAAAGATGCACAAGCCAGCCTGATCGCGCGCTGAAAGCCGGTCTGGCGATACCGGCACTCCATGCCTGTTTACGCCGGACCTGACTCACGCCAAAGCCTGCCGAACGGATAGTTCTGCAGGCTTTGCATTTTGCAGACCGGCTCCGGCAGCCTATTTGCGACAGCGATTTGCGTCGCAACCCACGCGGATTGCTATAGGCTTGTGACTTCCGACTTCCTGTTTGGCATGCAAGGCTCATGAAGAACCGCCCCACCAAGACAATCCCCAAATCCGGCTGGCGTGCTCCGCTGCTGGCCCTGGCCTGTACCGCCCTGCTGGGCCTGTTCGGCAACCCGGCCATGGCCCGCGACGAAGGTCAGCCGCAGACGAATCTGCGCCGCATCGACCTGACGGCCGGCATGTACCGCATCGATACCCAACTGGCCGTCACGCCGCAGCAGCGCGAGATCGGTCTCATGTTCCGCAAGGAGATGCCGCAACAGGAAGGCATGCTCTTTGTCTTCGAAGTACCCGGCGTGCAGTGCTTCTGGATGCGCAACACCATCTTGCCGCTGACGGCGGCCTTTGTGGCCGATGACGGCACCATCGTCAATCTGGCCGACATGAAACCCATGAGCGAAGACTCCCACTGCTCGGCCAAGCCCGTGCGCTATGTGCTGGAGATGAACCAGGGCTGGTTTGCCAAGCGCGGCATCAAGGCCGGCACCAAGCTGGGCGGTGCGCCCTTCAATCGCTAAGCACCGCCAGAATCAGCATCCGTCATGCTCCACCAGCCGCGGTTTCCGCAAGCACTGAGCGATACCGCCGCTGCGCTGCTGCAAAGACTGGGCAAGTCGCAGGCATTCGAGCCCTACCCCGGCTTCACGATAAGCATCAATGGCGAGTTGCTGCATGCACCCTACCGCGTGTACTACGACAAACGTGAGCTGCAGCAATGCATTCAAGAAAGCAGCGGCCCCACACAGCAACTGGCCCTGTGCCTGGGCAGCCGCCACGCCAACGGTAAAGTGCGCGAAGCCTGTCTGCGCCAGTTGCTGGAGCACGGCTGCAACTGGGTGCTGCCGTTTGTGGTCCGCGCGGCTGGCGAGTATGTGCTGGAAATTGCTGAGCATCTGGCAGCCCAGACTCATAGACTTTTGCCAAACAGCTACGGGCGCTTTGCTGCCGAAAACCCCGAATTTGTGATTACCTGCAAGCAGCAGGCCGCCAGTTACTGGGACTGCTACCACCGCCAACGCTATCCGCTGCTGCGTCAGCACCCAGGCATACGATTCCTGCGCTGGGTTGACGAGGCCAGACGGTCACTGCCCCACGCCGATTGATGCCACTCTGCGCAGAACACGCGGACTATGTCGATAGCGGCTGCGCGCTGCCGGTGGGAGCACGCTCTTGAGCATTCGGTAATCGCAGGCACCAAAGTACTGAAAGTTGCGCCGACCTTCGCGCAGCGTCATGTGGTTAGGGCCGGAGTATTCATCCGGGCAGTCCACATCCCAGCCACTGTCTTCCCAGAAGCAGACGCTGCAGATGCTGTACTCGCCACGCTCATCCAGCGAGAAATAGTCGCAACACGGGCATTGATACAGCGACATGGAGCGCCTTTCATAAATTCGAATGAAATCAAGCTACAGCGCTTATTCATCATACACATACAGCTTCTATTTATATAGCAACTACTGAGACCGGACACAAAAAAGCCGGAGACCTTTTCAGGTCCACCGGCTTTTTATGGGGCATTGCCTGCACGCAGGCGGGGCAACCCGCTCTGCGAGGCAAGCTGGCTTACACCGACGCGATGGCGGCGTTGAAGGTGGCGCTGGGGCGCATCACGGCGTCCAGCTTGGCCACGTCGGGCATGTAGTAGCCGCCGATATCGGCAGCCTTGCCTTGCACTTCCTTCATCTCGGCCACGATCTTGGCTTCGTTCTCGGTCAGGCTCTTGGCCAGAGGTGCGAACTTGGCCGCCAGTGCTGCATCTTCGGTCTGAGCAGCCAGCGCCTGGGCCCAGTACAGAGCGATGTAGAACTGCGAACCACGGTTGTCCAGCTCGCCGGTGCGGCGCGAAGGCGACTTGTCTTCGTCCAGCAGCTTGCCGGTGGCTTCGTCCAGAGTCTTGGCCAGCAGCTTGGCGCGGGCATTGTTTTCCTTGATGCCCAGGTCTTCAAACGAGACGGCTAGAGCCAGGAATTCACCCAGCGAGTCCCAGCGCAGGTGGTTTTCTTCCACCAGTTGCTGCACATGCTTGGGAGCGGAGCCGCCAGCACCGGTTTCGTACATGCCGCCACCGGCCATCAGAGGCACGATGGACAGCATCTTGGCCGAGGTGCCCAGTTCCAGAATCGGGAACAGGTCGGTCAGATAGTCACGCAGAATGTTGCCGGTCACCGAGATGGTGTCCAGACCGCGGGCCACGCGCTCCAGCGTGTAGCGCATGGCGCGCACTTGCGAGAGGATGTGGATTTCCAGGCCGTTGGTGTCATATTCCTTCAAGTAGGTCTGCACCTTCTTGATCAGCTCGGCTTCGTGGGGACGATAGGGGTCCAGCCAGAACACGGCAGGCATGCCGGAGTTGCGGGCACGGGTCACAGCCAGCTTCACCCAGTCACGGATAGGAGCATCCTTGACCTGGCACATGCGCCAGATGTCGCCAGCTTCCACGTTCTGGCTCAGCAGCACTTCGCCGGTGGCGATGTCCACGATGTTGGCCACGCCGTCTTCGGCGATCTCAAACGTCTTGTCGTGCGAGCCGTACTCTTCGGCCTTTTGCGCCATCAGACCCACGTTGGGCACGGTGCCCATGGTCTTGGGGTCGAAGTTGCCGTGCCACTTGCAGAAGTTGATCACTTCCTGGTAGATACGGGCAAAGGTGGACTCAGGCATCACGGCCTTGCAGTCGTAAGGCTTGCCGTCAGCGGCCCACATCTTGCCGCCCACGCGGATCATGGCGGGCATGGAAGCATCCACGATCACGTCATTGGGCGAGTGGAAGTTGGTGATGCCCTTGGCGGAATCGACCATGGCCAGACGCGGACGGTGCTCCTGGCACTTGTGCAGGTCACGGATGATTTCTTCGCGCTGCGAAGCAGGCAGGGTCTCAATCTTCTCGTACAGATTGGCCATGCCGTTGTTCACGTTCACGCCCAGCTGATCAAACAGCTTGCCGTGCTTTTCGAAGGCTTCCTTGTAGAAAATCTTCACGCAGTGACCAAACACGATGGGGTGGGACACCTTCATCATGGTGGCCTTCACGTGCAGCGAGAACAGGATGCCCGACTCGCGGCAGTCTTCGATTTCCTTTTCATAGAAGGCGCACAAGGCCTTCTTGCTCATGAACATGGAATCGATCACTTCTGCTGCCTGCAGCTTGACCTTGTCCTTGAGAACGATGCTGTTGCCGGACTTGGTCTCCAGCACCATCTTCACTTCGCGGGCCTTGTCCAGCGTCATGGACTTTTCGCCGTGGTAGAAGTCGCCCTCTTCCATGTGCGACACATGGGTTTGCGACCACTGCTTCCACTCACCCATGGAATGGGGGTGCTTCTTGGCGTAGTTCTTGACCGCTGCAGGCGCGCGGCGATCCGAGTTGCCTTCGCGCAGCACGGGGTTCACGGCAGAGCCGATGCACTTGTTGTAGCGTGCCTTGATGTCCTTTTCGGCATCGGTCGTGGCGGTTTCAGGATAGTCGGGGATGGCGTAGCCCTTGCCCTGCAATTCCTTGATCGCTTCTTGCAGCTGGCCCACGGATGCGGAGATATTGGGCAGCTTGATGATGTTGGCTTCAGGCGTCAGCGTCAGCTTGCCCAGTTCAGCCAGGTTGTTCGGAGCGCGTTGGGCTTCGGTCAAAAAGTCGGGGAACTCGCCCAAGATACGGCCTGCCAGCGAGATATCGCTGGTCTCCACATTGATGCCGGCCGGTGCTGCGAAAGCACGGATCACAGGCAGGAATGCGCTGGTGGCCAGGCGGGGAGCCTCGTCAGTCAAGGTGTAGATGATGGTGGGTTGCTGCGTACTCATCTCTTGTCTCAGGTTGTGAAAAAAGGGGGAAAGGTGCCTTGGGCCTGCATCCCGGGCTTGCGCAATGGGGCCTGACACAGCGGGACGACACTTTCTTGATGCAATGCGTTCCCACAATACAAAATTCTACGCGCAACCGGGCCGATTTTTTTAAGTCTTGTACAAGACTCAAGGATTTAGCTCAACTTTCAAAAGGCGTTTTCATTGGGAAACAGGCTTTTTTCCCCGGTTTTCTTCCATGTAAAAAAGTCGCACTGCCGCATTCATTTAGCGGCCATCACAGCCGTGCAAGTTGCGTTGAAGAGTTTCGTTGCGCGGCCTTTGGCACAAATTTGCGCCATCTTTGGCACAAAGTAGCACAGGCTTTGGCACCAAGGCTGACAAATTGGCAAGCGATCACGTCCTCGAATGTGTTGTTTTATCACCCATCGACCAGTCTCCGTTGACGATGGGGGCGTTGGATGGATGCGTTGACCAGTTGACCTCCAACCGGGAGCACTGGCAAGAACAGGCCTTTAGCTGCCCTGTAGGTTTTTGCTGAAAAGGAGTCCTGCAAAGCCATATGGGTCACTTCTGACCGAGCGGCTCAAGTCGGCTGGCCGCGAGCGCCGAACGAATGCTTTGTGGGCACTCAATAGATGGCTTCTGGTCACACCTAGCCAATCCCTCCGTATCTTTGAATAAGACGTCGTGCAATACGAGACGCTTCAGTACCTGCTTGTCTCTAAAGCTCATCTTATTTTTTGTGTGCGCCTCAGCTTTTGGAGTTGACGCACCTCAAATCAAGACACAATGTACGCGGTCACTTTCGATTGAAAGTGAACCAACTGCATAAACGACGTATCTCATGTATGGGTGCATCCCTTTAGTGCTGGTTCATAACTTTACATAGGACCTCTTTTAGATGAGTACACATTCTTATAAGGATTTGTTGGCGCAACGCGAGGCTCTTGAGCAGCAGATTGCTGCCGCCCGCAAGACTGAAGTCGCAGACGCGGTGCAAAAAATCAAAGGCTTGATCGAGGCTTTCGGGCTGACACAGGATGATGTCTTCCCTGCCGCCAAACAAAAACAAAAACGCGAGGCTGGCTCTGTGGCTCCAAAATATCGTGACCCGACCACAGGCCAGACCTGGTCCGGTCGAGGAAAGCCTCCGAACTGGATCAAAGATCAAGATCGTTCTCAGTTTGAGATTTGAAAGTGGCCCTAGCGGCCACTTTTTATTTCTCCCGACTGCCGCGGCGACCAGTCTTGCTCGCCCACTGCTGATTCTTTCAACACTGCCCCGGAGGTTCCTCACTCTTGGCCCAGCTGTAAGTCGCCGATTCGCCACGTTCGCGCTGATTCGCATCGCTGCCAACCGCGCACTCCTGCCGCCGGACTTCCATCTCAAAGTCCTTGAAGCATGCCCGGATTGCTGAATCCGGTCATTGATGCTAATGGCGGCCTTGCCTTTGATTTCCTTGGGCTTTTCAGCCGTCAACTCGTACTGCTCCCACTCGAGCGACACACCATAGTCTTCGGTCTCCCAGCGGCTGTGCCCTACCGTATCGATCCATCTGTGTCCAAGCAAGCTGCTCGATGTAAGCGTCGCCTGTCATTCACAGATATGCCGCTGATAGGGTCAGCAAGGCCACATTCAGCGGGCTGCGACAAGGGGCTTGCCCACATGCCCCAGCCGGGCTTCCGGCCCAAGTCCAGAAACTTCAAGCTATTTGGCCAACCCGCGAAGATCAGACGGCTCCGGAGGAAGCCGGATGCAACGGAGGCCTCGCCACCTCGCTCGCTTTCGTGTGCCGAACCCTAGTCGAACACCACTCCTGAAAACTGCTCAATCCTTATTCAAGGCTGGGTGTTCTTATAAGGTTCTCCAAATTGATATGGCTCAAGAATTCAAAAGAAAAAAGCGATCTCTTGTTGAGAGATCGACCGTAAAAATCCGCAGCTACTTGAATTCAGCCTCTTTGTAATGCGTCTTGATCGTATCAACAACGCTGAAAAAGAACGCTATTTATCTGCTGGCTACTGAATATCACATTGCTCTGCCCAACTAGCAAACGGACGCTTCAAGGCCAAGCAACACACAGATTTTCGCGAACTTCGACTCCTCTGCAATGTGAACCAATGACAACAAATGAAACAAATCGCATATTGTTTGTATATTTGAGCTTGTATCCCTCAGTTTGCATGTTGGTGGACCCTGCACACTCCTCCTATCCGGAGTGTCTGGATCCCTTGCATGGATGGTGAGGTCAGCCTAGGCCCGCGGCAAGTGAAAATGGCTTGTAGCGGCCTGCATCTAGCGTAGGAGCGCGTTCTATGGTGCGGAGGTCTAGTTTCGAGTCCAAGGTCGTCATAGCATTTGGAACGGCTGCGCTGGTAGTGATCGCGATGGCACTATCGACGTGGGAAGTTGCAAATGATGCAGCCAAAGCTGCCCAAATGGTGACACATGCACACCAATTGCTCAACAATATAGATCGCGTCAGAGGCTATTCTCTCCAATCTGAACTAACCACTCAAAATTTCCGCCTGACAGGTAATGCCGAGCATATTGCCGAGCGAAATGCAGCGATGGCTGAGCGAGAGCTTTCTCTGGAAAAAATACGGCAACTAACGATCGATAATCCAGATCAACAACGTCGCTGGACAGAGCTGCGTAAAGTCATTGACCAGCGCATGGCAGCTGCACGCCAAATTGAAAAATTGCGCAATACCCAAGGTCAGAAGGCAGCAAATGCATTTGCTGCCGCAACTACGCTTGCATCCACGCGTTTGCGCACCTATGAATTGCTGAGCGAGATGGATACCGAGGCGCGCCTGCGACTCGCTCTGGAAGAGGCCGAGCACCAGCAAGCGCGTCATAAGCTGGTGATGGCTGGAGCATTGGTCGCTGTGGCACTTATCTTGCTGTTGGGTTCCTCCTATCTTCTGATAAGACGTCAATTGCGCGAAACAGAAGCCAGTCAGCGTGCTCTGGCTGACAATGAAGAAAGCCTTGTGACTACCTTGCACTCGATCGGCGATGCAGTACTCGCAACAGACACTGAAGGGCGAATCACTCGCATGAATTCAGTGGCCGAACAGCTCACAGGCTGGAGTATCAATGAGGCTCAAGGCCGTTCTATCGAGGAAGTATTCAATATCATTCATGAGCAGACCCGCGAGCCTGCTCATATTCCTGTAGCAACGGTGTTAGCCACCGGGGAAGTGCAGGTACTTGCCGACTACACCTCAATCATTGCCAGAGATGGCACCGAACGTCCAATCTCTGATAGCGCCGCCCCCATCCGCGACTCCAAAGGCCAACTACGAGGTGCTGTACTAGTCTTTAGGGACGTTACTTTGGAGCGAAAGGCACAACGGATCATCCGTGAGCAAAACGCGTCACTTGAAGCTGACGTGCACCAACGCACTTTGCAATGGCATGAGATTCAAAGCCATTTGCACAACGTCATCAGCGCCGTTCCGGCGCTGATTGCCTACGTTAATGCACAACAGCACTACGAGTACGTCAACACTCAGTACCGGGAGTGCTTTGCACCTGACCGCGAAGACATCACGGGTGAGTCGGTAAGACAAATCCTCGGAGAGGAACGCTATGTTGTTGCCAATGACTTGATCGGCAAGGTCCTCGCAGGAGAGCCGCAAACATATGATTGGCAGCCCTTTCCAGGAGTTTGGCAGACTATTCGGTATGTTCCCAAACACCAAGCCGATGGAACGGTTGCTGGCTATTATGTATTGGGCACCGATATTACTGAGCGCAAGCACTATGAAGAACGTATCCAGACGCTCAATGGGGAACTTGAACAACGAGTGCATGAGTTAGAGCATATTGGCCGCGGACTGCGAACCTTGAGCGCCGGTAATCGCACCATGCTACGAGCCAGCGAAGAACAGAGTCTGCTTGAAAACATGTGCCGAGCCATCGTGGCTGCAGGAGGCTATGGCATGGCTGCAGTCTGGTATTCGGGTGACGAGCCAGATCAACAACTACGTCCGATGGCCGAGTGCAATTATCCAGGCGGTATAGAAGCACTTCGCAGTCTAGGACTCATAGCAGCCGATACGGAGCTAGGCCAAAGCCTGACATCTAGCGCAATTCGCAGCGGCAAGGTTCAATTTGTCCGAGACATGCGTGTAGATTCCAACCATGTTCGATGGAGCGACAAGCTTGGTGAACTGAAGTCAGGTGTATCTTGCCCTTTATTGGTTGAGGGCGAAGTCATTGGTGCACTATCCATTTATGACACCGAACCAGACGCGTTCGGCGAAGATGAAATCGCATTGCTGACCGAGTCAGCGGACGATCTAGCCTTTGGTATTTCCATTCTGCGTACACGCTCAGAACAGCTACGTGTACAAGCAGAGATGAATCATATGCTGCGTCATGATCCCTTGACTGGACTACCCAATTCGATTGAATTCAGGGAAGTGCTGACTGCGACAATTGAGGGAAGCTCTTCACATCCAGAGCCAATCGCGGCTTTGCAATTCAATATTGAACGCCTTCGAGAAATCAACGAGGTGCTAGGTTTCTCTAATGGGGACCAGATTCTTAGAGACTTCGGAGAGCGCCTAAGGCAAAGCATTCCCGATTCTGCGCATATTGCTCGTTTACGCGGAGACGAATTCGCAGTATTAGCGCCCACTCTGGATAGAGGTTCCGCCGTAGCCTTGGCCGAAGAGTTGGAAAAAACCATCTCCCGCCCTTTCCCGATCGCAGATATTGAATTGGATGTCAGCGCAAGAGCTGGCATAGCTTTGTTTCCCGAACACGGCACAACCGCCGATGAACTATTGCGTCAAATGGGAAAGGCCACCCATCAAGCCAAGGCCCGCGGATTGAGCCAGTGCGTATTCGACCCGTCGCATCAGAAAAATCAAGCAGGACGCTTGACCATGGCAGGGGAGCTGCGGCGAGCCATTGCAGGCAACCAACTGCGACTATTTTTACAGCCAAAAGTTGATTTTTCCTCCGGGCAAATCTGTGGAGCAGAGGCCTTGGTACGATGGATGCATCCGCTTAAAGGATTAATTCCTCCCGGATTGTTTATCGACTTGGCTGAGCAAACAGGCTTGATCAAGCCTTTGACGGAATGGGTCATTGTCGCAGCCCTTGATCTGCTGCAGAGCTGGCAGGCAAAAGGTTGTGCTGTTCCCATTGCAATCAATCTCTCTGCGCGAAACTTCAGAGATGAACAGCTTTTCGCCAAGTATCGCCAATGGCATTCAGAGCGCTCTGTGTCAACCGGATTATTGGAGATCGAGATTACGGAAAGCACCGTAATGGAGCATGCTGAATATGCTCTACGAGCACTGAGTGAGATGAGCGATGCAGGGATTCCTCTTTATGTGGACGATTTTGGAACAGGGTACTCCTCGTTAAGCTATCTACAAAAACTACCAGTAGATTACATCAAGATCGACCAGTCATTCGTTTCTGCAATGCATCGCGACCGGGATTCCGCCACGATTGTGCGCTCCACCATTGATCTCATACATGATCTCGGACGCAAGACAGTTGCCGAAGGTGTGGAGACTAAAGAGCACTGGGACCTGCTCAAAGATCTCGGCTGTGATATTGCACAAGGCTACTACATCGCTAAGCCTATGCCTTCCAGCGATTTCCAGCAATGGGCCGAAGATTTCAAAACATGTCAACTACGGGATAGCTCATCTTTTTCGGGATAACCAATTACATAAAAATCACGCACCTATTAAAAAAACACTTTCAACATTAATATATTTTCAAAAATAAAATCATGAATTGCATAGATACGCTTGGAACTCCATGCTGAAAAACCCAATGACGACAGCGGAAAACTAATTCTCATAGCGATGCAAATAATTCGACGGTTGCAAGCCTTATTCCTTTACCCTTACACTTCGTACCTTCAGAGCTGAATACATTCTCACATCCGACCTCATACAATATTGGAAGTTCTTGATTTCATAAGCGCCAAGCATCTATTTGATTAAAGTAACATTCAAAGGTTGTGAATTCAACTGGTCAATGCAACACAATGGCCGCCTCTGGCGCAAGGAGTGCTGGCATGAAGCAAAGACTGCGGCCTTACTACACTGAGGCTCCAAAGAGCCATACTTTGTACCCAAACAGTCGCTCCCCAACACCCGCTGTCCACCCGACTTGGCTGTCCAATTCATTTACCTCGGAGTACTGCGCCTCCCGCCATGACACCTGACCAATATCTTGCGCATTTGCAGGCTGTGTATGCAGCATTCCAGCTACGCCTTCACCCCATGCCGCCGGCCAGCGAACAGGATCTGGCCGCTTTGGCGGCCGCGCTGGGGCCTCTGGATGCCGATCTTGCTGCATTCTGGCGCCTGACTGCAGGCAGCAGCGCCGACAGCACCCAGCCCCTGTTTCAGCGGCCGAGCTTTGTAGATGCACTGGACCTTCTCACGCCACCTCAGGCCATAGCCCTGGCACTCCGCATGGAAAGTCGAGCCCAGCGCATGTGGGATCTGGCCGGCCCCGCGTCCCAGGACCCTCGCCTGAGCGGGCGCTGGTGGCACGCCGGCTGGCAGCCGTTTGCCAGCTTCTATGGCGACATCGTGTTAATGGCCGATCATCATCCCGGTCCTGAAGGACAGCGCGGCCAGATCATTGCCTATGTGCACGACCCCGACCAGGTCTGCTGGATTGCCCCCAGCTTCTCAGCCTATCTTCAAGCGTCCGCCGACTCGATTGACGATGACAGAGAAGAATTTTTGAATGGACCACTGGACGAGCAGGAATAAGCGGAGCTCTGAGCTACGCCCCGGCCTGAAGGCAGTAACTGGACAGCGTGGCCGAGTCCATGAAGGCCTCTTCAAAGTAAACACGGCGGGCCAGGTCCTGCTCAGCCGCCCCCACCACCACCATCAGCGGCAGCAGATGCTCCTCCCGTGGATGGGCCGTACGCGCGCCGGGGGCCCGATCCCAATCGGCCAGCCGCTGGCTGCGCGTGGCAGGTGTCATCTGCATCAGCGTCTCGGCCAACCAATCGTCAAACAGCTTGGAAGGCGCCCGCCCCACGGGGCCGAAGCTACGCATATTGTGATAGCTGGAGCCGCTGCCAATGATGAGAACTCCCTCGTCACGCAACGGGGCCAGCGCACGGCCCACGGCCAGGTGTTCTGCAGCGTTCAGATTGCTGCGCAGGCTGAGCTGAAGCACGGGCACATCGGCCTGCGGATAGATCACAGCCATGGGCACAAACATGCCATGGTCGTAGCCGCGCTGGTCGTCAGCCCGCACGTCCTCTCCAGCCTGCGCCAGCAACTGCTGCACCCTGCCTGCCAGCTCAGACGAGCCGGGTGCACGGTAATGCAGGTTATAGGTTTGCGGCGGAAAGCCGCCATAGTCATACAGCATGCCAGGATGGGCGGCACTCTGCACGGTGAAAACCAGCTCCTCCCAGTGGGCGGAGATCAGCAACACGGCCCTGGGCCTGTGCACCAGTTGGCGCGGAATATTTCGCAAACCCTCTGCCATCAGCGCATGCCAGTCGTGCATCTCGGGCACCCAGGGCCAGGGGCCGGCGCCATGGCAGAGGAAGTACACGGGCATGCGATTGCTCAGGTTTTCATGCTCGTTCATCCGAACCTCTCCCACATGTTGATAAATCATCAAAAAGCTTAGCTGCCTGTGCCTATCCAACAAGGGCTTGAGACTTAAACGGCTTCGTACCGCCTTCTGGCAGACTCCTACTCTATTCGTCCCTCGGATCTGAGATAGCGTTCGCAGGCTAGTGTCAGTATTGAGTTATATGCCTGACACATTGCAATGCATCGCAACTACCAAGCGCCGACGGTAACGTTGGCGCTTGGTAGTTTGGGAGTTTCTGCTTATCCCGGTTGAACTGACCACCTGCGCTCGCGTTCCCTAGCCATTCCACTGGTGGTGACTGGATGCGCTCAACCAAAAGTAGTCGATCAGTGCCGCATTGATGCTGATCTCTTCAAGCTCATCTCGGTCGTTGGAATTTTCGCGGCGAACTCCCCCAGCGGTTGCTTCCAGAGATTGTCTAAAAAGAATCTACTGGATCCGGGTCGATTCAAGGTGGCGGGGAGGTGATCAAAGCTGACTTTGCTCGGCACACTCCTGGCCTGCGGCTGTAGCCCGTATGCGAACGCTAGACTTCCGGCTTGAGCCACCGTGCCTCGCGATGCTTTCCGCAACGCTTACTAAAGTCGCGCATATCCAGATTTAGCTGGCGGTACTTATTGCGCCTGAAGTTGAATGCCTTTGGCCATGGCGCGAAATTTGACAGTGTCTTCCTTAAGTTGCCGCTCCGCCTCTGCCAGCGTCTGGGGTTGCGGCGCTTCCGATCCGGTGGCCGCAATCTGGCGCCGCACCTCAGGATCACGCAGCACTTCGGCCAGTGCCTTGTTCAGACGTACCACCATGCCCTCGGGAGTTTTGCGGCTCACCATGAGACCAGCCCAGGTGGAATGGCTGAAGCTCTTCAGAATCTTGCCTTCGCCAAGAGCTGGCACGGAGGGATCCAGCTCGCTGCGTGTGGGAGCCAACCACCCGATGAGCTTCAGGCGTCCCTGCTCGGACATTCCCTTGAAGCTCGTGGCATAGGGCAGGATGGCAAAGTCGATGCTGTTGCCTCCGATGTCTTGCACCATGGGTGCCATGCCCTTGTAGGGCACATGTGTGACGTGGAGCTGGGTCTGCTGCGCCATGCTTTCGGCCAGCAGGTGATACATGGAACCCATGCCGACGCTGCCATAAGACAGTCCTTTGTCTTGGGTCTTGGCATAGGCGATGAATTCGTCAGCGTTGCGCACCGGCAGTGTGGCTCGTGTCAGCAGAACCAGCGGATTCACTGCCACCTGGCCCAGCATGCGAAAGTCTTCGGCTCTCAGCTTCACGGCGGCGTTGACCATCGGCGAGAGAATCACCTCGTTGGGTGAGCCGAGAAAGATCATGTGCCCGTCAGCGGGCGCGTTCAGCACCTTCTGCGCGGCCAGCGAACCGCTGACGCCGCCCAGGTTGTCCACAATAACCTGCTGATTCAGAGCCCGCCCCAATGCCGCGCTTATCGCCCGGGCGATGGAATCTGACAGGCCTCCGGCCGGATACGGAACGAGCAGAGTCACCACACGCTGATCGGCTGCCCGTGCAGCGCCCATTGCGAATGTGGTCACACACAAGGAACAAAGCGATAGGACAAGAGCATGTCGACGGAAGGTGGAGACAGGTTTTTTCATGATCAGCTTCGGGCGTGGGTTGAAAGAAAGGAATGGGCCAGAGCCGTCCAGAATGTGGCGCCGGTTTCGAGGTTGCGATCGTTGAAGTCGAAACTAGGGTTGTGCACATTGCAGGGTCCCGAGGCGCTGCCATGTGTGTGGCCGTTGTCACCATTGCCTATGAAGAGGTAGCAACCGGGGCGCTCTTCCAGCATGTATGCGAAATCTTCACTGGCGCACAGCGGATCGGCATTGGCTACGACCCGCGCATCGCCGAACAGCGACCGGGCTATACCCATCGCAAGCTGGGTTTCAGCGGGAGAGTTGACCAGCACCGGATAGCCGCGCTCATAGGTGATGTGACACTGTGCGCCAAAGCTGTCGGCTTGGCCTTGCGCCACCGCCCGAATGCGCGCCTCCAGCAGGTCGCGCACCTCGGGCTTCAGGGCCCGGATGCTCAACTCCAGTTCAGCGGTCTCCGGGATCACGTTGTAGGTTTGCCCAGCTTGAAGACGCCCCACGGTGATTACGGCAGATGCCAGCGGATCTACATTGCGTGCGACGATGCTTTGCAAGGCCATTACCGTGGACGCGGCAACCACCGTAGGATCGGTCGCCAGGTGCGGCATGGCACCGTGGCCGCCGCAGCCCTCGAACACCAGAGTTGCCCTATCGGAGGAGGCCATGCAAGCCCCTTCACGAAACAGGATCTGGCCTTGCTCCATGCCTGGCATGTTGTGCATGGCAAAGACCGCGTCGCAGGGAAAGCGCGAAAACAGCCCCTCCTTCATCATGCGCTGGGCGCCGCCCGCACCGCCCAGTTCTTCAGCAGGCTGGAAGATCAGATGCAGCATGCCGTCCATGGCATGCTTGCCTTCGCGATGCAGCTTGGCTAATGCCTGTGCCGCGCCAAGCAGCATGGTGGTGTGACCATCGTGCCCGCAGCCGTGCATTTTTCCGGGCACCTCACTGGCCCAGGACAGGCCCGTGTTCTCCTGAATGGGCAGTGCGTCCATTTCCGCACGCAGCCCCAGGCGTCTGGAGCCAGGGCCAAATTTCAGCGAGCCAACCAATCCTGTTCCCGCAAGGTCGGTGGTGACCTCATAGCCCCACTCGCGCAGGCAACGCCCGACGAGCGCACTGGTCTGGAACTCTTCAAAACCCAGTTCGGGGTGGCGATGGATGGCGTGCCGCCATGCGAGCATGGCATCGGTATCTATGTAGGAGCTGAATTTCGAGTGCATGCAAAAAATGTAGCGTCTCGGTCATCGCACCAAAAGCCGGTATATTTTCCGAGGAGACAACCAAAATGATTCACCTGATGAAAACCCTGACCCCATGAAAAATCATCAGATTCGGGCTTTCACCCAGGTCGCCGAAAGCGGCTCCATCCGTGCTGCTGCCCGTGCGCTCTTTCTGAGCCAGAGCGCATTGACCAAGTCGCTGCGCGAACTGGAGGAGGATGTAGGTGCAGAGCTGCTGGTACGCAGCTACAAGGGCATTGAATTCACCCCGGCCGGCAAAGTGCTGCTATCCCATGCACGCCTGGCGCTGTCGATGCTGGACAAGGCGCGCGAAGAGGTGCGGCTGATCCGCGGCGGCTCGGGCGCCCGGGTGGCGGTGGCGATGTCGCCCCTGGTTTCGATCAAGGCGCTACCCGAAGTCTGGAAAACGTTCGAACAGTTGGCGCCGGGTGTGCAACTGGCGCTCAGCGAAGGCTTTCTGAGCAGCTTGATTCCGGCTCTGCTGGAGGGGCGACTGGACTTCGCACTGGCCATTGCCGACCCCACCGATCTGCCTTATGAACTGGTCTTCAAACCACTGATGGACGTGGTTGCCATGCCTGCCGGAAGACAGGGTCATCCGCTGGCCAAGGCGAAAACCTGGGATGAGCTTCGTGACGCGACCTGGGTTTTGAACTACTCAGCGGGCAGCCAGAGCGAGACGCTGGTGAGCTGGCTTCGGGGCCAGGGTTTGGCGGAGCCGCGCAAGGTGGTCAACTGTACCTCTTCCACCCTGATGAGTGAGCTTATGAGGCGCACTGACGTGCTGGGATTCTGCCCCGAGATTCTGTTGAATGACAAAATCTATGGAGCAGGACTATCGCACCTGCGCGTGGAGCCACTGCCACCGCCGATGGCTCTTGGTTTGGTCCAGTTGCGCGGTGTGCCGTTGAGCAGCGCAGCGAAGCCACTGGCGGCGCTATTCATCAAGTATTTCCACAAAACATAAGAATGGATTCGGCAGGTAAATATTGGCCCAGTGCCTTTGAAATCTCTGAACAGACTGAGATCTAACTTCACTGAAGCTTCAACCCAGGGGCTAGCGCCGGATTGAAGGGACTCGTATGACTGCTCTTTGGCATTTGCCCACGCATTTTCTACCGCCGCCGGTTGCTGCTAGGTCCCAGACCAAACCAGTTGCATGCCATTACCCCGCGGGGCTCCGAGATCTTCCAATAGGTCGCTGAAACGCTTAACAGCGGTTTCCAACATCCGCTCGGCCTGCCGGTACTCGTCCCGACAAGCAACCGACAGCCCAACATCCGCCTTCTTCCTTTTCAAATCCCGCAACTCCTGCTCTCCAATCAGACAAGTGTTGCCTGCCTCGTCGAAGTGATAGGTCAGGGTGTTGAAGTGAGCCGCCAGCACAGGCAGGTGATGCGGGCTCTGTCACGAACCAGCGACAGCACACGCAGTTGCGGTTGCCGCCAGGAACGGCCCGTACTTGGGATTCACTGACGAAGAGCCCTCGGCAATCATCGGCCCACCGTGGTAGCAGCCGCCCATCGCACCGTTGTCCTAGACCTCACTGGTACTGCCGCAGACCAGGCACAGTCCGTGGTGCATCGGCATCAAGCCTGCTGAGTTACGCGGGGCTGAATGCCGAGGGATGGCCGCAGCCATGCTGGACACGCTGTTGCAGCTGGCTTTTTGCAGCAGCTCCCCGGGCTCGGTATCGAGAAGGTGGTTCTGGATGCGGGTTTCCTTGCCTGTTTCGAGTCGCTGCGCTGCACCTAGCAACACGTCGCGGATGAGGGTCGCACCGGGCTTGGTGTAGGACAGGGTCATCAGCAGACGTTGTGACCGACGAGCTGCGGTATCGGTCCTTCCAACGCCAATGCCACAATGAGGGAAGCACGCAGCCTGCGCAGGAGTAAGAGGAGGTCGCATGAGCTGAATGCTGTTCTTCCATAGGCGGCAGGAAGCGGGTCAGTACACCGCTGCAATGAGTTTCACCCCGACCGGCCAGCCGCAGCTCTTGAGCCTCTAGCAACTAGAGCCAGTCTCTAAGGCTTACTGCTTAAGCGATAAGGAAAACCGACGCTCGCTCTCAGCGACTTCAGGTATTTGAAGTAGTCCCAAACATCACTATATCTCTCAAAAAACCGAAAACTCACGCCACTTTAGGGAGTAGCTTTTTCAGTATCAAGACGAGAAAAAGCCCCTGCGAGAGGGGCTGGGAGGGCTTCAGCAGCTAAACCGCCCGAACTATTTCTTGATTGTTGGAGGGAATAACTTGCGGAGGCTTTTTGCCAACGATCAGGTCCGAGCCGTGCAGCCGCAGACCTGATACCGTATTGCCGTGATCAGGCAGCGAAGTTGGCTTCGGCGAACTTCCAGTTCACCAGCTTTTCCAGGAAGGTTTCGACAAACTTGGGACGCAGGTTGCGGTAGTCGATGTAGTAAGCGTGTTCCCACACGTCCACGGTCAGCAGCGCCTTGTCGGCGGTGGTCAGGGGGGTACCGGCAGCGCCCATGTTGACGATGTCCACGGAACCGTCGGCCTTCTTCACCAGCCAGGTCCAGCCGGAACCGAAGTTGCCGGCAGCGGAAGCCACGAAAGCCTTCTTGAACTCGGCGTAGGAGCCCCACTTCTTGTTGATGGCATCAGCCAGAGCGCCTGTAGGCTCTGCTCCGCCGTTGGGGGTCATGCAGTTCCAGAAGAAAGTGTGGTTCCAGATCTGGGCAGCGTTGTTGTAGATGCCGCCGGAAGACTTCTTGACGACTTCTTCCAGATCCATGTTTTCGAATTCGGTGCCCTTTTGCAGGTTGTTCAGGTTCACCACATAGGCGTTATGGTGCTTGCCATGGTGGAATTCCAGGGTTTCCTGGCTGTAACCGAACGGAGCCAGTGCATCGATAGCGTATGGCAGGGGGGGCAGAGTGCGTTCCATGATGGTTTTCCTCGTGGTTGAAATTTTTGGGGGCCGTCCAGTGCCAAGGCGCCTGAGCGGTGACCGCTGTGCCGGCCGGCACATTGCTGTACTACAGACGTCAAGTATTGCACTAACCGAACCATTGTAGAAAGAACTGAGAGGCTGCGCGCCACTCATCAGGACTATTGCGCACGCAGCCAAAAGCATGCGCTCACGGCTTACAGCGCATGAACACTGGCCCCTGTTGCATTGCCTGCGCCGATTGCAAAAGAGTTCTGATGAAGAACCCGGTTAGCGTGCAGGTGTTTTGCAGCCAGCTTGTGGCTGGCGAGCATCAAAGCAGGCGCGGCTGAGTGACCACCACATCCACCGCTCCGTCCGACAGCTGAGCCTTCAGCGCCGTCCCCGGAACGGCCTGCCTGACCTGGGTCACAGGCCTGCCCTGCTGATCCGTCAGCAAGGCATAGCCGCGCTGCAACACAAGGCGCGGGTCCAGCAGTTGCAAGCGCAGGTCGATACGATCCAGCGTTTGCCTTTGCTGCTCCAGACTGCGCTGGAAGATATTGGGAAAACTGACCTGTATCGCTTGCTGGCTCTGCGCAAGACGCTGCAATTTCAATAGCATGGAGTGGCGCAGGCGCTGTGCCTGACGGCTGAGCTGCAGCTGATTGCGCGCCAACTGCTCGCTAGGCCGCCCCAAACGCTGTGCAGCGATATCCAGGCGCTGGGCCTGACGATCCAGCACACGCTGCACGGCATTGTCCAGACGGTCCTGCATCAGACCCAGAGCCCCCAGCCAGACCTCGCGCGGCTGGGCTACCAGCTCGGCCGCAGCCGTGGGCGTGGGCGCACGCAGGTCGGCGCAAAAATCGGCAATGGTGAAGTCGGTTTCGTGACCCACGCCGCTGATCAGCGGCACCGGGCTTTGCACAATGGTGCGCGCCAGCTGTTCGTCGTTGAAGGCCCACAGGTCTTCCAGCGAGCCGCCACCGCGCACCAGCAAGATGGTGTCTATCACCGGCTGCCGCGCGGAATCAACACGCAAGTCGCCGCTTGCATCTTGTCCCTCTTGCGTCAGGAGATACAGTTTTGATAGCGCCTGCACAAGCGATTGCGGCGCCTGGAGCCCCTGCACCAGGGCCGGAACAATTACCACCGGGATATGTGGCACGCGGCGGCGCAGCGCCGTCACCACATCGTGCAAGGCGGCCGCCCCCAGGGACGTGACCAAGCCAATGCCGCGCGGCAAGGGCGGCAGCGATCGCTTGCGCGCAGGGTCGAACAGGCCCTCGGACTCCAGCTGAGCCTTGAGGCGCAGAAACTGCTCGAACAAGGCCCCCTGCCCGGCTCGCTGCATGCTCTCCACCACCAGTTGCAGATCGCCACGCTGCTCGTAGACGCCTAGACGCCCTCTGACTTCGACCAGCTCGCCATCACGTGGCGAGAAACCGACCTGCTCGGCCGCACGGCGGAACATGGCACAGCGAATCTGCCCGCTCGCGTCCTTGAGGTTGAAATAGCAATGCCCGCTAGCAGCGCGCGAAAAGCCACTGAGCTCACCGCGCACCGCGACCGGATTGAAACGAGCCTGCAAGGCATCGCCAATGGCGTGGCATAGCGCGCCAACTTCCCACACATGCGGCGTGGTTGCTGAGTTTGGACGTTCAAACATTGAATTCATGCGGTGTCAGCGAGGTCTTACGCGGGCCTGATTCTCCACAGATGTCGGCGTCCAGCCTTGTCGGCGACAAAGCCAGAAAAATCCTAAACAACACATGAGGAAAATCATCCATCCTATTGATTTAAAACAACTTATAAGGCTTCATACAGGTGTCAAACTCGTAACAAGCCTTTAAAGCGAAGCAGATAACTGCCCGGCATAGCAACTAGATCACAAAGTTATCCACAGATTTCTGTGATATACGCGAAAGCATTCGCAAAGAATCGCAAGCACTTTGTGCCTGCTCTGCCGCTCCAAGCTCCTTGCGCTTCAAGCGCTGCCGCACGATCTTGCTGCGCTGGCTCAAGCCTGCCGTATGAGGCCTGTAAAAACGGGTCGCAGCGGCACGGCAGTGGGTCATAATCGTCGGCTGCAATTTCTGAACGACGAGGGAGAGCAACGTTGCTGTCGATCATACAAGCCGCAGGATGGCCTATCTGGCCTTTGATTGCCTGCTCGATTCTGGCCCTGGCCCTGATTTTTGAGCGCTTTGCCTCGCTGAAAGCCAGCAAGGTCGCGCCGACCAATCTTCTCAATGAAGCGATTTCGGTCTCCACCAAGCACCTGCCCAGCGCTGAAACCACCCAGCAACTGGCCCAAAGCTCGGTATTGGGTGAGGTTCTGGCCACTGGTCTGCGTACCCGCCAGGCACACCCCGAAAGCAGCGAGGAAGAGCTGCGCTCGGCCATGGAGGGCGCGGGCCGCGCTGCCGCCCACAAGCTGGAAAAGTATTTGAGCGCCCTGGCCACCATTGCCTCGGCCGCGCCGCTGCTGGGCCTGTTGGGCACGGTGATCGGCATGATCGAGATTTTCGGCTCCCAGCCCGGAGCCAGCTCCGGCGCCGGCAACCCCGCCCAGCTCGCCCATGGCATCTCGATTGCGCTCTACAACACGGCATTCGGCCTGATGGTGGCCATTCCGTCGTTGATCTTCTGGCGCTATTTCCGCGCCCGTGTGGACGGCTATCTGCTGGGCATGGAACTGGCGTCCGAGCAGTTCGTGCGCCATCTGGGCCGCATCAAGCCTGCCAAGTAAGAAGCGGAACGCATCCATCATGAACTTCCGTCCTCGTCACCGCGATGAGCCCGAGATCAATCTGATCGCCTTCATCGACGTGCTGCTGGTGGTGCTGATCTTTTTGATGCTCTCCACCACTTACAGCAAGTTCACCGAGCTGCAACTGACTTTGCCCGTGGCCGACACCGAGCAGCAACGCGATCGCCCCAAGGAAATCATCGTCGGCGTCTCTGCTGATGGCCGCTACTCCGTCAACAAGCAAGGCGTGGATGACCGCAGCGTCTCCTCTGTTGCCGCAGCCCTGTCCGGTGCGGCAACAGCGGGCAATGACAGCGTGGTCATCATCAGTGCCGATGCCAACTCCCCGCACCAGTCGGTGGTGACCGTCATGGAAGCGGCCCGCCACGCGGGACTGTCGCAGATCACGTTTGCCACCCAGACCTCGGCCAGCGCAGGCAAGGCCAACTAGGAGCCTCTCGGGGAATGGGCAGCACATGAAAAAACGGGCCAGATGGCCCGTTTTTCTTTGCACCCATGCCATTTCTCAGGCCTGGAGTCCCAGCACCGTCAGATCCAGCTTGCCACCAGAAACCGGCGGACACCAGAAATAGCAGCCCGTCAGCGGCCTGGAAAAGCGGAACAGTCCATCGCTGATGCCGTCATCCATGCCCAGCATGCGGCGCATCTGAGCCTCGAAAGCGTCGAAGCTGCAGCCAAAGGCGGAGAACATCAAGCCGCTGCGATCACTGCCCTGCGGGCTGACACTCCACCAGGGCATTGAGCGTCGCACCACAAAGGCTTCCGGTTCAAAGCTCTCCTGCGCCGTGCGCTTGACATGGGCTGATTCAGGGGCATCGTCCAGTTCCTCGTTGTCGCTGCGGCGACGACCCACGGCATGGTCCTGCTCCATGGTGCTCATGCAGCCAAAGGCCGAGTAGTCATGTTGCCACTGTTGCAAGGCCCAGTAGCTGCAACCGTCCATGCCTGCCCCCTGCTCTGCCGCAATGCCGGCTGCCACGGCCTCATCGTCCTCGGGGTTCTCGGTGCCGTCTTCATAACCGGTCAGATCACGGCCGTGACCGTTGTCCGAACGCTGGTGCACAAAGGCATCCACGATGTGATCAAGCTTGAAGACCGGCGCCAGCAAGTTGGTCAGCTTGGCCGTCAGAGCGATCAGCTCACCGCGTTGATCGCCGCGCAGCCACAGGCACAGCGCATAAGGTGTGCTGGGTGCTTCGAACTGCGGGCCCTTGAGGTGCGGGAACTCGCGCATCAGCGGCAGTTTCTTGTCCAGCTGCTGCAGCACCTGCAGGCCCAGACCCGCCACTACCTGCTGACCGTCAACACTGGTCTGCAATTTCTTCAGACTGTTCTGCAAATCTGCACCTGCACCGACCAGGGTGAAGAAAACATAGCGCCCCTGTTCAGGAAGAGACGCCAGAATGCCTGCTTGTGCTTTTGTCATGGGGTTGCCGATTCAATTGATGGAAAACACATCAAAGTTTAGTAGCGAATCAACAGCGCCCCGCCAAGCCTTGAGCCGCTTGCCGGATTTGAAAAAATTCAGCCTCAGGCGCAAAAAAGTCGCGACTTTGCCCAAACCACCATTTTTCCGCTGCTAGAATTCATCCCATCGACGACAGGCGCGTAGCTCAGCTGGTTAGAGCACCACCTTGACATGGTGGGGGTCGTTGGTTCGAGTCCAATCGCGCCTACCAAACATCGCAAGCAAAACCAGAGCTTGCAAGCAAGACAGCCCGCTGAAAAGCGGGCTTTTTTGTTTCTGCCCCTCTCTTGGGGTGCCGACGCATGGATCACGCCATGCATTGAGCTCGGGTCGTCAATGTCGCGCTCTGCGTCGTTTTCACGCTCCGTCAGGGATGGTCGGCTCCACCAGGAGAGCAAGCAGCTGCAGCGACTCCTGCCAGCCCAGATAGCAGGCCTGCTCGGGAATCACGTCGGGAACGCCCTCCTGCACCACATGCAGCTCGGTGCCACAAAACACGGCTTTCAAGTTCACGGTGGTGATCATTTCACCCGGCAGATTCGGGTCCTCGAAGCGGTCGGTATGGCGTATGCGCTGGCCTGGCACCAGCTCCAGAAACTCTCCGCCAAAGCTGTTTTGACTGTTGGCGGAAAAATTGATGAAGCTCATGCGATAGCGGCCGCCCACACGGGCGTCAAATTCATGCACCTGCGCTGCGAAACCATGGGGCGGCAACCACTTGACCATGGCTTCGGGGGTCGTGAAGGCCCGATAGACGCGTTCGGGCGGAGCTTTGATCACACGGTGCAGTCGAATAGTCTGTGGCATGCGAGACTCCTGAGGTATAGGCCGCAAGCTTAGCTCTCATCACAATGACTGGCTACCAGCTTCTCGAGAATGCGCTCATCAGCCGCTGCGCCAAAACAAGCACCACTACAGCAAACTCCATTGACCCATCCTCGACATTCACAGAACCCGATGAAGGATTCGCCGGCTTTAGGCAGATGGCTGTCCATGGCACGCGATGACGAGATCGTCATCGACGCCGCCGACATCAACCATGAGGCATCGTCCAATCTGTGGTGCTTTTCTCCGTGCGATGACGAGTCCCTGGGTCTCAGTGCTGCAGCTCTTGTCGATTTCATCAACCAGGTCATGGCAGCCAGGCGAGAGAAATTGAGCGGAAATCCATCCATGCTTTTCTATTGCTGGCATGACGCACAGACGAGGCAGCTACGCTTCAGTCTTGTCTCCAGCACACATGGCCGGCTGCCTTTCGGCTGCGCTATTAACCCCTCTGCAGAGCTCGCCGCCGTCGCAGAACATATCGTCAAGAAGGACTGGCTCAATGCCGACTGGGGCAAGACTGGGCCGAACGGCCCTGGTGCAAAAACAGCCTTGACCCTGCCCGTGTTCGTTGCCAACCTTTAGCAGCCAAGCCCAGCCTTCAGACTCATTACTGCCCAGGCCAGTCACCGGCCTGAACGCTCCCGCCGCAATTCAGAAGCTGCCCACGGACATAGGTCAGGGAACATGGCACACTGTGGCAAACAGCAGCGAGAGCAATGCGGACCGGAGCATCGCTTTGCTAGTCGCAAGCTTGTCTCCGCCTCATGAAAACTGCCCCGGGAGTTCGTATGGGCAAAGGCAAACCAGACGCCGCAGTGGCGTTTTCAGCTATCGCATCCCCGCTTGTCGACTCGGCAGTCGAACAGGCCCGGCACATAGCCCGAGAGCCCGCCGCCGAGGGGATTCATCAATTGCGCGTTGCGCTGCGCAACCTGCTGACACTATGGTGGCTCTACCGCCCCCTGATGGGCGCCGAGGAATATGCACGGCAGCGCGGCTACCTGAAATCGATTGCCGGCGCAGCAGGCAAGGCCCGCGATTACGACATTCTGATCGAGCTGCTGAGCCGTCATGGCAAATGCAGTGCAGCCGGCATTGCCGCAATATACGTCGCTCGCGAGGCGGCCTTGCAGGCTGGCAGAGAAATCCTGTCACCTCCGCATATACAGACATGCCTGCTGAAAACGCTGACACAAACAGAGGCAAGCTTGCGCGCCAAGCCTCGCCAGCGGCGATTGGGAGCACTTGCCGAAGCACGGATCGCAAAGTCAAGGCAGCAGCTGCACCGATGCATCAAGCGGGCGATAACAGCGAACAAGCCAGATATCGAAGCATTTCACGATGTCAGAAAAGCTGGCAAGAAAACTCGTTATCTGCTGGAGCTATTCGGACCTCTGCTGCCCAAAGATCATCACCGTCTGCTCAAACGCCTCAAGAACATCCAGCAACCTCTCGGAGAGCTGAATGATCTTGCCGCCAGCGAAAGCCTGCTACGCCAGAACCTGCGCCTGATCTCCACACCGGATCAAGCGAAAAAGCTAGAACGCTGGCTCAAGAGAAAACGCAAACGTCGCCAGAGTACTCTGGCCTGCACGCTGCGGCAGGATTGGCAGCCCAAGCGGCCCGGTTAAGCGCCTAATACGGCACCACTATCAGTCCCACACAGGAGCCAGGCCATCGGGGCTGACTTCACGGCCGTTGCGCTCCAGCGCAGCGATCAGCGCCATGTCTTCGGCATCCAGCTTCAAGTCGCGCGCCAGCAGGTTGCTGGCCAGATTCTCGCGCTTGGTCGACGAGGGAATCACCGCATAGCCCAGCTGCAGCGCCCAGGCCAGGGCTACCTGCGCCACCGTGGCGTTGTGCTTGGCCGCGATCTGCGCCAGCACCGGGTCCTTGAGCACCTTGCCATAGGCCAGGGTCATGTAGGAAGTGACCTGAATGCCCTGCTCCTTGAGGAAGCTCGTCAACTTCCAGCCTTGCAGATAGGGGCTCAGCTCAATCTGATTGGTGGCAATCTCGCCCTGGCCCACGGCCGCGATGGCCTGCTTGGTCAGTTCGATATTGAAGTTGGAGATACCGATCTGGCGGGTCAGTCCCTGGGCCTTGGCCTCGGCCAGCGCCTCCATGTACTCGGACAGCTCCACGCCGTTGCCAGGGGCAGGCCAGTGGATCAGGGTCAGGTCCACATAGTCCGTACGCAGCTTTTTCAGGCTGTCCTGAAGGCTTGAGATCAGCTTGGCTTTGCTGTAGTTCTCGACCCAGATCTTGGTGGTGACAAACAGATCGCCACGTGCCACGTCGCTCTCGGCGATGGCCTGGCCGACTTCAGCCTCGTTGCCATAGATCTGAGCCGTGTCGACAGCGCGATAACCCACATCGAGTGCATTGCGCACGGAATCGATCACGGTCTGACCGGAGAGGCGAAAGGTGCCGACCCCGAAGGAAGGAATATGGCTCATGAAATAACTCCTGAATGAGATTGAAGACGGCAGCCAGTCCTGAGCTTGCATGTCTGCTATCAGGCCAGGCTTTTCCGATGCCTGAAGTTTGCCCAACCCATATTTGTAGATTAAGCCCTGTATTTCACAAATCCTTTTGAAATAAAATCAAATATAAAAACTCGATTCTTGCGCCAGCAGTGACCAGTCTTCATCATCTTTGATGGCAACACGTGCCCCAGCAGACATGACTGCCATGCCCGCTGCGGGAGTGCAGGCTTGGGAGCCATCGGCAATCACCAACAGTCGTTCCACAGAGGTGAATTCGGCAATGCGCCGGTGACCGGGGCGAACAGAGCCACAGACGAGCTCCCAAGGCGGTGCACACAGTTGATATTTGCAGATCAAGCCTGGCACCCCCTCAATTTTCTTGAACTGAATTCAACAATGAAGACCACGCTCGATGAATTGCAGGCCTTTGTGGCCGTCGTGGACACGGGGTCCATCACGGCCGCTTCGGAGCTGCTGGGCCTCACAATTTCGGCTACCAGCCGCACGCTGGGGCGCCTGGAAGAAAAGCTGCAGACCACGCTGCTGCGCCGCACCACCAGACGCCTGGAGCTGACCGAGGAAGGCGCCACCTTCTTGCAGCATGCCCGCGCCATACTGGCATCGGTGGACGAAGCGGAGGAGCTGATGGCGGCGCGGCGCATGCGGCCGGCGGGAAGATTGCGTGTCGATGCGGCCACCCCCTTCATGCTGCATGTGCTGGTGCCGCTGATTGCAGGATTTCGTGCGCGCTACCCCGAGGTGGAACTGGAGCTGAACTCCAACGAAGGCATCATCGACCTGCTCGAAAGGCGCACCGATGTGGCATTTCGCATCGGCGTGCTCAAGGACTCCACGCTGCACGCCCGTCCTGTGGGCATCAGTCGCATTCGCGTGCTGGCCAGCCCGGCCTATCTCAAGCGCCATGGCATGCCCGCCAGTCCGACACAGCTCGCCCAGCACAGCCTGCTGGGCTTTACCCAGCCCGAGTCGCTCAACGACTGGCCGCTGCGCGACGCCGACGGCAACGCCGTGCGCATTCGCCCGGACATTGCCTCCTCCAGCGGCGAGACACTCCGGCAAATGGCGCTGGCCGGCCTGGGCATCGTCTGCCTGTCGGACTTCATGACCCGCGCAGACCGCGAGCAAGGAAATCTGGTGCAGCTGTTCGGCAAGCAGACACTGGACATCTGCCAGCCCGTCAATGCGGTCTACTATCGAAACACCGCACTGGCGGCGCGCATCACCTGCTTTGTGGACCATGTGGTGGAAACGCTGGGCAGCCGTCCCTTCGGGACCTGAGCGACGCAAGCCGGCGAATCAAAGACGATGGCGGCTGTCATACCTGTGTCGCGATGACGCGGCGCAATGGGCTTGCCACGAGGCTGTACCGCCTCAGCCCTGGCACAGGCTGCGCTGCTTTTGAATTGAACGCCGTGACTGCACGGTTTGCTTAGAGAGGTGCATGTGATCAGCATTTTGGGCATCGTTCTTTCACTCGGTCTGCTCATCACTTTGGCCTATCGCGGCGTCAGTGTGCTGCTGCTGGCACCACTGACAGCCCTGCTGGCCGTGGCCTTCGGTGCACCGGAGCTGATGCTGGCCAGCTACACCCAGATCTTCATGGTCAGCCTTGGCGGCTTTGTCATCGCCTACTTTCCGCTGTTCTTGCTGGGCGCGGTCTTCGGCAAGCTGATGGAAGCCTCGGGGGCGGCTCACATCATTGCCCAGGGCATTGCGGCAGCACTGGGCGAGCGGCGCGCCATACTCGCCGTGGTGCTGGCCTGCGCCGTTCTCACCTACGGCGGTGTTTCCTTGTTTGTCGTGGCCTTTGCGGTGTACCCCATCGCCCAGGCGCTTTTCCGGCGTGCCGACATCCCGCGCCGCCTCATGCCGGCCACGATTGCGCTGGGAGCCTTTACCTTCACCATGACGGCGCTGCCCGGCACGCCGGCCATCCAGAACGCGATCCCCATGCCCTATTTCGGCACCACGCCGTTTGCCGCGCCGGGACTGGGCCTGATCGCCGCAG
This sequence comes from Comamonas sp. A23, assembly GCF_004522605.1. Classification (NCBI taxonomy): domain Bacteria; kingdom Pseudomonadati; phylum Pseudomonadota; class Betaproteobacteria; order Burkholderiales; family Comamonadaceae; genus Comamonas; species Comamonas sp. A23. Next base: position 100,920 of record NZ_RSDT01000006.1, read on the forward strand.
CCGTGATGCTGATGCTCGGCCTGTGGTGGCTGCACTGGCGCAGCGCGCAGGCGCGCTCCAGAGGCGAAGGCTTTACCGCCGAGGATGAAGCCCAGCAGCCGGCGGACGAACTTGCTCCAGCAGCAGAGGCCGCCCCCAGCCATCTGGAGCTGGGCAAGGCCTTGCTGCCTGTTGCCGTGGTGATCGCTCTGAACTATCTTTTATCGGTGCATGTGCTTGCAGGTCTGGACACGCGCTATCTGGCCGAAGCCCGTTTCGGTGCCACCAGCATCGAGGCGCTGCGTGGCATCTGGGCCGTGATTGCGGCCCTGACCGCGGCAATCTGCCTGCTGGTTGCCCTGTGGTGGGGCCGCCTGCCACAGCTCAAGCAACTGCTCGACGAAGGTGCCAGCGCCTCGGCCCTGCCGCTGCTGAACACGGCCTCTCAGGTCGGTTATGGTGCTGTCATCGCCTCGCTGGCAGGCTTCACGCTGATACGCGATGCGGTGCTGAACATCTACCCGGACAACCCGCTGATCTCGATGTCGATCGCCATCAATATTCTGGCCGGCATCACCGGCTCGGCCTCGGGCGGCATGAGTATTGCACTGCAGACCCTGGGCAGCACCTGGCTGCAGATGGGTGAGGCCGCCGGCCTGTCGCCCCAGTTGCTGCACCGCGTCACGGCCGTCGCCACGGGCGGACTGGACACCTTGCCGCACAACGGCGCCGTCATCACCCTGCTGGGCATCTGTGGGCTCACGCATCGCCAGTCCTATCTGGACATTGCCATGGTGGCTATCGTCCCGGCCGTCGCTGCCCTTGCCGTCATCGTGGCGCTGGGCAGCCTGTTTGGCAGTTTTTGATCCCGAGCTCTCGGGATCAGGGCCCAGGTATTTGCGCATCACGCAGGCCCGTTGGCTGCGGGAACTCCGGCCGCGCCCGTATGATCCCAACCCCTATGCCTCAAAACACCGCCCAAGCATCCTCCTCGCAACATGGCTTGCGCGCCCTCTGGCGCCAGCGTGGAGCGGGTGCCTGGCTGCTGTGGCCGCTATCGCTACTCTATGGAGTGCTGCAGGCCTGGAACGCCAGGCGCATGCGCAGCCACCAGCAAAGCACGGGGCTGCCAGTCATCGTCATCGGCAATGTGATTGCGGGCGGCGCGGGCAAGACCCCTGTGACTCAGGCCGTGGTGGCCCACCTCAAGGCCGGAGGCTGGCAGCCGGCCATCATCTCGCGCGGCTATGGCCGCAGGATCGAGAACGGGCAGGATTGCCGCGAGGCCCTGCCGGACAGCCCCGCCAGCGAAGTCGGCGACGAGCCCGCCCTGCTGGCGCGCAGCACCGGCGTACCGGTCTTTGTCGCCTCCAGACGCCTGGAAGCGGCGCAAGTGCTGCGCCAGCGCTACCCGCAGGTCGATGTGATCGTGAGCGACGACGGCCTGCAACATCTGGCCCTGGCACGCGATGTGGAGCTGTGCGTCTTCAATGATGAAGGAGTCGGAAACGGCTTTCTGCTGCCCGCAGGCCCGTTGCGCGAGCCCTGGCCCCGCCCGGTGACGGCCACACTGCATGCAGGCCAGCCGCCCAGGCCTCCGGGCACGGCCCCGACGTTCGCGCTGCAGCGCAGCCTGGCCGACACTGCCCACAACGGCCATGGCCAGAGCATCCCGCTGCGCAGCCTGGCTGACCAGAGCCCGGAGGCCGTGGCCGCCGTGGCACGCCCCGAGTCCTTTTTTGCCATGCTGGCCGCCCAGGGCATCACTGCGGCGGCAACCCAGGCCCTGCCCGATCACTATGATTTCGAGAGCTTCTCGCGCAAGCTGGGAAACGACAAACCCTTGATTTGCACCGAAAAAGACGCCGTCAAGCTCTGGCGCAGGCATCCCGAAGCCTGGGCCGTGCCCCTGCAACTGCAGCTGCCGCAGGCCTTCTGGGAGCTGCTGGACGCGCAGTTGGCCAAGGCCAACGCCAATATTCGCCGCGATGGCAAGCCAGCCTGACTATCATTGAGCCTATGGATCGGCCTCGGCTGATCCCCCCTTTTTGCTGCGCCAGCCCCCTGCTGGCGCCCTCATCCCGTTTTGCAGGAATATCCCATGGACGCCAAACTTCTCGAACTGCTGGTCTGCCCCGTCACCAAGGGCCCGCTGCGCTTTGACCGCGAGCATCAGGAACTGATCAGCCACAGCGCGCGTCTGGCCTATCCCGTGCGCGACGGCATCCCTGTGCTGCTGGAAAACGAAGCCCGCACCCTGTCCGACGACGAGCTGGAAGAAGAAAAGCAATAAGCCATGAGCTATACGGTACTGATCCCGGCCCGACTGTCCTCGACCCGTCTGCCCGGCAAACCCCTGGCCGATATTGCCGGCTTGCCGATGGTGGTGCGCGTGGCCCAGCGCGCAGCTCTGGCCGGCACAGCCCGCTGCGTGGTGGCGGCCGACGACGAGAGCATTGTGGCGGCCTGTGCCCGGCATGGCGTCCAGGCCATCCTGACCCGCAAGGATCATCCAAGCGGCAGCGACCGTCTGGCCGAAGCCTGTGCGCAACTGGGCCTGTCCGGTGACGATGTGGTCGTCAATGTGCAGGGCGACGAGCCGCTGATCGACCCCAAGCTGATCGAGGCTGTGGCGCAACTGCTGCTGGCCCGTCCTGAAGCCAGCATGGGCACGGCAGCTCATCCTATTGATAGCCTGACGGATTACCGCAACCCGAACGTGGTGAAGGTGGTCTGTGACGCCAAGGGTCTGGCCAGCTATTTCAGCCGCGCCCCCATCCCCTGCGCACGCGACCACGGCGATGAAGCCTGGTGGCAGACGGCGGCCCCCAGGGCCGGTCACACAGGTTTCACACCGCTGCGCCATATTGGCATCTACAGCTACAAGGCCGGTTTTCTGCGCGAGTTCCCGCAACTGGCACCTGCACCGACCGAAGCCATGGAGCAGCTGGAGCAGCTGCGCGCCCTCTGGCACGGCCACCGCATTGCCGTGCATATCACGCCCGATGCACCGGGTGCCGGCGTCGACACGCCCGAAGACCTGGAGCGCGTGCGCGCTGTTTTTGCTGTTTGAGAAAAAGACCTGCGCACTTTGGCGACACCGGTCCGCAGGCCGTCTTCTTCCAGGGCTGCTCAGGCATCAAGCCGGCAGCAGCCCCGTCGGCCAGAGCAACCCCAAAGGGCCCTGGGCCAGTCCAGGAAAGCGCTGATCGCTATACTTTCCGCATAGTCCGAATAGCATATGTAACGGCTTCGGCACCTGGATTACAACTACAGCAATCGCGTTTGCAGCGGATACATGCCTTCAATTGGCCGCACTTGTGACAGCCTTGACTGAATTGTGTAAGCCTGTGTTGGTCTTGTGCGTGCTATCCTTGCCCGCGAAAAAATACGGCCCGGGGACTACGGACGACCACCCGTCTGCCTGGGCCAGCAAGAATTTCTACTCTCCTCAAGGATTTCCATGAAACTGATTTTGTTGGGTGCACCCGGCGCCGGCAAAGGCACTCAGGCGGCCTTCATTTGCCAAAAGTACGGTATCCCTCAAATCTCCACGGGCGACATGCTGCGCGCCGCCGTCAAGGCTGGCACCCCTCTGGGTCTGCAAGCCAAGGCCGTGATGGACGCCGGCCAGCTGGTCAGCGACGATCTGATCATCAACCTGGTCAAGGAACGCATTGCTCAGCCCGACTGCGCCAAGGGCTTCCTGTTTGACGGCTTCCCCCGCACCATCCCCCAGGCCGACGCCATGAAGGCCGCCGGCGTGAAGCTGGACTATGTGCTGGAAATCGACGTGCCCTTCGACGCCATCATCGAACGCATGAGCGGCCGCCGCAGCCACCCCGCCTCGGGCCGCACCTACCATGTCAAGTTCAACCCTCCCAAGGTGGAAGGCAAGGACGACGTGACCGGTGAAGACCTGGTTCAGCGCGAAGACGACAAGGAAGAAACCGTCAAGAAGCGCCTGGACGTCTACAGCAGCCAGACACGTCCTCTGGTGGACTACTACAGCAACTGGGCCAAGGCCGATGCAGCAGCGGCCCCCAAGTACCGCGCCATCAGCGGCACAGGCAGCGTGGAAGAAATCACCGAACGCGCTCTGGCCGCTCTGGCTTCCTGATCGCCCTGATCACTCGCTCATGGAGCCTTGCCGACTTTCGCGGCCAGGCATCTCTGGGCAAAAAAGGCCGGAGTCTTCACCGGCCTTTTTTGTTTTTGAAGCTCGCGCTCCCGGCCTTCCGGCCGACATCAGTCCGGTGCGGAAAAGCTGTACCAGGGATGGCGCTGGAGCCATCAATATTCATAGCTTCCCGCGCCTACATTCATTGGATTTCAGAGCAAAACACCATAAATACTCTTTATCAATGAGGGCTAGCAGCTCTCATAACAAGAGCATCAATCCAATGCGTGAGGCCAGCCCATCAGCTCCAGCATCAGGCTGATTCTGGCCTTGGCCGCCGGCAGGCTGCTCACACGGCCATCCCCCGCTCCCTCGGCCTGCACCACCTGCCCCTCCTCGCACCGGGTCGTGATGCGCAAAGCCATGCCCTGCGCCTGCGCCCAGTCCAGGGCTGACCCCAATGCCTGATGGACCGTGCCATTGCCCGTGCCCACCACCACCACGGCACGCACGCCTGCCGCATACCAGGCCTGCATCACCGCCAGAGCTACGGCACTGTTGCAGCCCGCATGACTGTGCAGCAGCTCCACCAGGGGCCAGTGATCTGCGGGCGGTAAAGCGATTGCAGTGGAGCTGGCCGCAACGACCGGCAGCCCGCCTGTTGCCCAGCGCAGCCGCCCCTCTTCCACCCAGCCCTGCGGGCCGGCACCACTGCCATCGAAGGCATCCACACGATAAGGATGCACCTTGCGCACCTGGCGTGCACTGAACACCCGGCCCGCCACCACGGCAAGCACACCGCGGCCAGCAGCCTGCATGTCGGCCGCACAGGCCACGGCATCGCGCAGATTGCCGGGGCCGTCAGCCGAAATGGCTGTGGCCGGGCGCATGGCGCAGGTCAGCACCACGGGCTTTGCCGGGTGCAGAACACATTGCAGAAACCAGGCGGTTTCCTCCAGCGTGTCGGTGCCATGGGTGATCACGATGCCGCTCACGTCATCACGAGCGAGCAGCTCGGCACATCGCAGCGCGAGTGCATGCCAGGTCGCGTGATCCATATCCTTGCTGTCCAGCTGCGCCAGCTGCTCCACCTGCAGCGATGCAGAAGCAACGCGCTCCAGGTCCGGCACGGCCTGCAGCAGCTGAGCCACGCCCAGTTGGGCCGCACGGTAGCCCACACTGGTGCCCGCCTGCTCGGCGACACCGGCAATCGTGCCACCGGTGCCCAGAATGACGATATTTTTGTCACGTTCCACTTGCAGTCCTCTTCAAACTGATTAAAAATACAGGTACTGGATGAACACACAGTATTCATCATCGATCGATCAAGGAATGCCCATGGACCACCCCAAGCTCACTCCCCGCCAGCAGCAGATTCTGGACCTCATCCAGTCCAGCATCGCTCGCACGGGTGCGCCCCCTACCCGGGCCGAGATTGCCAGCACCTTTGGCTTCAAGTCGGCCAATGCTGCAGAAGAGCATTTGCAGGCACTGGCCCGCAAGGGCGTCATAGATCTGGTCAGCGGCACATCGCGCGGCATTCGCCTGCGCGCCGATACCGTGCGCACCATCAATGCTGCACGCGGTGCCAGCTTTGCGCTGCCGCTCACAGCCCTGGCCCCGCTGGTGCTTCCCCTGGTCGGCCGCGTCGCTGCCGGCTCGCCTATTCTGGCCCAGGAACATATCGATCAGAGCTATTCGGTCGAGCCCAGCCTGTTTGCCGCCAAGCCCGATTACCTGCTCAAGGTCCGCGGAATGTCCATGCGTGACGCGGGCATCATGGACGGCGACCTGTTGGCGGTACAGGCTACGCATGAAGCGCGCAACGGCCAGATTGTGGTGGCCCGCCTCGGTGACGACGTGACCGTCAAACGCTTCAAGCGCACACCTCAAGGCATCGAGCTGCTGCCCGAGAACCCCGACTACAAGATCATTCACGTCGATCCTGAAGAGCCATTCGCCATCGAAGGCCTGGCCGTAGGCCTTATCCGCAACAGCATGTTCATGTAACGGGCAGACGGCGTCCCTCCGCCTATGCAGCGGAGGCACCGGGCCTCTTTCCCTCTCAAGCCCAGGTGGTAGGCGCGCAGCCGTTGAGCTTCGCCCTGGGCGGAGCTTTGCCTGAAAAACGCAATCCTGCCCTTATCCATGCCGCAAGGTCATCAAGAGGAGTTGCCAAATGGGATTCGCCACATCACTGCAGGCTTTGACACGCCTGACCCTTAAAGGGCAGCCTGCCACGCTGTCGCTCAACCCGAACTTCTGCTCTGATGATGCAAGCGAAGCCGCTGCAGAACCTGTATCCTTCACTACCAATCGCCCAAAGGCGAAGCAGATCAGCATTCCTGTCATGCGCGCCAACCGCGGCCGCATTCGTCTAGGCAGCAATACGCTTTGTCCTCAGGCCTTTGCAGCGACACCAGAGCTGCAATCGCCAATAACCGACGAGTCTAGGCAAGCAGCTTCTCCACGACTTCTCAAGATCGTGCAGCGTGAGCCGCGCAGTCAGCCCGAATGCCTGCTGATCTGCGGACGCATGGCCGATGTCTGTGCCGCGCTGGAGCCTATGGCACTCCATGAGCAAGCAGCCCCGCAAGTCTGAAAGCTCAGTGAGGTTTGACTGCTTGCACTCGTGCAGCTCCGAGCCCGACCCGCGATAGGCCTGCAGGCGATGCAACAAAGCTTCCATTGCATCCAACAGGAAGCCACATCAACGCTCTTGGCCCATCGGCCGGCAGATATGGCGCCAGACAACTCTGCCAGCAGTGCATAGGCAAAAACTCGATGTCGCCAGAGCAGGCCCTCCGTATTGGCGCCGAACGATCTGGATCGCCATGTAAATTATTTGCTGATGTTCTGCCTGTGCCTGTCCGCCGGAACGCATTTCGCACAAGCCTCGCAGCCTTCTAAACTCCTTGTCAGGCGCGAATATGCGTCAGAACGGATACCCGGATCAGGGTATTGCAGCACCTCTTCGACAGTGGAAACATTCATATACACATGTCAATGAGGGCGTCTTATGAGTGCCTACCGCAAGCTCTTGCAGCACATACAGGCCAAAGACGCCAATGGAGACCTGCGCCTGATTCTGGTCTATCAGAGTTTTGATGAGGTCGACATGCCGCATGGCGTCTCCATACGACCGTCTGCCATTTACTTTGAAACTGCCGATCATCAGGAGGTCAACTGGCTCAATCCACAGCAGTTCGAGATAGAGGCCACTGGCGAAATCCTCAATCGCGTTCCTCCTTCGCCCGAGGAATGAGACAACTCGACGCGATCGACCCCGTTACAGAGTCTTACCTCCTGTCTACAACTCTGCTGCATTCAAGAACTAGGCATTGCGCAGCTCGAAATATTGGAATAAATTGATTCTCAGGCACATCTTCCGGCATCAGGAGGCTGAACATGTTCAAGCACCTGCTCATTCCCACCGATGGCACCAAACTGTCAGAGGCTGCCGTGCGTGCTGGCGTTCTGCTTGCGCGTGAACAAGGCGCCAAGGTGACCGGCCTTTATGTCATGCCCGATTACCGCGCCATCATCTACGGCGCAGACGCACTGCTGACTTACAACAGCACAGAGTTCGAGCGAAGTGCCAACAGCGATGCAGATGCGGCTTTGCAGTTCGTTGACCAGATTGCCAGACCTGAAGGCGTACCCTGCAACTTTGTGCGAGTCACCCACGCCTCTGTTTACCAAGCCATTGTTCACCAGGCGCAGGAATTGCAGTGCGATCTGATTTGCATGGCCTCACACGGTCGCAAAGGCATAGGCGGAATTTTGCTGGGCAGCGAAACCCAGCGCGTCCTGACGCACAGCCATGTCCCGGTGCTGGTACACCGGCCCGCCTCCACCGGCAAACATTAAGGAGCCAAAAATATCGAATAGCAGTCCTGCATCTTGCACGCTTGCCTCGGTACAAGATGGGCAAGCGACTTGCAAGTCATGGCTGCAAAATGCAGGCCAGCCAGTCAGGAGCTGCTGGCCGCACCCGATGGGGCAACCTGTCAACCGTTCAAACGCGTCAGCAACAGTGCAAGAGCGATAAACGGCGATTGAGGCCAAAGTAACGCCTCTGCCAACTATTCAAATGCATTGACTGTGTGAGCTGCAGAACCGGATCGAGAGGACCCCAAAACTTGCCCGCCTTGCGCGGGCATTTTTTTGGCTGCTAGGCACATCGCTCCGATACTTCTCCCAATCGCTCACGATGCCCAGGCAAGGTGAACAGAATCTGGAGATTCTGCGAGTCCATTTGCTGCACCACGATGGAGCCGTCTTCGTGCAGATAGATCCGCACAGTGTGTGCATCATCCAGATCCCAGTGCGCAACGCTCGTATTCACCCCCCGCCAGCCATGCTCCTCGCACAGCCGACGCCGGCGCAAGGCCTTCAAAAATTCCTGCGAAGCACCAAGCTCTGCATTGGTTTGCACCCAGCTGTCGATCACCAACTCATAAGCCATCTGCTGCGTATGGCAAGGCTTGGCCAGCTTCATATGCCTGATCCAGGCATCTAGACGGGAGGCAAAAGTGTATTGCAGGTGGTGGGACATGGGCTTTTTTTGAATTCAGTAGGGCACAGGGCTAGATCGCCACTTGCGCATCAAAAATCAGAATTTTCCTACGCCCAATTTACCGAAAAGTGCAGCAGAAACAAAATCTACATCACCAATAGGTTCAGGGTTTAACACTGCTTGACGACCGGCCTGAGAGACAACTGGCAGAGCGAGACTTGCCAGAGCCACGGTGAACTCTGAGCCTGCACGGTGACATATCTCAAGGATTGGATAAGCTGGCTTTTGGACGCTTGCCAGCTGCTCAGCCACCGCATTGCCTAGTATTTCGGGAGCACCTACCGATGACTTGCCTGTTGGAATTCAGGCAAGGCGATTCAGCCCTGCTTTCGTTGACTCAGGCCAGAGCATCGTCATCCTGAAATTCAATGCGCCTCTCTCAAAATTGTCATCATCAGGCAATTTTTACGTTCAAACCCATGCCGGCTCAGAATAGATTTCATTAAAAAAATCTATCTTTTCACTCAGTTACTTAGCACGGCCACTTCATCAAGAAAAGATGACAGCGGCACCGGCAAAGCACCTCCCCTGCGCTTCAGAGAAGCTCACACAGCAGATCTGCTCTGTCCATTAGCGCGATCTGTAAGTGCCTACATACTTCCTTACATCCTCTTGATACAACATCAGTCAAATGCAATGAAATGTCAGCTCGCAGGTCCTGCGGCAAGTCGTTGAGCAACAGGGAGTGTCGTCATGAGAAAAGTTAATCCTGCCGCCAAGAACGCGAACCGCGCTTTTGTCCGTCTGCACACGTATGTGACCAAGCAATTCGACTGGGATCTCTTCACCAAGGACTACCGGGTAGTCCTGCACACTGACGAGGATGGAGGCGTCACGCTCTACATCGTCAAGGTCTTCGACAAGGATGGACAGCCTGCCGCACTAGGGCCAAAGATCCCTAACCAGATTACGTTCTCTTACCGTCAGGCTCCCATCATGTCGGTATGGACAGAGTTCTTTAACGACGGCAAATTCAGTTGGCGCAATGTCTCCTGCCGCTAGGGCGCAGCGGTGGAGGATGGTGAATTGGCTGTCGGCATAGACACCCGTCGCTGCGCCAGGAGTGCCATCCTGTCCAACACATTCAGGAGAGTTGCATGACCCGCTTCCAACCGATGCTTGCAACTGCTGCCCTGCTCAGTCTCATGACGCTACATCTCAGCAGCAGCTCCATGGCACAGGCCGCCTTTACAACCCCGGGCGGCTACACCAACTCCTACAGCGGCCAGATCACGGGCAACGGCATCGTGCAATACGGGCTCGAAACGCGGCCCTTCCAGCGCATGACCGTCACGCTCAACACCAACAATCCGTCCAGTCAGATGAACGTCTTCAAGGACGGCTCTGCCCAGCCTCTATGCCAAGGCTCGGCCAACAACAACATCTGCACCTTTCGCATCGAACGTGGTGCCAGCTATCGCGTGCTGATCTTCCTCACGCGTGAAGCCGCCCAGCGCGGCGAAAGTGCACGCTTTACGCTCACCACCGAAGAAAGCACCTGACAGCTTGACTGCCGTCAAGAACCCCTCAGTCCATGGCTTGTAAACTGGCTTCAACAGATTCAAAGTGAAAGCCCGTTACACGATATGGAAAACTTTCCCAAAGACATCTACACCGAGCCCACGCCCGATGTGAATACCCTGGCCAACCTCGGCCCCCTCACCGGCATGGCCGGTATCTGGATCGGCAAGCGCGGCCTGGACATCAACCCCAAGGCTGACGGCCCCGAAAAGCAGGCCTTTATCGAGCACATGGAGTGCCAGCCCATCGATGCGCAAACCAACGGGCCACAGCTCTTCTATGGCCTGCGCTACCACACACGCATCGTCAAGCCCGACGATGTGGAAACCTTTCACGACCAGGTCGGTTACTGGCTGTGGGAGCCTGCCACCGGCAACATCATCCAGACCCTGACCATCCCGCGCGGACAGACCGCCATGGCCACGGGCAAGACCACGGCTGACGCCACCAGCTTCACCCTCAGGGCCGAGCGCGGCTCCACCGTCAACGGTATCTCCAGCAACCCGTTTCTGGAGCACGCCTTCAGAACCGACGCCTATACCATCACCATCACCAAGCACTCGGACGGCACCTGGTCGTACGAGCAGGAAACCACGCTGACCATCCCCGGCCAGAGCGAGCCTTTTGCCCATACCGACCGCAACACCTTGCACAAGATTGGCGAGCCCACGCCCAACCCAACGGCAAGGGCCGCAGTTGAAATCTGATTAGCACTCTCAAAGGACTCCACGCCCCGGCCGAATTCACTGGATCCGCAGGGCGCACACACCCCGATTACCGCATCGTCCGTGATGGCCTTACGCTGCTGGTCATGGCCCTTACAGGCAAGAAGGCGCTTGCCTTCAAACTGGCTTATATAGATGCCGTTCAGCGCATGGAGGTCATTCACAGCAGGCTGCCGGCATTCGGCGCATGGAGCTGACCTTCAATCTAGTCGCGAAGGCTGAGGCGCAAGTGCACCGCACTGCGTTCATGACCTTGATACAGGGCGATGCCGATAGATGAGCGCACAGCAGCCACCTGCCGAACCTGAATTACGGTCGCCCACCCTGCGCCATATACAGCCGATTGTGACCGAGCTGAGGCAGGCCTCCTTCGACAGCCTGCCATGGCGCATTGCCGACGGCGAGACCATCGGCTCGACCGATGCCCAACTGGCCAAACTGGCCAAACTGGCAACAGCCTACTCCCAGCACCGCGAGAGCCAGTCCAGCCTGCCGACCGGCAACAGCCGCAGAGCAGGCTGCGCAAGACCTTCGGAAAATCTACTTTTGATAGCTTTCAACGCTTTATGGATAAGGGCTTGAGGCGGTTTTTACTTGCAACCTCATGAATTTGATTTCCATCAAGAAACCGTCTGAATACTCATTTCAAGGTGTTGCATTAGCAGCCCTGGAGTGTGAGTATGAGTTCGGTGATCGATCGAATTGATTTGGCAACAAGACGCGCACCTATGCGCAAGGAGGCTGGATATGTTCAAGCACATTTTGATTCCTACGGACGGCTCTAAGCTCTCTGAGGCCGCGCTGCGCGCGGGCATACAACTGGCCAAGGAACAAGGCGCACAGGTGACGGCGCTGTATGTGATGCCGGATTACGCAGCCATGATTTACGGAGCCGAGGCGCTGATCGCCTACAACTCTGCAGAGTTCGACAAGAGCGCCCAGAAGGAAGCAGATCAGGTGTTGCAAGCTGCCCTGGACATTGCCAAGACCGAGGGCGTGGCCTGCCAGACGGTGCGGGTCACGAATATCTCCATCAATCAGGCCATCATCAAGCAGGCGCAGGAGGGTAACTGCGATCTGATCTGCATGGCATCACACGGCCGCAAGGGCATTGCCGGCATTTTGCTGGGCAGCGAGACCCAGCGCGTACTGGTCAACAGCAGCATTCCGGTTCTGGTGCACCGCCCGGTTTAAGCATGCTCGACTGCAGCGCAGCCACTTCCCGGCCGCTCTCATAATGCAAGCAACGCCCCATCGCCCTCGTGCGGTGGGGCGCTTTTTCATGGCCGATCGTCGTGTAGCATCGGTGCATCAAATTGTGAGCCTTTGGTTCCATTTGTCACGCCGGCAGCGGCGTCTCTTGTTCATTTTGAAAAAAGGGAAAAGCAGATGAGTCACGCAATCGCAACCGATGCCGGCCTGGCGTGGCAGACCGGCCCGATTCGCCCGAGAACCTGCACCTGCGGCAGCGTGGTGTGCCAGTTGCTGCATGAGCGGGTGATGAGCGATATGTCGCGCCGCATGTTTGTGGGCGGGGTGACGGCCATGATGGCGCCATTTGTGACCCTGCATGCTGCCGAGACAGGCGCGGGCGGGGCGGCCAGGCCGGCCGACCGCCCCGTGTTGCTGACCAATCTGCGCCTGTTTGACGGCACGGGCAAGTCGGTGCGCCGAGGCGTCCAGGTGCTGATCCAGGGCAAGCTGATTGCCGCCCTGCCCTCTGCCGGCGAGAAGGTGGAAGGTGCGCAAGTGATCGACTGCCAGGGCAAGCTGGTGATGCCGGGCATGATCGATACGCACTGGCACACCATGCTGGCAGCCATTCCGCAGATGACGGCCATGACGGCAGATCTGGGCTATCTGTATATCTCCGCCGCGCAGGAGGCACAGCGCACGCTGATGCGCGGCTTTACCTCGGTGCGCGACGCGGGCGGCCCCGCCTTTGCGCTCAAGCGCGCGATCGACGAGGGCATGATCCCGGGCCCGCGCATCTATCCCAGCGGGGCGATGATTTCTCAGACCTCGGGCCATGGCGACTTCCGCCTTCGCAGTGATATTCCGCGTGCAGCGAACGAGCCGCTGAGCATGGTGGAGCAAACCGGCGTGGCCATGATTGCGGATGGCGAGACCGAGGTTCTGCGCCGCGTGCGCGAGCAGTTGATGCTGGGGGCATCGCAAATCAAGATGCTGGCAGGCGGCGGCGTGGCATCGCTGTACGACCCGCTGGACAGCACCCAGTTCACCGAGAAGGAGTTGCGCGCCGGCGTGGAGGCCGCCGCAGACTGGAACACCTATGTGATGTCGCATGTTTACACCCCCAAAGGCATCAAGCGGGCCATCAAGGCGGGCGTAAAAAGCATCGAACACGGCCAGTTGGCCGACGAGGAAAGCGCGCGCATGATGCGCGACGAGGGCGTGTGGTGGAGCCTGCAGCCGTTTCTGCAGGACGAGGACGCCAACCCCTACACCGATGCAGTGCGCCGCGAGAGCCAGTCGCGCGTGGCCCAGGGCACGGTGCGCGCCTATGAGATGGCGCAGAAGTACGGCATCAAGACGGGCTGGGGCACGGACATTCTGTTCAGTCCCAAGGGCACGGTCACACAGGGCAAGCAACTGGCCAAACTGACGCGCTTTTACGACCCCATGACGCTGCTGAAGCAGGCCACGGGCACCAACGGCGAACTGCTGGCCCTGTCGGGCGAGCGCAACCCCTATCCCCAGCCGCTGGGCCGCATAGCCCCTGGCGCATTTGCCGATCTTCTGGTGGCCGATGGCGACCCGACGGTGAATCTGGACTTCCTGAGTAACCCGGAACAGAACCTGCGCCTGATCATGAAGGATGGCAAGGTTTACAAGAACACGCTGTAAGAGAGACAAATGACCCAGCACATCAACACCACTCCGGGTATGGCAGCGGCGGCGCTGGCCGTGAGCCTGCTGGCAGGCACGCCGGCCTGGGCACAGGACAAGACGGCAGCCGATGCATGGCGCTTTCAGCTCACGCCCTATGTATGGATGACGGGGCTGGACGGCAGCGTCCGCCCGTTCAGAGGAGCGCCAACGGTGAGCGTGAACAAATCGTTCTCGGACATTCTGGAGGACCTGGACGCTGCAGCCTTTGTGAACGGCACGGCACGCAAGGGACAATATGTGCTGCAGGGAGATTTCAGCTACGCCGCTACATCGGACAAGGCTGCCTTACCCTTAGGCCTGAGCGCAAATGCCAAGATTCGCCAGACCTCGCTGACGATGACCGGCGGGCACAACTGGATGCTGAGTCCGCAGTCGAGCGTTGACCTGATGGCGGGCCTGCGCCTATGGCAGATCAAGGCCGAAGTGAGTGTGCCAGGGGTGGGTTCGGCGCAGTCCAACACCTCGTTCGTCGACCCAGTGGTCGCCGCACGCTGGCGCTACGATATTGCGCCGCGCTGGTCCACCTTGGTGTATGCCGATATGGGTGGGCTGGATGTGGGCTCGAAGTTCACCTGGCAGGTGCACGGCTCGGTGAACTACCAAGTCAAGGAAAACATCTTTGTGTCCGTGGGCTACCGCCACCTGAGCGTGGACTACCGTGACGACGGCAAGCGACTGGACTTCAGCCAGAGCGGCCCGATCGTCGGAGCGACGTTCAGGTTCTGATCACCACCAGCGGATAGCCAACACCCAGCCCGTCAGACCTGCGGCTGCAACGCCGCATGCAGCAATGGCATAGGCGATGGCAATCGCTGCGGGCGAACCAGGCTGCGCCAGGCCCTCTATAGCACTGGATTACCTGGTGCGTGATCTCGCTCGGTTTCAGCGCATGGAGTCTCCTCAACCACCGGGGAGTCAGAGCCTGAAAACGCGCTCGAAGCACCACCACAGGACAAACCAGGGACGTGCGCACTCATTGCTGCAGCCTGCCTTTCCTTGCTCCATCAGCCGCCCGCGCCAGACGACAATGTCAAAGCAGCACCAACTGACCAAAACCAGAAATCCGACAGGCCACAAGACATCAATGAACCGCACCGAATTTCTGCAACAGCCCGAAGTCATTGGCTTTACCGACTGGCTTGCAGCCACACTCCCCCAGCGACAGATTCAGTTGAACATTCGCTCTTCCAGCTACGTACCCAAGGGCTTGATGGCCACCACCCGTTTTGCCGATCTGGTACCTCACCACTACCGCTGGCGGGCGACTGGCCTGGCAACGGGCGACTGGGCCGAGTCGTGCATCAAGACAAGCGCTCTTTCTGCCAAGCTGCGCGCTGCCGTGCAGGCCAACGATGCGACAGCCACCCTGGCCGCCTGTAGCGATGTGCTGGACTGGGGCGGCGAGCGCAACCCCAAAGAAGGCGCGCGGCCCTTTCTTGTGGGCCTTGGCACTAACATCAGCCACTACATTGCCCAGACCCACCAGGAAATGGCGCTTGGCTCGGCCAGCCTGCGCACTGGCTTTCCGACAGTGCAGCTCATGAACTCCATGCTCACCAAGGTGCACGCCTTTTATTCGGCAGAAGGCTTGCCCATCTATGACTCGCGGGTCAGTGCTGCAGCGGCTGCACTGGTGGAGTTTTGGCGCCGCAGTAGCGGCACGCGCCACCTGCCCGATACGCTGAGCTTCCCTCTGGCCGGCGGCAGCCAGAAGCCCCAGCACAAACTGGCTTGCCTGTTTGACCAGCCACCGTCGCCGGGCACCCTGCTCTACACCAGCCAAAGCACGCCCCAGCGCTGGGCTGGCGCCAAGGTACGGCTGGCCTGGGTAATGACCGAAACCCTGCGCAAGACCCCCAGCCTGTTTTCAGGCCAGCCCGATCGCATGCGCGCCATGGAAGCTTCACTCTTCATGGTGGGCTACGACCTGAACTGCCTGGCCTGAACAGAAAAACCCCTGCCAACCAGTAGCTGCAGGGGCTTTTCTCCGCACTCAGGAATCTGGATCAAATAAGCCTCCAGCGCTTATCCACCAAACGCCGGAAGCTATCAAAACAGCTAGCTCTGGGAAAAGCCAATGGGCCTGCCGAATGCGGACAAGGGCAAAGTGGCTAGGCTGACTGGAATCACCGCAGCGCCCTCCACCAAGGCATAAGGCCAGCCGGTGGACCCGATCCAGGGTACTGCGGTTGGAACGACTTGCATCAGGGCAGCAGAAACCGCAACCCTGAATGGGCCCGGAACCCACCATATCCTGCTGCCTGTCCTGATGAATACTGTGAGGAATATCGAGAGTTCCGCCTCAAACGTAAACCAAATGCTACGTAATGGCCGTGAATTCACAAAATTCAGCGTTGCGCCACGTTCTCCTACAGAAGGGTTTTCCATGACTCGGCGACCATGCACCCACAGCAAGCCAACCCGGTTTGCTGGTCACCAACCTGAAGGAGTGAAGGACATGACGCAACAAGCGAACCAGCAACACAGCCCAAGCCAACAGGACAAGCAGCAACAGCAGCAGCAAAACCCTGGGCAACGCCAACCAGGCCAGAACACCAGCCAACCCGGCCAGCAGCAACAGCAAACCCCAGGACAGCAGAAGACCCCTGCTCAGCAACAGCAACCCGGGCAACAGCACAAAACGCCCCAGCAGTGAATGTGAGCGCCTCAGCGCTGGCCCACCTTGCCAGCGTTGTTCTGTACCACGCAAAGAAAGGAGCAGGAATGCAACCAGCCTCACCTGTCATCTCATCCGATCGTGTCAACGGCACCAGCGTCTACAACCCCAACGGCGACAAACTGGGGGCTATCGACTCACTGATGATCGACAAGCTCACCGGCAAGATTCGATATGCAGTGATGCAGTTTGGCGGTTTCCTGGGCATCGGCTCAGATCTCTACCCACTGCCGTGGGATAGCCTCAAATACGAACCCAGCCAAGGCGGGTACGTGGTTTCTGTCACCAAGGAACGGCTTGAAAACGCCCCTCGCTACGAGGGAGGCACATTGCCTGAATACACCGACGACTACGGCCGCCGTGTTTATGACCACTACGGTGTGCCCTTTGTCTAACCCCGGCACGCAACCACACATGCGCTAGCGCCCAAACTCAAGAAGAACCGCAGGCCGGTCGGCGCCGGCCGCCAACCAGTTGGAGTTCAGCCCACCTCGCGGTCGGCTTTTTTTGCGCGGAGATTTTCAAATGTAGCCTCCTGGCCCCGCGGGCCTTAAGCGCGACCTCTCCCCGCAGGGTCAAGCGGGGCCATCTGGTGTGATGGTTCCCGGTACAAGGTATTGCTCAAAATCGAGGCCTGAAATACGCTTTACCAATACCGTGGTGCACAAGCCGTGAGCTGCGGTCTGAGCGGTCACACCAGATGGTGATGATATCCATTGCTTTCTGCCGAGCCTGAGGTTCTCTACCCTCCCTCTGCTTCCCCAGGCACGCCGCAAGGCATCGGCCTTTACACGCAAGCCCACCAGCCAACGCCGGTGGGCTTTTTCTTTGCCGGTAGACGCTCAGTGCAGCCACGCAACACATGAGGTCGATGTCTGTTGACGCGCTGTACAGGGGAAATTTAAACTACTGTACAAATGAACAGCACTGATAAAAATAACAGTAAAATTCAAGGCAACAGCTTGCTGCGCCAGAGCGCGAAGCGCATTCACTCCACCATACCTTTGTTGGTTTCGCCTGCTCTCAAGAGCGCTGGTCTTTTTTATCCGACCCCGCCCATCCAGCGGGCCTGCTTCTCGCCAAAAGGAGACTCCATGCTGTACAGCACCGTTCCTCAACCCGTTGATGAAGACCTCGTGCAGCGCCTGCGCGAGAAGGGAGGCCTGTGAAATGGCCACACATCCCCACCGCCCTGCTCGCGCTGCTCCTGACAGTCCTGCTCTTGATCGCCCCGGCCTTGGAACAAGGCTACTGACCGCCGTGCAATGGGGCCTCAGCCTCCTGGGGATCTTTTGCCTCATCGGCGTGGCGGTCGTCATTGCCACCACCCCGGAAGCCTGGCCGCTGTGAACGGTCGACCTCATCGATTTTGATAACCACAGGCGTTTTCCTGACAAGCGCCAGACCGGAGAAATATCATGGAAAAGATCATCGAATCCCTGATCCTCGTCGCCGCCATCTTCATGGGCGTACTGTGGCTTGCCACCCCCAACGCCCAGGCAGACGAACCCACCACCCTCACCAAATCCGTGCGCGACGAGTTCGCCTGCCCGGGCATGCACGCCGAATGGCTGGACGCCCACACCGTCCAGTGCCTGCGTGAAAAGCCCTGATCTACCGTCCCGCTGCCCCCCGCGAACAGCCCATGCCCCATCGACACCGTACGGCAACGGCAACAGCTCCAGCACCACGACAGCCAACACAGCCGGCTGCTGCCTGCTATGGAAAGCAAGACTGCTAGTTCAATCCAGACGATGCCATCAGCTGCAGCACACCTTCAAATGCAGATAGGGCGGGCGCAACGCAATCGCCAATTCAGAAGCTCGGAAGCGCCCGCCAAGCAGACAAAAGCCCGCAAGGTTCCAGACCTAGCAGGCTTTTTTGCCAAGTGGTTGGCATGTACTACCGCTACCTCAATCTGCTATGGCAAGCCCGCAAGCACTTGCGCGAGCGTTACTCGGAAGGTTTTGCGTAGACCTCTGCACTCAGCACCTCAAGGCCGACAAAGGGTTCAGTCCCTTCGACCCAGGCATCGTGACCGGGTGGGATGGCGTAGGACTCCCCTGCGCTGAGCATTTTCTGAGAGCCGTCCTGCATTTGAACGGTGAGCTTTCCCGAAACAACGTGCCCCACATGCGAGAGCTGGCAGTAGTCGGTCTTCACCACGGGCTTGATGCATTCGGACCAGCGCCATCCGGGCTCAAAGTTGAACCGTCCAATCGTGTAGCCCTGAAGCTTTACGAGCTCCACGCGAGTTTTGCTAGGTGTGCGAAGTTCATCAGGCTCGCTGTGTGACCTGACTTCTAGCTTCTCAACGCTGACTGGAGTGGCCATGATTTTCTCCTTCATAAGAGCTGCACCTCGAGCCCCCAAGGAATTCTTCAGGCATAGCTGGTGAGCCGAAGGACAGATGAAAAAACTTATCACTACGTCATTCGCATGGCATTGCCAGGAGCGCTTATCAGTTACCAATTGCTGCATATGGCACGACACCACCTGCGCCGCCCGATCCACGGCTGACAGCAAAAAGCATGCTTTGCCATACAGGGGGAGCAACGCAGCCCATCTAACGCGCCACAAGTTCGCACAGATTTTTCAGATTTGCATACAGCAAGCAGATCGAATGCAGCTGCACCAAGAACGGAATGACTTCCGAAACGGCGCGGTGCTGACTGTTTTGGGCACAGCCAATGCCTTACAAATTGGTCAAGCTGGCTGAACTGTCCAGATCCTACCCACCCAGCTTGCGCCGTTTTCTATTCACGGAGGCTCGCCCCCTTGATTTCAGCGAGGTACATGCACGCGTCATCCACCGCGCACCAAGCGCCTACTAGCACTTGAGCCCACCGACGCCAAGACTACGGCTCGGTTACTTTGCAGGGTGGTCGCGGCGGAACAGCTCCCACTCGTCGATTTCCGTGCCGTTAGGCAGCACGCAGATGCCGCGCTCTCCGGCAGTGGTCTTCTCGATGCGGGTCTTGCCGCCCAGCTTGGCGCAGTACACCGATGCGGGGTTGGCCATGCCGATCACAGGCGCAGCGGACTGAGTCTGGGCACAACCGCTGATGGCCAGTGCAGAAAGTACTGCGCTGGTGGTTCCAAGTGCTTTTTTCATGGGCTCAATGTAGCAAATGCCGCCTTTTTCATTGAGCCGCAAAAAATCCTGACTCACATCAATCTCTCATCTCCTTCATACATATGGGCTAAGGGTTGGCACCGACGATGTTGGCGGCACTCTGTCAGCCAATGTCACTTTTAGTTATTTCACCTCCAAAAGAGGAAAAGTGAACTGTCAGAAATCGCAAGAAGTTGTTAATTTGTGATCCGGAAGATGAGCGGCTGACACATTAATGGCCGCCTTGGCATTTAGATTTGACTAGAGATATGGCCAGTCTGGCCTGTCTGTTGGTGATCACTAGCAGAAGGGCTGTGTGTATGCATACGAGCAACGACCACATCTTTGTGTTGATGCCATCTCTGTCCCTGCTCTTCCTGGCCGGCCTGCTGGGAGTGTGCTGGGCGACCCAGCCCAAGCAACGCTTTCTACTCTGGCTGTGCGCCTCTTTCCTACTAACCGCAATGTCCATCAGCATTCGCAGCGTGCTGAAGTTTGAAGTCCTCAATCACTATGTGGTTCTCGTCAACGCACTGTTTCTGGCGGGAGCTTGGTGTTTTTCCAAGAGCTTTTCAGAGCGTCGGTGCGTACCCACATATCCGCTTGCAGCCCTTGTCTTGTGTGCCGCGACGCTGGCCTCGCTCTACTATTTCGCCAACGTGGCACAGAACCAGGTGGGTAGGCTGCACACATTCGGTATAGGTGTAGCTCTGATGCTCTTGCTGCCAGTGCCGGCAGTTCTCAAACGAGGCCTTACCAACGACTGGTTGGATAGGATTTTGCTGTGGTCCTATATGTTTTATGCCGTCTTTACCATGCTGCGCCCGACGCTGGTCGCGACTTTCGCGCATAACGGTCTCGGCGATGCCATGGATGCCAACTCAACCTATTGGTTGACAACGCTGATGAGTATTTTGCTTTTTGCATTGCTCTTCACGGTTTTAGTCTGTGCAGTCACCATCAGGGACACAGTCCGTCAACTGCGCACTGAACGCGACCTGGATGCTCTGACCCAGATACTGAATCGCCGCGCATTCAGTGAAGCCGCACAGCATCGCCTGGCCGACCAACGCCTATATCCCATGGCGCTTCTGGCCAGTGATATTGATCATTTCAAACGCATCAACGACAACTGGGGGCATGACAAAGGTGACGAGGTCTTGCAGCTTGTCGCCAGAGCGATGCAGCACAATGTGCGCAGCAATGATCTGGTTGCACGCTTCGGCGGTGAAGAGTTTATGGTTCTGCTGACAAAGATCGATTTGCAAGGTGCCGAGCAAGTCGCCAAGCGCATTGGCCTGGAGTTGAGAAATGACCAGGAGCTATTGCCGAAAGGGCCAGCCCTGACGCTGAGCTTTGGCATCACTTCAATCAGCAATGCCGACCAGCTTGAAGGTGCACTGAGGCAAGCCGACCAGTTGCTGTACAGCGCCAAAAATGCTGGCCGAGACCGCGTTCATGTGGAAGGCCGCACTTACCCAGACATCAGCTTTGAACACACCTTACCGGCAGACCACCCCATGGCATTGCTGATGTAAGCCGGTGAATTCGCTGACCAATGCCATCACGCACCAGGCAGCTCACGTATCCAAGTTGGCCCACAATGATTCCTGCATGGTCGCTGGCAAACCAATTTGCCAGCATTGATGCACCCCGTCATGGGTGCACTTTTGTCAGTGGAATCCTTGATGCGCAGACTTCGCCATCTCACCAACCGGCATCGCACGCCGTCCACCAATGTCGCCCTGGGTCTGCTGCTGGCCTTTAACGCAGGCGCGGTCAACGCTGGCGGCTTTCTTGTGCTGCGGATGTATACCTCGCACATGACGGGCTTTGCCTCTCAACTGGCTGACGGCCTGGTGCTTGAGAACGCCAAGCTGCTGCTGAATGCGCTTGGTGCCATCATCGCCTTTACAACAGGCGCGGCCGTCTGCGCGTTGCTGGTGAACTGGGGGCGCAAACGCCATCTGTACAGCGTCTATGCCCTGCCGCTGATGCTGGAGGCCGTCATGCTGATTGCCTTCGGCCTGATGGGCACAGTCACCTTGACCTGGAACACTCCCTTCGCAGTGCCGCTGACCGTTCTGCTGCTGTCCTTCATGATGGGTTTGCAGAATGCCGTGGGTTCCAAGACATCCGGCGGCAGCACTCGCACCACGCACATGACCGGCAATTTCACGGATCTGGGCATGGAACTGGGCAAGATGTTCTTCTGGAAGCGCCACGCCAACGCCAGCCTTCAACTGTCGCCCCTGGTTCGGCATGACTGGCGCCGTATGAAGGTGTCCGCAGGGCTGATCTTGATGTTTGTGCTGGGCGGCATTACCGGTGCACTGGGCTTCAAGCATATCGGCTTCATCTGCGTGGTTCCGCTGGCCGCTCTTTTGCTTGTACTGTCCGTGCCGCCATTTATGCGCGATGCAGCGCAGTCCGCCGAGCGGCCGTCACTCTTCAGCAAGAAGAGCTGAGTGCATCCGGTATCTCACGCCGCTGCCGCGACGTCCCCGGGTCCATGCACGACGACCTGATCGCGCCCAAGCTCCTTGGCCTTGTAGAGTTGCTGGTCAGCCCTCATTAGGGCTTCGCGCAGATCGCTGCCGAATGGACTGACAACGACACCCATGCTCAAGGTCACGCGCTGACCATCGGGCAATGGCGCAATGATCTCGACCGCTCCGGCACGAATACGCTGCGCCACACGTTGTGCAGTCTCAATGTCGGCATGGGTCAACAGCAGCACAAATTCTTCGCCTCCAAAGCGAGCCACCAGGTCGGTTCCACGGACACTTGCCTGTATGACTTCCGCGACGGCCTTGAGTACTCCGTCTCCATATTCGTGCCCCCAGTTGTCGTTGACCCGCTTGAAGTGATCCAGATCCGCCACCACGATGGAAAGCGGTTGCGCTTTTCGATCCCGGGCCAGCGGGTCTGCAAGCTCCCAGAAGCCGCGACGATTCAACACGCGAGTCAGCATGTCGTGATTGCGCTCGTCTCTGAGTGTGGCCATTGCATCCCTCATCGAAACGATGAGCATGAGGCCCGAGAACACCAGGCTGAACAATAGCGAGCCCAGCATGGTGACCAACCAGTAAATGGAGCTGAGCATGTCCTGGAGCTCAGTGAATCCCAGAAACAGCACCATGATGGGCCTGAGCACTGTATAGATCGCAAAGGCCCCATAGGACCGGTAAAGCAGCTTTTCCAGCCCGTCACGTCTGACTTTTTTTAGCGCAATGGCAGGAAACGGTATGAAGTGAATGATGCCAAGCCCTGTGTTCAGCCAGAGCACGCGCGCAGCAATGTTGTCCTGCACGATGCTGTACTCGTAAAGAGCAGCAACCACGATGATCGATACCAGGGCCGAGATCTTGGGATATGAGGAGACGGAAAACTTTTGAGCGACGCCCCAGGTACAGAGCCAGGCACCAAGCAGATAAATGGGCCCGGTGTAAACAGCCCACCGAACCAGTTGTCCGTGAGGTGTCAAGCACTGCCAACCCAAGGCAAGCCCCGTAAGTGTCAACCCACAAGCCGTCGAGAGCAGAAACACTGAGCGGCGCTGTGCAAGCCAGCAAAAAGCCATGAGTGCGCCCAGTGCCGTTATGCATACCGGCGCGACCAACAAGTACAGCTGCAAATTGCTAGGCATGAATCAGCCGATCAGTAAAGCTCATTCGCGCGGCTACACATTGGTGGCTACCCATGCTCTGAGGTTAGGAAGAAGGAGTCCGTTTGATCAGTGGACTGTTGAATTCGGGGCGATGTTAGCAAGTGTCCAAAAGCCGAGAAATCGATTTCCCGACAAATATCAGTTACCGGCTCCGGTCCGCGGGACGGGCCAGGCGTCACGAGAGCCATCCCTGCTGCGCTCGAGTTCGTCGCCCCGGCCCGGATAGCGAGCCCTCCGGACCTGATTGCGGCCCGAACTCTTGGCCCGGTACAAGGCCATGTCGGTGCGGCGCAGCAATTGCGCAGAGGCTTCACCGGCCTGCCAGCTGCCCACGCCGAACGACATGGTGATGGTTCCTGCCGCCGCGTAGCTGTGCGATGCGATGCTGCGGCGCAGCCGCTCGGCCAGCTCCAGGGCCGCCTGCAGGCCGACGCCCGGTACGATGATCAGGAACTCCTCGCCACCCCAGCGCGCAACATGCTCCGAAGACCGTACGGTGCTCCTGAGGACTTTTGCGATCTGCTGCAGAACCTGGTCGCCGGCCTCATGGCCGAACTGATCGTTGACCTGCTTGAACAGATCGACGTCGCACATGATCAGTGCATAGGGAACGCCTTGACGCTCGGCAATTCGCTGGCAATTTTCCAGCTCATAACTTCCGGCACTGCGGTTGGGCAAGCCGGTCAGATCATCCCGGTAGGCCCGTACCAGCAGTTCCTGTTCACGCTGAACCAGGTCGCTGATGTCTTTGGAAATGCTCACATAGTGCGTTATCCGGTGACTGGCATCGCGCAGCGCCGAAATGCTCTGGGCAGCATGGTAGAGCTCGCCATCCTTGCGCCGATTGATGAAAGTCCGGCTGAAGTTTTCCCCGCGCACCAAGGCGTCGCGCAACTCGGCATAAAACTGTGCCGTATGTGAGCCGGACTGCAGCATGGCCGGCGTGCGGCCCATTACTTCGGCTGCGCAATAACCCGTCTGATGCTCAAAAGCATGATTGACAAACACGAGATAGCCATTGCGATCGGTAATGAATACCGGCGCATTGGCCGAGTTCAATGCCTGGATCATCAAATCCCGCTGCCTTTCGCTTTCCACCTGCCGCGTCACATCCTGCTGCACGGATACAAAATGCGTGATCTTCCCGTCTACATCCCGCACGGCAGAGATATTCCAGGACACATGGTATGGCGTTCCATCCTTGCGGTAGTTGACTGCGCTACCTTGAAAAAAACGACCCTCGGCAAGGCATTGGCGCAATTGCTCAATCACCTGCTGATCCGTCTCGGGGCCCTGCAATATACGCGGAGACCGGCCCAGCAGCTCCTCTGTGGCGTAACCGGTCATGCTGGTAAATGCCTTGTTGCAATAGCTAATGAACGGGCCACCGCCAGCCATTTCGGCATCGGTTATCACCACGGCATTAAATGCCTGGGCCACAGCCACCTCAAGCAGTTGCGGTTGGGTATCCAGGCGAGAATCAGAAAGTGACGAAATATAACTATTCTTCTCCATCGCCACATTCTCACCTTGATTGGGAACGCTGCGACACATTATTTTCTGACCGCCCCTGACACCCGCACAGTCATCGATATCCGCGCCGGTATTGAGCAAGCGGCCGGCAGAGATGTTAATGATTGGACATATATGAAATGCTTGACAAACTTTTTACCCATATGGACCGGTTTGCGAACCGGTTTGCATTTGGCAGCGCACCGAAAATGACCGCCTGGTCAACAGACCGGAGGCGCAAACCTTTGGCCTCTGAATCAGGCAGAAGATATTACAAAGCTGCTGCACATCGGGCAGGCTCGAACGGTCGGGGCTGAAGCAGCCAAGCCGCAGATGCCACGAGTGCCCGGCAGCCCGGCATTTGCGGATCGTGTTGCCTCGATGCGCTGACGCACCGGTCGTCTGCGTACCAGCTCAGACATACCGGTAAACCCCAGTTTTACCGGTCACAGCCACTGCAAGCCACGGACCGTCTCCGGCCTGGATCACAATGGCATCCGCAACCCGGAGCTTCTTGGGGCATGGTCATCAAGCGCCTGCAAATGCCATGCGTCAGCCTGGCTTTCAGAACCGGTGCCAAACCTGAGCTAAGCTCTGGTATATGTAGGGTGTGCACGCAGGGAATCTGGTGGCGTCGATTTGGCGTAAGTTTTCACGAGAGCAATCCTAAGCCTTTGATCGCATTGAATTTCATTCAATAAACTCAGCCACTTACTTAAGGATGCCAGTGGTGAACATCGTTATCCTGGACGATTACCAAGACGCGGTTCGCAAGCTCGATTGCGCCAAGCTGCTCGATGCCTTCAACGCCAAGGTCTACACCAACACCATCAAGGGTGTGGGACAGCTATCAGTCCGGCTGCGCGATGCGGATGTCATCGTCCTGATTCGCGAGCGCACCCAGATCTCGCGCCAGCTGCTCGATAAACTGCCCCGGCTCAAGCTGATTGCCCAGACGGGCAAGGCGGGCGCGCATATCGATGTGCAGGCCTGCAGCGAGCGTGGCGTGGCGATCGCGGAAGGCGTGGGCTCTCCGATTGCGCCGGCAGAGCTGACCTGGTCGCTGATCATGTCGGCCATGCGCCGTCTGCCGCAGTACATCGCCAATCTCAAACATGGTGCCTGGCAACAGTCGGGACTCAAGGCGGCATCCATGCCGCCCAACTTCGGGTTGGGCAGCGTGCTGCGCGGACGCATGCTGGGTATCTGGGGCTACGGCCGCATCGGGCAGCTGCTGGCGGGCTATGGCAAGGCCTTTGGCATGCAGGTCTGTGTCTGGGGCAGCGAAGCCTCGCGCCGCAAAGCCGAGGCCGACGGCTATCTGAGCGCCCCCTCCAAGGAAGCCTTTTTCGAGCAATGCGATGTGTTGTCGCTGCATCTGCGCCTGCACGACGCGACGCGGGGCATCGTGACGGCACAGGATCTGGCGCGGATGAAGCCGACCGCCCTGTTCGTCAACACCTCGCGCGCCGAGCTGGTGGAGCCCGAAGCCTTGCTCTGCGCCCTGAACCGCGGCCGCCCCGGCCTGGCCGCCATCGATGTCTTCGAAAGCGAGCCGATACTGCAAGGCCATGCCCTGCTGAGGCTGGAGAACTGCATATGCACACCCCATATCGGCTATGTGGAACAGGACAGCTATGAGCTGTATTTCCGCGCGGCGTTCGAGAACGTGGTGAACTTTGCCAACGGTCAGCCCAGCAATATTCTGAACCCCGAGGTTTTCAACGGTCCGCTGCGCCTGAACCGCTAGGCTGGGATGCCGCGGCCAGCGGCTATCGGCTATTGCCGGGTCTGCTGTGCAAGCTCGGCCTCCACGGCTTCGTAGACCGATTGACGCACCACGGTCTCCACTTCTTCACGCAGGCGCAGCACCATGGATCGGGTCTGTGCTTCCACAACCTGAGCTATTGCTTCCTTGAGCTTCTGCTCCAGAACCAGATCCACCCGCTGCATGAGTCTGTGGACCAGATACTCTTCGGTCACCACGGCACCGTGCGCATCCAGTGCCTGCTGCAGGCCGGCTGCCCCAAAGACCGGGGCGGGTTCAACAGCCTGCTCCACATCTTGTGCCTGGACGAGTGGCTCGGCGGCTTCCTCATCGAGTGCCTCAGACCCGGGTTGAAGCTCTTCACCCTGGGGTTGGCCAGCGTCCGTAACGGATGGCTGCTCCGCCTGGTCTGCGGGCGGAAATGCCTCCACGAGTTCGGCAGTTACCAACTCAGTCTCAGGCTCCACCTGCCTGGCCGATATTGCGTCTACCACCTCCCCAGTCATGCTCTGCGCAAATGACTGCTGCGGCGGCAAGGATTCAGGCAAAGGGGGCAGTTGATGCGGAATACCTGCAGGCCGGCCGCGGCCGTAGAGACCATCCGCCAGCCATGAGGTGTGAAACGACGGCCTCGCCAGAGGGACAACGCTGTCTCCCAGCGTCCGCGGGCCTAGCACCTGCTGCGCAGCTCCCTGAGACTGCTCCGGCGGCACCGGCTGAGCGCTGTCCGCAGTGTCTTCAAGCGCGGCAGCTTCGGGCTGAACCACCTCGGTCAGGGTGGGGACGAAGCGTGGCGGAACTTTGGATGAGGAGTTCATGACCTAGCCCTTGAGATTCAGATCGTGCCGGACGATGGAAAAACCACGCGCTGCATAGTCGCGCCAGCGGGCACGCGCATCCTGGCGATCCATCTCATCGCCGGAAGAAACGATTTCCACCACGCGCGCGAAGCGCTCAAACCCCGACGGCACCTGCGGCGTGAGATTGACCAGGACATCGTAATGAGGCAAGTCCTGCAGGTGTTCGGCCAGGATGACGGGAGAAGCAGCAAGCATCCGCGCTCCATCCGACTCGCAAGCATGCGCGAGAAAATCCGTGGCCGACACGCTCCACAAACGGGGCGAAAGCCGGCTCAGCGCAGCTCCATCCCCCAGAACCACGATACGCGCACCATGACGCAGAGCCTTGCGTGCGAATCGGCACACATAGCCCAGCTTGTCTGGTGCATTGAAATGAAAGGCAATTTCTGTCACAACTCTTGGCGGCAGATGCTGCCTGAAACCAGGCCGCATCTGCCGACTTTTCTTAAGCCGAAGCCTTGGCAGTCACACGCGTGCGGCGCGAAGCCGCAGGTTTGGCAGCACTCTTGCGAGCCACCGGGGTCCTGGCAGCAGTCGCTGCTGCAGCGGCAACCCGGCCTTCCTGACCCAGCAGATATTGCACCAGCAGGCCTACGGGGCGACCCGTAGCTCCCTTGGTAGCACCGCTCTTCCAGGCAGTACCGGCGATATCCAGATGTGCCCAGGGAATATCGCCCACAAATTTCTGCAGGAACTTGGCGGCCGTCACCGCACCTGCGGCGCGCCCTGCCACGTTGCCCATGTCCGCAAAATTGCTCTTGAGACCATCGGCGTACTCATCGTCCAGAGGCATGCGCCAGCAAGGATCAAGCGCAACATCGCCAGCGGCCTGCAACGCGGCTGCCAGCTCGTCGCTGGTCGAGAACAGGCCGCTGCGCAAACCGCCCAGGGCGATCACGCAAGCGCCAGTCAGCGTGGCCATATCGACCAGCGCAGAGGGCTTGAAACGCGCTGCGTAATGCAGCACATCGCACAGCACCAGGCGACCTTCTGCGTCCGTGTTGAGGATCTCGATGGTCTGACCGCTCATGCTGGTCACCACATCGCCGGGCTTGATGGCTGCACCGTCGGGCATGTTCTCGCATGCAGGAATCAGGCCCACGACATTGATGGCCGGCTGCAGCTTGGCCAGCGCCTGGAACACGCCCAGCACGCTGGCAGCACCGCCCATGTCGAACTTCATCTCGTCCATCTCGGCTGCAGGCTTGAGCGATATGCCGCCGGTGTCAAAAGTGATGCCCTTGCCCACCAGCACGATGGGGGCCACGCTCTTGGCCGCACCGTTGTAGTGCAATTCGATGAAGCGCAGGGGTTCGCGCGAGCCCTGGGCCACCGCCATGAAAGCACCCATGCCCAGCTTGGCCACATCGGCAGGGCCGTGAATCTTGCAGCTCATGCGTGCTGCCTTGGCAATGCTCTTGGCAGCATTGGCCAGCATGGTGGGCGTTGCATGGTTGGCCGGGCGGTTGGCCCATTCGCGGGCCATGGCCACGCCCTCCTGCTGCGCCACTGCGGTATTGAAAGCAGCGGTAACAGCAGCCGTCTTGGACGATACGCCCAGCACGAGCTTGGTCAGCGCAACGGGCTTGGCCTGGGATTTGGTGTGGGTATAGAGGTAGGTCGCATCGGCAACCGCCTGCACGGCAGCCGCTACAGCCTGGGCATCGGCATCAAAGGCAAAGCTCACAACGGCCTTGGCAATGCCTTCGGTCTTGAGCACCGCGCCGCAGCCAGCCAAGGCATTGCGCACGTCCTTGGGAGTACCAGCTCCCACGCCCAGCAGCACCACACGACGTGCGGCAATGGCGGGCACTTGGTACAAAGGCAATTGCTTGCCGCAAGACAGGGCAAAATCACCCTGCTTCACCGCATGAGCCACCATGGCTCCGATGGCGTCGCTGCCGAATGTGCCCGATGCTGCCTGTTCAGAAACAAGCACCAACAGCAAATCACATTTTTCGCGCGCTGCAGCGGCAGCGGTCAGAGCCTTCAGTTCAAAGTTCATAATCGGTGTTTTCCTTTTAGCCAATG
The DNA here is from genome assembly GCF_004522605.1 of Comamonas sp. A23. NCBI lineage: Bacteria > Pseudomonadati > Pseudomonadota > Betaproteobacteria > Burkholderiales > Comamonadaceae > Comamonas > Comamonas sp. A23. The sequence continues at coordinate 130,390 of NZ_RSDT01000006.1, forward strand.
TTATTCGATTCATCCATACGCAAAGAGCTGGCCCGCAGCTTTGGTGCGACGGCCGTGGTTCTGATCACTGTGGTGATGACCATGATGCTGATCCGCACCCTGGGTCAGGCTTACAAGGGCAGTGTCAGCCCTTCCGACGTGATGCTGGTCATGGGTTTCACCGTGCTCGGGCAACTCCCGACCATTCTGGGCCTGAGCCTGTTTGTCGCCATTGTGGGATCTCTTTCCCGCATGTACCGCGACAGCGAGATGGTCATCTGGTTTGCCGCCGGCCAGGGCCTGGCCAGTCTGCTCAAGCCCTTGCTGCGCTTTGCCTGGCCGGTGATTCTCATCACCGCCGTCCTGGCCCTCGGCGTGCTGCCCTGGTCCTATCAGCAAATCGAGCAGATCAAGACCCAGTTCCAGCAGCGCAGCGACTTGGATCGCATCGCGCCCGGCGAGTTCCAGGAATCGGCGGGCGGCACACGCGTGTTCTTCGTCGACAAGGATTCCCCTTCCGACATGGCGGCCAGCAATGTCTTCGTGGTCTCGCGCGACCCCGGCAAGGAGTCCGTGACCTCCGCCAAGGGCGCGCATCTGGCCGTCATCAAGGGCCAGCGCATGGTGATTCTGGAGGACGGCCAGCGCATGGAGACGCGCAGCGACGACGGCTCGGTGCGCATCACCGAATTCAAGGAATACGGCGTCCAGGTCGACAACGACAACCCCGTCACCATCGAGGAAATGGCGGCGCGCAGCATGCCCACCAAGGACTTGATCGGCAAGGACGAGCCGATCGCCCGCTCCGTGCTGGCATGGCGCCTGGGCCTGCCCTTTGCCGCACTGAATTTTGTCATTCTGGGCCTAGCCATCTCCAGCGTGAACCCGCGTGCGGGCAATAGCAGCAGCCTGATGATCGCCCTCTTCGCATTTATCGTTTACTACAACCTCATGACCCTGGGCGAGAGCTGGGTCAGCGCCAACAAGATAGGCATGTGGGGCATTCTGGGCCTGCTGCATGGAAGCATCCTGATCGTCAGCGTGCTGGTACTGCTGGCGCGCCACTTCCGCTGGTCACCGCGTGACCTGCTGCGGCGCTCGGGCAAGCGTCAGGAGAGCGCACGATGAAAGTTCTGCGCAACCTGATCTATCGCGAAGTCATACAGGCCGTTCTGTACGTCTCGCTGGCCTTTCTGGCGCTGTTCTTCTTTTTTGATCTGGTCGACGAGATGCGCTGGGTGGGTAGCGGCAATGCCGGCTACACCGCCACGCGCGCGCTGCTGTTCGTGACTCTGTCCATTCCGGGCCACCTCTACGAGCTGATGCCGATTGCCGTGCTGATCGGCGCCATCTTCGTGATGGCAAAATTCGCCCAGAGCTCGGAATTCACCATCATGCGCACCAGCGGCATGGGACCCTGGCTGGCGCTGCGCACGCTGCTGGTACTGGGTATGAGCTTTGTAGTTCTCACCGTGCTGGTCGGTGACTATATTGCGCCTGCTGCCGACAACTTCAGCCAGAAATTGCGCGTGGTCGCCAAGGGGCAGATCTCCCGGGGCGCGACAGGCGCCTGGCTCAAGGAAAAACAGGGCAATCACTCGGTCGCCATCAATGTCGGTGCCGTCAAGGCCCCGGGAGATTTCGTCAACGTGCGCATTTTTGAATTCGACAGCAAGGGCCGCATCGCTGCGCAGATCAACGCTCAGTCTGCCCAGGTCGATGAAGACAAGGAGCTGTGGACCTTGAAGGGTGTGCAGGGCAGCAAGGTCGCTCAAGAGGGCGATGTCACCAAGCTCAGCCGAATCAGCGAAGCCAGCATGAACTGGCCAACCAAGGTCACTGCGGCCATGGTCTCGGGCGCGCTGCTCAAGCCCGATCGCATGACCACGATTGCACTGTTCCAGTTCGTACGCCACCTGCAGGACAACGGCCAGGCGGCGCAGAAGTACGAAATCGAGTTCTGGCGCAAGGTCTTCTACCCGCTGAGCTGCCTGGTGATGGTGGTTCTCGCCCTGCCTTTTGCCTATCTGCATTTCCGCTCGGGCGGCATCACGGCCTATGTGTTTGGCGGGGTGATGGCCGGCATCAGCTTCTTCCTGCTCAACAACGTGTTCGGCTATATCGGCACCCTGCAGTCCTGGTGGCCCTGGCTGGCCGCCGCGGCGCCGGGCCTGCTCTATACCGCGCTATCGCTCTCGGCCTTTGGCTGGCTGGTACTGAGGCGCTAGGCCATGAACGACGAGCAACGCCGTTCTCCAGATCAAACCGGTCTGATCCTGCTGGCCCATGGCTCCAGGGATGCTCTCTGGCGCCAACCCATAGAGGCCGTGCACCAGCTGGTACAGGCAACGCGGCCCGACCTGCCCTGCATCTGCGCTTATCTGGACGCCTGCGCCCCGGATCTGCCTGCAGCCACTCAGACCCTGATTGCGCAAGGTGTCAGACATCTGATCGTGCTCCCGCTGTTTCTCGGCACTGGCAAACATGCACGAGAAGACATTCCGCGCCTTCTGGACGAATTGCGCCGGCAGCATCCCGCCTGTCGGTTCGATCTGCAGACCGCGGCGGGCGAGAATCCGCGCGTCACGTCCCTGCTGGCGCAGCTGGCAATAGAGGCGGCAGCCGGCACCGAAGCGCTCAAACATACAGATTTCAAATAAAAAATAGCTTCTTTAGATATTTGAAGCATAATGATGCAAGTTCTTAGTCCATGCCGTCATGAACCTGCATCAATTCCGCTTCGTTCAGGAAGCCGCCCGCCGCAATCTCAACCTCACCGAGGCGGCCAAGGCCTTGCACACCTCCCAGCCCGGAGTCTCCAAAGCCATCATCGAGCTTGAAGAAGAGCTGGGCATCGATATCTTTGCGCGCCACGGCAAGCGCCTCAAGCGCATCACCGAGCCGGGACAGGAAGTCCTCAAGAGCATAGAGCTGATCATGCGCGAGGTGGGCAACCTCAAGCGCATCGGCGAGCAATACAGCGCCCAGGACAGCGGCACGCTGAGCATCGCCACCACCCACACCCAGGCACGCTATGTGCTGCCGCCCGCCGTGGCACGCCTGCGCGAGCTCTATCCCAAGGTCACCATCAGCCTGCACCAGGCCACGCCCGCCGAAGTCGCGCGCATGGTGATCGACGAAGTCGCCGAGATCGGCATGGCCACCGAATCGCTGGCCGACTACCCCGATCTGGTGACCCTGCCCTGCTACGAATGGCAGCATGTGCTGGTCATCCCCACGGGCCACCCGCTGGCGCAGAAAGAGCGCATCACGCTCGAGGACATCGCCCAGGAAGCCCTGATCACCTACCACCCGTCGTTTACCGGACGCGGCAAGATCGACCAGGCCTTCGAGATGCGCCGCCTGCATCCGCATATCGTGCTGGAAGCCATCGATGCCGACGTGATCAAGACCTATGTGCGTCTGGGCCTGGGCATCGGCATCGTGGCCGAGATGGCCATGCGCGACGATCCCGTCAACGACCTGGTGGTGCGCCCCGTCGGCCATCTGTTCGGCACCAGCGTGGCCCGTGTGGCCATCAAGCGCGGCGCATACTTGCGCAACTTCGTCTACCGGTTTGCCGAGCTGCTCAGCGACCGTCTCTCGCGCGACCTCATCATGCGCGCCATGAACGGCAGCGTGGACGACTTCGGGCTCTGATCCTGCCCGCCTCAAGGGCCGGTGCCTGTGCGCCCGGCCCATGCATTGCAAGACTATCGTGACTCCCAACTTCCCCAGCAAGCTGCCCAATGTGGGCACCACCATTTTCACCGTCATGTCGGCGCTGGCCGCCGAACACCAGGCCGTCAATCTGGGCCAGGGCTTCCCCGACTTCGGTTGCGACCCCAGGCTGCTCGACGCTGTCAACGACGCCATGCGTGCCGGTCACAACCAGTACCCGCCCATGGCTGGCTGGCCCGCACTGCGCGAGGCCGTGGCTGCCAAGATCGAAACGCTGCACGGCCGCCGCTATGACGCGGGCAGCGAAATCACCATTACCGCCGGCGCCACCCAGGCCATTCTCACAGCCATCCTGGCCACCGTGCATGCAGGCGACGAAGTCATCGTTCTCGATCCCTGCTACGACAGCTATGTGCCCAATATCGAGATGGCCGGCGGCGTGGCCGTGCGGGTGCCGCTGACACCCGGCAGCTTCCGCCCCGACTTTGCCAGGATCGCTGCCGCCATCACTCCGCGCACGCGCCTGCTGATCATCAACAGCCCGCACAACCCCAGCGCCACCATCTGGACCGATGCGGAAATGCGCCAGCTCGAAGCCCTGCTGGCGCCCACCAATGTGCTGCTGATCAGCGACGAGGTCTACGAGCACATGGTCTTCGACGGTGCCGAGCATCTGAGCAGCGCCCGCTACCCGGGCCTGGCCGAGCGCGCCTTCATCGTTTCCAGCTTTGGCAAGACCTACCATGTCACGGGCTGGAAGGTCGGCACCGTGGCCGCGCCCGCCGCCCTCAGCGCCGAATTCCGCAAGGTGCACCAGTTCAATGTGTTCACCGTGAACACGCCCATGCAGGCGGGTCTCGCGCAGTACATGCAGGACCCCGCGCCCTATATGGAGCTTTCGGCCTTCTACCAGGCCAAGCGCGATCTGTTCCTCGGCGGCCTGCAGGGCTCGCGCCTGAAGCTGCTGCCCACGGCCGGCACTTATTTCCTGTGTGCCGACATCTCCTCTGTCTCGGACCTCAACGAGGCCGAGTTCTGCCAGTGGCTGGTCCGGGAGATCGGCGTGGCAGCAATTCCGCTGTCGGCCTTCTACGGCGACGGTTTCGACCAGCGCGTGGTGCGTTTCTGCTTTGCCAAGAAAGACGAAACCCTGATCGAGGCTGCAGCACGCCTGCGCCAGCTCTGAAATGCTGAGACCCATAAAAAAGGAGCGCCTACCGCGCTCCTTTTCTCGTTTTCAGCAGGTTTTCATACTGAATCTGTTGATCAGAAAGCGCAAGCAGCTATCGAATTTTCTTTTCTTCATGCCGTCTCTGCCAGATGGCGCAGCATCAGCACCGCCCCCAGCACAATGCCGGCCAGCGCCACAAAGCTGCCCAGACTGAGCATGGAGATCGCGCTGATGCCCTGGCCCACGGTGCAGCCCATGGCCGTCACACCGCCCACGCCCATCATCAGCCCTCCCAGCAGATGACGGGCCAGATCGCCGCGGTCGGCAAAGCCCTGCCACTGGAAGTCCCTGCGCCACAGCGCATGGACAAAGCTGCCCAGAACCACGCCCGCGACCGAGGCAATGCCCCAGGTCAGCACCTTGTTGCGATCACTGAAGAACATCAGCCAGTCCAGCGTGTGCGCCACCGGCGTGACAAAGCTGAAGGCCTCGATACGGCCGCTATAGGTCGCGGCATAGACCTGCTCCAGCGTCTCGGGGTGCTCGGCCACCAGTGCCAGATGGCCGCCTAGCCACCAGGCCGCCGTCACGCACAGGCCCACCAGCAGCCCGCCCAGCAGCACGACCCGGCTGCGCTCGGCGCCGGGCCGGGGATCGAGGGCCAGCAGCAGCAAGAGCGCCCCCAGGCCCAGGCCCAGCACGCCGCGCAGCAGCGTCAAGGGCCAGGCGACATGACCGGCCAGCCACTCAGGTAGCAGGGCCGGGCCCGCGAATTCAAGATGCACGCTGTCCAGCCAGCGCACCCGCGCCACGGCGGTAATGCCCTTGAGCGTGGCAAAGGCGGCCACGCCCATGACCAGCAGCACCACCAGCGCCTTGAGGCTGCCGCTGCCCAGCCGGGTCAGATTCCTGGCCCCGCAACCCGATGCCAGCACCATGCCGCCGCCAAACAGCAGCCCTCCCGCCAGGGCCGACAGCCACAGCAGGCGACGGCTGGCATAAAGGGCATCACCCACCTGCAACTGGCCCCACAGCGCCAGCGCCGTGAAGCCCAGCATGCTCACGGCGATGGCCATGCACCACTGGCGCGCCCGTCCCCAGTCCTGCAGATACACCACATCGCTGATGGCACCCACGGTGCAAAAGCGGGTCTCGCGCATCACAAAGCCCAGCACAGCGGCCAGCAACAAAATGGCCACCAGAACGGTGGCCGTCAGGGAATCAAACTCGGCAGGACTCATGCGGGCATTGGACGGCGCGGCCCGGCTTCAAGGCAATGGCATATACCCCAGCCCGCGCGATAACACTGTCTTAATCGGCTTTCATCAGGCCTTGGCCAGCCCCTGGTTGCCGCCGACATTGATCAGTCTTGGCTCATCGAGCCTGCGCGGCCCGAGCGTCTTGCGGTCCTTGAGCCAGGGCTCGACCAGCTCCCAGATCGGCTTGTTGCCGGCCGTCCTGGCTTCCTCGGCCACGGGCGCCCAGCCGGCCACCTTGTATTTCTTGTCGGCCTCCAGCAGCTGACCGTTCAGGCGCATGTCGCTGATGCGCCGGCCCGCGCCGGCCGCCGGGTCGCACTGGTAATGCAGGCCGCCCACGCGCACCATGTCGCCGCCCTGCTGGTAGTAGGGGTCGGGGTTGAAGAGATTGTCGGCCACGTCTTCGAGCACGGTCTTGATCGTGGCGCCCGTCATCTCGGTCACCGTGGCATAGGAATAGGTGGTGGCCGTCATGTCCATCAGCCATTCGCGCGTGATGTCCTGCCCGGCCAGCAACGATGTCCCCCAGCGAAAGCCCGGCGAGAAGGCAATCGGCGCATTCTGCACCTCCATCATGGCGTCCAGCAGCAACTGGTCGCCCGTGCCGTTGAAGTTGCCACGGCGGTACAGCGTGCCGTCGGTGCGCGCCAGCACTTCGCCCAGCCGGCTTTCATAGGGCGCACGCACCCGGGTGATCAGCGCCTGCATCTGGGCATCGGCAGGCAGGATGTTGGCGAATACCGGCAGCAGCCGGTACTGGAAGCCGCGCACCTGGCCGTCCCTGACATCGAAGTCCAGCACCCCGAGAAACTTGCCGTTCGAGCCCGCGTTGGTGACGATGGTCTTGCCGCCTGCGTTCTGCACCAGCGTGGGCACTGGCATGCCGTCATGCGTGTGCCCGCCCAGGATGGCGTCTATGCCGCGCACGCGGCTAGCCATCTTGAGGTCCACGTCCATGCCGTTGTGCGAGAGCACGACCACCACCTTGGCGCCCTTGGCGCGAACCTCGTCCACCATCTTCTGCAGATTGTCGTCCTGGATGCCGAAGCTCCAGTCCGCCACCATGTAGCGCGGGTTGGCGATCGGCGTGTACGGAAAGGCCTGGCCGATGATGGCCACGGGCACGCCGTTGATCTCGCGGATCACATAGGGCTTGAACACCGGATCGCCGAAATCGGCGGTCTTGACGTTTTGTGCCACAAAGTCGAGCTGCGTGCCGAAATCCTTGTCGATGATCTCCTGCACGCGCTGCATGCCGTAGGTGAATTCCCAGTGGCCCGTCATCACGTCCACGCCCAGCAGCTTGCAGGCATCCACCATGTCCTGGGCATTGGTCCAAAGCGAAGTGGCCGAGCCCTGCCAGGTATCGCCGCCGTCCAGCAGCAGTGCGCCAGGACGCGAGGCGCGCATGCGCTTGACCAGCGTGGACAGATGGGCAAATCCGCCCACCTTGCCGTAGCGCCTGGCCGCCGCCTCGAAGTCCAGATAGCTGAAGGCATGGGCCGACGCCGTGCCTGGCTTGATGCCCACGGAGCGCAGCAGATGCTCGCCCACCAGATGCGGGCGCTGGTTCTTCATCGCAGCAATACCGAGATTGACACTGGGTTCGCGAAAGTGAATCGGGTTGAGCTGAGCATGGCAGTCCGTCATATGCAACAGGGACACGTTGCCGAACGGCGCCACCTCATACAAGGCCTTGTCGGCCAGCGACTGATCGGCGTAGGCATAGCGCTGCAATCCCATGCCCGAGACACTGGCTGCTGCCAGCACTTGCAGAAATTCGCGTTTGGAAAGACTCATGCTGATATCCGTTGGTACCTATGCAAACAAGGAGGCAAGCACGGGCATTTCTACCCTGCCCGATCCGAATTTGCATAAGTTGTGTGCGTAATGCTGCGCGCCGCAACTGCTTGGCAGACGCCAGGCAAGGGGTGCGAAGGGTCATCCCCTCTCGAATTGCGAAGCAATGCGAGAGAGGGGCAAGCGGCATAGCCGCTCAGAGGGAGCTATTTGTTGACGGGAGAGGCAGGATCGACAAGCAAGGCGACAAGATCTCGTGTCTGCGCTTCGGTGAGGATGCCGGAGTGACCGAAGCGGGGCATGCCCGAGCAGGCGTTGTAGGCCTTGGCGTTCCAGATCTTGCCCCAGGTGTACTCGACGATGGCTCTGGATTCGGGGCTAGACGGATCCTTGATGCCGCGAATCTTTCCATAGTTGTAGAGACTGGGGCCCAGCGTGCCAAAGGAGATTTCTTCCTTGCTGATCTGGTGGCAGTTGTAGCAGTTGCCGCCATTGGCGCTGCCTGCCTTGTCGCTCCAGGTCATGCCTCTACCGTTCTGGGCGATCTTTTCGCCCTCCTTCCAGTCGCCGAGCAGCTTGCCATCCTGAGGCCATTTGACGGTCTTGAGATTGGCAGCTTCGATGGCTTGCGCACGTGCAGGTGCCAACGGCTTGCCGGATGCATCGGCAGCGCTGCAGGCCGCATTCGATTCGTCCTGCTGCAGGCGATCGACCTTGGCGATGCCCTGGTCGCGGAAAGAGGTCTGCACCATCCTGGCCGTCAAGGCATCGATGTCCGCCGCCCCGTCGACGGAGGCACAGCCCAGCACCAGCAACGATGCGGCCACGGCCAGGTACGGCATGTGTTTTTGCTTGCGCATAGGGCCTCCTTATCGCTTGATGGCCGGTGCGGTTGACGTCCCGCCCTTGCCGTTGACGCCCATGAACACCCCCAGCGCCACCGTCACGTCGCTAGCGTAACCGGGATAGGGAAAGCGCTGCTGACGGAAGCAGTCGTTGAGGCGGCGCTGCATGCTCCAGAGCTCGCCTGATGAAACCCGATAGGCGGGCCAGGCACCAAAGCCTTCCGCAGCGCCGGGGTTCCTGGTCAGATTGGGCAGATCCTGCATGCGGATTCGCTTGCCATCCGCACCATGGCAGGAAGCACAGGCAAAGTCATGCGGGCCGCCGCGCATATAGAACATGCGCTTGCCCGCCTCGTACATCTGCCTTTCCTGCGCATGGCCTTGGGGCAGGTTGAACTTCATGCCTTTGGACTGCGATGAAATCCAGGCCACCAGCCCTTCCATGTTCTTTTGCTCGTCCTTGCCGAACGCTGTTGCCGCAATCTTTTGCGCGTCCAGCCCCTGCAGCCTTTCCATGCAGGTCAGCAGGCGCGACTCCAGATCCTGCACCCTGCCCGTGTCGGCAAAATAGCGCGGCAGCTCCACAAAGGCACCCCTGACCACGCCCGGCCCCTTGCCCAGATCGCACTGCTCCATGGACGCCTTGCGGGGGCCGCGCTTTTGCTTCCACAGCCCCTCGCCCTTCATCTCGAACAGCTCGGCAGGGTTGCCGTCCTGCAGCATCTCACGGTATTCGGCAATGCCGTCGACTGTGGACTTTTGCGCCAGCACCGGCGCGGCCATGCACAAGGCCAGCACGGCGGCAGCCGCCTGGCCCGGGGAGGAATGTCTCATGGGGCACCTCTCTGTTTTTTTGATTGATTCTGGACTTGGGTGAAGGCTGGCCGGCGGCCAGCCGCTGTCTCTGCCGTGCTCAGCTCACGGTCGCTTCATCGGTGCGGGTTTCGCCCTTGTTGTCCTTCCAGCTCACCGAAATCTTGTCGCCAGCCTTGGCACCCTTGACCACGAACTGCAGAAACGGGTTCTTGGAAACCGCGGGCCCCCACTCAGCCTGCAGCACCTGCTTGCCGTTGTGCGCGGCCGTCACCTCCTGAATAAACCAGGCGGGCACGGTCTTGCCTTCCGCATCCTTGCGCTGGCCGGTCTCCATTTCATGGGACATCAGCACGCGCACGGTGGTCTTGTCACCTGCAGCCTGGGCACGAATACGCATTGGATCAGCCATGTTCTTCTCCTGTTTCAGATGACTTTTTGCAATCAACCGCCGCAGCCACCGAGGGTGACCTTGACTTCCTTCTTGGCATAGAAAGCCTTGCCGTCATTGGTGATGGCCACGGCATACACATCGGAGGACTGCCCCAGCTTGGCGCGGGTCAGGAAGTTGGCTTCCAGCGCCTCGTTGACGGTGAAGGCCGCAACCAGCGTGTTGGGGTTCTTTTCCACCAGCACCAGCATCTGCTTCACATTGGGCAGGCTGGTCGCTGCGCCCAGAGGCACGACGGCCCCGTTTTCGGCGATGTCGGGCGCCGTCAGCGTCACGTCCTTGCTCTCGGCAGGCGCAGCAGCTCCCATGGCCTTGAGCACATCGGCCACGGTCTTGGCGTCGAAAGCGGTCTTGTTATAGGCAGCCTGCGCTGCTTGCGGCAGCAGACCGGCGGCCACCAGCATGCCGAGCACGGCCGCACTGTTCCTGAGGGCGTCTCTACGTTTCATCTTTGTCTCCTTTTCATTCATTTCACAGTCGCACGACACAAGCTGCATCAGGGCTTGGCGCCCGCCGCCAGCCACTGGGCAATCACCTTGGCATCAGCATCGCTGAGATTGGGCTGGGGTGGCATGGGCGTTGATCCCCAGACGCCGGAGCCTCCGACCCTGATCTTGTTTGCCAGATAGTCCAGCTGGCCACCGTGCTTGCTGGCAATTTCGCTGAAGGCCGGGCCGACGAGTTTCTGCGCCATGCCGTGGCAAGCCATGCAGGCGTTCTTCTCCAGCAAGGCCGTCGGTGCCGCACTGCCCGATTTCCTGTCAACCGCAGGCTTGACCGCCTTGCTTGCACCGCCATCGGTCTCGATGCCGCGCTGGGCACCGACCAGCCGGTTCTGCTGGGCCAGATTGCCGTGGTTGTTGCTGGCATGCTCGGGCAAGGCCGAGCGCAGCCTGGGCTCGGGGCCGCAGTTGCTCATGCAGGCAGTGGCCAGCACATCGGGCCTGACGCTCTTGCCGAACTCATTGCCGGGCCACAGAGCATGCCGGGTCGTCATGCCGTTGCGGTTGGGCAGCTTCCGCTGCACCTCGGCAATGTTCGTATCGCTGAGCGTGAAGCTCTCGGGCACCACGCCACCGAGGTTGAGCAGATAGGCCGTGACGGCATACACCTCTTCGGTGGACAGCGACTTGGGCGCATTCCAGGGCATGGCACGATTGATGTAATCCCACAGCGTGGACACCGTGGCCACCTTCATCAGGGTCGTGCGGCCCGGAAAGGCCGGATCCTTGAGCCGCGCCACATGCCCGGTCTTGATGTCCTCGGCCGTGGTGCCGCCGACCAGCGGGCTGAACACCTCGTTGGATTCGCCGAACACCCCATGGCAGGACGCGCATTTGGCCTCCCACACATCCATGCCTTTTTGCACCGAGCCCGAGCCTGCGGGCAGCCCCTTGAAGTCAGGGCGCACATCGATATCCCAGGCCAGAACCTCCTTGCCCGTGGCATTGCGGCCCACGCCGGGATAGCGGTCTTCGGCAGACTTGCTCTGCGCTGCAGCGGGCCCGGCGGCCACGCCCATGGCAAGCAGCGTCAGCAGGAGCAGAGGTTTATGCAAGCTGAACATTCGCGACCTCCCCGTTGGCACGTACCGCCCAGGACTGGATGGAATTGTTGTGATAGATGGAGCGCGTGCCGCGCGCGGCACGCAGTTGCTGGTAGCTGGGCTGCACATAGCCGGTCTCATCCATGGCGCGGCTCTGGATGATGCATTCCTCACCATTCCAGACCCAGTCCAGGTTGAAGCGCGTCAGGCATTTGCCCATCACCGGCCCTTCGAGCCGGGCCGTGCGCCAGTTGCGACCGCCATCCACACTCACATCCACGCGCTTGACCTTGCCGCGCCCCGACCAGGCCAGGCCCGTGATGTTGTAGAAACCCTTGTCCAGCAGCATCTGGCCGCCGGACGGCGTGGTGACCACACTCTTGCACTCCTGAATGCTCGAGTACTGACGGTGCTGTCCATCGGGCATCAGGTCCACATAGTGGATCGCCTCGTCCTTGGCTGCATAAGGCATGTCGCCCACCTCGATGCGGCGCAGGTATTTCACCCAGCTCACGCCCTGCACGCCGGGCACCACCAGACGCAGCGGATAGCCCTGCTCGGGCCGCAGCATCTCGCCGTTCTGGCCGTAGGCGACCAGCACCTCGCCCGAGGTAATCAGCTCCACGGGGATGGTTCGCGTCATCGACGAGCCATCCGCCCCCTCGGCCAGAATGAACTTGCCCTTCTTCAGATCGGCACCGGCCATCTCCAGCAGCGTAATCAGGGGCACGCCCGTGAACTCGCTGCACGACAGCATGCCGTGTGTGTACTGCACCGTGGGCACGGCCACATTGCCCCACTCCATGCCGGTGTTGGCGCCGCATTCTATGAAATGAAAGCGCGACACCGAAGGCAGACGCATGATCTCGTCCATGGTGAAGACCTTGGGATTCTTCACCAGACCATTGATCATCAGCCTGTGCTTGGAGGGGTCGATGTCCCACCAGCCCTGGTGGTGGCGCTCGAAATGCAGACCGCTGGGCGTGACGATGCCGAACAGCGACTGCAGCGGCGCAAACGATACCGAGGCCTGCTTGGTCTGGGTCAGACCCGGGCTCTGGCGACGCTGCACATTGGCCTCGTACCTGGAAGGCTTGCCGTAGCCGTCGGTGACCACCGGCTGGCCCAGGCCCTTGCTGTGTGCGGGCAGCTCCAGAATATTCGGGTCCCCATCGCCGCTCACGGCCTGCCGGTCCTGCGCATGGACAGCTGCAGCGCTGGCTGCCGCGGCCGCGAAAGCCCCGCGAATGAAGTCACGCCGACCTGCCCTGGCTTCGGCAAACACCGTACCTACATCGTCCGCCCGCACAAAGTTTTCGGGTGCCTTGCGCACCTTGCCCATCAACTGGCTTTGCATAAGCTCTCTCTTTGATCGTTGGTGGCGCTTACCGGGAAAGCACGACACGCCTGTTTCATTTGGGACCCTTGAGAATCCAGGCCGCCAGCGTCTGGGTGTCCGCATCGCTGAGTGCTGGCTGGGCGGGCATGGGCACCGGCCCCCATTTGCCGGAGCCACCGGCCTTGATGCTTTTGACCAGATAGGCCTGTGCATCGGCCTGGGCCGCATATTTCCTGGCCACATCCTGGAACGCCGGGCCTACCAGTTTCTTGTCCGCCGCATGGCAGGCCATGCAGGCGTTCTTCTGCGCCAGCGCCTGATCCGCCTGCGCCAGTGCAGGAACAGCCAGCCCCAGCAACACCGTCAAGCCACCCAGCCAGGATGCAGTTTTCATCGCTTGGTCTCCTTATATTTATATATAAGCATGTTGTTATTTAAAGTATCCAACAGCTCGTCAGATTTGAGATCCCGCGCTAACCCTCGTTATTCCCGAACAGGAACAGCGATATCCATACCCGGCTCAACGCCCCTGCACCGCTGCCCGGGCAGTCTTCATACGCTCATCCAGATAAGCGCCATAAAAATCGGGGATGGAGCTGCCAATCAGGCGATCAGCCACTTCCCGTCGTCCTGCTCCATGAAAAAGCACGGTGGGAGCAACCTCGATCTCCAGTTGCCTGACCATGTCGTCATGCGTGGTCGCCGTGCCATCCCAGCTCTGCAAAGGCTCACGTGACAGAAAATGAATCTGAGTCACCAAAGCCCCGGACTGTTGCAACGACAGCAAGTAATGTTCGCGCACGATCTTGCAGAACGGGCAGCCATGCAGGCTTGCCATCACCACCAACGGCTGCTTGCGGGCCAGCGCCAAGGCCAGGTCGTGCTGCAGGCTCTGGCTGGTGGGCAGCAGGCGCTCAGAGGCATCGAGCGCCGCCCACGCCGGGGCCGCCCCCGCCAGCAGCAGCTGCAAGCACAGTCTTCTGCGGGCACGAAAGGAGCTGGCTGTTTCCATCACGGCTTTTCCTGCTCCATCAGCAAAAAGGTGTTGTAGGCATTCATGCGATTGGCTTCCTTGAACAGCGGGTAAGCCGAGAACCTGGACCAGTCCGTCGCCTGATAGGCCTCGTCAAACGGGTCAAGATTGGCTGCGGCCTTGCCCATGGCCTCGCGCAGATAGTGCAGATAGTCTCGCGTCAGCTGCATGTCCTGGCGCGGCTGCTCGGAGGCCGGGCCGTGGCCCGGCACCATGACCTTCACAGGCAGCTTGAGCAACTCGTCCAGCGCCGCAATCCAGTGGCGGCTGTCGGCCTGGCCCACATAGGGAATGCGGTTGCGAAACACCACATCGCCAATGAACAGCACACCGCTTTGCGGCAGGAAGATCGCCGTATCCTCCGGCGTATGCGAGGGCCCCATGTGCTGCAGCACAAAGTCCACGCCCCCCACCTTCAGCGTGGAGCTGTCGCCCGACACCCATTGACTCGCCGGCACCAGGCGCGTGCCCTGGTCGACCCAGGGCGCCAGATCCTTGCGCGAAGCCTCGAGCCGCAGATGCGCGGTCTCGGAGTTGATGTATTCACGCGCCTGGGCATGGGCCACGATTTTTGCGCCCAGGGCCTCGAACACCTGCAGGCCATAGATGTGGTCGGCGTGATAGTGGGTCAGCAGCACATGGCTGATGGGCTTGGGCGTCAGCGTACGGATTTTCTGCACCAGCTCCTCGGCCAGTGCGGGCGAACCCAGCGCATCGATCACGACCACGCTGTCATGGGTGATGACAAAGCCCGCATTGGAGATGAAGTTACGATTGGCCGGGCTGCCCAGCGCCGATACGCCCTGCACAAAAAATACATTGGCAGCCACCTGTTGCAACTCCATCACGGGCGCGCTGACCGCTTGCGGAATGAGCGACCTGGGGGCTGCATCATGCGCGGCCGCTGTACCTGTCGCTGCAATCGTTGCCCACACAAAGCTCCTCAGCGCAGCTCCTGCCCAGCTTGTCATGGCTTTGTCTCCCTTGCATGGGCAGCGCGTCATGCTTGCATGTCGCCACTAGCGCTTGCCCTATTTTTGAATGTTTGCGTCATCGTTAATATAAGCAAGTGGCAATATTTAACCAAGGGCATCTTCCCTGATTCCCATAGACACCACAGGAGACATTCCATGAAGCGCCAGTTCCTTGCCCTGAGCTTTGCCCTGTGTACGGCGATTGCCGCCGCTCAGGATGTGAAAGTGGTCTATCACGTCAACACCGGCGTGGAAACAGCGGCCGCCATACTCGCCAATATCAATAACGAACTCAATGCCTCGCCCACGGACAAGATCGTGGTGGTCACCCATGGGCCAGGCATAGACTTTCTGCTGAACAATGCCAAGGACAGCAAGGGCCGCGAGTTCAGCGGCCAGGTCAGCGCACTGGTGGGGCGCGGCGTGGAGTTCAAGGTCTGCAACAACACGCTGCAAACGCGCAAGCTCGATGCCTCAAGCCTGCTGATGGAGGCCTCGGTCGTCCCCTCCGGTGTGGCCGAAGTCGCACGCCTGCAGGCCAAAGAAGGCTTTGTCTATCTCAAGCCCTGAACCACATACGGCCATGAAAAAAGGCGCCTGGTGCGCCTTTTCTTCTTTTGGGCTCAAGCCGTCAGTTCTGTTCGATGGCAATCTGCACGCAGATGGTGCGGCACATATGGACGACCTTCTCGTTGGCGATGAAGTAGTAGATGCTGACCCCTTCGCGCCTGCGGCCCAGAATGCCGGACTGGTACAACGTGTTCAGATGCTGAGACATATTGGGCTGGGTCGTGTCTATGGAAGCCAGCAGCTCGGAGACGTTTTTTTCTCCGTTGCACAACGCGCTGATGATCTTCAGCCGCATGGGCGCAGCCATGGCTTTGAACAGCTCGGCCGCACTCTCGAAAACGCTGTCATCCTCAAGCTCTGACGATTCCATGAAACACTCCTGAACACCGCTTCAGACGGCAACCCTCAAATAGAGGTGGTACGCCATGGTGCATGGCACCAGTTTATAGGAAGGTCATGCAGCGCCTGTCATCACCCGACGACAAACACTGATAGGCATCAGGCAATCCCGAAAAAGAAGCAGCCAGCGCCTGACTGCTATGAATTTCAGGAACTTTCATAGCTGAAACCCATTGCCAATATACGCAAGCAGCTATCAAAAAATCAAGCTAGCTTCCACTCCAGAGGCCAGGCACCGCTTTGCACGTTCTGCAGCCACAGGCAGCAGCTCAAGGTCTTGGCATCGGTGACCTGGCCGCTACGCACGCCGTCCAGCAGCTCGTCAGCCGTCATGCTGCAGACATCGAGAAACTCGTCGGCATCGAGCTGGCGCTCGCCCGCAGTCAGGCCGCGCGCGAAGAAGATGTGAATGACTTCGTCGGAGTAGCCGATCGCCAGATGCATGGGGCCGGCATAGGCCCATTCCCGCGCGCTGTAGCCGGTTTCCTCCAGCAGCTCGCGCTGAGCGCAGATCAGCGGCTGCTCGCCCGCATCGAGCTTGCCTGCAGGAAACTCCGTCATGACCCGGCCCACGGGGTAGCGAAACTGCCGCTCCAGCAGCACGCGGCCATTGTCGAGCAGGCCTATCACCACCACGGCGCCGGGGTGCACCACATACTCGCGCGTGGCCTGCCCGCCATGAGGCAGACGCACGGTATCGAGCCTCACCTGCAGAAAACTGCCCTGGTGCACCAGCTCGCTTTTGATGGGGTGCTCGATCAGATGGGCTTCCTGAGCCTGTTTGTCTTGTTGGGTCATCTCCGACTCGTCTTTCAAAGCGCTGTGGTGACAGCGCAAATACATCCAAGGTTTTAATCTTCGCAGAAGCCGGCTTCACTTTCCTCCACTCAGACCATGATGCATCCCATCGACACAGCCCAGACAGACATACAGCGCCACCAGTTTGGCCGCGTGACGGTGTTTCGCGGCGCCAAGGGTGGCAAGTATCCGGACGGCAACCAGGTCATGACTCGCGGCAGCGATACGCTGGCAGCGCTGGATACGCCTATCGTTGCCAACCATATCGGGGCCGAGTTCGATGCCACCGAGCTGGTGGTGATGGGTCATGTGCATGAGGACCATATGGCCGGCCTGCACCGCCTACCAGACGCGCAGGTCTTTGCTCACGCGGGCGATCTGGCGGCCTTGCAAAGCTGGGAGGGCCTGGTTGCCACCTTTGGCTGGGCTGATTCGGCTCAGGCCGGCATCATGCGCAGCAAGCTGGAGAGCGAATTCTTCTACGCCCCCAGACCCGATGCCAGGGGCTACGAGGATGGAGCCGTCTGGGAGCTGGGTCAGTCGCAGATTCGCGCCATTCATATGCCTGGCCATACGGCAGGCCATACCGTGCTGCTGATCGAGCCCGAAGGTGTTGCCTTTATCGGCGATATCGACCTGACAGGATTCGGCCCTTATTACGGCGATGCCTGCTCCTGTCTGACGGACTTTCGCCGCAGCCTGGCGCGGCTGCCCGAGATCGATGCCCGGGTCTGGGTGACCTCGCACCACAAGGGCATTTACACGGAACGCGAGGCGTTTATTCGAGACCTCAAGCGCTTTGCTGCGGTCATTGACGAGCGCGGTGCGCGCATTCTCGAATGGCTGGCGCAGCGGCCCATGACGCTCTCGCAGATGGTGGAGCAGCGCCTGCTCTACCCGCAAGGCTTTGATGCGCCCTGGGTACAGGGGGCCGAGACGCGCAGCATTTCCCAGCATCTGGATGAGCTGCTGGCGGTCGGAGAAATCCTGCAGGAGCGCAACGTGCGCGGCGAAGACCTTTATCTGCGGGCTTGAATCCAGAGAAATAAAAAGCCGACTTCTCAAGGAAGTCGGCGGTGGCAGGCGCTTGGCCACGCATCCACCAGGCAAGCGTGACAAACGCACAGCGGCTAGATCAGCCGGGCCCGGTCACCCGGGCTTTGAGACTCAGGCCACAGCTTCCATGGGCTTGCGCAGAAAGCCCTGGTTGGCCCCTTTGCGGTTGGGTGCGAAGCCGTTCTTGGCCAGGGTTTCATCGGCGGTTTCGTAGAACACGCCGATCTGCTTGATCTCGCGGGCCTGCTGGGCCGTGGCAATCGGGCGACCGAACTCGCCCGCAATGCGCACCAGCTGCTTGATCTGCTCCACGGTGCTCATCTTGCCGGTGCGGGTCTGATTCCACAGCACGTCTTCGATACCGCAGCGCACATGCAGACCCAGGGCCATACCGATCATATTGATGGGCAGCACGTTCAGCACCGAGCTTTCCACCGTCACGATGGCGTTGTCGGGCACGGCGCGCAGCATATTGGCCAGGTTGTAGATATTGGCCTGGTCCATGCCGCCGCTGATGGCGACCCAGTTCATGACCAGCGGCCCCTTGTAGACGCCACGGCGGATCATGCGCTCTATGGTTTCGAAACTGTTGATGTTGTAGACCTGGAAGGCACTCTGGATGCCCTTTTCGGACAGGCGACGGATATGTTCTTCGACGAAGCTGGGGTTCGAGGGAACAATCATGTCCTTGTAGGTCTTGTGCAGATGCGGGAAGCCGCGCGAGACACCGCGGAAGTCGTCTTCGCCGGCATGCTCGGTCACGTTCATCTGCGTGGTGTTCACGGTCACCGTCACCTGGTCGGGCACGGGTGTCAGCTCGGCCAGCATATGGCGGGTATCGTCGGAGAGCCACTTGGCTTCGCCGTCCGGGCCTTCGGGCGCAAAGCTGATGGAGCCGCCGACCTGGATGATCATCTCGGGCACACGCTCACGCACACCGGCAATAAGCTCGTTGAACTTGGACAGACGCTTGCTGCCCTTGCCGTCGTCTTCACGCACATGCAGATGCAGCACGGTGGCGCCGGCCTCATAGCAGTCCACGGCCTTCTGAATCTGCTCTTCCATGGTGATGGGGATGTCCTCGGGGAAGTCCGAGGGAATCCAGCCCGGAGCGTAGGGAGCTGCAGTGATGATCAGCGGTTGCTGGTTTTCGGGATACAGGTGACCGTCAAGAAAGTTCATGGTTGTTGTCTCCGGTTTGAGTGCGAGAAATCAGTGTCTGGACAAACTGCATCAGCCGATTTCAGGCCATTGCCGATGCGTGAAGCCAGTATCAAATGCCGTGCGAGATGCCACTTTGCATTTCAAGACACGCGCTTTCTCAAACGCGACAAGACCGGCAAACCATGCCTGAAGGTGATTGGCTCAGGCAACAGAGAGACGACATCGGTTCATGCACTGCAAAAGTCCAGGCGACTGCCGCGCACCATCGGCAACCTGCGACCTCCCCCTCCTCGCGGCTCCGATTGCAAGGCGCCCATACCGCGCCTCAAGCACGCATCGAAGCCATGCAGGCTGCAGCCCTACATCGGGTAAGTGCGGAGTACTGCAGTCATCAAATGCGAAGTCGCAGGCATGAAACGCCAAGTCACCGGACTTGCGGACCTCCATCATGAATTGGTGCATTCCTACACCCCAAGCACAAGAGCGCAGGGACATGCCGGCAGATTCAGCGGATCACCTATTCGTTGGGTCTGCCCCCTGCGAGACAGAGATCGGCGTCATGCCGAATGTCTGCCCCCCATGAAAAACGACAGGAGACATCAATGACAACCGCTGTGAATTTTGCTGGACCACCCGGCCCGCAAGTGATGCCCGTGATTCGCGTCTTGCGAGCCAGGGCCGATAGCGCCGCAGCAAGACAAGCGCTGAATGCTTGCGTTCTTGAAGATGGGCGGGTCACAGACTCTCCCGCCAGCACCATCTGAGCAACTCCATTTAGGGAGCAACACATGCGAAACATTCCTCGAACCCTGCGTTCCTGCGCCGCAATTCTTTGCGTCGGCGTAATGGCCAGCACCGCCGTACAGGCTCAGACCCCCGCATCCGCCTGGCCCGTCAAACCCATCCGCCTCGTCGTTCCTGCGCCTCCTGGTGGCATCACCGATGGTGTGGCGCGCCTGGTGGCCGATCATCTGCAGACCAATCTGGGCCAGCCCGTGGTCGTCGACAACAAACCCGGCGGATCGGCCGTGATTGCCGAGCGCGCCGTGATGAATGCACCTGCCGACTGGCATACGCTGATGATTGCGCCCTCCAGCATCTGGACCGACTTTCCGCTTACCGTGAAGACGCCGTTCGATGTGCACAAGACCTTCACCTATGTCTCGGATGTGGCCTCCATGGTGCATATGCTGGTGGCCAACAACAGCTTTCCACCCAACAAGATTCAGGAAGTGCTGGACTATGCAAAAAAGAGCTCCGGCCCGATCAATATCGCCAACCTGAGCCCTGGCACCCGCTCGGACATGCTGGGCGAGCTGCTGAGCGAGAAAAGCGGCGGCAAGATCACCGCCGTGCCCTACAAGGGCTCGGCCCCTGCCATCGTCGACCTGATCGGCAATCAGGTACAACTGACCTTTGAAGTGGTGACCAATGCAGCCCCGCTGGTCAAGGCCGGCAAGATCAAGGCCCTGGGCGTGGTCTCGCCCAACCGCTCGCGCCTGCTACCCGATGTGCCCAGCTTTGCCGAGCAGAACATGCCCGACTTTGTGCTGCCCGATGCCAGTGTGGGACTGTTCGTGCTGAGCAGCACGCCCCCGGCCCTGATCCAGAAGGTGCGCCAGGAAATGGACAAGGTGACTCAATCCGCCAAGTTTCAGGCGCAGCTCAAAACCCAGGGCTTTGACGCACCCCAGCCCAGCACGATGACGGAGCTGCAACAAAAAATGCTGAACACGGTGGAGCAGAACCGCAAAATTCTGAGCAAGCTCAGAATCGCCAGCAACTGAAGGACGCTGGCGTAGCCGCCCTCTCCCTGGGGTGGCACTTTGGTAGTGTGTTTGGCGGGCCCTTTCGGCCCGCTTTTTTATGCGCCGCCCGTGCCTTCGGTCTGCGCCTTGGCACGGCTGTCCTTGGCACTGCAGCCGAACTGGCTCTGATACCAGCGTGAAAAACTGCTGGGGGCCGTAAAGCCCAGCAGCTCGGCCACTTCGGTCAAAGAGCGGTTGCTCTCGAACACATAGCGCACGGCCAGCTCCTTGCGGATATCGTTCATCAGCGAGGAAAAGCTCTGCCCCTTTTCCGTCAGCCGGCGCTGAATGGTGCGTGGCACCACACCCAGGTGCTCGCTGACTTTCTCAATGCTGCAGCGCCCGCTGGGCAACAGCAGCAAGATGGTGCGGCGCACATCGTCCAGCACTGCTTCCTCGCTCATGGGAGCCACGGACTCCAGCAGCTTCTGGGCATAGCGCACCATGGCAGGGTCGGCAAATTCGTTGCGCGTATCGAGATCGGCCTTGACGCAAACAATGCAGTTGAACTCTTGATTGAACTCCACGCGCGGGCCGAACATCAGGTGATGCATGCTCAGGTCCTTGGGCGCGGCGTGCTCGAAACACACCATGCGAGGCTGCCAGTCGCGACCTATCAGCTGCCGAATGGCGCGCACCATCACGCCCAGCGCCAGCTCCACGCGCTGGCGCGTAGGCTCATGGGCACGGCCGGCCAGCAACAGCTCACGGATCAGCACCGTGTCGGCCTGCTCGTCCAGCTCCAGCGTCATGGCGCCGTTGAGCAGGGCCAGATGACGCACCAGCAGGTTCAGCGAATCGCGCAGCGTAGCCTGATCGCGAATCAGCAGGCCCACCGGCCCCATATTGGACAGCAGGCGCGAGCGCGCCATGCACAGACCAAAGCTTTCATTGCCCGACTGCGTGGCCGAGGCCTGCAGCAGGCGCCCCACCTTGTCCACCGGAATCATCAGATCCGGCTCGTCGAGCACACCGGGGCTCAGGCCGGCATCGAGCAGCATGCGCGCGCCATTCAGTCCCGAAGCCTGGGCGACTTCGGCGTAATTGGTCAAGCAGGCGGCGCGAACGAGAGAGGCCATGGGGTTTCACTAACTTGGCACTAATTGCAAAGCACCAGTCATGTAATGACAAGCGCCGATCGAGGGGAGTTTTCACACTGGCGACATTGATTCTATAAGGAGACTTCCCAATGAAAAACGAGGTTGGCGCAGCACCCGCCCTTATCCGCTCCAGCTCTTTGACCCGCTCGCTGGAAGTCAATCCTCTGACCTGCTCCATCGGTGCGGAGCTGTCCAACGTTCACCTGGGAGCGGCCGCCGAGGACGAAGGCCTGATGACCGAGATCCGCCAGGCACTGCTCAAGCACCGCGTGATCTTTTTCCGCGACCAGGACATCACACGCGCCGAGCATGTGGCATTTGCGCGCAAATTTGGCGAACTGGAAGACCACCCGGTGGTGGGAAGCCACCCCGAGCACCCAGGCCTGGTGCAGATCTACAAGACCCCCGACAACCCTCTGGACCGCAACGAAAACTCATGGCACACCGATGCCACCTGGCGCGAGCAGCCCCCCATGGGCTGCGTGCTGCGCTGCGTTGAATGCCCGCCAGTGGGCGGCGACACCATGTGGGTGAACATGGTGATGGCCTATGAGAACCTGCCAGACGACATCAAGGTCAAGATCGAGCATCTGCGTGCCCGCCATAGCATCGAAGCGAGCTTTGGTGCCGTCATGCCTATCGAAAAGCGTCTGGCACTCAAGGCCCAATACCCCGACGCCGAGCACCCCGTGGTCCGCATCCACCCCGAAACCGGCGAGAAGATTCTGTTCGTCAACAGCAGCTTCACCACCCATTTCACCAACTACAACACACCCGCCAATGTGCGCTTCGGCCTGGACAAATCGCCCGGTTCCTCGCAACTGCTCAATTACCTGACCAGCCAGGCCATGATTCCCGAGTACCAGGTGCGCTTCAAATGGAGCAAAAACAGCGTAGCCTTCTGGGACAACCGCTCCACCCAGCACTACGCAGTGATGGACTACCAGCCCTGCCACCGCAAGATGGAACGCACCGCCATCATCGGCGGCCCCACGGACTGAGCCAGGAGACAGAAGATGACCTTGAAGCACACGATTCTCATCATCCCCGGCCTGCGCGACCATGTGGAAGAGCACTGGCAGACGCTGCTGGCAAAGGAGCTGACTGCGCAGTCCGTCCCCTGCGTCACCGTTCCACCGCTGGAGCAGGACAAGCTCAGCTGCCATGCCCGCCTGGACGCGATCGACCGTGCACTGGACAGCATCGACGGCCCCGTCATCATCGTGGCGCACAGCGCCGGCTGCATGATGGTCGCGCACTGGGCGCTGCGCCGAGCCCGTCCCATTCTAGGAGCCTTGCTGGCCGCCCCCGCCGATGTGGAAACCCAGATGCCTGCCGGCTACCCCCCCAAGGATGTGCTGGCAGCCCACGGCTGGACGCCCATCCCGCGCCAGCGCCTGCCGTTTCCCACACTACTGGCAGCCAGCAGCAATGACCCGCTGACCGCGTTGGAGCGCGCGCGCGGCTTTGCGCGCGACTGGGGGAGCGAGCTGGTGGAGCTGGGCCCCCAGGGCCACCTGAACCCGGCCTCGGGCCATGGCCCCTGGCCGCAGGCAAAACAGCTGATCGAGGATTTGCAGGCTCGGATCGAAGCCCGACAGCCCGAGCCAACGGCCTGAACCGCCCGAAGACCATCACGATGAATGCGCAGCCACCCACAATATATAAAAGGTGCGCGCAGATGGGGAGCCAGATCTCCCCATTGAAGGAGACAAGCAATGAAGGCAACGACACCCGCCTCACGCAATTCAGTGGACACCGCAGGTTCTCGCACCGCGACAGCCTGCGCACTGCGCCGGAAATTAGGCCTGGCCGTCATGGCCGTGGCCGCCAGCCTGGCCTTGCCCGCACAGGCCGAGCAGACCGTGGACTGGCCGACCAGGCCCATACGCCTGATCGTCACCGGGCCTGCCGGCGGCACGGCTGACACCCTGGCCCGCCTGCTGGCAGAGGGCATGCAGCAAGAGCTCAAGCAGCCCGTGATCGTGGAGTCCAAGCCCGGTGCCTCGGGGGCCATCGGCATCCAGGACCTCAAGTCCCATGGCAAAAACGGCTACACCTTTCTGGTAATTCAGGACGGAGCACTGAGCGAGGCGCCCCTGGCCCAGAAAGTCAGTTTCGACCCGTTCAAGGACCTGACGCCGCTGGCCCAGCTCACACGCACCGGACTGGTCATGGTCGCCAACAAGGATTTGCCGTTCCAGACCCTGCCCGAATTCATCAGCTACGCCAGACAGCAACGCGACGGCGTGGACTTTGCCTCCTACGCCACGGGCCTGAAAGGTCACACCTCGGGCATGCTGCTGGGCCAGTTGGCCAAGATCAATATGCGCCATGTGGGCTACAAGGGCTCGCCCCCTGCGCTGGTGGACCTCATGGGAGGTCATATCCCGGTGATGTTCGATGGCGTCACCACTTCGCTACCCCTGATTCGCAGCGGCAAGATCAAGGCGCTGGCAGTCGTCTACCCGAGCCGCCTGCAGACTTTGCCAGAGGTGCCGACCTTCACGGAGCTGGGCTACCCCCAGCTTTCCAAACCAGGCTGGTTTGCCCTGTGGTCCCACCCGCAAACCCCGGCAGCCATCCAGCAGAAGCTGCGGGACGTGGCGCTGGCACATTTCCGCAAGGAGGCCGTGCTCAAACAGCTCGCCACGGTGGGCATGGAGCCCGGCCAGCCCCTTACCACGGCAGAAATGACAGCCGACCTCAAAGAGGCCAGCCGCAAACAGGCAGCCCTGCTCAAGTCCATAGGCTACAAGCCCGAAAACTGAGGCCCGGGTCCTTGAGCAGTTGCCCTCAAGCTGCTCCATTACTTATCTGATTCAAGACCTCTGCCCAGTGCCAACCCTTGGCACCGTGGGCGGCCGCACCCGGCTCCAGTCCTTTGGCGGGATTAGAGCTGGGGGCTTGCCTGCGCCCTAACCCATCCCCAGGCCCGGCCTTGCCCTGCTGTGTTTTTCGTCGGTTTGCCACCAGGCATCTTTTTTCAACGGTTCAAGGAGACATGAATGACTACAAAAAAAATGGCTTTCAATGCGCTGAGCGCTCTCGCATGCACGCTGGCGCCGCTGGCGGCCTCGGCACAATCCTCTGTGCAGGTCTATGGCGTGGTGGATATGGCCGTATCCAATTACCGCGGCGCTGGCGCAGGCTCGCGTCAGATGCTGACCTCCAGCGGCAATCAGGCCAGCCGCCTGGGCTTCAAGGGCCGTGAAGATCTCGGCAACGGTCTGGCCGCCGGCTTTGATCTGGAAGCGGGTCTCAATACCGACAACGGCACCGGCCAGGCCTCCAACACCAACAACCAGCCTTCGGGGGCAGGCAGCAGCAATGGTCTGAGCTTCAACCGCAAGGCCCTGGTCTATCTGCAGAGCAAGCAATGGGGCGAGGTACGCCTGGGCCGCGACTATGTGCCCGCCTTCTGGAACATGTTCAACTACGACCCCTTTCGCCTGGGCGTGGGCATGAGCCTGCATGTGCTGCACGGCACCACTGTGACGGGCTTTCGGGCATCGAACAGCATTGGCTACTTCTCGCCCGGCTGCTCCAGCTCCAGTTGCAAAGGCCTGTTCTATCAGTTGATGACTGCATTCGGTGAAAACGATGCCGGCCCCAACCGCCAGGACGGCCGCGTCTATGGTGCACGCCTGGGCTATGGAGGCGACAACTGGGATGCAGCCGTCGCCATCACGTCCACCAAGAACCGTGCGGCCGACGATTACAGACAGATCAATGCCGCCGCATCCTACCTCTGGGAGGGCCACCGCCTCATGGTTCTGGCTGCCGATCACCGCACTGGCAACCGCCTGGCAGGTCTGGACAATGCCGACCATGTACGCTACTGGCAGCTGGGTGCCATCTGGAAGGTCGGTAACGGCAATATCCCCATGAGCTTCATGCGCCTGAACCGCAATGACAACAGCGGCAGCAGCTCCAACAAGTACGCAGTGGGTTATGTGCACAACCTCTCCAAGCGCACCGCACTCTACGGCACCTATGCCTATGTAGACAACCGCGGCAGCATCAACCTGCCGGTGGCCACGGGCGCGCTGCAAGGCCCGATTCCAGTCGCTGGCGGCAATGCCTCGGGCTTTGACATCGGCATTCGCCACACGTTCTGAGTCCAATCCATGGCAACCGGCGCCTGCCGGTTGCCGGCCAGAGGACATCAATCCTGAAACCATAGAAGAAGGCCCGCAGAGAAAATCTGCGGGCCTTCTTCTATGCACATCAGCGCTCGATGGTTTATCAGCAGTTGTCAGGCGGTTTGAGCCAGAGCAGTCCCTCTCTGACAAGAACTTCGTAGAGAGGAATCGTCATCTGCGGCGATGCCGTGCACTTGCCGCTGCGGATATCGAACTTGAGTCCATGCGCGGGGCAGCTCAGCACATGGGCATCGCAATTGCCGCCGGCCATGGAGGCACCCGCATGCGGGCAGCTGTTCTCCAAGGCATAGAACTCGCCTTCGACATTCAGCAGCAAGATGCTCTGGCCACCAGGCGTGAAGACCAACTTTCGCCCGCCAGGCGGCAAATCCCGCACGGCACCGGCGGCCAGCAATGCGGTATCAGGCGAAGATGCTGTCGGCAACACGGGCATGCTCCATGGCGCGCAGCAGCTCCGCGGGCGCCACCGCGCCCGTCACCTGCAGACGCTGGTTGAACACCATATGCGGCACGCCGCCGGTATGGCCGGCCTCGCTTTGGTAGCGCAGCGCATCAAAGCGGGAAGGATTCCAGTCCAGTGCTGCCGAGTGCGCCAGCTGCTGCAGCACCATGACCGAGCCTATATCGCGGCCCTGCACAAAGTAAGCGGCAAAGATGGACTCCACAAAACGGATCATGGATTCACCATCGAGCAGAGTCTGCGCGTAGTTGACCAACGCACAAACCAGGCGCGTGCTGGGGAAGGTTTCAATCAGCGCATGATTGATCTGCAGGCCCGCCGCATGGGCCGCCGAGCGCACCTGGGCACGGCGAACCTCCACGGCCCTGGGACCGCCCAGCCTGGCTTCGTAGAAGGCCTGGTAAGGCACTCCATGCTCCGGGATATGGGGCAGCAGAGTGTCTGCATGCCAATGGATTGCAAGCTGCTGGTCGGGATATCTGGCCAGCAGCATCTCACGGGCGGCCAGCAGATTGCGCAGACCGATCCAGCACCAGGGGCAGATCAGGTCCAGCGAAAAGTCGACCTGCAATGTCGTTGCAGCAGAGCTTTGAGTCATGGCATTTATTTCTTTGGGCAATCACCGGGGTTGATGCAAAAAAGGGCTGAATGGCTCAGCCCTTTTCATACAGAAGTGCTGCCTTCGGTATCTCAGAGCGTGAAGATGGCCGATCCCACAATCTTGCGGGCTTCCAGATCGCGGTGAGCCTGAACGGCGTCTTCCAGCGCATAGCGCTTGCTGATGTCCACCTTGATACGGCCTTCGGCCACATGGGCGAACAGTTCGTTGGCCAGCTCTGCACGCTCCGCGGGGTCGGCGATGTAATGCGCCGATGCAGGACGCGTCAGGAAGAGCGAGCCTTTGCCGGCCAGAATCTGCGGGTTGAATGGCGCAATGGAGCCCGAAGCCGTACCCAGACAGACCATCAGCCCGCGCACCTTCAGGCTGTTGAGCGAGCCCTCGAAAGTGTCCTTGCCCACGCTGTCGAAGACGGCATTCACGCCCACGCCGTCTGTCAACTCACGCACGCGCTTGGCCACGTCTTCGTGGCTGTAGTTGATGGTGTGAACGCAGCCGTTGGCCTTGGCCACTTCGGCCTTGGCATCGCTGGAGACTGTGCCGATCACGTTCAGGCCTTCCAGCTTTGCCCACTGCGACACCAGCAGGCCCACGCCACCGGCTGCAGCATGCAGCAAGATGGTGTCGCCCTTCTTGAAGTCCCAGATGCGGCGCATCAGGTAAGCCGCCGTCAGTCCACGCATGGTGATGGCTGCTGCGGTTTCAAAGCTGATGTTGTCAGGCAGACGGATCAGGGGGGCAGCAGAAATCAGGCGCTCCGTGGCGTAAGCGCCGATGGTGTTCAGCGCGCCGGTATAGGTCACGCGGTCGCCGACCTTGAAATCCGTCACGCCGTCGCCCACGGCCGTGATCGTGCCGCAAGCCTCGCTGCCCACGCCTGCGGGCAAAGGAGCGGGATACAGACCGGAGCGGAAATAGGTATCGGCAAAGTTCAAGGCCACAGCGCCCTGCTTGAGACGGACCTGACCTGGACCGGGTTGGCCGACTTCAATGTCTTCCTGTCGCAACACCTCGGGGCCGCCAACTTCGTGATAACGGATTACTTTAGCCATACAAACTCCCAGTCAGATACCAATCGAAAGGTGATACGGCACACCGCCTCACCTCGAACAGAAGCAATACGAATCAATGACTTAGGCCATATCCCCGGTATTCCTCCATTCAGACTGGACTGAATTTATGGGAATTCGGCTCCAGGACATTTCCCGAGAGCGCCGCCCTCTTGTCTTTACGCGACACCACGGGTAAACACCAGGTCAAAAAAGTTAACTATAAAGTTTCTCTTTGATTGAAAGCTTGCCGCAAGCGTTGGCCACCATATTGCGCGTCTGCGACTGCGGCAAGCCCGTCACAGCCCCTAGAATCATTCCGTTTACGTAAACGTCAAACCAATGCGAGGACCTGGCATTCTTGCCAGGCACCGGACATGAAGTCGAGGGAAGCCCCTGCCATCCGTGGCAGGCAACATCCCCAACAATCCAAGGCACAACCTAGGCCAGGCAGCCAGCCGGGCCAGTATTCAAGGAAACAGAGACGATGACCTACAAAGCGCCCATCAAAGACATGCTGTTCGACATGGAGCACCTGGCCCAGATCGAGCAGGTCGCCCAGATTCCCGGCTTTGAAGATGCGGGACTGGAAACCGCGCAGGCCGTTCTCGAAGAATGCGCCAAGCTTTGCGAAGGCGTGGTCGCTCCCCTGAATGTTCCCGGCGATGTCAATCCCTCGTCCTTCAAGGATGGAGTGGTCACGACGACTCCCGGCTTTGCCGATGCCTTCAAGCAATATGCCGAAGGCGGCTGGCAAGGCCTGCAGCACCCTGCGGACTTTGGCGGCCAGGGCCTGCCCAAGACCATTGGCGCGGCCTGTATCGAGATGCTCAACAGCGCCAACCTGAGCTTTGCGCTGTGCCCGCTGCTGACCGACGGCGCCATCGAGGCGTTGCTCACTGCCGGCAGTGACGAGCTCAAGTCCACCTACCTGGAAAAGCTCGTGACCGGCGAATGGACCGGCACCATGAACCTGACCGAGCCCCAGGCCGGCTCCGACCTGGCCCTGGTGCGCACCAGGGCCGAGCCTCAGGGCGACGGCAGCTACAAGGTCTTCGGCACCAAGATCTTCATCACCTATGGTGAGCACGATATGGCGGACAACATCGTCCACCTGGTGCTGGCCCGCGTGGCGGGGGCGCCCGAAGGCGTCAAGGGCATCAGCCTGTTTGTCGTGCCCAAGTTCCTCGTGAACCAGGACGGCTCCTTGGGCAAGCGCAACGATGTGCACTGCGTCAGCATCGAGCACAAGATGGGCATCAAGGCCTCGCCCACAGCCGTGCTGCAATTTGGCGACAACGGGGGAGCCATCGGCTACCTCGTGGGCGAGGAAAACCGCGGCCTCGAATACATGTTCATCATGATGAACGCAGCGCGCTATGCCGTGGGCCTGCAGGGCCTGGCCGTCGCCGAGCGGTCCTACCAGCACGCTGTGGCCTACGCCAAGGAACGCGTGCAAAGCCGCCCCGTCGACGGCTCGGTCAAGGCCAGCGCCACCATCATCCACCACCCCGATGTGCGCCGCATGCTGATGACCATGCGTGCCAGCAACGAGGGCTGCCGCGCCATGGCAACCACCGCCGCTGCCGCCTACGATGCCGCCCACCACCACCCGGACGCCGAAGTGCGTCAGGCCAACCAGACCTTCTATGAATTCATGGTGCCCCTGGTCAAGGGCTACAGCACCGAAATGAGCCTGGAAGTCACCAGCCTGGGCGTACAGGTGCATGGCGGCATGGGCTTCATCGAGGAAACCGGCGCCGCCCAGTACTACCGCGACGCCAAGATCCTGACCATCTATGAAGGCACGACCGCCATCCAGGCCAACGACCTGGTCGGCCGCAAGACCGCACGTGATGGCGGCCAGACCGCCAAGGCCATTGCCGCCCAGATCGAGAAGACCGAGGCGGCTCTCATCGCCAGCGGCACCGATACGGCCAAGGCGGTCGCCAGGAATCTGGCCCAGGCCCGTCAGGCCTTTGTGCAGGTGGTGGACTTCATCGTGGCCAAGGCCAAGGCCGACCCCAATGCGGCCTATGCCGGCAGCGTTCCTTATCTGATGCTCACCGGCAATCTGATCGCCGGCTGGCAGCTGGGCCGCTCGGTGCTGGCTGCGCAGGAGCTGCTGGCCAAGGGCCAGGACACGGCCTTCATGCAGGCCAAGCTGGCCACGGCACAGTTCTATGCCGAACATATCCTGACCCGAGTGTCCGGTCAGGCCGATGCTGTGATCAACGGCGCGGCCAGCGTAATGGCATTGCCCATGGATCTGTTCTGATCCTGCACCTGACGGCGGGGCGGCAATGCCCTGCCCCATCAGGAAATGCATGGAAATAGCGGCTGGTGCTTATGGATAAAGCGCTGACCGCTATTTTTTTGAATCTCTACAACGCACCTGGGCCAGTTGCCAGGCAGACTCTGGGGCCATCGCTCACGCGAGCAAACACGCGCCTCGGGTGGAATAAGCGATCTGTGCAACCCAGGAAGTGAAGCCATGGGCTACGGCTGCGCAATGCAGATACGTGCGATTTGCGTAACAAGCAACGAGGTAATCGATGCAGCTGTCGTAGCGGATCTACTGGAGCAAATGACGCTGAATGCACTCTCACTCACAGCAGCACGATATCGTATTGCTCCTGCGCCATAGCAGTCTCGGCCTGCAGCGAAATGGGCTTGCCAATGAAGTCCGAAAGACTGGCCAGATGCTGGCTTTCCTCGTCGAGGAACATCTCCACCACCTTGGGGGATGCCACAACGCGGAACTCATGCGGATTGAACTGGCGGGCTTCGCGCAGGATTTCGCGCAGCACCTCGTAGCAGATGCTGCGCGCGGTCTTGACATTGCCCTTGCCGGAGCAGGCTTCACAGGGCTCGCACAGCATATGGGCCAGCGACTCGCGCGTACGCTTGCGCGTCATCTCCACCAGGCCCAGCTGAGAGAAGCCGCCAGCCATGGTCTTGACGCGGTCGCGTGCCAGCTGGCGGCGGAATTCGGAGAGCACCTCGCCCTGGTGCTCCTCGCGCACCATGTCGATGAAGTCCACGATGACGATGCCGCCCAGATTGCGCAGCCGCAGCTGACGTGCAATGGCGTGCGCCGCTTCCAGGTTGGTCTTGAAGATGGTGTCGTCAAAATTGCGCGCACCTACATAGCCGCCGGTATTCACATCGATGGTGGTCAGGGCTTCAGTCTGATCGACGATCAGATAGCCGCCCGACTTCAGATCCACCCGCCGCCCCAGCGCACGCGCGATTTCCTCGTCGATGTTGTAGAGGTCGAAAATCGGCCTCTCGCCCTTGTAAAGCGCCAGCTTGGGCACAGCCGCCGGCATGTATTCCTGGCCAAAGCTCTTGAGCAGCGCAAACTGCTCGCGCGAATCGATGCGAATGCTCTGGGTGTTCTCGCCGACCAGATCCCGCAGCACACGTTGCAGCAGGTTTAGATCCTGATGCAGCACCGACATGACGGGCAGCTTCTGCGCCGCATCCTTGATGCGCGCCCAGGTCTTGCGCAGATAGCGGATGTCATCGGCCAGCTCGGCATCGCTGGATTCCTCGCCATTGGTGCGCAGAATGAACCCGCCGCCACCGCCCCCCTCCTTGGTGCCGACCAGCTCCTGCAGACGAGCCCGCAAGGCATCGCGCTCGTTCTGGGGAATTTTCTGGGAGATGCCGATGTGGTCGTCCTGTGGCAGAAACACCAGCAGACGCCCCGCAATGCTGATCTGCGTTGACAGGCGCGCACCCTTGGTACCTATGGGGTCCTTGATGACCTGCACCATGATGGACTGCCCTTCGAACACCTGCTTTTCGATGGGCGTCAGCGGCTGGTCCTTGCGCGCGAACATCGGGGCTTCGCCATTTTCCTGACGCTGCCAGACATCGGCCACATGCAAAAAGGCCGCACGCTCCAGACCGATATCGATGAAGGCGGACTGCATGCCTGGAAGCACACGCGAGACCTTGCCCAGATAGATGTTGCCGACGAGTCCCCGCTCCAGCGGGCGCTCCATGTGCAGCTCCTGCACGGCGCCGTTTTCGACAATCGCCACCCGCGTTTCCTGCGGCGACCAGTTGATCAAAATATCTTGCTGCATTGACTGTCGTTCTTTCTTTATATGTCCTGGCTTTTGCTGCGCCCAGTGTGCGACGCGCGCATGGCTGGCGCAAGACAGCTGCCATGCAGACCTTCCCGCAGGGAAGACTCAAGAACAGAGTGCCGATTGCGCCAAAGGTTCAGAGCGACCAGCCCAGCTGGCGCAAAAGCTCGGCAGTTTCATAAACCGGCAGGCCCATGATGGCCGAATAGCTGCCACGAATCTCTGCAATATGTGCGGCCGCCCTGCCCTGTATGCCATAGGCACCGGCCTTGCCCATGGGCTCGCCCGTGAGCACATAGGCATCGATCTGCGCCTCGGTCATGGACGCAAAGCGCACGGTGGACACCGACAGGGCCTGCAGACGCCGCACGCCGCTTTGCAGCGCCACGGCGGTCAGCACCTCATGTTCGGCCCCGGAGAGCAGATGCAGGATGCGTCGCGCGTCTTCGGCATCGGCGGGCTTGCCCAGAATCTGCTTTCCCAGGGCCACGGTGGTGTCGGAGCACAGAATGGGCGCCTGCGGCAAACCGCGCCGCGCATGGCGAGCCACGGCTGCATCGAGCTTGCCGGCCGTCACGCGCTGCACATAATCATGGGGGTCCTCCCCGACCAGCTCGGCCTCTATGGCCTCGGCATCCTCGGCGATATCACCCGCTGCATTGGGCAGCAGCAATTCATGCGCCACGCCCAGCTGCTCCAGCAGCTGACGACGGCGGGGACTTTGGGATGCAAGATAGAGAAATGGCGCCATGATTTTGATTAAAAATGGCCTCTAGCGCCCATATATAAAGCGCAAAAGGCTATCAAAATCATAGTATCACGCACTGCGCGAAATTGCACGCAGAGTCAGCTCACAAGCGCTTATTCGCGGTGGTAGGGATGGCCGGCATTGACCGACCAGGCGCGGTAGAGCTGCTCGATCAGCAGCACGCGCACCATGGCATGCGGCAGGGTCAGGTCGGACAGACGGATGCGCTCGTGTGCCGCGGCCTTGAACTCGGGGTCCAGCCCGTCGGGTCCGCCGATGACCAGGGCCACATCATCGCTCTCGAGCTGCCAGCCCTTGAGACGCTGGGCCAACGCCTTGGTGGTCAGATTGGTGCCGCGCTCGTCGAGCACCACGATGCGAGTGCCCCTGGGGATGGCGGCTTCGATACGCTTGCGCTCTGCCGCATACAGGGTCTCCAGCGTCTTGGAGCCGCGCGGCTCGGTCTTGACGGCCTTGAGTTCGACCTTGAGTTCGGGCGGAAAGCGCTTGGCGTAATCGTCGTAGGCCGTCTGCGCCCAGTCGGGCACATGCAGGCCTACAGCCACGATGGTCAGCTTCATTTAGGCCTTGGCGCGGGGAGCACGCTTGGCTGCGGGTTTGGCCGCAACCGGCTTGGCAGTACGGGGCGTGCTGGGCTTGACGACCACGGTCTTGACCGTCTTGGCAGCGGCGGACTTGGCAGCAGGCTTCTTTGCCGCAGGCTTGGCACCGGCAGCCGTCTTGGTGGCGGGCTTCTTGGCCGCAGCCTTCTTGGCGGCAGGCTTTTTCTCGACCACGGTGTTTTCCGCAGCTGCCTTTTCCACTGCCAGCTTGGCAGCCAGCTTCTTGGCGGCCACTTCGGCGGGCTTGGGCTTGGCGGCACCGATCTTCATGCGCACCGGTGTCTCGCCCCAGATTTCTTCCAGGCGGTAGTACTGGCGGATGGCCGGCTGCATGATGTGGCAGACCACCGAGCCGCAGTCCACGATGATCCATTCGCCGTTCTGCTCACCTTCCTGGCGGGGCACGGGAAACCCAGCTTCCTTGACGGCTTCGCGCACGCTGGAGGCAAGTGCCTTGGTCTGGCGGTTGGAAGTACCCGAGGCCACGATCACGCGCTCGAACAGCGGCGACAGTGCTTCGGTGTTGAACACCTGGATGTCGTGGGCCTTGACGTCTTCGAGGCCGTCAACAATGGCTCGCTGGAGTTTGGTGACGTCGCGCTTGGCTGCGGAATCCGATTTGGTGGAGGTGGTCATCAGGCGATGGAATCAGTAAATGATGGGATCAATATAGCGTGTGCTGCGCCACACCCGTATCAGGGCTGGGTTAGCGTCTGCGTTCAGGCCCCTAAGACCCGTGCTCTTCACGCATTGAAAAAGGTTGACGCGCCAGTCGATAGCGCGCATCCAGCTATGGAAATTATAGTTTTCTAAAAATTTCCCTGCTGACAGGGCTTTATGCCCGATCAGCAGGGGAAGCAGACCTATTGGATAAAGGCCTGCGTCTCAAAGCCAGTCACGGCGAATCAGGAATTTCTCGAGCAAATCGCGCTCGGGAGTACCGGGCGCATCCTCACGCTGATAGCTCCAGTCCGCATGAGGCGGCATGGACAGCAAAATGGATTCGGTGCGGCCGCCGGACTGCAGGCCGAAATGCGTGCCGCGGTCCCAGACCAGGTTGAATTCCACATAGCGGCCACGGCGGTAGCGCTGGAAATCCACCTGCTGCTGTGTGTACTCCGCATTCCGGCGGCGTTCCACGATGGGCAGATAGGCCTTCAGAAAGGCATCGCCAACCGAGCGCAGCATGGCAAAGCTCTGCTGCTGGCCCAGTTCGCTGAAATCATCGAAGAAGATGCCGCCAATGCCGCGCTGCTCGTTGCGATGCTTGAGGAAGAAGTACTCGTCGCACCATTGCTTGAAACGCGGATAGAGCTGATCGCCAAATGGCGCCAGCGCATCACGGCAGATCTGATGGAAATGCACGGCGTCTTCCTCGAAGCCGTAGACCGGCGTCAAATCCATGCCGCCGCCAAACCAGCAGGTCTTGGGCTGCCCCTCATGGCCGGCCGAAATCATGCGCACATTCATGTGCACCGTTGGCACCAAGGGACTGCGCGGATGAAATACCAGCGACACGCCCATGGCCTCGAACGGCGCACCGGCCAGTTCGGGCCGATGCTGTGTGGCCGAGGGCGGCAGTTGCGGCCCGCGCACATGCGAGAAACCGCAGCCTGCGCGCTCGAACACGCGCCCGCCCTCCATGATCTTGGTGACACCGTTGCCTTGCAGCTTTTCGCCCGGCTCCTTGTGCCAGGCGTCGGCCAGGAAACGCGCACCACCCTCGCCTTCGATGGCTTCCAGCGCCTCGGTGATGCGGGTCTGCAGACCCATGAGGTACTCACGCACCTCGGCCACAGGCAGCTGATCAGCCACAGAAGATGAGGATGTCTGGTTCATCAGTCGGCCTTCTTGACGGCACGGAAGCCGATGTCACGACGATACTGGGCACCATCGAAGTGGATGCCACGTGCCACGTCATACACCTTCTGCTGCGCCTGCTTGACACTGTCGGCCAACACGGTCACGCAGAGCACACGACCACCGCTGGTCACAGGCTGGCCGTCATCACCCAGCTGGGTGCCGGCATGGAAGACCATGGCATCGTCGGCTGCGGCGGGCAGACCGGTGATGACATCGCCCTTGCGCGGGTCTTCGGGGTAGCCGGCAGCAGCCATGACCACGCCCAATGCGGTACGGCGGTCCCACTGCAGCTCCAGCTGGTCGAGCTTGCCTTCGCAGGCTGCCAGCATCACATCCACCAGGTCGCTCTTGAGACGCATCATGATGGGCTGGGTTTCCGGATCGCCCATGCGGCAGTTGAACTCCAGCGTCTTGGGGTGGCCTGCCTTGTCGATCATCAGACCTGCGTACAGGAAGCCGGTATAGGGCACACCGTCTTTTTCCATGCCGCGGATGGTGGGCAGAATGATTTCGCGCATGGCGCGGGCATGCACATCGGCGGTCACCACAGGTGCCGGCGAATAAGCGCCCATGCCGCCGGTGTTGGGGCCCTGGTCGCCGTCCTTGAGACGCTTGTGGTCCTGGCTGGTCGCCAGTGCCAGCACGTTCTTGCCGTCGCACAGCACGATGAAGCTGGCTTCCTCGCCATCGAGGAATTCCTCGATCACGACGCGTGCACCGCCTTCGTTGTGCTGCACACCGTACTTGTTGTCCACCAGCATGAAGTCCACGGCGTCGTGGGCTTCCTGCAGCGACATGGCAACCACCACGCCCTTGCCGGCCGCCAGGCCGTCGGCCTTGATGACAATGGGTGCACCGAGGCGATCCACATAGGCATGGGCCGCAACCGGGTCGGTGAAGGTTTCATATTGCGCCGTGGGGATGCTGTGGCGCGCCATGAAGTCCTTGGAGAAAGCCTTGGACGACTCCAGCTGGGCTGCAGTCTTGGTCGGGCCGAAGACCTTGAGTCCGTGGGCACGGAACTCATCGACCACGCCAGCCGCCAGCGGAGCCTCGGGCCCCACGACGGTCACGGCAATCTTTTCGGCCTGGGCCCATTCGCGCAGAGCCTTCACATCGGTGATGTCGAGGTTCTCCAGCTTGCCGCCAGCCAGGGCAGTGCCACCGTTACCGGGAGCCACATAGACCTTGGTCGCCTTGGGCGATTCGGCCAACTTCCACGCCAGAGCGTGCTCACGGCCACCGCCGCCAATCACAAGAATTTTCATAGTTCTGCGTTGTGGTAGACGTCCTGAACGTCATCCAAGTCTTCAATCATGTCCAGCAGCTTCTGCATGCGAGCTGCATCATCGCCTTCGAGGGCGATTGTATTTTCGGGGCGCATGGTCACCTCGGCCATGTCGGCGGTAAAGCCGGCGGCCTGCAGTGCGTCACGCACGGCTTCAAAGTCGCCGGGGGCCGTCAGCACCTCGATGCCACCTTCGTCATCGGTGATCACATCGTCGGCACCGGCTTCCAGCGCGATCTCCATGACTTTTTCTTCGTCCGTGCCGGGGGCGAACATGATCTGACCCACATGCTTGAACTGGAAGGCCACCGAGCCTTCGGTGCCCATATTGCCACCGTACTTGCTGAATGCATGGCGAACATCGGCCACCGTACGTACGCGATTGTCCGTCATTGTGTCCACAATGATGGCCGCGCCGCCGATGCCATAGCCTTCGTAACGGATTTCCTCGTAGGTCACGCCGTCGAGGTTACCCGTGGCCTTGTCGATATTGCGCTTGATATTGTCGGCCGGCATATTGGCGGCCTTGGCCTTGTCCACCGCCAGACGCAGACGCGGGTTGGCGCTCAGGTCGCCGCCGCCTTGGCGGGCTGCGACCATGATTTCACGAATGATGCGCGTCCAGATGCGGCCACGTTTTTCATCCTGGCGACCCTTGCGGTGCTGGATGTTGGCCCATTT
Organism: Comamonas sp. A23; assembly: GCF_004522605.1. Lineage (NCBI taxonomy): Bacteria > Pseudomonadati > Pseudomonadota > Betaproteobacteria > Burkholderiales > Comamonadaceae > Comamonas > Comamonas sp. A23. The sequence continues at coordinate 167,773 of NZ_RSDT01000006.1, forward strand.
GCTGTGTCCTGCCACAGGGAATCCTTTGATATTTGATTTAACCTAGCGGGAGCGATTTTACTTTTGACTGCATGCCCCCCCAGAGGAAACCCGAAATGGCTTCACCCCTTTTGATTGCCCAGCACTCTGCCACAGAATGTACCCTGCTGCCCGGACTGGCCAATCGGCATGGCCTGATCACCGGCGCAACAGGCACCGGCAAGACTGTCACACTGCAGAAACTGGCCGAAAGCTTCTCGCAGATCGGCGTGCCGGTTTTCATGGCCGACGTCAAAGGAGACCTGAGCGGCATCAGCCAGGCCGGCAAGATCGAAGGCAAGCTGGCGGCCTCGCTCAAGGATCGCGGCCTGGACCTGCCACAGCCCCTGGCCTGCCCTGCCACGCTGTGGGATGTGTTCGGCGAGCAGGGCCACCCGGTGCGCGCCACCATCTCGGACATGGGCCCGCTGCTCATCGGCCGCATGCTGAATCTGAACGAGACCCAGATGGGCGTGCTCAATCTGGTGTTCAAGATTGCGGACGACAACGGCATGCTGCTGCTGGATCTCAAGGATCTGCGCGCCATGCTGAACTTTGTGGGCGACAACGCCAAGCAGTTCACCACCCAGTACGGCAACATCAGCTCGGCCAGCGTGGGAGCCATACAGCGCGGGCTGCTGACCATTGAAAGCCAGGGCGGCGACAAGTTCTTTGGCGAGCCCATGCTCGACATCAACGACCTGATGCAGACCGATGCCAATGGCATGGGCGTGATCAACGTGCTGGCGGCCGACAAGCTGATGAATGCGCCGCGCCTGTACTCGACCTTTTTGCTCTGGCTTCTGTCCGAGCTGTTCGAGCAGCTGCCGGAAATCGGCGACCCCGAGAAGCCCAAGCTGGTGTTTTTCTTTGACGAGGCCCACCTGCTGTTCAACGATGCGCCCAAGGTGCTGATCGAACGCATCGAGCTGGTCGTGCGCCTGGTGCGCTCCAAGGGCGTGGGCGTGTACTTCGTCACCCAGAACCCGCTGGACGTTCCCGACAGCGTGCTCGGACAGCTGGGCAACCGCGTGCAGCACGCCCTGCGCGCCTTCACCCCACGCGACCAAAAGGCCGTGGCCTCGGCAGCCTCCACCATGCGCCCCAATCCCGGTCTGGACATTGCCGCAGCCATCACCGAGCTGGCCGTGGGTGAGGCCCTGATCAGCTTCCTCGACGAAAAAGGCCGCCCCAGCGTGACCGAGCGCGTGTTCGTGATTCCGCCCGGCAGCCAGCTCGGCCCCATCACGGCCGAGCAGCGCAAGGCGCTGATCGATGGTTCCCTGGTCGCCGGCGTCTATGAGAAAGCCGTGGACCGCGAATCGGCCTTCGAGATATTGCGCGACCGCACTGCGAGCGCCACGCCCGCCAAGCCCGGCGATGCCCCGGCTGCTGCCGGAGCGGCCGGAACGTCCCCGCAAGGCAGCGCCACGGACTCCATGATGGACGGACTCAAGGAGCTGCTGTTCGGCCGTACCGGCCCGCGCGGCGGCCAGCACGACGGTCTGGTGCAGACCATGGCCAAGTCCACGGTACGCACCGTGGGCAACAGTCTGGGCAAGGAGATTCTGCGCGGCGTGCTGGGCGGCATTCTGGGCAACAAGAAGCGCTGATTCCAACGCGCTCACTCGCTCCAAGGGCCTGCGTCAGCAGGCCTTTTTTGCGGCCGCCGCACAGAAAGCGCTCAAGGCGGCAGTCATTATGTCGATACATAATAAATCCATCCCCTGGTGCCAGCCGCCAGTCTCTTGGACATGTGCTGCTGCCTGCAGGCACAGCCGCTTCTTTCCTCTACGCTAACCACGCTGCCCAGTCTTGCCGCAGACCACCAGTTCGCTCGGGCCGGGCAGTGCTTTTGCAAATTTTCTGCCAATGCAATTCAATCAATGGCGTGTATCCACCAAGCTGTGGTGCACTTTGGGCGGGCTTCTGACCATGATGCTGGCCGTCTCGCTATGGAACCAGCACTCATCCACCCAGGCCCTGCAGGCCGGCATGCAGACCCTGACCGACTATGACAATCGCATCAATCTCGCCCTTCAATGGAAAGGTGCGACCGAGACCACGGGCGAACGCGTGCTCACCAGCAATATGACCACCGACGAAGCGCTGACCCAGCGCATGGACGAGCGCGTCAGCGAAGGCGTGGCCGTCAACGGGGCGCTGCAGGCGCAGGTCATCAAACTGGCTCAAAGCGATGCTGACAAGGCTGCCCTGCAGAAGATCGCCGCCGTGCGCGCCGAAGTTCTGGCGCTGAACAAGCAGGCAAGGGAGATCAAGCTGAGCGGCGATATCGAAGCCATGCGCGACTTCATCCGCCTGCAATATCTGGGCGCCATCGGCCGCTATGTCGATTCGCTGCAGGACTTTGTGAAGCTGCAGGAGCAGCAGCGCGACGCCGCCAGCCTTCAGCTGCAGCAAGACCAGCAAAGAGCGATCTGGCTGTCCTGGGTGGTGCAGGCCCTGGTGCTGACCGCCGCCCTGGGCCTGGCGCTGGCCCTCACCCGTTCCATCACCCAACCTCTGAATGAAGCCGTGGAGCTGACCCAGGCCATTGCACAGGGCGATCTCACGGTAACCGCCGGCAACGACCGCCATGACGAGTTCGGCCGCCTGCTGAGCTCCGTCTCGACCATGGCAGCCCAGCTACGTAGCCTGGTGAGCGATGTACGTACCAGCGTGCACTCCATCAGCACCGCCTCGGCCGAAATCGCTACAGGTAACCACGACCTGTCCGCACGCACCGAGCAGACCGCCGCCAATCTCGAGGAAACCGCAGCCAGCATGGAGCAGCTGACCGCCACCGTCGCCCAGGCCTCGGACACCGCCCGCCAGGCCAACCATCTGGCAGGCAATGCCGCACAGGTCGCTCAGCGCGGCGGCCATGTGGTGCAGTCCGTGGTCAGCAGCATGGGACGCATCAGCGACAGCGCACACCGCATCTCCGACATCATCGGCGTGATCGACTCCATCGCCTTCCAGACCAATATCCTGGCACTCAACGCTGCGGTCGAGGCCGCGCGCGCCGGCGAACAGGGCCGAGGCTTTGCCGTGGTTGCCGGCGAAGTGCGCGCCCTGGCCCACCGCAGTGCCGAGGCCGCCAAGGAGATCAAGGCGCTCATCACCACCTCCGTGGACGCCGCCCAGGAAGGCGCAGACCAGGTCTCCCAGGCAGGCCGCGTGATGGAAGAAATCGTCAGCAGCGTCGGCAAGGTCTCGGACATGATTGGCGAGATCAGTGCCTCGGCCACGGAACAGCATGACGGTATCAGCCAGGTCAACCAGGCCGTGACCAACCTGGACCAGATGACGCAGCAAAATGCAGCCCTGGTCGAGGAATCCACGGCGGCCGCTGTCTCGCTGAGCGACCAGGCCCAGCGCCTGACCGGCATGGTGGCCGTGTTCAAGGTCCATACCGCAGACAGAGCGCCAGCCCTGACTGCCTGATTCTGGTTGAAGTTGCTGGAACACAGCATCCATCTCTTCACCAGCTTCTCTGCCAGCCGCTCCATGCACCCAGGAGGGAACGGCTGGCACCGCAGGTTTGACCCAGACCGGCTTTTCTGTCTGCAGTCGCAAGTGTGACTGGCGCGGCCTACGCAGCAAGACACCATGCCGGCATGCCCCATACCTCTGACGACACCTTGCTGACCGCCGGTCTGAGCAGCTTTCGCCTGGACCTGGTCGACCATATTGCCCATCTGGTGCTCAACCGCCCCGATGCCTTCAACACTCTGAATCCCAGGTTCTGGCAGGAGCTGGACCTGGTGCTGGACACACTGCAGCGCAGCGGCCAGTCGCGCGCACTGGTCATCAGCAGCACGGGCAAGCATTTTTGCGCCGGCATGGCACTCGAGACCTTTGCCGACCCCGCCTTTGCGCCCAATGACCGCACGCCCGAGGGCCGCGCCGCCATCATCGACACCCTGGCCCAGTTGCAGTCCACCTTCAACAAGATCGAAGCCCTGCGCATGCCCGTGATCTGCGCCATTCAGGGCGCCTGCGTGGGTGGCGGACTGGATCTGGTGGCCACTGCCTGCATACGCTATGCCAGCGCCGAATCCTTTTTCTGCGTGCAGGAGATCAATATCGGCATGACCGCCGACCTGGGCAGCCTGCAGCGCCTGCCCAAGCTGATGCCGCTAGGCATCGTCAAGGAGCTGGCCTACACCGGCCGCCGCATGACAGCGCAGGAGGCCGCCAGTCACGGTCTGGTCAACGCCGTCTACGACACGCCCGAAGCCACCGTCACAGCAGCTCTCGCCTGCGCGCGCGAAATTACGGCCAAGCCGCCCGTGGCCATCTGGGGCAGCAAGCAGGTGATCAACTACGCGCGCGACCACAGCGTGAGCGACTCGCTGCAGCAAATGGGCTGGGTGCAAAGCGGCATCTGGAGCAACCGCCATGTCATGGAGGCCGTGAGTGCCATGCAGGCCAAGCGCGCCGGTGACTTCCCTGCTCTGGAGCCGCTACAGGCGTTTGCACCAGCACTACCTCAAGCGGGCGATCGCTCCTGATTGAATAGCTATCAGCACTTACCAATAAAGGCCTGCATGCCTTTTCCGCTCGTATTTCTCTATCTTCTCGATGGCCCGCTGGGCGCCATCGACAGGTAGCCGAGCCGCAACGCTGCAAATCGGCTTGAAGTGGGCGAGGCGCCGTTATCATGGATTCAGTACCACCCCAGCCTGTCTTGCCATGAGCACAAACACCGCCCCCCTGCCCACTTATGACGATGTCGTGGCCGCTGCCCAGCGCCTGCAGGGCGTAGCCCACCGCACGCCGGTGCTGACCAGCCGCACCATGGACGAACAGCTGGGCGCGCGCCTGTTCTTCAAATGCGAGAACCTGCAGCGCATAGGCGCTTTCAAGTTTCGCGGCGCCTACAACGCTCTGGCGCAGTTCACACCCGAGCAGCGCAAGGGCGGCGCCCTGGCCTTTTCCTCCGGCAACCATGCCCAGGCCATTGCCCAGGCAGCCCAGTTGCTGGACATGCCGGCCCTGATTGTCATGCCCGAGGATGCACCGGCTTCCAAGATGGCCGCCACGCGCGGCTATGGCGCCCAGGTCGTCACCTACAACCGCTTCACCGAAGACCGCGAAGCCATCGCCCACAAGCTGGCGACCGAGCGTGGCATGACACTGATCCCGCCTTACAACCACCGCGACGTGATCGCCGGTCAGGGCACGGCGGTCAAGGAATTGCTGGAGGAAGTGCCGGATCTGGACTACCTGTTTGTCTGCCTGGGCGGCGGCGGTCTGCTCTCCGGCAGCCTGCTGGCCGCAAACGCCCTGGCTCCGCAATGCAAGGTAATCGGCGTTGAGCCCGAAGCGGGCAATGATGTGCAGCAGTCGCTGCGCGCCGGCCATATCGTCAAGATCGATACGCCGCGCACCATTGCCGACGGTGCCCAGACCCAGGCGCCGGGCGATCTGACCTTTGCCATCATCCAGCAGCGAGTGAACGAAGTTCTTACCGTTAACGACGAGCAATTGGTCCAGGCCATGCGCTTTTATGCCGAGCGCATGAAAATCGTGGTCGAACCCACGGGATCGCTGTCTCTGGCAGCTGCCATACACGGCGGTTTGCCGCTCAAGGGCAAGCGCGTGGGCATTGTGATCAGCGGCGGCAATGTGGATTTAGAGCGTTTTGCCAGCCTGCTGTCCGAGTGACAGCGAAAATAGCGTCCGTTGCGGCCCGGCCCGCATCCGCCTGATCCCATTTTTTGCAAGCACAAGTCCGCCACAAGCGGGCCTGCCTGCCTTCACCACAAAGACCAAGAACATGAGCACTCTGCATTTGATCGACCACCCTCTGGTCCAGCACAAACTGACACTGATGCGCCGCAAGGAAGCATCGACCAACAGCTTTCGCCGCATGCTGGGCGAGCTGTCCACACTGATGGCCTATGAGCTGACGCGCGACTTCCCGCTGCAGGATGTCGAGATCGAAACCCCCATGGAAAAGACCATGGGCAAGGTCATTGACGGCAAGAAGCTGGCCCTGGTTTCCATTCTGCGTGCCGGCAACGGTTTCCTGGACGGCATGCTCAACGTGGTGCCCGGCGCGCGCATCGGTCACATCGGCCTGTTCCGCGACCCCGAAACCCTCAAGCCCGTCGAGTACTACTACAAGATGCCCGAAAACATGGGCGAGCGCGACGTGATCGTCGTCGACCCCATGCTGGCCACCGGCAACTCGGCTGTGGCTGCCGTGCAGCAGCTCAAGGACAAGAGCGCGCCCAAGTCCATCAAGTTCATGTGCCTGCTGGCCGCCCCCGAAGGCGTGAAGACCATGCAGGCCGCCCACCCCGATGTGGACATCTACACCGCCGCCGTGGACCGCGAGCTGGACAGCCATGGCTACATCCTGCCCGGCCTGGGCGATGCGGGCGACCGTATCTTCGGCACCAAGTAAGCGAGCTCTGACTCAGTCGATGAGCCCCGGCAGTTGCCCGACTGCCGGGTTTTTTTCATATTGCCTGATGTCCGCCCCAGGCGGCAGTGCTTGCTCAGCCTGAGCCTGTGCTGGCCCAGGCTAGCGCAGTGCCATATTGTTGAGCTTGTCCAGCCGTGCAGGCCAGCTGTCCTCCCGGGCCGACTGCAGCAGGATACGCGTCCAGGCAATCCAGGCATCCCACTGCACGCGCTTGTCCCAGGCATTGCCCCAGGCGCAAAAGCACTGCAGCGCGCTATCGGCGGCCCGGGCGGCATCGGTGTTGCGGCCCGCGCTCAGGTATAGCTGGGCCAGCACCATCTGCGGCTCGCCCACCCAGGGGTTGAGCGCGACAGCCTGCTCCAGCGTGGCGGTGGCAGCGTCCAGATCGACCAGCGGCTGATCGAGCTGAATCACCGACCAGTACAGCGCTACGGCCGCAGCCTCGTTGCCAGCGCTCAGTAGCTGGCTGCAGTTCGCAAAAACGGGCGGCAGCGGCAGCTGGGTCTTGAGCGCAGGATGCTGCAGCGCCTGACCCAGGCCGCTGATCTGGCTGAGCATGCGGCTGCTGGGGCGCATGGGGCCGGGCCACAACGACGCCGCCCAGTGCACAGCCTGCTGACGACTGTGGTCCACAGCCGGGAAGCGCGAGTAGATGTCTTCCTGCCAGCTGAACCACTGCTCCATGCTGTCGGCCATGCTGACAATCGCGAACACAGCCACTTCATAGGCGGTGAGTCTGATGGTCTCGCGCGGCTCGGGGCCGTTGCGCTCCAGCTGCATGCTGCCGTCCGCCGCGATATCGCCAGCCAGCAGCTTTTGCACGAACTGGGTGCGGCTCATGGTGCAGAACAGATAGACCAGATGCTCGGCCTGCTCGCCGATCAGGCGCTTGAGATGCTCGCGCTCGTTGCCGGCATCGAACTTGACCAGATCGACAAAGGCATTGCCGTAGACACTGTGCAGCAGACCCAGCAGGCGCACGTCCCTGGGTTGCTGCCACAGCGCCAGAGAGCGCGCCACGCCTGCCAGATGGTGGCGAAAAGTGCCGGCCTTGTGCCAATCCTGGCCCACACCGCGCTCCAGCACCACAGGCAGCAGCGGCGCCAGATCGGCGTCACGGCTCAGCCATTCCTCGTCCAGCAAAGTCTTGGCGCGCTCGAACAGCGCCTCATCCAGTTGATTCCAGGGCTGATTCATGCGCTCACCATGCGGTTGTGTAGGCACCCTTGAAGGTCTTTTCCACAAAGGCCTTGACCTCGGGTGACTGGTAGGCCTTCACAAACGCCTGCAAGCCTTTGCTGTTTTCATGGCCGGCACGCGTGACGATAAGCACGGTCACATAAGGCGTGTTCACATCTTCCAGCGCCAGCGAGTCGCCCTGGGGGGACAGGCCGGCTGCCACGGCATAGCTGCTGTTCACGGCCGCGGCGTCCAGATCATCGAGGGCGCGGGCCAGCTGGGCGGCTTCGAGCTCGACAAACCTGAGCTTTCTGGGGTTGGCCGTGATGTCCAGCACCGAAGCGCGCGCACCGGCATCGGCCTTGAGCGTGATCAATCCCTGCTTGGCCAGCACCATCAGAGCACGCGAGCCATTGGTGGGGTCGTTGGGAATGCCCACGCGCGCGCCGCTCTTGAGATCGGTCAGCTTTCTGACCTTTCTGGAGTACACGCCCATTTGCTGGTTCACAGCCTTGGCCACGGGCACCAGCTTGTAGCCACGGTCCTTGTTCTGGGCATCGAGGAAGGGCTGGTGCTGATAGATGTTGGCGTCGAGATCGCCGGTCGACAGCGCCGCATTGGGCTGGATGAAGTCGCCAAACTCCACCAGCCTGACCTTCAGGCCCTGCCTGGCTGCAACCTGCTTGGCCACTTCGGCAATCTGGGCGTGGGGGCCGGCCGTCACGCCGACGGTCACGGCCAGATCCTGGGCCTGGGCCAGCAATGCGGCAGGTACCAGGGCGGCAACTGCCAGGGTTTTTACGAGAGAACGCTTGTGCACCATGGGCACCTTTCAAGACAAATCCGGAAAACTCAGGTCCGCCAAGCATGTACACGCTCAGGGACAGCAGCTTGAAACTTAACGCATAAAGCAAACCTCAGCAGCCAGGCTGGAGCCCGCCCCCATCACAAAGCGGGATGGCTGGCAGCGCGGCTCGGAAAACATCTATAAAAACCAGCTCAATCCCTTACCTATAAAGCGATTAAAGCTATCAAAACAGGAATACCTCAAGCACACTGCATGCTTGACATTGAACTGCACTTCAAGCTTAAGTTGGGAGCCACAGGAGACTCCCCATGCCCCGTCGCATTCTTCACGTCGTCAGCAACGTCGCCCATTACGATGACCCTGCCGAGCCCACCGGCCTGTGGCTGTCAGAGCTCAGCCATGCCTGGGAAGTCTTTGCCCAGCGGGGTTACGCACAGCACCTGGTCAGCCCGCTGGGCGGCCGCTCGCCGCTGGAGCCGCGCTCGCTGAAATGGCCGAACCTGGATGCTACGGCCAGGGCATGGCTGGCGGATGCAGCGCGCATGGCCCTGCTCTCCAACACGGCAGCCCCTGATGCCGTGGACGCACAAGACTTTGATGCCATTTATTTCACCGGCGGCCATGCCGTGATGTGGGACTTTCCATCCTCGCAGGGACTGCAGCGCATCACGCGTGACCTCCATGAGCGCGGTGGCGTCGTTGCCTCGGTCTGCCACGGCTATTGCGGTCTCCTCGAAACCCGCCTGTCCGACGGCTCGCTGCTGGTCGCCGGATGCAGGCTGACAGGCTTTTCCTGGCTGGAGGAAAGGCTGGCCGGCGTGGCCGGCAAAGTGCCGTACAACGCCGAAGCGCTGATGCGCCAACGCGGTGCCCAATATGAGAAAGCCTGGCTGCCCTTTGTCTCCAAGGTCGTGACGGACGGCAGGCTGGTCACTGGGCAGAACCCGCAGTCGGCCCAGGCCACTGCCCTGCAGGTGGCTCAGTTGCTGGGCTGAGCGGGCCGGCCTGTCGCCTCCTCGTCCCGCCCCAGCAAGCGCATTTGCGACAGCACGCGCCGTGCGTTGCCGGCGCAGTCCATGTCCTTGGGTCTGGCCTCGATCTGGGCGATCAGCTCGCCCAGATCGACGCGATTTTGCGTCAGCTGTGCCAGCATCAGATCGATGCTTTGCAGCTTGCGATGCAGTGTGGCCAGCAACTCGTCATGTTGCCACTGTTTCAGATCCTCGGGCAGCAGCTGGCGCAGCTCCTGCAGGCTGAAGCCGGCCTGCTGCGCCGTAGCAATCAGCCTGAGCGCCAGCACCGCCTCTTCGGGATAGCTGCGATAGCCGTTGGCCTGGCGCTGGGCAACGCTCAGCAGGCCAATGCGCTCGTAAAAACGAATGCGCGATGCGGCAAGACCTGTGCGCTGGGCAAGTTCTCCGATTTTCATGTGCGCCATTCTCGCGCAATCCGCGCTTGACCTTGAACCTGACTTCAAGCTCACGCTTGCATCACTCCCGGTCGTTGAGGCCGGCAAAGCCTGTGCTTCAAGGAGTGGAATCGCAGATCCATTCGGGCACCAATGGTCAGATCGCCTTGCGCGAAGTACGACGATTTCTGCCTGGGCAGTCTCGGAGGATGAGCGGCCAGAGATTTCAATGGAATAAACAGCGTCATTGAACTGTTTAAGCAGGTCAACCTCAAGGAGATCTCCATGACCCGACTCGCTTCCCTCACCACCCTCACCTCGGTGTTCCTAGCGGCCTGTGCTGTGACAGCTGCCGCCCAGGCGCAGACGCCCGCTTCTGCCATGAATGGCGTGCTCGTGGGCCCCAACCAGATGACGCTTTATATCTTTGACAAAGATGCCACCGGATCCGGCAAGAGCGTATGCAACGGTGGCTGCGCCACGAACTGGCCACCTCTGACGGTGGCCCCGGGTGCGACGGCTACCGGTGACTGGAGCTTGGTTGTCCGCGACAACGGTGATCAGCAATGGGCCTACAAGGGCCGTCCTCTCTATTACTGGGCCAAGGATGCCAAGCCCGGAGACAGAACGGGAGATGGATTGCTCAACAACAGCTGGCACATCGCCAAGCCCTGAGAACTCAAGCCTGGATCATCAAGAGGAAGAAACAATGAAGCTCCGAAAAATGAAGCTCGCGCTGAGCTGTGTCATGGTGGTGCCGCCGGCTTTCACCCTGGCAGCCGAGCAGGAGGTGACGGCACCGCGGGTGGTCCAGGCTCTGGAAGCGACCTTTGGCGTTCATCAGGGAGAGCGCCGCAATCACATCAAGGGGTCCTGCGCAGTGGGCGAGTTCACCGCTACCGCCGAGGCCGCCAGCTACTCGCGCTCCACACTGTTTTCCGGCCAAGCCGTTCCGGTGATTGCGCGCTTCTCGCTGGCAGGAGGAAACCCCAAGGTTCCAGATGTTGCCCAAAGCGCGCGTGGAATGGCCCTGCAATTCAAGCTCCCGCTGGGTCAGGTACACCAGATGTCCATGTTGAACACCCCCATGTTCGGTGCCGCCCACCCCGGAACGTTTCTGGACCTGACCGAGGCTCAGCGCCCCGATCCAGCCACCGGCAAACCGGACCCAAAAAAGCTCAAAGCATTCAGGGCCTCCCATCCTGACAGCCTGGCTCAGGCGCAATACCTGGCCAGCCACAACCCTCCCGACAGCTATACCCGCAGCGCATTCTTTGGCATTCACACCTTCAAGTTCATCAATGCACAGGACAAGGTGACTCTGGTGCGCTGGCGCTTCGTACCGCAGGAGGGAGAGAAGCCGCTAAGCAACGAGGCGCTGAAGACGGCCGGGTCGGACTTTCTGGAAACTGCATTGATCAGCAGCACATCAAAAAAACCGGCTCGCTGGGACATGCTGGTGACTGTCGGGCAGCCGGGTGATCCCCAGGATGACCCCACGCAGTCATGGCCCGCACAGCGACCTGAGTTCAAGGCCGGCACCTTGACGATCACGAGTGCCTCGACTCAGAAAGGAGGCTTGTGCGAGCCGATCAACTTTGATCCGATGGTGATGGCCGACGGCATTGCCCCCACCAATGATCCGGTGCTCCGCTTTCGCTCCCAGGCCTATGCGGTGTCATTTGGCAAGCGCTTGAGTGGTCAATAAACTCCGAGGATCAAGCTCAGTGCATTCCTCCTTAGGTTCCAGCAAGGCCAAAGTCAAGCAAGGGTGAACCTGGAAGGCAAGCTACCGGCCGATCTTCGACTGTCGTTAATCGGCCGGTAGCAGCCAGTAGCGGCCACACAGTGCCGTGTCCCAGTCACGTTGGGCATGTGGCACATGCTTGAAGATGACGCTGTGATCTGAAAAGGGATCTTGCGCATGTCACCCCTTCCACTCGAATGCGCAGGCCGTCTGGCCACTCGGTGCATTTCGCAGGCGGTTCAGAAAATTCAACTGGCTTCTGGCCGTTTGACTCCCCTTTACGGCAGCTTGCCGCAGCCAGTGAGCTGCCTCGCAGCGATCTGCCTTTACCGCAGCGCCGTACAAGGTTGGGCCGGCCAGAAGCACCCATGCCAGTGTTTCCTGCGCTTGTGCCTCGCCATCGCGGGCCGCCTGGCGCAGCAACGCGAGCATAGGGGCGTAGTCACCTGCAGTCTGGGCTTCCAAGGCCAGTTGAAATCGCTGCTCTGGGCTGGTTGCCATGTCAAAAGACAAGGGGGTCGCCAGCGCCAGCGCGCCAGACAGGGTTGCTGCGATGAACAAGGCACGCACTGCATGTCGGGCCGGTGTGGCAATTGAACGGAATTCGAATCGCATTTTTGTCTCCACTTGAACTGAGTGGGCCCATCGTCGTAACAATCTCGCTCGCTGAAAATTGGGAATTTTCGAAGATGCCCTCAGGGCCACCCAGAGGCTGATTCGAACTGATGTATCGACCCAGCGAAAAGCCTGCACTGGACCGCCCCGGGGTTTTGAGGAGGCTTTAACTCATAAGAAGGTGAATCGGCGGCAGTCCAGTAGCAGATACTGGCTTTGGAGTCGCCGATGCTGATGTCGCAATGAAAGACTGCAGGCATTGATCAAGGCGCAGCGAACGACAGCAACGGGTCGTGAGCATTCCTTGGCGGCAGGCTGTTACCGGCCAAAAGCAGACTATCGGTAGTCAGATTTAGAAGTGACTGCTTTCGCGCACAGATACAGGCCCACTCCAAAAACAATATGTGTGGCCAGTCCCAGTGCACGACTTTGCCAAGGATGAGGAGCTTTGCGGCTTGCCAGCCCAGCTTCTAAAGCAGGCAGCAGAATCACCCAAGGCAGTACCAAGGTCGCACCGCCGAAGATCAGCGCAGGAGCCAGCGTAGGAGCCTGTATCCACAAAGGCGGCGCAAAGCACATGACCTCTACTTCTGTGCATTCAAGCACGCTACTAAAGCAATGAAAATCGATATTGAACCGATCCCTAATTCCGCTCAACACGAATTGAAAACGATGCTTCTCGGCTACCTGACCGAGTTGGGGGTGGATGCGGAATATACCTATCTCCCTCTCTACTGGACTGAGCCAGGGCGGTTTCCCTATTTCATCCTTGCAGATGGTCAGGTTGCTGGTTTTGCACTCGTTCGTACTCTAGACCAGTCACCTCTCTTCGAGATGGCCGAATTCGGCGTTTCAAAGTCGTATCGTGGTCTCGCTATAGGAAAGACCGCGGTAAAGGCTCTTTTTGCCAAGCATCAAGGGCATTGGCGAGTCGCTGTGATGCCGGGCAATCTCTCGGGGTTGCGATTCTGGCGCTCCGTGGTGCCACGCAGCACGTCGGTAGCATTCAGTGAAGAGCCCGATGAGGCTCCTTGCATGTTGATGTCGTTTTCTACTGCACAGCCCTGAATTCCGTGTCGGTTCGCTCAATGGCTGCTTGACAACGTTATGAGCGACGGCTTTGGGTCGTTCTGAGACGGCCGCCTATCGGTCAGAAACAGATATTTGATTCAGTGAATTACCGCCGTCCTACTGATGTGTAACCCAGACATTCTGTGTTGCGCCGTCCGTTTCAAACCGCAAGTTTGGCGGACCAAAGCGAGCAAGGCAATCTGGGCTGCAGCGCTTGCAAGCTGCGAACCGGTGATACCTGGTCTGAACGCTTGAGCAGTAGCTACGCATGAGTTGCCCGGTTCTGCGGCCTGCCTCTTCATTCATGGGTGCGAAATCGGCTGCGGTACTCGGCAGGTGTGGTGTTCAGTTGCCTGCGAAACGCGCGAGTCAGCGTATCGGTAGTGCCTAGACCGCAGGCGATGGCGATGCGCACCAGTGACTCATCAGACGTCTCAAGGCGGTTGCGCGCCATCTCCACACGCACGGACTCTATGTACGCGGCAGGCGTGGTGCACAACTCGGTCTTGAACAGGCGGGCCAGTTGTCGCTCGCTGACGTGGATTCGTTCGGCCAGGAGCGGCAGCGTGAGCGGCCTAGCAACGTTCTGCGCTATGTAGTGGCGTAGCGCGTCCATACGGCGTGTGGTCGAAGGCTGGGCTATGGCTACGCTGAACTGGCTCTGCCCGCCGGGCCGCTTCAGGAACATGACGAGCTGCCGGGCCACACGCTGTGCCGCTGCCTCGCCGAAGTCGTCTGCCACCAGGGCCAACGCCAGATCCAGACAGGCTGTCAGGCCCGCGCCCGTCCACAGATTGCCTTCGCGGATAAAGATCGGCTCGGCATCCACGGTAACGGCTGGGTACTCTGCTGCCAGCTGCTGCGCGGTGGACCAGTGCGTGGTGACACGCTTGCCATCCAGCAGCCCTGCCGCGGCGAGCACATGTGCGCCCACGCAGACGGAGGTGATGCGTCGGGTGCGGGCAGCCAATTTCTTCACCCACGACACGACTTGCGGGTCGACCACGGCGCGCAGTTCGCGCGCCGCATTCCTTTGCACCGCACCGGGCACTACCAGCGTGTCGATGCGCTTGCGCGCCAACTGGGCAAAGGTGATGTCAGGCAGCACGCGCACACCCGCAGAGGTCTGCACTGCCTCCAATGTCTCAGCCGCCAGCACTACACGATAGCCTGTGGGCTGCTCCATCTCGCGCTCGAGTAGCGAGAACACTTCGGCGGGACCGGTCATGTCCAGCAGATCCACCTGATTGAACAGAACGATGACGATGAGGCGTTCCATGTGCTGCCTGCAGAGAGTGTCTGAATCTGCATGTTATATGACATTGCAGACATTACCCTGCTTTCCTACCATTCCTTCATCGCTCAACATTGACAAGGAAACCGGACCATGACCCCCTCGAAGACCCTGAGAGAACTCAACGCCCTCGACGCCTCGCCTGCCACCCTGGCCAACGCCACCTTGGTGCTGGTGGACTACCAGAACACCTACACGCGCGGCGTGATGGAACTCACGGGCTGGAAGCCCGCGCTGGAAGCTGCCTCAGCCCTGCTTGCCCGCGCACGTGCAGCGGGAACAAAGATCATTCATGTGATGCATGACGGCGGCGCGGGCTCTGCTTACGACATCACGGAGGACATCGGGCAGATTCACGCCAGCGTGGCGCCCATCACTGGCGAAGCCGTGGTGGTGAAGCAGGCCCCCAACAGCTTTGTGGGAACCAATCTCGGTGAGCTGGTAGACGCAGCAGGCCGCCAGCAACTCATCATCATCGGCTTCATGACCCATATGTGCGTGACATTCACGGCCGAGGGCGCCTTTCTACGCGGCAACCAACCAACCATCGTGGCCGATGCCTGCGCCACGCGCCCCTTGCGCAGTGCCGTGGCAGAGGTGGAGGCAGTGCAGCTGCATCACAGCGCACTGGCGACCATTGCTGATTTGTACGGTGTCGTCGTCCCCTCGGGCACCGCTCTGCACTGAAGTTTGGCGGGATCCGCAGCTCAAGTGGCTCTGGTTGATGGCCTCTGCCTACTTGGGCCCAAGGGGCTGAGCCCATTGGCAGCCTTGAGATGCCGTGCGTGTATGTCCTCGCAAAATCGCCCCGGTAGCGCTGAGACATGTTTTGAGCAAGTGCTGCGGCCCGCTCGGCCCTCCCCCCCTTGGCAAAGCGCTCCCCCGCTTTGTCTTTGAAGCAGCCAAGCGGTTGCTCCCCGGTTTGCTGGACACTTTCAGCCCAATTGAGCACTCAATCCGAAACCCAGCCAAACAGGCGCGCCGGATTTTTCACCAGCACCTGTTGCTGCTCATCCTCATCCATCAGCCAGCGGCCTATGTCCTGTTGGATGGTCTGCGCGGGCACCGTGCGGAACTGGCTAGGCTCCAAGGCTGAGACGCCAGCATCCCTGGCTGTATGCGGCCAGTCACTGCCCCACAGCACTCCCTGTGGAGCATGGCTCACCAGATGCCTTGCCCAGGCGCAGGCCCATTGCGCTTCAGCCAGACGATAAGGCGCGGAAAGCTTGACAAATATCCGGCCACTTTCAGCAAGTCGAAGCAGCAATCCGTCATCTTGAGAGGCTGTTGCCGGGAACGGCACCATTGCGAAATGGTCCAGGACAAAAGACCCCGGCAACCGACTCAGGTGCGTGCTCACAGCTTGCAGCACCGGGTAAGCCATATATAGCTGGATACTCCAGCCCAGATGGCAAACGCGCTCGCTCCAGTATGAGAGTTCGTTGCAAGCCGAGGCGACGTCTTCGTTGCCCGAGCTTTGCAGGTTCACGCGGATTGCTCGCACACCTGCTGCATGCCAGACATGCAGCTGAGCCTCGCTGACCTCGCGCGGTGCGACTGCCACGCCACGAGCACTGTCACCGAGCTCGGCCAGGGCATCCAGCAGGCACTGGTTGTCAAACCCGTAAACGCTTGGCTGCACCAGCACCACGCGCTGCATGCCGATGGCCTGCAAATGCTGCCGCAGCGCCTGAACCGATGCTTGACGCGGTGTGTAGTGCCGCATTGGATCCATGGAATACTGCTGCTGCGGCCCAAATACATGGGTGTGCGTGTCGCAGCGCAAAGCCGGGAGCTCTGCCCCCGTCCTTGAACTTCGGTCAACTACCGCCATGACTTTGCCTTGCCTGGCTTCACCGCGTCAACGAAGCGATACGCTGTGCCAGCTTGCGGCCTGTGGCAGCCGTGCCGAGCTGACCGCCCACATCGCGCGTGGCCTCGCCATGCTCGACAGCCTGGGCTGCACAGGTGACGATGGCCTCGCTGGCCCGCACAAAACGCATGTCATTGCTGCGCTGACCGTACCAGTTCAGCAGCTGGCTGGCCGACAAGATCAGCGAAAACGGATTGGCGATGTCCTGGCCTGCGATGTCTGGCGCAGACCCATGAGCCGCTTGTCCCATGGCGTATTGCTGGCCGGCGTTGACGGAGCCTCCCAGGCCCAGACTGCCGGACAACTCGGCCGTCAGGTCAGAGAGGATGTCACCGAACATATTGGTCGTGACGATGACGTCGAAGCGTTGAGGCGCACGCACCACATGGGCCATCATCGCGTCGACGATGAATTCATCGACCTCGATCTCTGGAAAATCCTTGGCGACACGCTGACATTCTTCAATGAACATGCCGTCGCCCAACTTGAGCACATTGGCCTTGTGGACGATGCTGACATGCTTGCGCCGGCGCTGGGCCAGTTCGAAGGCCGAACGCGCCACGCGTGCGCAGCATTCGCGGGTGATCCGGCGAAGAGAGACGACCACGTCGGACGTGATCAGCATTTCGCTGCCGCCCGATGCAATGTTGCGATCTGCGTAGAAGCCTTCGGTGTTCTCACGAACCACGACCAGATCGAAATCATCCACCTTGTGCGGCACGCCAGCCCAGGTTCGCGCCGGCCGGATGTTGGCAAACAAGTCCAGCTCCTTGCGAAAGAACTTGGAGGGGTTGATCTCGCCCTTGGCTTCGTCCTTGAATTCATAGGTGGCCATGGGGCCGAGCATCAGGCCGTCAGCAGCCTTGACCTTGGCCAGCAGTTCCGGCGTGACCGTCGCACCATATTTGCGCAGGCTCTCGTGGCCGGCGACATCGTGGTCCAGGGCCAGATTCAGATCAAACTTATGAGATACAGCCTCCAGCACCTCCACTGTGGCGGCCATGGTTTCCGGGCCGATTCCATCGCCGGGCAATACAACCAGTTTCATACTCAACTCTCTCTTTTTCAACGCTTAATCAATCAATATGGAAGTGCTTCGGACCAGTTGCCGGTATTTGGTGATTTCCTTGCGGACAAAAGCATCCACCTCCTGCGGCGTATAGCTTTTGACCAGAGTGCCTTCTGCCTCGAAGCGTGCCTTCAGCGCGGGCTGCTGCACGATCTGGTTGATTCTTTGTGACAGCAGTTGCACCACCGGCGCCGGAGTCTGCCTGGGCGCGAAGTAACCACCCCAGAGGCTGAATTCGAAGCCCGGAAATTTCTCGGCAACCGTGGGCACGCCTGGCAGCGCTGCGATGGGCTCCAGACCGGTGACCGCCAATGCGCGCACCTTGCCGCCTTTGATATGTGACAGGATCGATGGCGTGCTGGCCATGAAGAACTGCACCTGCGCTCCAATGAGGTCGGTGATCGCCTGGCCGGCCCCCTTGTAGGGAATATGGACCATCTGAACTTTGGCGGCCTCTGCAAGGGCTGCTGCTGCCAGATGCCCCGGTGTTGCCGTACCGGACGAAGCGTATGCCACCTTGCCTGGCGCTGCCTTGGCAGCGGCGATCAGGTCGTCCAGCGATTTCCATGGTGCGCTGGCAGGAACCGCCAGCACCAGCGGAGAGTCGCCAACCAGGGCCACGCCTTGCAGATCCTTCAGGCTGTCATAGCCTGGGCTCTTCATGGCCGCCCCGTTGATGGCGATCTCTCCGGTCTGGCCCAGCAGCAATGTCAGTCCATCCGCAGGAGCGCGCACCACCATGCGTGTGCCCAGCGCTCCACTGGCGCCAGGACGGTTGTCAACGATGACGGATTGCCCAAGTGCCTTGCCCAGATCGTTGGAAATCAGTCGTGCGAATACATCGCCCTGTCCTCCTGGCGCATACGGAACGACGACAGTGACTGGACGTCCTGGAAAACTTGGCTGCGCTCTTGCCATGCTCGCGGCCACCGCTGCAGAGCCCGCGCAGATGGCAGCCAGTACCTGTCTTCTCGACACCAGGCCTGAGGGGTCGTGGGATAGCAACATGCTCAGAGCTCCATGCCAGGCTTGCTTGCCACAGCTTTCCACTTGCCCAGCTCATCGTGAAGTTCCGCGGCAAAGGCCTTCGGGCTCAGGGAAATAGGCGTTGCGCCTTCATGCTTGAGACGCGAGCGCACTGGCTCAGCGGCGGCGGCTGCATTAACGGCTTGATTGAGCTGATTCACGATCTCTGGTGACACCCCGGCGGGCGCAAGCACACCCCACCATGTGGTCACGTCATAGCCCTTGATTCCGGCTTCTGCCATGGTGGGCACCTGCGGAAACAGGCTGGAGCGCTGAGCACTGGTGACGGCAAGAAGCTCCAGCTTGCCGGTCTTGAGGTGCGGAAGAATGGTCGGCACCGTGGCAAAGAATGCATCCACACGACCTGCCAGCAGTTCCAGCGCAGCAGGGCCGCTGCCTTTGAAGGGGACATGCGTCATTGGAAGCGTCGCCTGCTGCCTGAAAAGTTCGCCAGACAGGTGGTTGATGCTGCCAGCGCCAGCTGAACAGTAATTGATTCCGCCTTCGCGTGTTTTGGCAATCCTTGGCAAATCCGCGACCGACTTCGCCCCCAGAGCCTTGTTGGTTACCAGAAGCAGAGGCCCGCGACCGATCATTGCCACCGGAGCAAAGTCTGTTTCCGGCTTGTAGGGCAGCTTGGGATCAATGGCTGCGTTCGTCGCAAAAGTGGATGTTGCAAACAGCAGCGTGTAGCCATCGGCCTTGGCTTTTGCCACAAAGTTCGCGCCTATGGAGCCACCTGCCCCACCCTTGTTGTCAACGACAACTGGCTGGCCAAAACGATTTGACAACTGGCTGGCAATGTCACGTGCGATGCTGTCTGTACCGCCACCGGCCACAAAAGGAACAACCAGCGTGATGGGACGCTCGGGCCATTTTCCCTGAGCTGTCGCCGAACTCACCAGCATCAATCCAGCGGCTGCGGCGAGCCACGCTTTTCTGAAATCACCCAAGCCTTGCATTTCGTCTCCGTTTCTTATGTTCTGGGCGAATGATCAGTGATTTAATTAATGCAGTAAATTGCAAAAAAACTTCTCATTGATGCGTTTTTCAAATGAATTTCGACATTGCTGATCTCAAAGCCTTTGTGGCTGTGGCAGAGCTGGCCAGTTTCAAGCGCGCAGCCGAGTTGCTGCACATCTCCCAACCGGCCTTATCGAGACGAGTCGAAAAACTGGAGCAAGCCCTGTCGCTCAAGCTCCTGGAGCGAACCACTCGCAAAGTGGAACTCAATGCCATGGGACGTGTTTTCTTGCCTCGTGCCCAGCATGTACTGGCCGAACTGGAGGCCTCGTTGATAGGGATGACCGAACTCAACGAACGGCTGCACGGCCTGGTGACCATTGCCTGCATCCCTTCGGTCGTGGATACGGTGGTGGCAAGCGCCATCCATCAGATCAAGAAGCAGTTCCCTCGCATTCGGCTGCGCATCCTGGACCAACCCGCTGCAGACATCCTGCTGACCGTGGCACGCTCCGAAGTGGATTTCGGAATCGGCTATCTCGGAGCCAGCGAGCCTGACCTCGACTTCGAAGAACTGGCTTCGGAGTCCTTTGTGCTGGCCTGCCGCAAAGACCATCCTCTGGCCACCCGCAGCAGCATTTGCTGGAGCGAGCTGGCACACCAGGACTGTGTCACTCAAGCGCAAGGCAGCGGCAATCGCCTGCTCATCGACCAGGCTCTGTCAAACACCGTCACCCGACCCCATTGGGTATGCGAAGTTCAACATGTCCCCAGCCTGCTCAGCCTGGTTCGACGCGGGGTGGGCGTGGGTGCGGTCCCTCAGCATGCAATCAGCGGGACCGATCTCTGTGGCATCCCGTTGGTAGAACCGCAGGTACTACGCAGCATCGGTTTGATCTCGCGACGGGGCAAGGCACTTTCTGCCATGGCTCAGGAACTCCAGAGGGCCTTGCGACTGGTTCATATCCAGCAGTTGAACTGAGCGCAAAGCTCTGAGTAGATGGCTACCTGATGAGAGCTGCTGGTGTAGCGCGCTATTCCTCGCCCAGGCCTGCGCTCTTCCTGGCTGGGCGGGCGGGCCCGCCATTCCTGCGCAAATTGCGCTTGACCTTGAACCAAGCTTCAAGCTTACGCTTGCCTCGTTCCCGGTCACCAAGGCTGGTGAAGCTATTCATCTAGGAGCAGGAATGCAGACCATATTGGGCGCCAACGGGCAGATCGCCACCGAGCTGGCGCGCGAACTCAAGCGCAACTACAGCGATGAACTCAAGCTGGTGAGCCGCAGGCCGCGCAAGATACATGACACGGACCTGCTTGAAGCCGCCGATCTGCTCGATGCCGAGCAAACAGCCAGAGCCGTTCAGGGCAGCAGCGTGGTGTATTTCACCGCAGGGCTGCCTCCCGATACCCAGCTTTGGGAGCAGCAGTTTCCGGCCATGCTGCACAACGCCCTGGCGGCCAGCCGCACTGCGGGGGCCCCATTTGTCTATTTCGACAACACCTATATGTATCCGCAGAACGCGCAGCTGCAGACCGAGCAGACGGCATTCGCCCCTGTGGGGCGCAAAGGCCGGGTGCGCGCCGCCATGGCCGAGATGGTGCTGTCCGAGATGGCACGCGGGGAGATCCCCGTGCTGATCGCACGGGCGCCCGAGTTCTACGGCCCGGCCCAGACGCAGAGCATTAC
Organism: Comamonas sp. A23; assembly: GCF_004522605.1. NCBI lineage: Bacteria > Pseudomonadati > Pseudomonadota > Betaproteobacteria > Burkholderiales > Comamonadaceae > Comamonas > Comamonas sp. A23. The sequence continues at coordinate 188,970 of NZ_RSDT01000006.1, forward strand.
CAACACCTTGGTGATTGACAGGCTCAAGGCCGGCAAGACACCACTGGCCCCGGTGCGAGACGACCGCCTGCGCACCCTGATCTGGACCCCCGATGCCAGTAGGGCTCTGGCCTTGCTGGGCAACACGCCCGATGCTTATGGCCAGACCTGGCATCTGCCATGCGACGATACTCGCCCCAACTACAAGCAGCTGATCGACTGGGCCAGCCAGAGCTTTGGCCGCTCTTCCCGGTCTTCCCGCCATCACCTGCTGCCCCGCTTGGTACTGAGCGCAGCCGGCCTGATCTCCAAGCCCGTGGCAGAGCTGCGAGAGCTGCTGCCCCGCTATGCCCACGACAATCTGTTTGACTCCGGCAAGTTCAAGCAGGCATTTCCGGGGTTTGTCGTTACCAGCTACCGGCAGGGGCTGGCGCTGATTGCCGATGAATTTCATAGAAATCAGCAGCAATCCTTTGCCCAGCCTTCAGAAGCAGCTATCAAATAAGCATCGATAGTTAAAAAGCTACCAGCTCAGCGCCTGGGCCAGCTGCTCGGCCCGGGTTTGCTCGCGCGGGCTTCCCACCGAGGCGCGCAGGATGGCACGACTTGCACCCTGGTCAACGATCCAGAAGACGACGTGCTTGATGGGGGTTGCGCCCGACCTGCTCTCCTGCGGGCTCACTTCAAATGTCCATTGGCGGCCTTCAGGCCGGCGGTCCCTGGACCGCGTCGGCGCAGTGAAGCTGCGCTTTTTCAAGCTCCCGGCCTTCAAGCGGAACTGCTTTTCCAGCGCTGCACGCAGCAGCTTTTCCTGCGCTTCGTCGGACTCGGGGATCTTCAGCTCCGTGGTCAGACCCAGTTGCTGCCCGGTCATCAGATCGCGGTACATCACGCGCTGCGAATCCTTAGGCTCTTGCAGATGAAAGCCCGCCGCACGCATGGGCAGCACCATGCCGGTGTGCCGGTTTTCCAGGTCGGCCACCTGCGGGTCACTGGCCTGCACCCAGATGTTCTGCAGCCCACCAGCATTGCGCAGGTACTGGCGCATCAGTCGCGCGGCATCGGCGTCGCGGCCCTGCCGCGCCGCCAGCTCGGCCCCATATTGCTGGGCCAGGTCCACCAGCTCGGACTCCAGCCTGAACAGGCTGACATAGGGCCAGGCCTTCAGTGCCTGATCCAGATAGCGGCCAGCCTCGGCTTGCTGACCGGCCTTGAAGGCCGAGATCCCAGCCACTGTACTCAGGCGCGCCAGCTCGGCAGGGAACTGGGCATCGGCCAAGGCCGCGCGGGCCAGTTGACCGGCCCTGGGCCAGTCTTCATCGACCCGCCAGGCATGACTCACCTCGCGCTCCTGGCGCGGTAGCTCTGGCGGCAGCTCGGGCGCTTTGGGCCATTGCATGGCCTGCCACAGCTGGGGCAGTTGCAGCAGTGCGCTGTCACGCTCGCTGTCCATTTGCTCGGCGTGCAGGCTCAGTTTCCAGTTGCCGCGCACCAGCCCCCAGTCCAGATGCAGGATGTCGGGCCTCCCCTCTTCTCTTTTCTCGCGGCTGGCCTGCTGGCTTTGCACAGCGTCGCCGAACGGCAGGGCCGGTAGCCTCAGCCCAGGCTCTGGCGTCTGCTCGCTGGCAAAAATGCCACGCTCCTGCTGCAACGACTTCTGCTTGGCTGCAGCGTCCATGTCTTTCAGACCATCGTCATAACCGAGCCGCATGCGGACCCGCAGGCGCCTGCCATCGGGTTTCAGATAGACGTACTCCAGGCTCGCGACATCCTTGCGATCCTTGGTCGGCTCCAGCTGGACCAGCACCCAGCGCCCCTGCACCAGCGGCACGCTGAGCTGTGCGGCCTGGTAGTGCAGCTGCTGGTCTGCCGTATTCCACTGCCACAGCGGCCCAAAAGCCTTGGACTCCTGCTTGAGCGCCTGCAGATAGCGAGTCAGTGCGCCTTGATCGCCGGCCATCATGGCGGCCGTCAGACCGCGCTGTATCAGCGCCTGCATCTGACCGCTGACCGGGTCGTAGCCCTCGGCCGCGGCCAGAGCCATCATCCGGTCGGTCTGCAACACGGCCTGCGCATACTGTCCCTGCTGATAAAGCAAGGCGTAGAGCAAACCGGAGGCATCGAGCTGCTCGTAAGGATTGCCGCGCGGCAGCGTCATGTCCAGCAGCTTGTGCGCCTGGGCAACGGCATCGTCCCAACGCTTGCCCTGTGCGGCCTCGACCACGGCACGGCGCTGCTTGAAAAAAGGCGAATCCTGTTCGGCAGGCGAATCCGCCTGTCGCGCAACCCCCGTCTGCCTTTCAGGCTCGGCCGCCTGCGGCGCGGGGCCCGACAGCAGCAAGACCACCGCCATGGCAGTCAGAGAAACAGGCGCGGGGATGCGAGGCAAAAAATACATGAAGGCAATCCACAAGGCAGTTCAGCAGCCTTGCAGTATAGAAAACCGCTGCCTGCCCGCAGGCCAGGGGAAAGTCAAAAAAGAGAGCGGCCCAGGGCCGCTCTCTTTGCCAGACGGCAATGACTTCAGTCCACCAGACCGGCGTAGACATGCTGCACGTCGTCGTCGTTTTCCAGACCGGCCAGGAATTCCTGCACTTCTTCCTGCTGCTCGGCAGACAGGCTGCTCATGCTGATGGGGTTCTTGGCCTTGTAGCCCAGCTTGACCGACAGCACCTTGATGCCTTGCGCGGGCAGAGCCTTGCTCACGGCGTCCAGATCGGCAATATCGGTAATGAACAGCGTCGTGCCTTCTTCTTCACCGGGCTCGAAGTCCTGGGCGCCAGCTTCGATGGCGGCCATTTCGACGTCGGCGCCGTTTTCAGGCTCGCCTTCGATCATGCCCACATGGTCAAAATCCCAGGCCACAGCGCTCATCTGGCCCTTGCGGAAGCAGACACGCATATTGGGAGCCGTGCGATTGGGATTGTCGGTCAGGCACTCCACCATCACGGGCACGCGATGGGGGGCATAGCCTTCAAACAGCACGCTGGAGTAGTTCACGGCGTCGGCGCCAACGCCGGCCCCCTTCTTGATGGCACGATCCAGCGTGTCCTTGGGCATGGAAGCCTTGCGGGCCGCTTCCACCGCCATGCGCAGACGCGAATTGGCTGCGGGATCACCACCGCCCAGGCGCGCAGCAACCATGATTTCCTTGACCAGCTTGCCAAACAGCTTACCCTTGGCATCGGCGACCAGCGCCTTGCCCTTTGCTTTCCATTGCGCGCCCATGGCTGCGTTCCTTGTTGAATATGGTCCAAGCCTGCGTTGTGCACACACAAGCCGCTCGCCAGAACTGTGGCGAGCAAAAGCCGGATTTATACACCTGTGCGCAATCTTTTGTCGGCAAACTGCATCAAGCCCGGGTCATAAATACAGGCAAACAGCAAGCGATTGACCGTCCACCCAGGAGGAAAAAATGCACCGCATCACCATTCACGCCCTCGCTTGCAGTGTGCTGGCCCTGCTCGGCTCGCAGGCCCTGGCTGCCGCCGAGCTGAGCACGCAAACGATGGCAACAGGACTGGAGCACCCCTGGGCACTGGCCTTTTTGCCGGACGGACGCTATCTGGTGACAGAGCGCCCTGGCCGCATGCGCACTGTCGAGGCCGGGGGCAGGCTCAACGCACCTCTCAAAGGCCTTCCCGCCATCGCCGCCGCCGGGCAAGGCGGCATGCTGGACTTGGTGCTGGACAGCGACTTCGCCAGCAACCGCCAGCTCTATTTCTGCTTCTCGGAGCCGGGGCAAGGTGCGGACAGAGGCAAGAACAGCACGGCCCTGGCCAAAGCCCGGCTCTCGGCCGACGCCAGCGCCCTGGAAAACGTGCAGATTCTGTTCAGTCAGCGTCCCAAGATCGATTCGGCCCTGCACTTCGGCTGCCGCATCGTGGAACGCAAAGTCAACGGCAAACCCGACGGCTCGCTGTTTCTGACGCTCGGAGAGCGCTACAAGGCCATGCAGGAGGCACAGAATCTGCAGACCCATCTGGGCAAGATCGTGCGCGTCAACAAGGATGGCAGCGTGCCTCGCGACAACCCCTTTGCGGGCAGGCCCGATGCACTGGCCGAGATCTGGAGCTATGGCCACCGCAACAGCCAGGGCGCCGCACTGGGGCCGGATGACGAACTCTGGATGACAGAGCATGGCCCGCAGGGCGGCGATGAACTCAACCGCATCGAGCCGGGCAAGAATTACGGCTGGCCCGTCATCACCTATGGCGAAAACTATGGAGGCGGCAAGATCGGTGCCGGCATCACCGAAAAGACGGGCATGGAGCAACCCCGGCATTACTGGGTACCGTCGATTGCCACCTCGGGGCTCGCCTATCTGAGCAGCGAGCGCTATGGCATGGCCTGGAAAGGCTCCTTCATCACGGGTGCACTCAAGGCCATGCAGCTGCAGCGCCTGCAGATTGCCGATGGCAAGGTCACCGCCACCGAAGTGCTGCTGCCGCGCCTGAGCCAGCGCGTACGTGATGTGCGCCAGGGACCGGACGGTCTGCTGTACCTGCTCACCGATTCATCCAATGGACAATTGCTGCGTGTGCTGGCAAAGCCTTGAGTTCGGATCAGCGCAGCACGCCGCGGCTTTTGAGCCAGTAGAAATAGCCCAAAATGCAGAACCAGAAGATGGCCTCTCCCAACCACAAGCCCAGCGACAGCATATCGACCTGGCTGCCGAGCCTGCTGACATACCAGAACATGCCAGCCTGACTGACCACGCCGAGCACCACGTAAAGAACGCCCAGCAGCAGAGCCGCACGATTGCGCGTCCACAGCAGCCACACCAGCGTGAAGCACATGGCCGAATTCAGCGCCAGCATGGCCTGCAGCACCAGAGCCCACTGGATCCTGGCACCAGTACGCCAGCCGTCCGAAAAATCGGCCTCCAGCAACATCCAGCCGCTCATCAGGCCAAGAAAACCGAACAGACACATCAACAGGGCCAGCCCCTTGCCATAGGGCTGCTCCCAGAGAACTTGCTTTGCTGTCATCCGTCCACTGTCCCTGTCTGATTCAAAACATCTGAGGGCCCGCCATGCTCTCCCGGGCAACCAAGGAGCCACAGTGTGCCATTGCTGCCCCGGTTTCGCGCCACAATCGGCTGCAGTACAGAACAGGCGCTTATATGCTCAATGCCTTGTGGCTCGGTTTTTTTCTCGTGGCAGCGGCAGCTGCGCTCGCGCAGTGGCTGCTGGGCGGTCAGGCAGATGTGTTCTCATCCATGGTGCAGGCTCTATTTGCCATGGCCAGGCTGTCCGTCGAAGTGATGGTGCTGCTGTTTGGCACGCTCACGTTGTGGCTGGGCTTTCTGCGCATTGCAGAAAAAGCGGGCGTGGTCGAATGGCTGGCAAAAATGCTGGGTCCGCTGTTTGCCAAGCTCATGCCCGAGGTGCCGCGCGGTCACCCCGCACTGGGCCTGATCACGCTGAACTTTGCCGCCAACGGGTTGGGGCTGGACAACGCGGCCACGCCCATGGGCCTCAAGGCCATGCGCGCTCTGCAGGAGCTGAACCCGAAGCCCGACACCGCAACCAATGCGCAGATCCTGTTTCTCGTGCTCAATGCCTCGTCACTGACGCTGCTGCCGGTCACCATCTTCATGTACCGCATGCAGCAGGGTGCGGCCGATCCGACGCTGGTCTTTCTGCCGATTCTGCTGGCCACTTCCGCCTCTACGCTGGTGGGCCTGTTCAGCGTCGCACTCGTGCAGCGGCTGCCCCTGTTCAGTCCCGTGGTGCTGGCCTATCTGGTGCCCGTGGGGTTGGCGCTGGCAGCCTTCATGGCCTTTCTGGCCACGCTCAGCGCGGCGGCGCTGGCCCAGCTTTCCTCGCTCATGGGTAACCTCACGCTATTTGCGCTGATCGTGCTGTTTGTGGGCCTGGGCGCGCTGCGCAAGGTGGCCGTGTACGACAGCTTTATCGAGGGGGCCAAGGAGGGCTTCGATGTGGCCAGGAACCTTCTGCCCTATCTGGTCGCCATGCTCTGCGCCGTGGGCGTGTTTCGCGCCTCGGGGGCACTGGAATATGCGCTGTCGGCTATCCGCTGGACGGTGGACGTTTTGGGCATGGATGCCCGCTTTGTCGATGCCCTGCCCACGGCGCTGGTCAAGCCCTTTTCCGGTAGCGCGGCGCGCGCCATGCTGATCGAGACCATGCAAAGCCAGGGCGTGGACAGTTTTGCGGCTCTGGCTGCAGCCACGATTCAGGGCAGCACCGAAACCACCTTCTATGTGCTGGCCGTGTACTTTGGTGCCGTGGGCATTCAGCGCGCGCGCCATGCCGTACCCTGCGCACTGGTGGCCGAGCTGGCCGGCGTGGTCGCCGCCATCGTGGTTTGCTACCACTTTTTTGGTTGATATCCTGGAAGCAGCATGACCGCTTCAGATCATCTCTTCGAGCGCTCCTGGCTGCGTGCCTGGCAGACGCTTCACGCCACACCGCCCCAAGGCCTGAAGCAGGCCCTGCTGGCCGCCTATGCCGAGCCGCAGCGCCACTATCACACGCTGCAGCATCTGAGCGAATGCCTGGCGCATTTCGAAACCGTGGCGTACCAGGCCCGGCACCCTGGCGAAGTAGAGATCGCGCTTTGGTTCCATGACGCCGTCTACGACGTCAAGGGCAAGGATAATGAGCTTCGCAGCGCACGCTGGGCGGCCCAAGTCCTGGGCAACAGCGGCGTGGACGAGGCCGCTTGCAGGCGCGTGCAGGCCCTGATCATGGCCACCTGTCATGAATCCACGCCCGAAGACGATGAAGCCCGGTTGCTCGTGGACATCGACCTGGCCATCCTCGGTGCCGCCCCCGACCGGTTTGCCGAGTACGACTCCCAGGTGCGTGCCGAATACGCCTGGGTGCCGCGCCCCATCTATGCGCTCAAGCGCAGGCAGGTGCTCAAAGGCTTTCTTCAGCGCAAGACCATCTACGCCACCTCGCACTTCCACGCCCTGCTGGAGCAACAGGCCCGCAGCAATCTGCAGCGGGCCGTGGCCTAGGACGGGCGGGCGTCGTCATTCGCGCCATGGCCTGACGCTATTGCGTGCGGCCCACCACGAGGCGCACCGCCGCATAGTCCTCCAGCGGCTTGTCGCTGGGAGCGGCCCAGGCAGCGCGCGTCGCCTCCGATGCGGGCAGATTGATGGCCACTCCCGTCGGCGGCACGGGCTTCATGAACCACTTGTCGTAGAGCGCGGCCACTTCGCCGCTGGATGCCATCCCGCGGATCTGGGCGTCGAACAGCTTCTTGAATTCCGGCGACTTCCTGTCCAGCATGATGGCAATGGGCTCCACGCTGAAGGGCTCGCCCACGATGGCGTACTGCCCCGGATCACGCAGCCGCGACAGTCCCGACGCCAGGATCTGGCCGTCCGCCACACAGGCATCCGCGCGGCCCGTCTCCAGCAGGATGAAGCATTCGGCATTGTCCTTGGCCATCAGCACATTGAAGTCCACGCCCTTTTCCTTGCTGAAGCGCCTGAGCAGGGTCACGGCCGTGGCGCCCGTGGTCGCGGCCACGTTGCGCCCCTTGAGCTGTGCCACCTCGGTGATGCCCGAGTTCTTGCGCACTGCCGTGCGCACCTCCTCCATGTAGACCGTGGGTGCGAACGCAACCTCCTTCTGGCGCGCCGCATTGTTGGTGGTGGTGCCGCATTCCACATCCACCGTGCCGTTGGCGACCAGGGGCACGCGGTTTTGCGCCGTCACCATCTGGTAGCGAATGTCCAGCCGCGGCAGCTTCAACTGCTGCTGCATGCGTGCCAGCGCCTTCTCGCACAGCTCCACATGGAAGCCCGCGTACTTGCCGTTGCCCAAGGTGTAGGACATGGTGCCCGAGGCCTCGCGCACGCCCATGGTCACCACGCCCGTATCCCTGATCCTGTCCAGCGTCTCGGCCTGCGCTGCGACGGCCAGACAGGCTGCCGCACCCATGACGATATGGCTCAATGTGACTTTCATCGCTCAATCCTTTTTGTTCTTGCCTGGAGAAAAACACCGCTTTGCGGGCGCTGCGGGAACAGGCCCGGACGCAATTCACCGCCTACTTGGCGAACAGCTGACTCATGTCCTTGAAAGCCTTGAACTCCAGCGCATTGCCGCAGGGGTCGAGCAGGAACATGGTGGCCTGCTCGCCCACCTGGCCCTTGAATCGGATGTAGGGCTCAATGACGAATTCGGTGCCAAAGGACTTGAGGCGCTCGGCCAAGGCTTCCCATTGCGGCCATGCGAGCACGATGCCGAAGTGCGGCACCGGAACGTCGTGGCCGTCGACTGGATTGGTGTGGGCGCTGTCCTGGGCTGTGGTCTTGGGATGCTCGTGGATCACCAACTGGTGGCCGTAGAAGTCGAAGTCCACCCACTGCGTGCTGGAACGCCCCTCGGGCAGGCCGAACACTTCGCCATAGAAACGGCGCGCCGCGGGCAGGTCATACACGGGAATGGCCAAGTGAAAGGGAGACAGGCTCATGGGGAAACTCCGGAAATCGTTATGGGGTCGGGGGAAAAGCCTGCGGGCAAGGCCTGGCTGCGTCGGACCTCGATGTCCGGCGTCGCTGCGGGCCCCGGCGCATGCCTGAGACTGCAGCCATCGTAAAAAACCTTGATAAAAAACAAAATCAATATATTTTTTCCAAATACACAAATAAAATTTATTAATGTTGAAAGAGCTGAACACCTTCATCGCCGTGGCCCGCGAAGGCACCTTCGCCGCGGCGGGCGACCGGATAGGCTTGACCCAGGCTGCCGTCAGCGCACAGATGCAGCGCCTGGAAAGTGAATTGGGGTTCGCCTTGTTCGACCGCATAGGCCGCACGGCCCGTCTGAACAAGATGGGGCAGCAGGTGCTGCTGCAGGCGCAGGAACTGCTGCGTCTGTACGCCAACCTGGGCTCTTCGGCACAAGGGCAGCCCGCCAGCATTTCAGTGCAACTGGGCTCCATCGCATCTCTGCAGCGCTCCCTGCTGCCCGATGCGCTGGCCAGACTCCACCAGCAGTTCCCCCAATGCCGCACACGCATCATTCCCGGCGTATCGCTGCAGCTGATGAATCTGGTGGATGCGGGCGAGCTGGACATGGCCGCGCTGATACGCCCGCCCTTTGCGCTGCAAAGCGATCTGCGCTGGACGGCGCTGGCGCACGAGCCCTTCCGGCTGCTGGTGCCGCGCGCCACCCGGGGCGACGACTGGGCCGAGCTGCTGGCCAGTCAGCCCTTCATACGCTATGACCGGACCTCGTTCGGCGGCCGGCAGGTGGACCGTTTCCTGCGCGGCATGCACTTCACGCTGAAGGAAGTGTGCGAAGCCGACGAGCTGGAAGCCATCGTCAAGCTGGTGGCCAACGGCGTGGGCGTGGCCCTGGCGCCCCAGACCACGGCGCAGCGCCGCTGGCCCGCGGCCGTGCGTGCCATCGACCTGGGGGCGCACACCTTCCACCGCGACGTGGGCCTGGTACATCGCGCCGAGCGGCACCTGAGCGAGCCGGCGCGGGTGCTTATCACCCTGCTCACCAAGCTTGCCCGGTGCGCCCTGCCGCAGGAGCACTAATGCGGCTCAGTTGACCGGCGGTGCTCAGCCTTCGGGAACCAGATTGCTGCCGTAGTCGTAGAGGTCGCCCAGAATCTCCTCGCCGCGCTCGTCCACGGATTCCGACAGCGCATCGATCATGGAGAACATCTGCTCCGCCGTGCGCGCCCCGCCCTGGCCTTCGATCAGGCAGGCAGCGCGGTGTTGCTCCCAGCGCTGCTGCTCGTCGGCATCCAGCGTCTGCGGGAAATTGCGCGCACGATAGCGCCAGACCAGCTCAGTCAGGCGTGCGTCATCAAAACCGGTCTTGTCCAGCGCCAGCTCCTGGGGCGAGAGGCGCTTGATGCGCTCCAGACGGCGGCGGTCTTCATTGCCCACAAAGCCGCCATACAGATCCTGGTCGGCATCCAACGGCTCACCTGCCTCGCGCGTGAAGACGGACTTCCATTGCGCGCTCATGTCGGGCAGGTCGCGGGCAATCGCCGCATGCTGCATCGCCAGCTCCATGTCCACACCCCATTTTTCAGCCATCGCGGGGCTCAGCGTCTTGAGGCTTCCCACCACCATGGGCGACTTGTTGACGTGGATGCTCTTGATGGGCAGACGGCTCACGCCCTCGGGCAGCTCGGCCTGGCGCGTGAACAAACGCAGGCGCAGCTCTTCGATGCTGATGCCCGAAAGCTCGGCCGGGTCGGCCGCCAGATCCCAGCAGATGACTTCATTCTTGTTGGTCGGGTGGGTGGCCAGCGGCCACATCACGCCCAGACAGCCGCGCGCAGGACTGATCATGCCGGTCACATGCAAGAAGGGGCGCGCGTGCTCCTGTGTGGCGGGCAGGCCCATCTCGCGCAGAGCGCCGTCCTTTTTATGCAGTCCAAAGGCAAAGTCAAACAGGCGCGGCTGCTTTTCGCGAATCAGTCGGGCCAGAGCAATCGTGGCGCGCACATCACTCAGCGCATCGTGGGCCTGCTCGTGCAGCAGTCCATTGGCGCGGGCCAGGTCTTCCAACCTGAAGCTGGGCGTACCGTCTTCCTTGGTCGGCCACTGAATGCCTTCGGGACGCAGCGCATAGACCATGCGCACCACGTCGAGCAAATCCCAGCGGCCGCAGCCGTTCTGCCATTCGCGCGCATAAGGGTCGATGAGATTGCGCCAGAACATGAAGCGCGTGATCTCGTCGTCGAAACGAATGGTGTTGTAGCCCACGCCCACCGTGCCGGCCTGCGCCAGCTCGGCCTCGATCAGCGCTGCAAACTCATGCTCGGCAACCCCTTCCTCCAGCGCCCGCTGGGGCGTGATCCCCGTGATCAGACAGGATTGCGGGTCTGGCAGATAGTCATTGGCCGGCTGGCAGTACCACATCACGGGCTCGCCGATTTCGTTGAGCTGGTCATCCGTGCGTATGCCCGCAAACTGCGCGGGACGGTCGTAGCGCGGCTGGGCGCCAAAGGTTTCGTAGTCGTGCCAGAAGAAGGTATGAGCCATGGGCCCGAAGTATGCCTGCGAACCGGCACGGCTTGCGGCTCAGTCCCATCAACTTAAAGCCTTTCTGGCCTTCAGCGCCTTTGGATAAAGCGAAAGCAGCTATCAATATGATTGTTTGAGCTATTCCCAATTCAAACCAAATTTGTGCAGCCGGTCTGCAGCGTTGACCACGGCCTTTTGCTGGCGCGACTGGTCAAGGACATGGATGCCATCATGGCCGCCCAGACGGACCTGGTGGAAGTGCTCCATCCCCTCAAGCAGGTGATCTGCGTCAAGGGTTGAATGAGGCGGGAACATGGACTCACACCTCATTGCCAGAAAGGAGATCCATCGTGCAAACCATTGAGCAGAAAGCCATTCCGGGTGCATACCTGCGACTGAATGTCAGGCGCGCCACCACACCGCAAACAGAAGCACGATATGACGGTGCTGCTTCCCCGTGAATCGGGCAAGCATGGCAGAGGCTTCACCTCGCCCGATAGCAACCAAGACTTGCTCATTTAGCAGGTTGTGCGATAGCGCACAGGTGAAGCAGGTTCCGAAAACGGGTGTGCGGAGGCGTTAAGCTCATCGCTCGAGAAGTGCATATGCTCAAGCTTGGAGCAAGGTGCAAGCAGCGATTCGGTTTTGTTGGAGAGTTGAATGAATGGTTCCGCAATAGCGGCACTACTACCGGTGATTGCGTTGATCGGTACGGGGTTTGGCTTGGCGCGTGTCGGGCTGGTGCGGCAGGCAGCAGTCAAGGACATGTCCAACCTTGTGTTCCTATTGCTTCTGCCTGCACTGCTGTTTCGCACCATGGCTCAGGTCCATGTCGGCGAATTGGATTACCGTCCGATTGGCGTGTATTTCCTATCGGCCATCGTCGTGTTCGTGACAACGATGCTGGTCTACGGCTTCAACACGCTGGCTGCGGCGCGCGGATTGGCCAGCATGTTCAGCAATGCAGCCATGATCGGCGTACCGCTCGTGGGCCTGGCCTTTGGCGAGCAGGGACTGGTGACACTGTTCACCCTGATCTCGGTGCATGCCCTGGTATTGCTGACGGCCGCGACCATGGTGTTCGAGCTGGCATCCTCCCGTGAACAACATGCGGACGACACCCACAACAAACGGTCCATGGGGCGCACTGTCTGGCAGGCAGTGAGCAATAGCATCATCCACCCTGTGCCTTTGCCGATTCTGGCCGGCCTGCTCTGGTCATTGACCGGCTGGCCTCTGCCTGACGTGCTTGATACCTCACTCAAGATGCTGGGCTCGGCCATGGGCCCCATGGCGTTGCTGCTCGTCGGCATCACGCTGGCCTACACCAGGATCGGAGCTTACTGGCGACCCGCGATGCGCATCACGCTGGTCAAATCGCTGGTGCACCCACTTGTGTTTCTCGTCTGCGCCTGGACACTTCAGCTGCGCGGCCCGGCCATGGGCGTGATGCTGATCTGCTCGGCCTTGCCTGTGGGTGCCAACGCACTGCTCTTCACCCAGCGCTACCGGGTTGCCGAGGATGAGGTGGTGGCCAGCATTGCCCTCTCCACACTGCTGGCCCTGGTGACCATGCCGCTGCTGCTGATGCTGCTGCACGTCCTGCATGGGACATAGTCATCAAGGTAGTCCTTCGCGTATATCCACCCTGATTCAATCGGAGTTCGGTCTTGCCCTGCCGACGCATGGCACTCCGGCATCGGCTGAAACATTGCAGTGAACCGGTCAGGAGCCGGCCAGCGAAAGTTGGAGCAGATCTCGACCTGTCCTGAAGAAAAGCTGGGCTTTGGCGTCCAGGCAGCTGCTCCAAGTGCAGGACGGGATGACGCAGATCAGTAGACAGGGAACAGCGCTCATCCAGTTCGGCAAAGTGGAAGAAGGCGAGGACTCGGGCTCTGTCGCTTAGAAGCTGCAATTACCCATAAAAAGGTGCCCCTGGAACTTGCAAAAAGTTACACTTTAAATGCATGGACACAAATTGACACGAGCTCTCAAACCGAAAACATTGGCTGCTAAAGGAGGCGCGCGAAATGGATCGTTTGAAAATTTCCACTCGGCTGACTTTCTCGTTCATGACATTGATGGTGCTGATACTAGTGCTGGGAGGGGTGGCACTTTGGGGGTCGTCGACTCAGCGCTCAGCCCTCACCGACATCACCCAGAAGCAAATCCCGATCATTCGCACGCTGAACACCATCACGGATGGCGCCAATGAACAGGCAATTCAGTTCCGCAACCTCGCGATCTTTTCCACGGAGACGCTCCAGGCCTCGGCACGTGCCATGATTCAGAAGACCCGCACCGAGCTGGCTGCAGAAATGGATTCGCTGGGCAAGCACACTCACTCCGGCCTGGGGCAATCGCTGCTGGAGGATCTGAAGCAGCGGCGCGTTGCCTTCCTCAAATCCGGTGATGAATTTCTTGGACTGATCGATCAGGGCCAAAGAGATGAAGCGCTGAGATTGCTGGAAACCCAGCTGCGCCCCAACCAGCTCGAATATCAGCGGGTCATCCGCAGCATGCTGGATCACCAGACCCAAAGCTCCGACGTGGCCAGCCAGAAGGCAGAAGCTGCTGCCGACAATCTGTTCCGGGAAGTGTTGGCGACAGGTGCAATCGCCATTCTTCTAGCGGTGACTCTTGCCATCACGATCACTCGCTCCATCACCCGCCCCCTGTCCCTGGCCATGGCAGCAGCCGACCGTGTGGCCAGAGGCGATCTCAGCGGCCAGATCACGGTGAAATCTCAGGATGAAACCGGTCAACTGCTGAGCGCGCTGCAACGCATGCAACACAGCCTCGTGAGCACGGTGTCGGCGGTGCGTGGCAATGCTCAGGGAGTTGCGTCGGGCAGTGCTCAGATCGCCATGGGCAATAACGACCTATCCAGCCGCACGGAAGAGCAAGCAAGTGCCCTTGAACAAACTGCTGCGTCCATGGAGCAGTTGAGTGCGACGGTCAAACAGAATGCCGACAACGCACGCCAGGCCAATCAGATGGCCGTGAATGCATCCTCTGTGGCTACACAGGGCGGTGAAGTGGTCGCAGAGGTAGTGGAGACCATGAAAAGCATCAATGAAAGCAGCCACAAGATTTCCGACATCATCGCTGTCATTGATGGCATCGCTTTCCAGACCAATATTCTGGCTTTGAATGCCGCCGTCGAAGCTGCCCGCGCCGGCGAGCAAGGACGAGGCTTTGCAGTGGTGGCAAGCGAAGTACGGGCTCTGGCTGGACGCTCGGCTGAGGCCGCCAAGGAGATCAAGCAGCTCATTACCACCAGTGTCCAGCGCGTGGAACAGGGTTCCTTGCTCGTGGACAAAGCTGGCGAGACCATGACCGGTGTGGTCACGGCCATTCGGCGCGTCACCGATATCATGGGTGAAATCAGCGCTGCCAGCCATGAGCAAAGCTCGGGCATGGCCCAGATTGGGGAAGCCGTCACCCAAATGGATCAAACCACGCAGCAGAACGCAGCCTTGGTCGAGGAAATGGCCGCTGCAGCCAGCAGCTTGCACAACCAAGCACAGTCGCTGGTCGAAGCGGTGGCAGTCTTCAAGTTGTCAGAGCACGAGCAACATGCCTCTGCCGCAATGCAGGCAGCGTCGGTCAACCCGACAAAACCGGTGACAGTGGCTAAGGTATCGGAGTCGCCTCCAAAGCCCCTCATGGCCACCAAATCCCCTGTGCTGCGTCGCCCGGTTGCTATCGCTGGAACACAGCAGGCCACGAATAAGAATGGCGATGACTGGGAAACTTTTTGAAGGAGCTTCCGAGCGGATCCGTGAGCAAAGGCGGTGAGGCGTCAAGCCTGCCGCTTTTTGAACCTATCGGTGTCGTTGCATAACTCAGTGCTTGGCAACAGATAGCGTAGACGATGAGCAACTCCACACACCAGGACCTGCTGCCAGTGGCTCCTTGGGAACATTACAACGGCCAGCCCTGCGTGATGCCCGCCAGCCATCACCTCTGACAGCAACTCTGTTTTTATTCGAGACGATGATAGATCGGGATTCTGGGGGAACCGCCTCCCCGCACTAGAGCAGACATCCAAGTACTCGCATATCCCACCGGCTGCGGCGGTACTTCGCAGTTCACAAATTGCCATCATGGCCAGTTGGCTCGGGGTCCGGCTGGCCGCTCCACGCAAGGTGCAAGTTACGCGTTTCACGGAGCGTGCACAGACGTTTTACAGTTCCACCCGAGCTTCGCGCCGTACGGCCTGTGGCGGCATGCCGAAGCCACGTAGGAAGGCTTCGCGCATATGGCGCCGGTCACGAAAACCTGTCTCCCGAGCAATCACCTCCAGCGGATGCCGACTGCCCTCAATCATCAGCCGCGCGGCTTCTAGCCGAAGGCCCTCCACGGCTTTGGCGGGGGACTGGCCCGTCTCGGCCGTGAACACCCGGCTGAACTGGCGCGGACTCAAGCTGGCAGCCTCGGCCAGCTCTTCCACACTCAGTGCTTGAGAAAGATTGCGCCGTGCATGCTCCAACGCCTGCTGGATACGGTCTGACTTGGGTGCCAGCTTGAGCATCTCCGAATGCTGTGACTGTCCTCCCGAGCGGCGCTGGTGCATGACCAGGCGATGTGCAACCGACCGTGCAACCTTCGCGCCCAGATCTTTTTCCACCAGCGCTAACGCCAGGTCGATCTCCGCTGTCATACCGGCAGAGGTCCAGATCGGTCCGTCCGCGATGTATATGCGGTCGGCCTCAATCTGCGCCTGTGGGTGGCGCTGCTGCAAGGCCTCGGCCCAATACCAGTGCGTGGTGGCGCGGCGCCCGTCAAGCAGGCCCGCGTCGCCCAGCAGGAAAGCGCCCGTGCACAGACCGGCCACGCGCCGCGCGGATACCGCCACCTTGCTCAGCAGCCGGATCAGTTCCGGTGCCGTAGCGACGTCCCTTGGAGTGAGGTTGCCCGCAACCAGCCAGGTGTCTGCCCTGCTGTGTGCGGTGAGGGGCTTTGCCTGCAATGCAAGTCCTGCCGAAGCTCGGGCCGTACCACTCATCGCATAGGTCTCCACCTCATAAAAGGGCTTCTCCACCATCAGGTTGGCGAGTTCGAACACAGCCTGGGTGGCCAGCGCCATGACTTGGAAGCCTTCCGGCAGCATGTAACCGATGCGGTGCATAAGAAACGCCCTTTCCAATGTCCTTTTTCATGACTATATACGTCATTTACGACAAACCACGCACATCGCACCATTCAGGCCATGGACAACATCCATCAACCTCAAGGAGTTTCACCATGGCACAAACCCATCTCGGTACCGCCCTCATTACCGGGGCATCCAGCGGCATCGGTGCGCTATATGCAGAAAAGCTCGCTCAGCGTGGCTATGACCTGATCCTGGTCGCCCGCAACCGCGAACAGCTGAACGCGCTGGCGAGCAGCATCACCACTCGCACCGGCCGTGCGGTAGAAGTCCTGCCGACCGACCTGAACGACCGCAATGAACTGGCACGCGTGGAAGAGCAATTGCGCACGGACGCCAGCATCACCTTGCTGGTCAACAACGCGGGCATGGGCACACATACCCCCTTGCTGCACAGCGACGTTGAAAAGATGACCCGCATGGTCGATCTGAATGCCACGGTGCCCATGCGGCTGGCCTATGCGGCGGCTCCTGGCTTCGTGGCTCGTGGACGCGGAGCGATCATCAACATTGCGTCCATCGTCGCCATCTCCCCTGAGACCCTGAATGGCGTCTACGGTGCCAGCAAGGCTTTTGTGCTGGCCTTCAGTCAGTCGCTTCAGCATGAGTTGACCGACAAAGGTGTTCGGGTGCAGGCAGTGTTGCCTGGTGCTACGGCCACGGACTTCTGGGCCATCGGTGGATTGCCGGTAGAGAACCTGGATGCAAGCATCGTGATGAGCGCCGAAGACCTCGTCGATGCAGCACTGCTGGGGTTTGAGCGAGGAGAAAAGGTCTCCATCCCCTCGCTGCATGCTGGCGAGAAGTGGGATGCCTATGAGGCCGCACGCCGAGCTATGGCAGGCCAGCTGTCCAGCAACATCGTCGCCCAGCGCTACGCCGCCGCGCACTGACCATCGCAAGGAGCCCAAGTCATGAAAGCCGTTATTGCAGCTTATGCACGCTCGCCATTCCAATTCGCCCGCAAAGGCCGCCTCGCCGAGGTCCGGCCGGACACGCTGGCCGCCCAGGTTGTGCAGGCTTTGCTGAAGCGCTCCGACCTGGATCCTGCACTATTGGAGGATGTGATCCTCGGCTGTGCCTACCCCGAGGCCGCACAAGGCAACAATCTGGCGCGCATCGTCGGTCTGCTGGCCGGCCTGCCCGAAACCGTGGGCGGCATGACCGTGAACCGCTTTTGCGGCTCGTCGATGCAGGCCGTGCATATTGCCGCAGCGCAGATCGAGGCCGGCATGGGCGACGCCTTCCTCTGTGTGGGCGTGGAGTCCATGACGATGGTTCCGCAGGGCGGTTTCAACTTCTCGCCGAACCCCCAGTTACAGGCAAATACCGACGCCTATATTTCAATGGGCGAAACGGCGGAAAACGTGGCGCAGAGATGGGAGGTGACCCGCGCCGACCAGGAGTTGCTGGCACTGCAATCCCATCTGAAAGCCGCCGCTGCTCGCGACCAGGGTCTACTGGTCGATGAAATCGTGCCTATTCTTTTACCGGACGGGGAGCTGCTGGATGCCGACGGCTGCATACGCCCAGCCACCACACTGGAGGCCCTGGCCAGACTCAAGCCCGCCTTCAGGCCAGATGGCTTGGTCACGGCGGGCACATCGTCGCCGTTGACCGATGGCGCGGCGGCCGTGCTGGTCACCCGCGACGATTTTGCCGAACGCCATGGTCTGCAGGCACTGGCGCGCATCCGCAGCTTCGCGACCGTGGGAGTGGACCCCGCGATCATGGGCATAGGCCCGATACCTGCCGCACGCAAGGCGCTGGCCCGCGCAGGTCTCACTGTGGCCGATCTGGACGTGGTTGAGATCAACGAAGCTTTTTCGTCACAGGCGCTGGCCTGCATCCGAGACCTCGGCCTGGACATGGCGACCGTGAATATTGACGGCGGCGGGCTGGCCATCGGTCATCCACTTGGCGCCACTGGTGCGCGCATCACGGGCAAGGCAGCTGCCTTGCTTTCACGACGGCAGGGACGATATGCCCTGGCCACCCAATGCATCGGCGGTGGGCAAGGTATTGCTACGGTGCTGGAGAGACTGTGAGCTCGTATCGACAGAGACCAAGACTTCAACTCCACTCAAGGAAACCATGATGCTCCGTAGCACCGAAACCCTGGACAGTCTGTTTGAACGCCAGCGCGGCACACTGCCCGATACCTTTGGCGCGCGACCGCTGGCACTTGCAGAAGGCCGCATGACCATGGAGCTGACTATTGCGCCGTGGATGATGGCTCCCAATGGCTTTCTACATGCCGCCACGCAGGTGATGCTGGCCGACACCTGCGCCGGCTATGCGACCCTGGCGCATCTACCGGAGGGCGCGAAAGGATTCACGACACTGGAGCTGAAATCCAACTTCCTTGGTACTGCGAAGCAAGGAATCCTGCACGTGGAGGCCGTGGCCGAACATCTGGGGAGGACAACGCAGGTGTGGTCGGCCACCTTGTTCGATGACAAGGGGCGTAGGCTATCGCTATTCCGCTGTTCGCAGATCGTGCTCTGGTGACTGGCTCGTTGTCGCGCTTGAGTCGGCAGCCTAAAAACATCCGACAGAAATCGATGGTCCCCAGGGTGAAGACGGAGCGCAGCACGTAGGTCAGGCTTTTGCGGTGACCTGCGATCCGCACGAACTGCCAACCTCTGTGCGCAGGTGAGCCGAGTCGACGGCCAAGACACTTCCCCGAGTTTGCAGGAACCGGAATACCTGCGCCGTACATTCCGACGGCCTGAGCTCCACCAGGAGTTTCAGGTTGGAGCTTTGGCTGCATGGCCCGCACCTATGCAGAACACGAGCCGCTCAAGGGCGGCACACAAATCCCTTGGCACTCCCCGCCACTTTATGGAGCGCAACCATGCACCGCTGCTGCGCCGCGATTTCCACCCGACCGATGGCGACGAACCCGAGGAGCATGCAGACTGTTCCCCCCTGCCCTCATCCGTTGCGCGGAGGGAATGAGCTAGCTTGCCTCGATCAGGCCCATCAGGACCTGACCCACATCGGCCTCCACCTTGAAAGCCAGCAATGCATCGGCCCTTGTCACGCCTTGATTGATGGCCACGATGGACTTGCCCTGCTCATGCGCTGCCAGCGCAAAACGGTAACCCGAATAGACCATCAATGAAGAGCCGGCGATCAGCACGGCGTCGGCCCTGGCCACTGCCGCCATGCAGGTCTGCACGCGTTCACGCGGCACGGTCTCGCCAAAGAACACCACATCGGGCTTGATCAGGCCTGTTCCGCAATGTGGGCAGGCCGGCACGACAAAGCGGCTGAAGTCCTGGTCTTCCAGATCGGCGTCGCCATCGGGCGCCGGTGCTGCATACAGTTCAACCCAGGCCGGGTTCAGCGCCAGCAGCCACTGCTGCAGATCGGCACGAGCAGAGCGCTTGTCGCAGTCCATGCAGCGCACGGTGTCGATGCGCCCGTGCAGGTCCACGATGTTCAGGCTGCCGGCCGCATCATGCAGGCCATCGACATTCTGGGTGATCAGCAACTCCAGCCGGCCTTGCTGCTCCAGTCGCGCCAGTGCCTGATGGGCGGAACCGGGCCGCGCCTGACCCATCACGCGCCAGCCCAGCATGGAACGCGCCCAGTAGCGCTGACGCACCAGCACATCGCCCATGAAGGCCTGATAGGTCACGGGCTGGGGGCGCTTCCACTGTCCGTTGCGGTCCCGATAGTCAGGGATGCCGACTTCGGTGCTGCAGCCGGCGCCACCAATGACTACCACACGCGGGTGCGCATGCAGCCAGTCTTGCAGGCGCCACAGCGCCAGAGCATCCACACAATGGTTCAAGGTTTCACTCACTACAGCAGCGGCGATGTCAATCGGGCCACGGAACCGACCAGCCGTCGCCGCAGACCTTTTTCGCTGCGATATTGCACCATTCGAGCCTGGCCCAGGTCAGCCTCGAACTGCGCAGCGATGGCCTGATTCAGCTCTGGCCCGTAGCCGATCACACAGACCTCGTAGTTGAGGAAAAAGCTGCGATAGTCAAAATTGGCCGTGCCGATCATCGCCATATTGTCATCGACCACCAAGGTCTTGGAGTGCAGCATGCTGGCCGCATATTCATAGATATGCACTCCACAGCGAATCAGCTCGTCAAAATAGGAGCGCGCAGCGGCCGTCACCAACAGCGAATCAGACTTCTTCGGCACCAGAATGCGGACCTCCACACCGCGCAGTGCAGCATTGGTGAGAGCCGTCAGCGCGCCTTCGGTCGGCACAAAGTAAGGCGTGGTCAGCAAGATGCGTTGCTGTGCCGCGTTGATGGCCGCCAGATAGGAGCGGTAGATGGCGTCCAGCTGGTCGTCAGGCCCCGAGGTCACGACCTGCATGGGGATGGGGCCGTCTTCGCAATCTGGCAGCAGATCGTCAAGATCGTTGGGCAGCCGGTGCGGATCGTCGCTGCGGGTGTAGGCCCAGTCCTCGAGGAAAACTGTCTGCAGCCAGTTGACGACGGAGCCTTCGACCCGGATATGCACGTCATGATAAGCATCGTCACAAATGCGCTCGTTCTCTTCATCGGTGACATTCACACCACCCGTAAAGCCCACTTTTCCATCGCAGACCAGAATCTTGCGGTGGGTACGGAAATTGACCACGGGTCGCAGCCGCCGCCCTATCTTGGCATCGTGAAAGCGCAGCACCTCGGCCCCGGCCTGCTGCAGCGGCTCCAGAAACTTTCGCCCCAGCTTCTTGGAGCCCAGAGCATCCACCAGCAAACGCACCTGCACGCCTGCACGTGCTTTCTCGATCAGCAGATCACGCAAGGCCGTGCCGGTCTGATCGGGCTCGTAGATGTAGTACTCCAGATGCACGTGGTGGCGTGCTGCGCTCACGGCCTCGGCAATCGCATCAAAGGTCGCCGCGCCCCCCACCAGCAACTGCATGGAAGTGGCCGTGCTGACCGGGAAATCGCTGGTCATGCCAACCAGCCGTGCCACCTGACGCAAGCGCTCCTGCTGGGCCGGAATGCGTTCCCTGAGTTTTTGCATGCTGTTGCGCACACGCGAACGCTTGCGCGAGCGCAGCCGCTTGATACGCTGGCGCTTCATGCGTTGCGGACCGAAGTAGTAATAGACCAGCAGACCCACCACAGGTAACGCAGCCATGGACAACAGCCAGCTCAGTGTGGCAATCGGCTGGCTGCGCTGCAGCAGAATCCAGATGCCTACCACGACGACATACAGCGACCAGCCCACGGACAGCCAGAGCTTGACGCTCTCGTGGCTCAGCTGCATTGCTATCCAGTCCAATTGCACACTCCTGTTGTTCGATGAACCATCACCACCATGCCCTCGCAGTATGGCAGCGGCATGGCAGACTGCGGCGACCCGCCTGCCCGGGGGGAAACACCCTCCAGCAGGCGCCATGCTTTTGTACCGCGCTACAAAGAGTATATTGATACGCATGATTTCCGAACTCATCACGACTCTGGCCCAGGCCCGCAAGGCCGCCCGCATCACCCAGGCCGATCTGGCCGAACGTGCCGGCCTGTCACGCATGGCCGTACAACGCACTGAAACCGGCGATGTGGACCCGCGCTTTTCCACTCTGCAGGAAATGGCCCGTGTGCTGAATATGGAGCTGATCGCCGTGCCGGCCGAGCTGCACGCCCAGGTGCTGGCACTGATTCAGCCCCAGACCGGCCAGACGGCTGCAGCCGACCACATCGCCAGTCCTGTGACCGACCAGGATTCGCTATGAGGTCTTACGTATTGTTAACTTGAGAACCCTGTTTGCTCGGCCACAATGGCCCGAGGTTTGTTTGCGCGACATTCAGAGGTTTGAGAGATGGCGATTCACAACTGGGATTACGCACCGGAGGCACTGGAGGTACAGGTCAGCGAATTGTTGCTGGCCACGGCAGATCGAAGTGACGAACTGGTCGATGAAAACGTGCGCCTGGTCCTGCAGGAGCTGCGCCAGCACCTCAATATGGAGGTGATTTTTGTCTCCGAGATCCGCAACGGCCAGCGCATGTTCCAGCATGTCGATACCGCCCCCGGCAAGGAATTGATTGCCACTGGCGGCGGCGGTCCCCTGGAGGAGTCGTTTTGCCAGTGCGTGCTCGACGGCATTCTGCCCGGTCTGGTCCAGGATGCGACCAGCCACCCTGCCTTTGCCAAGCTGCCTGCAACTCCTTTTCGCGTGGGCGCCCATCTGAGCACGCCCATCGTGCTGGCCAGCGGCAAGGTCTACGGCACGCTGTGCTGCTTCAGCCAGGCGGCCGATGAAAGCCTGACGGCCAAGGACCTGCAAAAACTCGAATGCGTGGCCAGGATCACGGCCAGGCGAATCGATATCAAGCAGGCCCAGCAGCTCCAGCCAGCCGAAGAAAAGCGCACGCCTTCCGGCCCGGCTTCTCCCGGAAAGCTCTAAAAACCAGCTCTCCGGGAAAAAGCAGCGTCAGTTCACTGCCACGCAGACCTGGCGCTGCTCGCCCAGCCCATCGGCACCCAGCCGCACCACATCGCCGGGCTTGAGAAAGACGGGCTGCGGCTTTTGCCCCAGACCCACGCCCGCAGGCGTTCCGGTGAGAATCACATCGCCGGCCTCCAGCGTCATGAACTGGCTGATATACGAAATGAGCGTGGGCAGGCTGAAAATGAAGTTGGCCGTACTGCCGTTCTGCATGCGCTTGCCGTTGACTTCCAGCCACAGGCCCACGCGATGCGGATCGGTAATTTCGTCGGCCGTCACCAGCCAGGGGCCCAGCGGCGCAAAGGTGTCATGGCTCTTGCCCTTGGTCCAGGTGCCGCCACGCTCCAATTGCCAGCCGCGCTCGGACACATCGTTGGCCAACAGATAACCGGCCACATGGGACAGAGCCTGCGCCTCGGTCACGCGCCGCGCGCGGCTGCCGATGACAACGCCCAGCTCCACCTCCCAGTCGACCTTGTCCGCGCCCTGCGGAATCTGCACCGCATCGCCCGGACCGCAGATCGCCGTCACGGCCTTCATGAACAGCACGGGTTCGGCCGGCGCTGGCAGTCCGGCCTCGGCCGCGTGGTCAGCATAGTTGAGACCCGCACAGACCAGCTTGCCCACCTGTGCCACGGGGCAACCCAGGCGTGGCGTTCCGTCAACCCTGGGCAAACGGCTCCAGTCCGTATGCCGTATGCGCTCCAGCGCATCGGGACCTAGCTGGCCCGGGCCCCAATCGGGCACCAGGGCCGATGCATCACGCAGCACGCCGTCGGCGTCCAGCACGCCCGGGCGCTCCGCACCCGCGCTGCCATAGCGAAGCAGTTTCACGATGGTTGTCTCCTTATGAATCGGTCAGTGTCGCCCTCTAAGGCCTTCATCATGCAATATCGAACAGGCGGCCCCAGCCTTTGACGGCGGAAGGATCACGCCCGGCCGCGCGCAGCATGCCCCAGACCGTGGTACTCACGGTATCGAGCAGCGGCACGCCCCAACGGCGCTCCACCTCTTCGGCCAGGTGCGCAGCGCGCAAATTGGTGCAGTAAGTCACGACGGCGTCAGGTTTGCCTTCTTCGATCACGTTGCCGATGAGTTGCAGCAGTTGCTCGGGCTCCACCAGCGCAAAGCTGTGGTTGACCGAGATGTCCAGATGGCGCTCTGCCGTGGTCTCGACGCCTGCGGCGCGGTAGTTGTTGACGATGCATTGCTGCACGTCCGCCGTGTACGGGCTGACGATGGCCAGCTTCTTCACGGAGAGCTTTCCCATCAGCTCATTGAGTGCCAGGATGGCCGTCGTGGCCTTGATGCCGGTGCGCTCGGTAATACGCTCGCACAGCCGCATATCGGTCTCAAAGCCGCGCCATCCTGCGGCCGTGCCGCTCCAGCCGATCACGTCCACCTTGGCATCGGCCAGCAGCTCGGCTGCGGCCAGGATCTTGCTGTCGTCAAACTGGTTCAGTGCCCCCTCGGCCAGCGAAATCTCAGTCACCGTGAAGCGCGAAAAATGGGCCGAGCAGTTGCCGGCACTGGCAGCCAGCGCGCTGGTCAGAGGCTCCAGCGCGGTGTTGGAAGAAGGCGTGAGCACGCCCAGGCATGTCGTAGTTGCAGTCATCTTGCTTGTCTCCGTTGTATGGCCAACCGGCAAACCGGTTGGCCGGCATTGTTCACCTCACCCAAACAAACGTCAACAATATTGTTGACAATAAATCAAAATCCAATCATTCAAAGTTATCCGACAAGAAAATCTTCACTTCGTCACCACCTTTCGCCTCACAGCATATTTCAGAGAAAAATTCCCAAATAGGTGTTTACGATATTGTTGACAACATTGTCGACATTTAGATTTCGACCTCACATCGAACAATCAACCAACCGATGGAGCGAGACCCGAGATGCAAAACCCAACCACACTTGCCGCGCCACAGGCGGCGGCAGCGCCGACCAAGGTGCGCTGGAAGATCTTCCTGATGATGCTTTTCCTGATCGCGGTCAATTACATTGACCGCGCATCGCTGTCCGTGGCCATGCCCATGATCGCCAAGGAGTTCGATCTCAGCCCTGCCGTTCAGGGCCTGCTGATGAGTTCCTTCTTCTGGACCTATGCCTTCATGCAGATTCCCGGCGGCATGCTGGCCGACCGTTTCGGCCCACGCGTGGTCATCGTCTGCTCCACCCTGGGTTGGGGCTTCTTCCAGGCCATCGCCGCAGCTTGCACCGGCTGGGTGTCGCTGCTGATCACCCGTCTGGGTCTGGGCGCTTCCGAGGCCCCCATCTACCCTGCAGGCGGCAAGCTCAACGGCATCTGGATGACCCAGAACGAACGCGGCCGCGGCGCCACACTGCTGGACGGTGGCGCACCTCTGGGTGCCGCCCTGGGTGCGCTGATCATCGCCGGCCTGCTGACCCATTTCGACTCCTGGCGCGTGTCCTTCGTCGTCGCGGGCGTTGGCACCATGATCGCGGGTGTCTTTGCCTGGTGGTATATCCGCAACCATCCCCGTGAGCACGCCGGCGTCAATGAAGCCGAAGCTGCCTTCATCGAGGAAGCACATGCCGCCGACCTCGCCGCCGAGCCCGCCCATGCCAGCGGCAAGGTGATGGACTTCTTCAAGTACCGCTCGGTATGGGGCATGTTCTTCGGCTGGATGTGCTTCAACGCGCTGTTCTACGGCCTGCTGACCTGGATGCCCACCTACCTGTCCAAGGTGCATGGCATGGACATCAAGCAGATGGGTGGCGCCGTGTTCATCATGTTCTTCTCCGGCTTCGTCGGTGAGATGGTCGGCGGCTGGATTGCCGACAAATGGAAGGCTGCGGGCGCTTCGCAAGCCAAGGTGCTGCGCACGCTGTTCGGTATCGCCTCGATCATCGCCACCATCGCCATCTACAACGTGGCCCGCTTCAAGGACCCCGTGACCATCGTGATCCTGCTGTCGGTAACGCTGTTCTTCCTGCGCTGGTGCGGTCTGTTCTGGTGCGTTCCTTCCATTCTGGGCACCCGCAAGCGCGTCGGCTTCCTGGGTGGCGTCATGAACCTGGGCGGCAACTTCGCCGGCATCGGCGTACCTATTCTGGTGGGCTTGATCGTGCAGGCCACCGGCTCCTACGACATGGCCATGATGCTCTTCGCTGCTGCGGGCGCAGGCCTCTTCGTCTGCTCGTCGATCATGATCGACTACAGCAAGAAGATCCCGGTCTAAGTACCGCCCCGCCTCGCCTGGACACTTTGATGGAGAACCCCATGCCCTTGCCCACACGCCGAGCCGTGGCCCTGACCTGCGCCACGGCCATCGCCTCTACCCTGAGCGCATATGCCGCCACGCCAGCCAGCCGCAACTCCGTCGCCGTCCAGGCGAGTCCCGATTTCCCTGCTGCCGCCCCCGAGTCCGTAGGCGTGGATTCGCGCCCTCTGGTGCAGTTGTCCGAGATGATCCGCAAGGAAAACCTCGACGTGCGCAGCTTTCTCGTCGTCAAGGACGGCAAGCTGATCTATGAGCGCTACAGCCAGGGCCTGACGCGCAACCACAACTACGAGCTGTACTCCATCACCAAGAACGTGACGGCCCTGGCCGCCGGCGTTCTGGTGGACGAGGGCCGCAGCAAGCTCGACGAGAAAGTGGCGCCCATCCTGACCAAGGCCCGCCCCGACCTCCAGGATGCCTTCTCCGACAAGCAATCCATCGAACTGCGGCATGTGCTGTCCATGTCCACGGGCCTGGTCTATAACTTCAAGCCCACCGACGACCCCATCTACTACGGCGCCCCCGACCGTCTCAAGCTGGCGGCCGAAACTACGCCCAAGGTAGCGCCCGGCACGACCTTCGACTACACCGACGTCAACCCCATCCTGGCCAGCGCCACGCTGGGGGCCGACGCCGGTATGCCACTGCAGGACTTTGCGAAGGAGAGACTCTTCAAGCCCATGGGCATGAGCCATTACACCTGGGAGCGGGCTGACGACAAAGGCCTGCTCTCCTCCGGCTGGGGACTGCGCCTGCGCGCCGTGGACATGGCCAAGCTAGGCCAGTTGGTGCTGACCGGCGGCCGCTGGGACGGCAAGCAGATCGTCTCCCAGGCCTGGGTCCGGACCATGACCGCGCCCGCCTCGGCGCCATGGTATGGCTATTACTGGTGGATCAACGACATCGTCGCCACCGAGCCCGAAACCCACGCCATGGGCTTCAAGGGCCAGTTCATTGTGGTATTGCCCGAGCGCAATGCCGTGCTGGTCATGACCAGCATGCTGCCCATCGAAGGCGGCCTGCGCGAATCCCGGAACGTGCTGGCCATCCGCCGCATGGTCAATGACTACGTGCTGCCCGCGCTGAGCAACCAGGCCCATGCCAAACCCACGCCCGCCCGCCACAAGGCGTTGGCGCGCGAACTCGAACTCGCATCACAACACCAGGGCAAGTCCGGAGCACCGGCAGACCCTACCGACACCCCGAAACTCTGATATTCAGCATGAAATCCAGCGAATTTGATCTCGTAGTGCGCAATGCGCGCGTTGCCACCGCCAGCGACATCTTTGAATCCGATATAGCCATTCGCGACGGCAAGATAGTCCAGCTGGGCGCCAACCTGCCCGCCGGCGCCCGCGAATATGACGCTGCCGGCCGCGTGGTCACGCCCGGTGGCATCGACGCCCACTGCCACCTGGACCAACCCATGGAACCGCCGGTGCGCATGGCCGACAACTTCGACAGCGGCACGCGCGCCGCAGCCTGCGGCGGCACCACCACCGTGATTCCGTTCGCGGCCCAGGCCAAGGGCCAGTCGCTGCGCGCGGCCGTGGAGGACTACCACCGCCGCGCCGACGGCAAAGCCCACGTGGACTACGGTTTCCACATGATCGTCAGCGACCCCACCCCCGAAGTTCTGGAGAAGGAACTGCCCCAGTTGATCCGCGAAGGCTATACCTCCTTCAAGATCTACATGACCTATGACGATCTGAAGCTCAACGACGGCCAGATCCTCGACGTGCTGGACGTGGCGCGCAAGTACGACGCCACCGCCATGATCCATGCCGAGAACGCCGACTGCATCCAGTGGCTGACCAAGCGCCTGGAAGCCAGCGGCCGCTCCGCTCCGCGCTACCACGCGGTCTCTCGTCCCATGCTGGTGGAGCGCGAAGCCACCCACCGCGCCATCGCGCTCTCGGAGCTTGCCGATGTGCCAATTCTCATCGTCCATGTCTCGGGCCGCGAGGCCGTCGAGCAGATCCGCTGGGCCCGCTCCCACGGCATGAACATCATGGCCGAGACCTGCCCGCAATACCTGTTCCTCAGCGCCGAGGATCTGGGCATAGATGACAGTTATCAGGGCGCCAAGTGCGTGTGCAGCCCACCGCCGCGCGATCAGGCCAACCAGGAAGTGATCTGGAACGGGCTGAACGACGGCCTGTTCACCGTGTTCTCCTCGGACCATGCGCCATTCAACTACGATTCACCCGAAGGCAAGAAGCCCAATGGCGAGGAGGTGTCCTTTGGTCACATTCCCAACGGTATTCCTGGCATCGAGACCCGCCTGTCGCTGCTCTACACGCATGGTGTGCTGACGGGCCGCATGACACTCAACCGCTTCGTGGAGCTGACCTCCACCAACCCGGCCAAGGTCTACGGCCTGCATCCGCGCAAGGGCAGCATTGCCATCGGCGCCGATGCCGACCTCGTGGTCTGGCAGGAAGGCGAACGCGCCATCAGCAACCGCGATCTGCACCACAACGTGGACTACACGCCCTATGAAGGCCAGCAGCTCAAGGCCTGGCCCTGCCTCACCCTGTCTGCGGGACAGGTAGTCTGGGACGGCGAGCAATTCCACGCCCGCGCCGGCAGCGGCCGCTTCCTGCAGCGCGGCGCGCCCACACTGCTGCCCAAGCGCCACCAGGCCCGCTTCTGAAACTTCAGCACGAACACACCATGAAACTGCTCATCATCAACCCCAATATCTCCGAGAGCGTCACCGCGCTCATCGAGAAAGAGGCCAGGCTGGCCGCCGCGCCAGACACGGAAATCACCATGCTGACCGCTCCCATGGGGGTGGCCTATATCGAGACGCGCTTCGAGGCCATGATTGCCGCCTACGCCGTGGCCGAGCTGGCCGCCGAACATGCGCACCAGCATGACGCCGTCATCCTGGCGGCCTTTGGCGATCCGGGCCTCGAAGGCCTGCGCGAGGCTCTGGACATTCCCGTGCTGGGCATGACCGAGTCCGCACTCATGAGCGCCTGCATGCTGGGCAAACGCTTCTCGATCATTGCCATCTCCAGGCGCATTACCGCCTGGTACCGAGATATAGTCGAGCGCAACGGACTCATAGACCGGCTGGCCAGCATTCGCTGCCTGGACGAGCCTCTGCGAGATATCGGAAGTGTGCAGGATGACCATGCAGCACGCCTGCAGGCCTTGTGCGAAGCAGCGGTCAGCGAAGATGGCGCCGATGTACTGATCATTGCCGGCGCCCCGCTGGCGGGCCTGGCACGCTCCATCAAGCAGAGTTTGCCGGTGCCAGCCGTCGATGGCGTCTCCAGCGCCGTCAACCATGCGCAGAGCCTGGTCTCGCTGGCTCCCGCTGCGGCACGCGCAGGCAGTTTTGCCAAACCACCGCGCAAGGACTTCAAGAACCTCCCCCCGGGGCTCACCCAGCTATTGAGCCAGCTGCCCTGAACACTCTGCGGGATAACCTCAATCGGGATGTTCGAATCCGACATGCCGCGTGACACTAGAATTCACCGGCATGTCGACAAAACACACTACAAAAGTGAACAATCGAAGCAACACATCTCGATCTGAAATTACCGTGGATGAAATGGCAGCCCGCATTGCCACAGCCATCCATGAGCACCGCCTGCTGCCGGGAACCAAGCTCGGCGAAGACAGGCTGGCCAATATCTTCAACACCAGCCGGGCTCGCGTGCGCGAGGTCCTTGCCCGCATGGCCCGCGACCAGATGGTGGAGCTGTTCCCGCAGCGCGGAGCCTTTGTTGCCAAGCCCAGCATCGAGCAGGCGCTGGACGTCTTCGAAGCGCGCCGGCTGATAGAGCCAGGCATTGTGCGTCGCCTCGTTCTGAACATGGACAACAGCAAGATCCGTCGCCTGCAGGCTCATCTGAAGCAGGAGCGCGATGCTCGCGCCAATTCCGACAAGCGAGCCACGGTTCGCCTGTCCGGCGAATTTCATGTACTGCTTGCCGAACTGGCCGGCAACTCCGCGCTGCTGCGCAGCATGCGTGAACTGTCCACGCTGACCTGCCTGACGATCTCGCTGTATGAATCGGCGGTCAACACCTGCTGTCTGGTGGACGAGCACGAAGCCGTGGTCGATGCCATTGTCGCGGGCAATGGCGAGCTGGCAGAACAGCTGATGCTCAGCCATCTGGATCACATACAGGGCAGCCTGCGCCTGGAGGCCGATGCCGACGACGCAGATCTGGAACAGATACTGGGCGACCTCTGACCTGCGCCAGGCGTCGCGATCCGGCAACGGGAGCCATCAAAGTGATCGATACGCCCTTCTCTACTGAAGATGGCTGGCAGCTATCCGGGCAGGGGCGTCCGCATTAGCATCCACGGCTGATCGCCATCACTTTCTCCAGAGGCCCAGAGGCCCTTTCAATGAGCTCACCCGCCCCTTCCTCACTGCCGCAAGCCGAGCGGCCACGCCCGCGCCATCTGAGCGAACTGTTCTGGTCGCTGACCTTTCTGGCCTTGCAGGGCTTTGGCGGTGTGCTGGCCGTGGTGCAGCGCGAACTGGTCGAAAAACGCCAATGGCTGAGCAATGAGGAGTTCATGGAGGATTGGGCCGTGGCACAGATCATGCCCGGCCCCAATGTGGTGAATCTTTCCATCATGCTGGGCGAACGCTACTTCGGCTGGCGCGGCGCCATCGTGGGGTTGTGCGGAATGCTGACGTTTCCCATGCTGGTGGTCATCAGCCTCACCCTGATCTATACCCAGTTTGCGGCCAACCCGGCCGTGGCCGGAGCCCTGCGCGGCATGGGCGCCGTGGCGGCAGGGCTGGTGGCGGGCATGGGCCTGAAGCTGGCTGGCACGCTGCGCAAGCACCCGCTGGGCAAGTGGTATTGCGCAGGGCTGGCCATCGCCGCCTTTGTGCTGGTGGCCGTGCTGCGCCTGCCGCTGTTCTGGGCCTTGCTGCTGGTGGGCGCAACAGGCTGCGTGCTGACCTACCGGAGGCTGGCATGAGCACGCTGACGATCGAGCTGCAGACCGTGGACTGGCTGCATCTGTTTGCCTATTTCCTGACGCTGTCGCTGATGGCCGTGGGTGGAGCCATCACCGCTGCGCCCGATATGCACCGCTATCTGGTCGACGGCAATCGCTGGCTGTCGGAAACCCAGTTCACCAGTTCCATCGCCATTGCCCAGGCCGCCCCCGGCCCCAATGTGTTGTTCATCGCCCTGCTGGGCTGGAACGTGGGTCTGAATGCAGGAGGCGGCACCGGCCCGGCGGCCTGGGGACTGGGAACACTCGGAGTTGCCGTATGCATGGTGGGCATTTTGCTGCCCAGCTCGCTGCTGACCTGGCAGGCCTCGCGCTGGGGTCAGCGCAACCGGGACAAACGCGGCGTGCGCGCCTTCAAGCAAGGCATGGCTCCGCTCGTGATTGGTCTGCTGCTGGCGACAGGCTGGCTGCTGGGCAGCGCCAGCGGCAACCCTGGCAGGGACTGGAAGCTATGGCTGCTGAGCCTTGCATGCACATTGCTGGTATGGCGCACACGCATTCATCTGCTGTGGCTGCTGGCTGCCGGCGCGGCGCTGGGTGCGCTGGGCTGGGTGTAAACGCAGTACCGCCCCCGGGGTCGGAAGATCAGCGTCAACTGCCAAAGCAGTCTCCTCACCGAGACAGCCGCTAGCAATCCCATCCTGGCCTACTCGGGACTTGCCAGCAGCAAGGGCAGCACCTGTGCCGATGGCATGGCGATCATCTGGTCGGCCACCGAGTCCAGCTCGCTGGCATGGGGGTTGATGATGACCACGCGCGCCCGGTTGCGCCGTGCGATCTTGGCCAGACCTGCTGCCGGGTAGACTGCGCCCGACGTGCCGATCACCAGCATCAGCTGACATTGCTCTGCCGCCTGCTCTGCCCTGGCCCAGGTCTGGCTCGGCAGAGACTCGCCAAACCACACGACGGCAGGCCGCAGCAAATTGCCGCAGGCGGCGCAATGAGGCGGCTCGCCCGGGACAGCCTGCTCCATGTCGCAGGACGCACAACGGCGATTCAGCCAGCGATTCCTGCTCAGCTCCCCATGCAGGCTCAGCACACCTTCACTGCCCGCCTGCTGGTGCAGACCATCCACATTCTGCGTGATGAGTGTCATTCGACCCGGATGCTGCCTTGCCCAACGCGCCAGCGCCAAGTGCCCCTCATTGGGAGTCACCTTGGCAACCAGCGCACGTCGGTGCTCGTACCAGCGCCAGACATGAGCCGGATCGCGGCGATACCCCAACTCGCTGGCCATTTCCTCGGGCTTGAACTGGGACCAATACCCGTTTGCATCCTCTCTGAAAGTGGGCACTCCCGACTCGGCGCTGACACCTGCCCCGGTCAGCACGGCCAGTCGCTGCGCCTCGCCCAGCCAGCGACGTACGCAGGCAATCGCACCCAAGGACGTCGAAGAATTGTCAATAAGTGCTTGAACCAAGGCTATAACCTCAAAAATCGAGTTGCAACGTGGAATACTTGAATTTCTCTGCGGAGCTTCTTCTTTGCCTGATATTGCACCACACCAGCATATGAACGAATCGGGCCAATTGTTCGCACTTCAGCAAGCCATGACGCCTGCAGCATTGGCATGGGGTCTTGTTGATGTCCCGACATTGGAACTGCGCTTTGCCAATCCTGCATTGCAGCGCCTTCTGCAGCCCAGTCACCAGGCACCCGGCATTCCCGCGCGCGAGATTCTGGAAACAGCCAGGCTGGCTATCAGGCAGTGCGTGGAGACAGGCCTAGAAGCGACTGCAAACTTGCCCGATCACCCCGGACTCTGGCATTTTTCGCCGATTCAGGGCAATGGCGCGGCAGAAGCGGTGCAATGCTATGTATTGCCGACCGAAACCTCGTTTCGTGAGCCCGATGACGAGCTCGGGCTGGGGCATGTCAACCGCTTTGAGGACTTTCTGGACCACCTGCCCTACCAGGTCTGGATTGCAACACCCCATGGAGAGGTGACCTGGCTCAACCGGGCCCTGCATGAATACGCCTACCGGGAAGTACGCCCCCTGAGCCTGCGCGAAGGCATATGGATTGATATCGTGCATCCCGACGATCTGGCGACCGTCAACACCGGGCTGTCGCGCGCCCTGATCACCGAAAAGCCGACGGGATACCGGCTGCGCATCAAGCGCCATGACGGACAGTTCCACTGGTTTTTCTCGTCGCTGTCTCCCGTCAAGAATGCGCAGGGCAGAATTCTCTACTGGGTCGGCGCCAACCTGGGCATAGACAGCGTCCGGCAATCCGAGAATCAGCTGCGCGACCAGATCACCACGCTGAGCCACCAGCTGAGACTCAAGCAGCAGGCGCTGGATCAGGCCGAAACCTACCTCGCCCAAGCCCAGAAAATGGGCATGGTGAACCAGTTGTCTGCCGGTGTCGCGCATGACATGAAGAACCTGCTTTTCATCACCGGCCTGCATGCCGGCATGCTGGAGAAGCAGCTGGGCGAGCCCGAGCAGCTCGAACATGTGGATGTGATACTCAACACCATTCAGAAAGCAGGCAGCCTGGCATCGCATCTGACGGGATTCAGCAGTCGCAAATCCATGCAGCTGGCTGCCGCCGACCCCCGTGCACTGGTGCAGGATCTGGAGCCTCTGCTGAGCAAGGCCGTAGGCCAGAACGCTGAACTGCAGCTGCATATGGCGTCCAGCATCTGGCCCATCAGCGTGGACAAGCTGTATTTCGAAAACTCGCTGATCAATCTCTGCATCAATGCGCGTGATGCCACCGAAGAACACGGTCAGATCACGCTGACAGCGGAGAACGTGCTGCTCAAGCGCACCAGCCATGCGGGTGACTACGTAATGATCAGCGTAGCCGACAACGGCATGGGCATGAGTGAGGAGATCAAGGCCCGCATCTTCGACATGTTCTTCACCACCAAGCCCGAAGGCAAGGGCGCGGGCCTGGGCCTGCCCATGGTCAAGAACTTCATGGACCATGTCCAGGGCCTGATCGAAGTGGAAAGCACTCCAGGCCTGGGAACCATCGTGAGCCTGTACTTTCCGCGCGCACAACCGGTCGTGCCGCAGAGCCCGCAAGCATCGGCCCCAGTGGGCCGGCAGGAAACGAT
Organism: Comamonas sp. A23; assembly: GCF_004522605.1. NCBI lineage: Bacteria > Pseudomonadati > Pseudomonadota > Betaproteobacteria > Burkholderiales > Comamonadaceae > Comamonas > Comamonas sp. A23. The sequence continues at coordinate 222,837 of NZ_RSDT01000006.1, forward strand.
TTTGCTCATCGAGCCCGATCTGGCCACGCGCAATGCCATGGCCCAGGTACTCTACGGACTTAGTTATCAGGTCGTGACCGCATATTTACCCGAAGTCGCGCTGCGCTATATCAACAGCGGCATGAAGGTGGATCTCATCATTGCCGCCGATGAGTTTTCCGGTGCCTTGAGCATCGCAAAAATGCAGGAAAAGCTGGCCCGGGAGCATGTTCTCATTCCGCTCATCCTCATGACCAGCAGCGAAGAGGCCGAAGTGCCGCATGCCCAGGAATGCCGCTACGTGGTGCTGAGCAAGCCCATGGAGATTGGCGAGCTGGCACGCACCGTGCAGCGCATGCTGCATCCGGACTTCACGACGCCAGCCGATCTGCCGGCCGTCTGAGAACGATTCGGCCGCCCGCAAAAAAGGCGTGGCTGCTCTCGCAGCCACGCCTTGCTTCAGATACAGGGAAAGCCGGCTCAGGCCTTGATCGCAACGGCTGCGGCCAGGCGCTGGCGCAAAGCCTCATAAAGACACACACCGCTGGCCACGGACACATTCAGACTCTCCACCGCGCCCTGCATGGGAATACTGACCAGCGCATCGCAGGTCTTGCGGGTCAGCTGGCGCATGCCATCGCCCTCGGCCCCCAGCACCAGTGCCGTCGGTCCGGTCAGATCCATCTGGTAGAGATGTTTGTCGGCATCGCCGCTGGTGCCGATGATCCAGATGCCGCGCTCCTTGAGTTCCTTGAGCGTGCGCGCCAGATTGGTGACCATGAAGTAAGGCACGGTCTCGGCCGCGCCGCTGGCCACCTTGGCCACGGTAGCGTTGATGCCGGCCGCGTGGTCCTTGGGAGCGATCACGGCATGCACACCGGCGCCGTCGGCTACACGCAGGCAGGCCCCCAGGTTGTGCGGATCGGTCACACCATCGAGCACCAGCAGCAGCGGGGCCTTCACCCCCTCCTCCTCCAGATCGTCGAGCAGCTCGTCGAGCGTGCGCGTGTCCTTGACTTCTTCCACGCGTGCAGCCACGCCCTGATGGCCGTGAGAGCCGGCGAGCTTGGCAAGGCGCAGGGCATCGGCCTCGATCAGACGCACCCCGGCTTCCTTGGCACGCTCCAGAAACTGGCGCATGCGCGCATCGCGGCGCGAAGCCTCGAAATAGACTTCGATGATGGATTGGGGGGCGGTCTTCAGACGCACGCCTACGGCGTGAAAGCCGAAAAGAACTTTGGGGGACGACATGGGGCCACATTATCCCGGCGTTTACGGCAGACCTGAGACTCGCAGGGCCATGTCTGGGCTGACAGCTGAGGTTTTCCATTGCCGCTACACTGCGCCCCCAACGGGCAAGGCACCGGTTCATCAAGCAGTACCAGCATGGTTTTTTCCGAGTGCGAGTCTTCACATGAAGCTCCACTGCCGCCCAGAACGACTGGCAACAGGCTTGAGCCTGCTGCCCCGGCATTCACGCATATAGCCTCTTCATGTCCGGCATGAGGAGGCTTACGTGTTTGTATCTCCCTCCCATCCCATAACGAATACCCAGCATGCTCAACGCCTTGCTCGATTGGTTCAACCGCAGCAGCCTGGTGCTGCAGATTCTGATTGCCCTGATTCTGGGCGGCCTGGTGGCCTGGCTATGGCCGGCCGCCGCCCAGTCGGTTTCCCTGTTGGGCAGCTTGTTCATTGCCGCGCTCAAGGCTGTCGCTCCGGTTCTGGTGCTGCTGCTGGTCATGGCTGCCGTCAGCAGCCACCGCCCCGGCCAGGAAACGCAAATCAAGCCTGTGCTCTGGCTGTACGTCATCGGCACGTTGGCGGCGGCCTGCGTGGCCGTTGCAGCCAGCGCGCTCTTTCCCTCGGTGATTCACTTTCGTGAAGCGCCCAAAGTCCAGAGCGTGCCCGGCGAGATCAGCCAGGTGCTGAGCACCGTCGTCCAAAGCCTGTTCGACAACCCCGTCAATGCATTGCTGAACGCCAACTACATCGGCATTCTGGCCTGGGCTATCGCGCTGGGCTTGGCACTACGCCACGCCACGCCCACCACCCGCACCATGGTGGAGGACTTTGGCCATGCCATCACCCGCGTGATTCAAGGCGTGATTCGCCTGGCCCCCTTCGGCATCTTCGGCCTGGTGGTCGCCACCTTCTCCTCCGGCGGGCTGGAAGCACTCAAGGACTACGCCCATCTGCTGGCCGTGCTGGTCGGCTGCATGGTGTTTGTGGCATTGGTGATCAACCCAGTCATTGTCTGGACACAGACTCGCCGCAACCCCTACCCGCTGGTGCTGACCTGCCTGCGCGAAAGCGCAGTGACCGCCTTCTTCACGCGCAGCTCGGGAGCCAACATTCCCGTCAATCTGGCCTTGGCCCAGAAGCTCAGGCTCGACGAGAACACCTACAGCATCTCCATCCCGCTGGGCGCCACCATCAATATGGCCGGCGCTGCCGTCACCATCAGCGTGCTGACACTGGCCGCTGCCCATACGCTCAATATCTCGGTGGACATTCCCACGGCCATACTGCTGTGCGTGGTCTCTGCGGTCTGTGCCTGCGGTGCCTCGGGCGTACCCGGTGGCTCGCTGCTGCTGATTCCGCTGGCCTGCAGCCTGTTCAACATTCCCAACGATGTGGCCATGCAGGTGGTCGGTGTCGGCTATGTGATCGGCGTGATTCAGGATTCGACCGAGACAGCCCTCAATTCCTCGACCGACGTGCTGTTTACCGCGGCCGCCTGCCGCGCCGCAGAGCGCAGGGCCGGGCTGGAAGTTGCGCGCATCTGAGGCTTGAACTCAGAATCTACTGATTTGATAGCTGCAAGCGCTTATTTGATAAGCGCCAGATCCCCAAAAAGGCCTGTGATCACACAGGCCTTTTGGTTTTTCAGACAGAGCGCCCGGCTTCTATGGTGATGCTTCGATCACATTGCGCCGCAATCTCGCGGTCATGCGTCACCAGAATCAGAGTCGTGCCGCGCTCGCGGTTGAGCGCAAACATCAGCTCCATGATGGTCTGGCCCGTGGCGAAGTCCAGACTGCCGGTGGGCTCGTCGGCCAGCAGCACGGCCGGCTCCACCACAAAAGCACGCGCCAGGGCCACGCGCTGCTGCTCGCCGCCCGACATCAGCCTGGGATAGTGATTGAGACGCTGGCCCAGGCCCACGCGCTCCAGCATCTGCGAAGCTCGTGCTCTCGCATCGCGCTGACCCGCCAGCTCCAGCGGCAGCATGACGTTTTCCAGCGCCGTGAGATTGCCCAGCAACTGAAAGCTCTGGAAGACAAAGCCCATCTTCTGTGCCCGCACCGCTGCCCTGTCGTCCTCGCTGAGTGCAAACAGATCCTGGCCCAGCAAGCGGACCGTGCCGCGACTGGGGGTATCGAGGCCGGCCAGAATCGACAGCAAAGTGCTTTTACCCGAGCCGGAGGCACCCACAATGGCAACGGTTTCGCCGGCCGTGAAACTCAGATTGATATCCCGCAAAATATCCAGCACGCCTGTGGAATCGCTCACCGATTTGGACAGTTGCTCAACGGCAATCAAAGGAATGGCAAGAGTTGTGGACATGAATCAATTGGATAGCAAAAACGTCAAGAGTCGCAACCAGCACTTTGCACTGCAGCGCCGTCACTGTATCGCTGTTGCTCTGTCGCTCGCCATTTCAGGGGCTTGCGGTGCGGCAGTGGCCTCATCGCCCGCCAGGAACAAGGAGCCGGCCAAGGCCGCTCCCGGCGCGAAACCCGGCCCGGTGCTGGTACTTGGCGATTCTCTGAGCGCCGAATACGGCCTGACGCGCGGCAAGGGCTGGGTGCAGTTGCTGCAGCAGCGCATGAATGACGAAAAGAATCCGCGCAAGGTGGTCAATGCCAGCATCAGCGGCGAGACTACGGCCGGCGGCAGAGCGCGCCTGGCATCGCTGCTCAGGCAGCATGAGCCGGGCATCCTGATTCTGGAGCTGGGCGGCAACGACGCATTGCGCGGCCTGGCGCTGCAGAGCACTCAGCAGAATCTGGAAGTCATGATCAAGGCTGCCAGGGAGGCTGGGGCCCAGGTGCTGCTGGTGGGCATGCAGGTACCGCCCAACTATGGTGCGGCCTATACCGAGCAATTTGCCGAGATGTTCAGGAGCATTGCCGACGCGCAAAAGCTGCCGCTGGTGCCGTTTCTGCTGTCGGGCATCGGCGATGCTCCGGACGCCGAGCGATGGTTTCAGAGCGACCGCATTCACCCCAATGCCCAGGCTCAGCCACAGATGCTGGCCAATGTCTGGCCCAAGCTCAGGCCATTGCTGAAATAAGTGACGGCCGCGCGGCCTCAGTCGCCGCTGCCTCCGCCATCACCGCCGGAGTCGCCGCCGTCCGAGCTGCAGACACCTTCGCCGCTGCCCGAGCCACAAAAATAGCTGTCGTTGAAGACGTCGCTGCCGTCTTCACGACTGCTTGCCGAAGTCCAGGCCAGCTGCGAATCAGCGCTGCGCCCCGGCACGCCGGACTGAGGCGAGAAGATTTTTTTCAACCAGTTCCAGAACTCCATGACATCCCCCCTCATTGCACCTTAAGCAGGGTTCTCCTTGCTTTCGGCGCGGACGCTGGCTTTATAAGCATGCCAGCTGGTGCAACCCAGCAGCGGCCCGATGACGATCAGACCTGCACTGTAGAAGAGCAGCGAGACCGCGATCAACACGGTGATGATCAGCCCCCACAGCAGCATCACACCCGTGTTGGCACCCACCACGCGCATGCTGGTGATGCAGGCCGTCAAGGCATCGGTATCCAGATCAAGAATGGCGGGCAGTGAAACCACCATGCTGGCAAACACCAAGGCAGCAAATATCCCGCCAACCGCGGTGTAGCCCAGCAGGAACTCCCAGTTCTCGGGCCGCAGCAGGGTCTGCAGCAGGGTTGCCGTACTGGGCATGCCGGTATCGAACGAAATGGCGAACACCACCATGGCGGCGCGCCCCCAGAGCATCTCCAGCACCATCAGCACCATGACCAGCATGCCCATGCTGGCCAGATGCTTGTCCCAGCAGGTCAACGACTCCGACAGCAGCACGGGCTTGCCCTGCTCCAGTTGCTTGCTGACGTAGTACAGGCCCATGGCCAGGAAGGGGCCTACCAGCAGACAGCCGCTGGCCATGGACATCAGATATTCAGGGCTGGAGCGAAACACCCAGGCCATCAGACGTGCCATGCCCCAGAAACACAGGCCATAGAACAGCGCAATCATTGGTGCGCGCCGCACATCGCTAAGGCCGAGCAGCAGCCATTGCCAGGGCTCGCTCCAGCGCAGTTGCAGAATCTGCAGATTGCCGGACTCGGCCTTGACCTCGGAAACAGGGGAAGCTTGCATGCGAGACCCTCCTTGTCGCCCGTACCGCGCCTCGGTGGCGGCAGCTGACAGGAACAAGTTACCCGCTCAACCTCGAATCTGCATTGCGGAAAGCCCGCATGCCGGCCTCCGCGTTTTCACTATGAAAACAAGAGCTTATAGCGCCCATTCTTTATTAACTTCAGTCAATAAAAGCATTGAAATCGCTTCTCGACAAGCGCTGTCAGCTCCTATTTAAATAGCTTCAACCAAAGGCCCTGAGCAGGGCCTGGGCCAGGTCGGCCTGCAGATCGCTAGTATCCTCAAGGCCGATGGCAAAGCGCACCACAGTGCCCGCCTTGATGTGGGGTGTGGCACGGCTGCGCATCTCGGGCAGCTCATAGGGCACGACCAAACTCACGGGCCCGCCCCAGCTGTAGCCCAGCTTGAACAGGCGCAGGCTGTCGCAGAAGCGATCGACGGCCGCCTGGTCGAAGCGCTCGTCGATGACCACGCTGAACAGACCGGCGGCCACGCCATCCTGGCCCTGCCCTTGTCCGCACAGCTGCTTCCAGCAAGCATGGCCCGGGGCATCAGGCATGGCGGGGTGCAGCACCTGCGCCACGGCACTCTGGGCAGCCAGCCACTGCGCCAGCTGGCGTGCCGAGCGATCCTGCGCGTGATAGCGCAGGCCGATGCTGGGCAGGCTGCGCAGCACGGCTTCGGCGTCGTTGCCGCTCACGCCCAGGCCCAGGCGCATGTGCGCGAGCTTGATGCGCATATGCAGGGGCTGGTTGCGCGTGATGATGCTGCCCATCAGCACATCACCGCCGCCGCTGGGGTATTTGGTCAGGGCATGGACCGTGACATCGACGCCCAGGCTGCCATCGCCCAGCAGGTCGAAGGGACGGAAAGCCAGACCCGCGCCCCAGGTGTTGTCCAGCACCATGGTCACTCCCCTGGCCCGGCACAGGCGCACCTGCTCGACAAGATCGGGGAACTCCATGGTTACCGAGCCAGGAGCCTCCAGCCAGACCAGCTTGGTGGCCGGCGTGATCTTGGCTACCAGGTCTTCGACGCACATGGGGTCATAGTACTGATGGCGAATGCCAAAATGAGCCAGCTCGCCCTCGGTCAGCGTCTTGTTGGGACCGTATACGTTATCGGGCACCAGCACCTCGTCGCCCGTCCTGAGCAGCGCCAGCGACACCGTGGCAATCGCGGCCAGGCCGCTGGGTACCAGCAGGCATTGCAGACCACCTTCCAGCGAGGCCAGACGTTCTTCCAGGGCATAGGTCGTGGGCGTGCCATGCAGACCGTAGGTGTAGCTGCTCTTGTCAAGCCAGCGGCGCTCGCGCATGGCCTGCACATTCTCGAAGTACACAGTCGAGGCCTTGTGCACGGCAAGCTGGGGGCCTTCGAAGTCCGTCGGTGGCTTGTAGGGATGATGGATCAGATGGGTGGATAGCTTGTGGTCGGCTTGGGTCATGCCCTGATCTTAGTGCCATGCAGCCACAAAAAAGCCAGAGGGCTTGCGCGCTCTGGCTTCATGCGAGGTGGCGACCTAGGGGGATCAGCCAGCCTTCACGGTCAGGTTGTTGTTGACCGAGGTCACGCCCTTGGCAGCCTTGGCGATCTCACCGGCCTGGGTCTTGACGGCTTCGCTGGGCACGGTGCCAGTCAGGGTCACTGCGCCGCCCTTGGTGTCCACATTGATCTGCAGAGCGCTGATTTCCGGGGCCTTGATCAAATCGGTCTTGACGGCAGCGGTAATGCCGGCGTCATCGAGGGCAGCACCCGCCTTGGCAGCGCCTTCTTCCATCTTGTTGCCAGCCTTTTCCATGGCGGCACCGGTAGCTTCACCAGCCTTGGCCAATGCATCGGCAGCTGCATCGCCGGCCTTGGCCGTACCTTCTTCAATCTTGCTGCCAGCATTTTCCGCAGCCTTCTCGGTCTGGGAAATGGCGGAATCGAGCTTCTGGCCAGCGGTCTTGTTGTCGTCGGACTTGCCGCAGGCAGCCAAGCCAAAGGCCAAGGCGGTAATGGCCAGAACTTGAGCGGAACGCTTGAACATAGTGGTCATATCGATTTCTCCCTTAATGCTTGCAAAAACATGACGGTCAACTGTAACGAACCACCATTTTGGCTCGGATACGAACTTTTCCCGCATCCCTGTAGGACAAATTTGTCCGAATTTGTGACATTTGATTAATAAGTGTTTTCTTCTGTGATTTACAGAAACTCTATGCAAGCCATGCACTAATCCGCAACCTCTTGCATGCGCGGATGGCGCGCAAATGCCAAGCCCAGCAGGGTAGCCAACAGCATGACAAAGCAGGCAAACAGGCTCACGGCCAGCTTGATGCTCCAGTGGTCGGCAATCCAGCCCACTGCCATCATGGGCAGCATGGAGCCAAGCAAACCGATGGTCTGATAGGTAGACAACATGCCTGCCCGGTTGTCGGGTCTGGCAAGACGGCCCACCATGGTCATGCCGGCCAGCATGCACATGCCATGCCCCAGTGCCGTCAAACACACGCCCAAGATGAACAGCAGCATCGAGCGCATCTGCAGATTCAGCAACAGCATGCCGTTGCTCAGCACCAGCAGCGCCATGCCGGCAAAACCGCAGCGGTGCAGCGGCAGGCTGGCAGCCACCAGCTGAATGCCTGCAGAGACAAGCAAAATCACCGCAATGGCCGTACCGCTGACCACCGGGCCGCTCCAGGGAATCATCTGCTGTAGAAACAGCGGCGCCATGGAGGCATACAGCCCGAATACGCCGAACGCCACGAACGGGTAGCCACAGGTCAGTGCAAAGGCCAGGGAATCCTCGTGCACAGGCCAGGTCAGCCGCGGCAGACAGTCCCGCCAGTGCAGGCGGCCCGGGGCCTGCCCCAGTTGGCCCGCACCCCGCAGCACCGACTCCGGCAGCTTGAGCGTGACAACGCCCGCCACACCGATGCAGCCCAGCACCAGCGGCACCAGATAGGCCGTCGTCAAGGGCTGAGGCAGCCACTGCCCCGCCACGCCACCGATCAAGGGCCCCAGACCAAAGCCCAGCACATTGAGAAAGCTGGCCACCATGGCCACGCGCTGCGGCTGCAGACCGGTGCTTTCGCTGGAAGCCAGCAGCGTCAGCCCCGTGGTGGCGCTGATGGTGATGAGGCTTGAGGACAGCCCCACCACAAAGCGCCCGACGATCAGGCTGGGCAGATTCCAGGCCAGCATGGAGATCAGGGTGTCTGCCAGCGTCAGGCACAGGAAACACAGCATCACGCGCTGAAAGCCGATGCGGTCGGGCAGACGCCCCAGAAACAGCAGGGCGCACAGGCCACCGCACATATAGAGCACATAGATCAGCGAGATATCGCTGGGCCGCAACTGCCAGGCTTGCTGATAGAGCGCATACAGGGGACTGATCAGCGCCGCCCCCAGCACACCCACCACCAGGCCGAAGCCCACCCACCAGACCGAGGCCTGTGCCGTTGTGGCGCCGGCCTGCCATGTATTGCTTTGCGACATTTGCTGCCTCTTGATCGGGCCGGGCCTGCGACAGGGACAGAGCGGACAGTCGTTGGTCCTGCCGCGCCGTCAGAGCGGGCCAGCCACTTGCTTGTGATGAGAACATTGTCTGCAAAGCCGCATCGGCACGCATAGGCCAAACAAAGGATACATGCCCCAAACTATTTGCTATCAAGTACAGGAAGCTATGCTTTTTGCTGATCAAAACCAGCACGTCAACGCATCAAACACCCGTCGCTATACTTTGCGCCCTAATGACAGCAGGATTTCCCGGCATGTGCCTGAATGCTTTTTTGCGCCCCTTGGTCTGTTTGAGTCTGCTTGGCCTTGCCGCCTGCGGCAGCAATCCCCCCAGCCCCGCAGCGACTCCTGAGGCCCCCTCGACCACCGCATCAGCCCCTCCGATCAAGATCGGCCTGGCGCTGGGCGGCGGTGCGGCCAAGGGCTTTGCCCATATCGGCGTCATCAAGATGCTCGAGGCCAATGGCCTCACGCCCTCGTTCGTGGCAGGCACCAGCGCCGGCAGCGTGGTGGGTGCGCTCTATGCAAGCGGCATGAACGCATTTGAGCTGCAGGAAAAAGCCGTGGCGCTGGACGAAGCCAAGATCCGCGACCTGCAGCTGTCCGCTGGCGGCCTGGTGCTGGGCCAGAAGCTTGAGGACTATGTGAATGAACAAGTCCGCCGCAAACCGCTGGAGCAGATGGCCAAGCCTTTTGTTGCGGTTTCCACGCGCCTGGAAGACGGTGAACGCACCGTGTTCGCACGTGGCAATGTAGGCCAGGCCGTGCGCGCCTCCAGCAGCGTGCCGGGCGTGTTCCAGCCCGTCACCATCGGCAAGCACCACTATGTGGACGGCGGCATTGTCAGCCCCGTGCCGGTGGATGCCGTGCGCAATCTGGGGGCCGACATCGTGATCGCCGTGGACATCTCCAACAAGGCCAGCGGCAAGACCCCCGCCAATATGCTGGGAGCGCTCAATCAGTCGATTGCCATCATGGGTCAGAAGCTGGGCCAGGCCGAGTTGGCGCGTGCCGACATCATCATTCGTCCCAAGGTGCTGGACATCGGCCCGGCCGACTTCGCACAGCGCAGCCACGCGATTGTGGAAGGCGAGAAGGCCGCCACTGCACTGATGCCGCAGATTCGCGAACGCATCGCCCAGCTGCGCGCCGAACGCACCAAAGCCACTCAAATAGCGCAGCAGAAAGCCGCCGAAGCCAGCTATCAGGACTGCCTGAAACAGCGCTCCAGCCTTCAAAAGCTGTCCGGTATGGTGGGTATGAGCGGCAACTGCGAAAAGCCCTGAGCTGAACCTGCTCCATGAAAAAGGCCCGCTGATGCGGGCCTTTTTATTGCACTGCGAGGCTCAGAACGCCTCCTCCTCCATCCCTGCACAGGTCATGTCGCGCGCCTTGACCACCTGTAGCCAGGCGCCGATGCGCGGCAGCTCGTAATGGAAGAAGTAGCGCTGCGCCGCCATGCTGCCGCGATGAGCTGCAATTGCCAGATCCTTGTCCATGGCCAGAACGGCCAGCGCCACATCCAGCCAGATCCAGGCCAGCACCAGGTGACCGAAGGCCTGCATATAGGGCACGGCATTGGCCAGTGCCTCCTGCGGGTTGCCCGTGGCCCAGGCTGCCTTGGTGGTTGATCCAACATCGGCCAGCGCACGCGCCAGTTGATTGGCATAGCTGCCCAGCTTCTCATGCTGCATGGCCCGCTGAATGGTGGCATTGATGCGTGCAGCCAGCAGTTGCAGGCCCTTGCCGCCATCCATGACGACCTTGCGGCCCAGCAGATCCATGGCCTGTATGCCGTGCGTGCCCTCGTGAATCATGTTCAGGCGGTTGTCGCGCCAGTACTGCTCGACCGCGAAATCGCGCGTATAGCCATAGCCGCCATGGATCTGGATGGCCAGCGAATTGGCCTCCAGGCAGAACTCGCTGGGCCAGCTCTTGGCCACCGGCGTCAGCACCTCCAGCAGCAGCCTGGCTTCTGCCGCCTGCTGTGCTTCGCCCGTGTACTGCTCGTCCACCAATCTGGCGCACAGCAGGTTCAAGGCCAGCGCACCTTCGCAATAGGCCTTCTGCGCCAGCAGCATGCGCTTGACGTCGGCATGTTCGATGATGCGCGACTGCGGCCGGCTCGCATCCTTGCCACCCTCGCCTATGGGCCTGCCCTGAGGACGGCTTTGCGCATATTCGAGACTGGCGTGATAGCCGGCCATGCCCAGCATGGAGGCCGCCATGCCGATGGAAATGCGCGCCTCGTTCATCATGTGGAACATGCATTTGAGGCCCTCGCCGGGCTTGCCGACCAGATAGCCGATCGCACCCGCGCCGCGGCCGTCCAGACCACCACCATGCTGACCGCGCACAGGGTATTTGCCTTCGCCGAAATTGAGCAAGGTATTGGTCGTTCCGCGCCAGCCCAGCTTGTGGTTGAGGCCTGCCAGGGCCACATCGTTGCGCTCGCCGGTCAGCCGGCCCTCGGCATCGACCAGCTTCTTGGGCACGATGAACAGCGAAATGCCCTTCACGCCGGCAATGGTCTTGCCATCGGCGCCCGGAATCTTGGCCAGCACCAGATGCACGATGTTCTCGGTCATTTCGTGGTCGCCCGAGCTGATCCACATCTTGTTGCCCTTGAGGCGATAGCGCGGCCCCAGCGCGTCACTCTCATGCTCGATGCCATCGGGCTCGGCGCGCGTGGCGATGTCCGACAGCGACGAGCCCGCCTGCGGCTCGGACAAGGCCATGGTGCCGGCCCAGCGGCCGTTGAACTCATTGGCGGCAAAGACTTTTTTCTGCCGCTCGCTGCCATGGGCCATGATGGCATTGGCATTGCCCGAGGTCAGCATGTTCGAGCCTATGCTGATCGAGGCCGCCGCGAAAAAGCAGTTGGCCGCCGCCTCTACGGTGTAGGGCAGCTGCATGCCGCCCATCTCGTAGTCCTGAGCCGCGCTGAGCATGCCCGATTCGGCATAGGCCTCGCGGGCTTCATAGGTGCATTGAGGCAGGATGACTTTTTCGCCATCGAACTGCGGCTCCTGCAGATCCACCGTGCGATTGAAGGGCGCGTATTTCTCGCGCGCGATACGCTCGCAGGTATCCATCACCGCATCGAAAGTATCACGCGAATGATCGGCAAAGCGGGGGCGGCTGGTCAGGCCTTCGGCCTGCAGCCAGTCGTAGAGCAGAAAGTCAATGGTGGAACGCAGGCGCATAGATTACCTATCAAAGCAGGCTTCATCGCTTATGGATAAAGCGCTTGAAGCTATCAATTTCATATATCCAGAGGAGAAAAAAGCCGCCTCCAGCCCCTACCCCAAGGTGACCAGAAGGCGGCTTGGCTGAAGCCCTGCTTACAGCACTTCAAACACGCCCGCTGCGCCCATACCGCCACCAATGCACATGGTCACGCAGACACGCTTGGCGCCGCGGCGCTTGCCTTCGATCAGTGCATGCCCCGTCAGGCGCTGGCCCGAGACACCATAGGGGTGGCCCACAGCAATCGCGCCGCCGTTGACGTTGAGCCTGTCGGCCGGAATGCCCAGCTTGTCGCGGCAGTAGATGACCTGCACGGCAAAGGCTTCGTTGAGCTCCCACAGGTCGATATCGTTGATCGACAGACCCAGCTTCTTGAGCACCTTGGGAATGGCGTAGATGGGGCCGATGCCCATTTCGTCGGGCTCGCAGCCGGCCACGGCAAAGCCCAGGAAACGGCCCAGGGGCTTGAGGCCCTTGCGCGAGGCATATTCCTCGCTGACCACGGCGCAGGCGCCGGCCCCGTCGGAGAACTGGCTCGCATTGCCGGCCGTGATCACCCCGCCGGGCAGCGCGCTGCGCAGACCGCTGATGCCTTCCTTGGTCGTGCCCTCGCGAATGCCCTCATCCTTGCTGACGGTCACCTCCTTGGTGATCAGGCCGCGCACCTTGTCGGCCACGCCCATGACGGTCTTCATGGGAGCAATTTCCGCTTCGAACAGGCCGGCCGCCTGTGCCGCAGCCGCTTTCTGCTGGCTGGAGGCGCCGTACTCATCCTGGGCATCGCGACTGATGTTGTAGCGCTTGGCCACCTGTTCGGCAGTCTGCAGCATGCTCCAGTAGATCTCGGGCTTCATGGCCGTCAGCTCGGGATCGAAGGCCATGTGCGGATTCAGGTGGGGCTGCACGCAGGAGATGCTCTCCAGACCGCCCGCCACCAGCACATCGTTCTCGCCCGCGATGATGCGCTGGGCAGCCAGCGCAATCGCCTGCAGACCCGAAGAGCAGAAGCGGTTGATGGTCAGACCCGATGTGGTGACCGGCAGACCTGCACGCATGGCAATCAGACGGGCGACGTTGCCGCCGGTCGTGCCTTCGGGCAGGGACATGCCCATGATCACGTCCTCGACCTCGGCACCCTCAATGCCGGCGCGCTCCACTGCGGCCTTGACGGCGTGGGCCCCCAGGGTGGGACCGTAAGTCATGTTGAAAGCGCCCTTCCAGCTCTTGGCCAGCGGAGTGCGCGCGGTAGAAACAATCACTGCGGATGTCATGTTCTGTCCTTTGATTCTGGGTGTTTCGTGGCAAATCGTCCGCGCCTAGCTGAACTGCTTGCCTTCGGCGGCCAGCTTGGCCAGCAGCGGTGCGGGCTGCCAGAACTTGGCATCGTCGTTGGGGTTCTTGGCAAAGCGACCCATCGCCTGAACCACGTTGAACAGGCCGACCTCGCCCGCATAGTGCATGGGGCCGCCGCGCCACAGCGGAAAGCCGTAGCCGGTCAGATACACCATGTCGATGTCGCCGGACTTGCTGGCAATGCCGTCCTCCAGAATGTGCGCGCCTTCGTTGGCCAGCGCATAGACCAGGCGCTGCACGATTTCCTCGTCGGAGATCTTGCGCGGCGTGATACCCAGGCTCTTGCGGTGCTCGTCGATCATCTTGGCCACCACCTCCGAAGGGATGGCATCGCGCTTGCCAGGCACATAGTCATACCAGCCCGCACCGGTCTTCTGGCCAAAGCGGCCCAGCTCGCACAGACGGTCCGCACTGGCGCTGTACTTCATATCGGGTTTTTCGACATAACGGCGCTTGCGAATCGCCCAACCGATGTCGTTGCCCGCCAGATCGCCCATGCGGAACGGGCCCATGGCAAAGCCGAACTTCTCGATGGCCTTGTCCACCTGCTGTGGCGATGCACCTTCGTCCAGCAGGAAGCCGGCCTGGCGCGAGTACTGCTCGATCATGCGATTGCCGATGAAGCCGTCGCAGACGCCGGAGACCACGGCCGTCTTCTTGATCTTCTTGCCCACCTTCATCACCGTGGCCAGCACATCCTTGGCTGTGGCCTTGCCGCGCACCACTTCCAGCAGCTTCATCACATTGGCGGGACTGAAGAAATGCATGCCCACCACGTCTTGTGGACGCTTGGTGAAGGCGGCGATCTTGTCCACATCCAGGGTCGAAGTGTTGGATGCCAGAATCGCGCCGGGCTTGGCCACTTCATCGAGCTGCTTGAAGACCTGCTCCTTCACGCCCAGCTCCTCGAACACGGCCTCGATGATGAGGTCGGCATTCTTCAGATCGCCATAGTTAAGCGTCGTGGACAGCAGGCTCATGCGCTGCTCGTACTTCTGCTCGGAGAGCTTGCCCTTCTTGACCTGGGCTTCGTAGTTCTTGCGGATGGTCGCAACGCCGCGATCCAGGGCTTCCTGCTTGGTCTCCAGAATCGTGACGGGAATACCCGCATTGAGGAAGTTCATGGAAATGCCGCCGCCCATGGTGCCGGCGCCGATCACGCCCACGGTGCGGATCTCGCGCACCGGTGTATCGCCGGGCACGTCGGGGATCTTGGAGGCGGCACGCTCGGCCATGAACAGATGGCGCAGCGAACGCGACTCGGGCGTCATCATCAGCTGCATGAAGGTTTCACGCTCGGCCACCATGCCGTCGTCGAACTTCTTGGTCGTGGCGTTCTTGACGGCCTCAAGACAGCGCAGGGGCGCAGGGAAGTTCTTGGACATGCCCTGCACCATGGTGGCGGCGAACTCGAAATAGGCCTCGCCCTGGGGATGCTTGCAGGACAGGTCGCGCACACGCGGCAGCGGGCGGACATCGGCGACCTCCAGCGCCAAGGCCTTGGCCTCGGCCAGCAGCGTCTCGGCCGATGCAGACATCTTGTTGAACAGCTTCTGGCCGGGCAGCATGGCCAGCATTTCGCTCATCACGGTCTCGCCGCTGACAATCATATTGAGTGCGGCTTCCACACCCAGTACGCGAGGCAGGCGCTGGGTGCCGCCGGCGCCTGGCAGCAGGCCCAGCTTGACCTCGGGCAGCGCCACGGCCGTGCCGGGGGCGGCAATGCGGTAATGGCATCCCAGCGCCAGCTCCAGCCCGCCCCCCATGCAGACGCTGTGAATCGCGGCGATCACAGGCTTGGTCGACAGGTCCAGTTGCTGGATGACCGAAATCAGATGCGGCTCGCGGTAGGCATCTTCCTTGCCGAACTCTGTGATATCGGCTCCGCCCGAGAAGGCCTTGCCGGCGCCGGTAATGACGATGGCCTTGACGGCGTCATCCGCCAGAGCCTGGCGCAAACCCTCAACCACACCTCGTCTGGTGGCCAGACCCAGGCCGTTGACCGGCGGGTTGTTCAAGGTAATGACGGCGATGGCTCCGTCCACTTTGTATTCAGCAGTCATGCTGTTGTCCCCTGTTCAATAAATAGAAAAGAACGGTCGTGCGTTTTTATTTTCCGAATTTTGCTGCGTTGCGCAACTGATGCTTGTCCTGAGCGAGACAGCTCACACAATGAGCACACCTCATATCAGAGACATCAAGCAAGGGCCTGGGCGGCCCCACCGCCCCGCAGCCAGGATGTCGTCCCCCTCTCGCAAAGCGAGAGAGGGGGAAGCGGCAAAGCCGCTCAAGAGCTGCGCCGGCTCAAACCTCCAGCCACTCCTTGCGAACCTTTTCGTTCGCTCTGAGAGTTTCGGGAGTTCCGTCAAAAACAATATGCCCATGGCCCATGACCAGCGCCCGGTCCGAGATATTCATGGCGATGGTCAGCTTTTGCTCGATCAGCAGCACGGATACGCCGCGATCCTTGATCTTCTTGAGGTATTCGCCCACCAGCTCCACGATCTTGGGTGCCAGCCCTTCCGTGGGTTCGTCGATGATGATGAGATCCGGGTCGCCCATCAGCGTGCGGCAGAGTGTGAGCATCTGCTGCTCGCCGCCCGACATTACGCCGGCCTCGGTGTGCTGACGCTCCTTGAGGCGGGGAAACATGGCATACATGTCGTCAAAACCCCAGCGACTGCCTTTGCCCTTGCCTTTCTGCCCCAGCATCAGGTTCTGATGTACGGTCAGATTGGGGAACACATCGCGGCTCTCCGGCACATAGCCAATACCCAGATGGGCCACCTCATAGGCTTTCTTGCCATGCAGGTTCTTGCCTTTCCAGTCCAGTGCCCCCTCCCAGTGCACCAGTCCCATGATGGCCTTGGCTGTGGTGGAGCGGCCCGAGCCGTTACGCCCCAGCAAGGCCACGATCTCGCCAGCATGGACCTCGAAGTCCACGCCATGCAGCACATGGCTTTTGCCGTAGTAGGCATGCAAATCGTTGATCTTCAGCATCTCAATGCGCTCCTGCCTGTTGGTCTGCGACGGAAGACCCCAGATATGCTTCTTGCACTCTGGCGTTGGCACGCACGGCTTCGGGCGTGTCATAGGCGATGACCTCGCCATAGACCACCACGGCAATCTTGTCCGCCAGCCCGAAGACCACGCCCATATCGTGCTCCACGGTCAGCAGCGTCTTGCCTTCGGTGACTTTCTTGATCAGCTGTATGAAATGCGCGGTTTCGCTATTGCTCATGCCTGCCGTGGGTTCGTCGAGCAAGATGACGCTGGCACCGCCACCGATGGTGATGCCGATCTCCAGCGCGCGCTGCTCGGCATAGGTCAGGTTCACCGCGAGCGTGTCGCGCTTGCGGTGCAGACCGATCATCTCCATCAGCTCGTTGGCGCGTTCGTTGGCGTCATGCAGATTGGAGAGAAAGCGCCAGAAGCTGTAGCGGTAGCCCAGACTCCAGAGCACGCTGCAGCGCAGGTTTTCAAACACCGATAGCTTGGGAAAGATGTTCGTGATCTGAAAGCTGCGCGACAGCCCCATGCGGTTGATCTCGAACGGCTTTTTGCCGTTGATGCGCTGGCCGTGCAACAGCACCTCGCCGCTGCTGGGCTCGAAACGGCCGCTGATCAGATTGAACAACGTGCTCTTGCCAGCACCGTTGGGGCCGATGATGGCGACACGCTCGCCGGCATTGACTGCCAGGTTGGCGCCGCGAATGATCTCGGTCTTGCCGAAGCTCTTGCGCAGATCGCGCAGCTCCAGTGCATGGCCTGACTGCTGCGCCGCTTGCGCAGCCGGTTGATGGATGGCGATGCTGGACATGGTTCAGCCCTCCCCTTTCTTGATGCTTTCTTCAATCGCTTCCTGTATGCGACCCCAGCGACGGGCCGTCAGGCGGCGCACACCCTCCAGCAGGCCCAGGCCCACCACGAACACCACAATCGCCACGGTCCAGGTGGAGGCTGCGCTAGTGTCCAGCTCGGCGCCCATGAAGGGCACCTTGGGGCCCAGCGCCGCGTTGAGCTGCATGTGATAGATCATCTCGATCAGCGACGCGGCACCTACCACCGTCACGATGCCGGCCGCCAGAATGCCCAGATAGGGCATGAGCAGGCGCTTGAAATGACCGAACTTGGCTACGCGCAGATTCATCATGATCAGGCTGGCCACACCGCCGGGCGCGTACATGACCATGAGTAGGAACACCAGGCCCAGGTACAGCAGCCAGGCCTTGGTCAGCTCGGACAGCAGCACCGAAGCCAGCACCAGCAGCACCGCACCGATGATGGGGCCGAAGAAGAAGGTGGCGCCGCCCAGGAAGGTGAACAGCAGATAGCCGCCCGAGCGCACCACGCTGACACTGTCCATGGCCGTGATGATCTCGAAATTGATGGCCGTCAGCCCGCCACCGATACCCGCAAAAAAGCCTGCAATGATGAAGGCGAAGTAGCGCACGCGCTGGGTGTTGTAGCCCACAAATTCCACACGCTCCGGGTTGTCGCGCACGGCATTCAGCATGCGCCCCAGCGGCGTGCCGGTGAAGGCAAACATGGCAGCAGTGCAGACAAAGCAATACACGGCAATCAGGTAGTAAACCTGCAGGCCGGAGCCGAAATCCAGCCCGAAAAACTTGCTGTAGACCCGGTCCGTGGTGATACCGCCCTCGCCGCCGAAGAACTCGGGAAACATCAGCGCCATGGAGGCCACCAGCTCTCCTAGACCCATGGTGATCATGGCAAAGGTGGTGCCCGATTTCTTGGTCGTCACATAGCCGAAGAGCGCAGCGAAGAACATGCCCGCCAGGCCACCCACCACGGGAATCAGCACCAGCGGAATTGCCATCTCGCC
This sequence comes from Comamonas sp. A23, assembly GCF_004522605.1. NCBI lineage: Bacteria > Pseudomonadati > Pseudomonadota > Betaproteobacteria > Burkholderiales > Comamonadaceae > Comamonas > Comamonas sp. A23. The sequence continues at coordinate 241,123 of NZ_RSDT01000006.1, forward strand.
TGCAGCAGCCTTGTTCATGGCATGAATGGCCAGAAACGAGCCCAGGCCAGTATAGACCGCATGCCCGAAGCTCAGCATGCCGCCCTGCCCCAGCAGGATGTTGTAGGACAGACAGATGATGATCAGATAGCCGATCTGGCTGAGCATGGTCAGCGCCAGCGAGCTGGTGAAGATCAGCGGTGCCACGATCAGCGCCAGCGCAAACAGGCCCCAGATCAGAATTCGCCCTATGTTCAAGGGCTTGAAGCGGTAATGCGCCTGAGCCCGAGCTTTGTCGGCAGCAGAAGAATTCATGGATGTTTTTGCAATCGAAGACATGGCTCAATCCCCTCTGGTACCCAGCAAGCCCTTGGGGCGGAAGATCAGAATCAGCACCAGGAACAGGTAAGGCAGGATGGGCGCAACCTGCGACAGCGTCAGCCGCAGCACGGGCCAGCCGAAGGTGGATTCATTGACCTGATGCCCCATGGAGGCGAACAGGCCGGCCAGCGACCAGTCCAGCGCCACGGCAAAGGTCTGCACCACGCCGATCAGCAGCGAAGCCACGAAAGCCCCCGCCAGCGAGCCCATGCCGCCCACCACCACCACCACGAAAATGATGGAGCCCACGGAGGCCGCCATGGCGGGCTCGGTCACATAGGTGTTGCCGCCGATCACGCCGGCCAGACCGGCCAGCGCGCAGCCGCCGCCAAACACCAGCATGAACACACGCGGCACGTTGTGGCCCAGCGCCTCCACCATTTCCGGGTTCTTGAGCGCGGCCTGAATCACCAGGCCGATGCGCGTACGCGTCAGCAGCAGCCAGACGGCCACCAGCATCAGCAGCGCCACCAGCATCACAAAGGAGCGCGACTTGGGGAACTGTGTGCCATACAGGGTAAACAGCGGCCCCTGCAGCGCCGATGGCAGCGCATAAGGCACGGTGCCCCGCCCCCATACCAGCTGCACCACCTCGAGAATCAGATAGGACAGACCAAAAGTCACCAGCAACTCGGGCACATGGCCATATTTGTGCACGCGGCGCAGGCTGTAGCGCTCGAACAGCGCCCCCAGCACGCCCACCAGCACCGGGCTGAAAAAGAGCGCGGGCCAGAACCCGATGATGCCGCTGAGCGTGTATGCGAAGTACGCCCCCAGCATGTAGAAACTGGTGTGAGCGAAATTAAGCACGCCCATCATGCTGAAGATCAGCGTCAGGCCTGAGCTGAGCATGAAGAGCAGCAGCCCGTAGCTCACACCGTTGAGCATCGATATGGTGAAAAATTCAGGCGTCATCGACTTGCCTTGTTCTCATGAGCAAAAAGACTGCTGCAGCACTGCACCTGTTATGCGTTCTTGTGGGTACGGATGCTGCAGCACGAGGGAGAGTGAGCCTGACTCAGGACGGACGCTTCATCTGGCAACTGGTGGGCGTGCTGGCCACATAGGGCTCGTAGTACTTCACGGGAGCGAAGGTGTAGCCTGTGTTTTCCGCGTCATAAGGGAACTTGCCGCCAGCCTTCTGCCACTTGGAGATATACAGGCCTTGCTGCAACTGGTGGTCGCTCTTGCGCATCTCGACATCGCCGTTGAAGCTTTTGAGCTTCATGCCCTCGAGTGCCGCCGCAACCTTGACCGGGTCAGTGGATCCCGTCTTGACAAAGGCCGCATCCAGCAAGGCGAACACATGGTAGATGGAGCTTTGCGTCAGGTCATCGTTGAACTTCTTCTTAAAGCTTTCCATGCTGGCCTGAATCGGCGCGCCCATGTTGTAGTGCCCGTAGGTCACGGTATAGACCTTGCCGTCGGAGGCCGCGCCCATGGCTGTGGGAGCGCCGGCGCCAAACGCGTAATAGGTATAGAACTTGACGTTGTTCAGGCCCGCGTCGTTGGCAGCCTTGAGCAGCAGCGACAGATCCGCGCCCCAGTTGCCGGTGATTACCGTATCGGCTCCCGACTGCTTGATCTTGGCCACATAGGGCGCGAAGTCGCGTACCTGGGCCAGCGGAGAAAAGTCATCGCCCACGATCTGCACATCGGGACGCTTTCTCTTGAGCAGGTCCTTGGCGAACTTGGACACCTGCTGACCATGCCCGTAGTTCTGGTTGATCAGATAGACCTTCTTGACCTCGGCATCGTCCTTCATGAAGGTGGTCAGCGCCTCCATCTTCATGGAGGTATCGGCATCGAGTCGGAAATGCCAGTAGCTGCACTTGCTGTTGGTCAGGTCGGGATCCACGGCCGCGTAGTTGAGATAGAGCAGCTCCTTGCCCTTGTTGCGCGCATTGTGCTTTTCCAGCGCATCCATGATCGCCAGCGCCGGGCCCGAGCCATTGCCCTGCGTCACATAGCGCACGCCCTGATCCATGGCCGAGCGCAGCGCGGCCGTGGTCTCCTGCGGGCTGAGCTTGTTGTCCAGCGCCACGATCTCGAACTTCACGCCCGAGGCATTTTTCTTGTTGAACTCCTCCGCCAGCAACTGAAAGGTCTTGAGCTGATTCGTTCCCACGGCAGCCATCAGACCCGACAAGGGATCAATCCAGGCGACCTTGACGGTTTCGCCCTTCTGAGCCCAGGCTCCACCTGCACTCACTGCCATGGCCGAGACGGCCACTGCTCGCATAACCCATTTCATACTTGTCTCCTTTCACCATTTTTGCTAGCGACTGACGCCAATCTACCGGCCGGTAGACTTTTTCCCGCTGGGGAAAGCCTTAGGAACTATCACGCATGCGACTTGCCGGGCCGATTCGCGGCAGTTGGCGACACTTGCGCGACAGCTGATCGCACTTGCAGACGAATGAAACCCGCGATCAAAAAAGGGCGCCACCTGGGCGCCCCGAAATCCGCTTCTCTCGCATCGCCTCAGGAGGGACGCTTCATCTGGCAGCTGGTGGGAGTGCTGGCCACATAGGGTTCGAAGTACTTCACGGGTGCAAAGGTATAGCCCGTGTTCTCGGAGTCCATGGGGTATTTGCCGCCGGCCTTTTCCCAGCGCGCGATGTACAGACCCTGCTGCAGCTGGTGGTCGCTCTTGCGCATCTCGACTTCGCCGTTGTAGTTCTGGAACTTCATGCCCTCCATGGTCGCCGCGACCTTTACGGGATCGGTGGTCTTGGCCTTGGCAAAAGCCTGATCGAGCATGTTCAGCCCCGTGTACACGGTGCCGGTGTACATATCCTCGTTGACCTTGGCCTTGAAGCCCTTGACGATCTTGTCCATGGCGCCGGGCATGTTCAAGTGGCCGTAGCCCACCATATAGACCTTGCCGGCCGCTGCGGCACCCATGGCCGTGGGAGCTCCCGTGGCAATGGCGTAATAGGTGTAGAACTTGACGTTGTTCAGGCCCGCATCGTTGGCAGCCTTGATGAGCAGTGCCAGGTCCGAGCCCCAGTTGCCCGTGATCACCGTGTCTGCGCCCGACTGCTTGATCTTAGCCACATAGGGCGCGAAGTCGCGCACCTGGGCCAGCGGCGAGAAGTCGTCACCCACGACTTCCACATCGGGGCGCTTGCGCTTGAGCATCTCCTTGGCGTACTTGGACACCTGCTGGCCATGCGAGTAGTTCTGGTTGATCAGATAGACCTTCTTGATCTCTGGCACGTCCTTCATATACGTGGTCAAGGCCTCCATCTTCATGGAAGTATCGGCATCGAGACGGAAATGCCAGTAGCTGCACTTGCTGTTGGTCAGATCGGGGTCCACGGCCGCATAGTTGAGGAACACGACCTCCTTGCCCTTGTTGCGCGCATTGTGCTTTTCCAGCGCATCCATGATGGCCAGCGCCGGTCCCGAGCCGTTGCCCTGGAACACATAGCGCACGCCCTGGTCCATGGCCGAACGCAGCGCGGCCGTGGTCTCCTGCGGGCTGAGCTTGTTGTCGATGCCGATGATCTCGAACTTCACCCCCGAAGCATTGCCCTTGTTGAGTTCCTCTGCCACGTACTGCAGGCTTTTGAGCTGGTTGGAACCCAGCGCTGCCATCAGGCCCGAGAGCGGGTCAATCCAGGCGACCTTGACGGTCTCTCCCTTCTGGGCCATCGCACTCCCCGCGCACGCCAGGATCACCGATGCTGTCAAAGCCTTGATTGCAAACTTCATAGAGCGTCTCCGTTGGTGTTTATGAGCGACGCCCAGACTAAAGGGCAAGCCAGCGCCTGCGGCCTGGGGGTTGCCCTAGCGCATATCACTTTGGCGACTGCAGGGTTTACCTCAGGCCGAAGCTCCCAAAACAATAGCTGCTGGCGCCCGCCTATAAAAGTGCAGAGACTTATCTGATTCAGCGACCTAGAGCGGCAACTGGCTTTCCGTCAGCGGCAGGCCGCTGGAGCTGGTCAGCACCTGCGGCTCCGGCAGTTCCCTGTCCTCCAGATGCGGACCTATATCGCGCATCAACTCGTCGAAACTCAGCCTGCCGGCCTTGACCTTGGCCAGCAGTTCGACCACTCCGGGCAATTGATCAAAGCGTGCTCCTGCAATCAGCGCCAGACACAGATAGTTGAGCAGGTCGCGCGTACCAGCAAGCCCATGGCGGCGCGCAAACTCCAGTTGCTGACGCGCAAACCAATGCATTGCCAGCGGCGGCAATCTGTCGCGCAGATGGACCTGGTTCAGATTCAGGTAATAGATCAGCAGATCGGGCACATTGCCCTTTACCAACGCATCGACCTGAGCGGTGCCGAGCTGAAGCGGCAGGGGCGCCGCAGGCCCGACAAAATCAGCCACCGCATATTCATGCAACCGGCCCGATCGGCTCCAGCACCACCAGCGTGCAACCGGACCCAGCAAGGCCAGGCACTGTGCGGGGCGCAGCACGGGTTCGATGCCGGTTTGCGTGTCCGGATCGCTTTGCCCAAGCAAGGCCGCCAGCACGGCAGGGTCCCAGAAGGCAAGATAGCTGCCGTCGCCGCCAGGCAATCTTGGATCCATGGCCAGGCGCAGATGGGCCAGCAGCACCGGCATCTCGCACTCGCTTGCCAGCAAGCTGGCACAAGGGCTGGCCTGCACCACATCGAGCACGGCATCGAGAAAATTCTGCTGTGGCGTTTTCAAGGCCTGAGCAGTGCTGCCAAGGTGTACCAACCAGGGACTGAGCTTGCCCTCCTTGCTCGCGCGCGTGAAAGCAAACAAGGCCTCGGCACCGCTTTCCGGCACCTGTGCCAACAAGTCCTGGTTCTGCGCCGCATCCAGCAACAGATACAGCTGCAAGGGCTTGCCTGTTGGCTTGCCGGTCGAATTGAGCTGCGACCAGCGCAGAGGCCAGCTCTTGCGTGCAGGCCTTGTTTGCGGCCACAGCGGCCCGGCGCTCATGGCAACTCCTTGTTCACAAAGGCCGAGCGCTGCTGTGCCCGGCGTGCCAGACATTCCAGACACACATTGCGCGGCGCAGCCGGGGCGACAGTCTCTGGCCCGCAGGCTGCTGCAGGCAGACTCCATGCACCCAGCCCGCCCAGCAAGGCGGCTCCGAGAAGCTGGCGTCGCGGCAAATCGTGGGCACGACCACCATCCGATATCAAGGGTGGCGAGCAGTCGCAAAAACCGGGAGCTGAAGGCATGGATGTCAACCAATGGCGCCAGAAAAGGCACAGGCAAAAAAGCCATCATCTCACGATGATGGCTTTGCTCCGGCCAGGCCGGGGAACGTTCAGACCGCCGTGGGCAGCTGGTAGTCCTTGAGTTCCTCGCGCAGACGGGTCTTGAGCATCTTGCCTGTGGCACCGATTGGAATAGCGTCCACAAACACCACATCATCGGGAATCTGCCACTTGGCTGTCTTGCCCTCATAGAACTTCAGCAACTCCTCGCGCGTGATTTCCGCGCCGGGCTTCTTGACCACGGCCACGATGGGGCGCTCGTCCCACTTGGGATGCGGCATGCCTATGCAGGCCGCCATGGCCACGGCCGGGTTGGCCATGGCGATGTTTTCAATATCGATGGAGCTGATCCATTCGCCGCCGGACTTGATCACATCCTTGCTGCGGTCGGTGATCTGCATATAGCCATCGGGGTCTATCGTCGCCACATCCCCCGTCGGGAACCAACCGTGGCCGTCAGCCCCGCGCACCAGGGGGTTGCCGCTGCCTTTGTAATAGCTGTCGATGATCCAGGGGCCGCGCACCAGCAGGTCGCCATAGCTCTTGCCATCCCAGGGCTGTTCGTCACCGGCGTCGTTGACGATCTTCATCTCCACACCATAGATCGCGCGCCCCTGCTTCTGCCGGATCTTCATCTGCTCTTCCTTGGGCAGTTCCAGATGCTTGTTCTTGAGCGTGCACAGCGTGCCCAGCGGGCTCATCTCCGTCATGCCCCATGCATGCAGCACCTCCACGCCGTAGTCGTCCTGGAAAGCGGTGATCATGGCGGGCGGGCAGGCGGAGCCGCCGATCACCGTGCGATTGAGCTTGGAAAAACGCAGGCCGCCCGGCTTCATATAGCCGAGCAGCATCTGCCAGACGGTGGGCACGCCAGCAGCAAAGGTCACGCCTTCCGACTCGATCAGCTCGTAGACCGACTTCCCATCGAGCGCCGGGCCCGGAAAGACCATCTTGCAGCCCGTGAGCGCCGCCGAATATGGCAAGCCCCAGGCATTGACGTGGAACATGGGGACCACGGGCAGCACCGAATCACGGGCCGACAGGCACATCACATCGGGCAGTGCTGCGGCATAGGCGTGCAGCGTGCTGGAGCGGTGGCTGTAGAGCACGGCCTTGGGGTTGCCCGTCGTACCGCTGGTGTAGCACATGCTGGATGCGGTGTTCTCGTCGAACTGCGGCCAGCGGTATTGATCGGACTGGCCCGCAATCCAGCTCTCGTAGCTGACGAGGCCTGGAATGCCGCTGTCTGCCGGCAGCCGGTCTGTATCGCAGAGCACCACCCATTGCTGCACCTGCGGGCATTTGGCATGCACGGCCTGGATGATGGGCAAAAAGGTCAGGTCAAAGCACAGCACCTTGTCTTCGGCGTGATTGACGATCCATGCGACCTGCTCGGGATGCAGGCGCGGGTTGATGGTGTGCAACACCCGGCCCGAGCCGCTGACGCCAAAATACATCTCCATGTGGCGATAGCCATTCCAGGCCAGGCTGGCCACGCGCTCGCCCGGCACCAGGCCCATGGCATCGAGCTTGTTGGCAAGCTGACGCGAGCGCGCCGCCAGATCCTTGTAGGTGTAGCGGTGGATATCGCCTTCCACACGGCGGGAGACTATCTCTCCATCGGCATGGTTGCGCGCGGCAAACTCGATCAGGGAAGAAATCAACAGCGGCTGGCTTTGCATCAGACCCAACATTGGCAGTCTCCTGGATATCGTTGTGATGATCGGGAAGCATCCTAGCGCGGGCTTCCAGGCCGTCATCTGAGGACTGTCACCAATGCGTAACCTTGGCGACCTTTGTCTGCATCCTCCCTCTGAACGATGTGCGCGCACTCAGGGAAAAACCTAGGCTGCTCCCCAACGGAAACCGGCTCAACAACCCTGCAAACCCTGTCCTTGATGCTGCTCAAGCACAATGATTGCATGAGCGAATCCCCTGCCCCGCAATGGCGCAAGCCCGGCCGCTTCGAAGCTCTGGGCCCGGCTTTTTTCACCTATCTCCAACCCACGCCCGTGCCAGAGCCGCACTGGATTGCCGCCAGCGTCAGCACGGCCCGCTGGATGGGTCTGAACACCGAGTGGCTGCACAGCGCCGAAGCGCTGCAAATCCTCAGCGGCAATGCCGTCTCCGGCCATGGCAAAGGCGGCAGCAAGCCGCTGGCCACTGTCTATAGCGGTCACCAGTTCGGCGTCTGGGCCGGCCAGCTTGGCGATGGCCGTGCCATCCTGTTGGGCGAGACTGAGCAGGGCTTTGAAGTCCAGCTCAAGGGCGCTGGCCGCACCCCCTATTCACGCATGGGCGACGGCCGGGCCGTTCTGCGCTCGTCGATTCGCGAATTTCTCTGCAGCGAAGCCATGGCAGCCCTGGGCATTCCCACCACGCGAGCGCTGGCGCTGACGGGCTCGCCCCTGCCCGTGGCGCGCGAGACCATGGAAACTGCCGCCGTCGTGACCCGTGTGGCCGAAAGCTTCATCCGCTTCGGCCATTTCGAGCATTTCGCCGCGCGCGACATGCAGACCGAACTTAAAACCCTGGCCGATCTGGTCATAGACCAGCATTACCCGGAATGCCGCACGGCCGTTGCACTGAAAGGCAATCCCTATGCCAATTTTCTGCAGGCCGTGAGCGAGCGCACTGCCCGACTGATGGCCCAGTGGCAAGGCGTGGGCTTTTGCCATGGTGTGATGAATACCGACAATATGAGCATTCTGGGCCTGACCATCGACTACGGCCCCTTCCAGTTTCTCGATGCCTTCGACCCCGGCCATATCTGCAACCACAGCGACAGCCAGGGCCGCTATGCCTTTAACCGCCAGCCCCAGGTGGCCTACTGGAATCTCTACTGCCTGGGCCAGGCCTTGCTGCCGCTGATCGGCGACGAAGAGCTGACGATTGCTGCGCTGGAGTCCTACAAGACCGTCTTCCCCGCCGCCTATGCGCGCCAGATGCTGGCCAAGCTGGGCCTGCCCGAAAACGAGGCCGGCACGCCTGCCACCGAAGGCCGCTTTGCGCAGCTGGTCAACCCGCTGCTGCAGATCCTGGCCGACAGCAAGGTGGACTACACCATCTTTTTCAGCCGCCTGACCGATGCTGTTGCACAAAGGCAGGAAACGAAAATCGACTTTGAGCCACTGCGTGACATCATTCTTGACCGGGCCAGCTTTGATGCCTGGTCACTCACTTATTCAGAGCAGCTGGCGCAAGTGGACAAAGCACAGACCGTCGATTTAATGCAAAAATCCAATCCGCGCTTTGTGCTGCGCAACCATCTGGGCGAAACCGTGATTCGCGCCGCCCAGGCTGGTGACTTCGCCCCGGTGCAGCAGATGCTGGCCGTGTTGCAGACGCCTTATGACTCGCACCCGGACCACGCCGACTGGGCCGGCTTCCCGCCCGACTGGGCTTCCTCGATTGAAATCAGCTGTTCATCATGAGCTTTCCTGTCCAGAAATCCGACCAAGAATGGCAAGCCCTGTTGCAGGACAAGGGCGCCGAAGCTGCGGCCTTCCAGGTCACACGCCACGCAGCCACCGAGCGACCTTTCACCGGCAAATACGAGCAGTTCTGGGCCGATGGCAGCTACCACTGCATCTGCTGCGGCAACAAGCTGTTCGACTCCCATACCAAGTTTGACGCCGGCTGCGGCTGGCCCAGCTTTGACCAGGCCCTGCCCGGCGCCATCACCAATATCGTGGACCGCAGCCACGGCATGGTGCGCACCGAGACTGTGTGCAGCAACTGCGGAGCCCATCTGGGCCATGTCTTTCCCGACGGCCCCACCGACACCGGCCTGCGCTACTGCATGAACTCGGCCTCGCTGGATTTCCAGGACGAGCCCCCAAAATAAGAGCTGGCAAGGCTTGAGCAGCAAGGGCTACGCTTCCAATCAGGCTTTCTGCGCCGGCCTTGCACATCAGCTTTGATAGCTGAATCCGTCCGGCGTACAAGGCTTTGCCCACGGTAAGACCCGCGCTTTGGTGCATGATGCGACTTTGCTCGCAGCACCGGGAACCTTGTCGGTACTGCACAGTCTGAATTTCAGAACGACTACCATTTCGCGCATGAAGCTGCTGATTGATTTCTTCCCCATCATCCTGTTTTTCGTGGCCTTCAAGGTCTGGGGCATCTACACCGCCACGGCCGTGGCCATTGCCGCCACCGTGGCGCAGATCGCCTATCTGCGCTTCAAGACCGGCAAGATCGAACCCATGCAATGGATGAGCCTCGGCGTCATCGTGCTGTTTGGCGGCGCCACTTTGCTGGCCCATGACGACAACTTCATCAAATGGAAGCCCACGGTGCTTTACTGGCTCATGGGCGGCGCGCTGCTGATCGGTCAGCTGGTGTTCAAAAAGAACCTGCTGCGCTCCGTCATGGGCGCGCAGCTGCAACTGCCCGACGCCATCTGGCTCAAACTCAACTGGGCCTGGACTGCTTTCTTCGCCGCCATGGGCGGACTCAACATCTGGGTAGCCTATAACTTCGACACCGATACCTGGGTCAACTTCAAGCTGTTTGGCGGCATGGGACTGATGGTGGTGTTTGTGATTGCACAAGCCATCTACATGAGCCGCTACCTGCCCCAGGACGGCGTGCCCAACGCAGCCGAAGCCAAGGACAAGCAGCCATGAGCGTGACCATCAGTGCCCAGGCCATGGACGCCGCCCTGCGCCAGCGTCTGGCCCCGACCCGACTCGAAGTCATCGACGAGAGCTATCAGCATGCCGGTCATGCCGGCGCCAACGACAGCGGTGTGGGCACGCATTTTCGCGTGCGCATCGCCGGCCCTGCCTTTGATGGAAAAACCCGCGTGGCACGCCACCGCCTTGTGTATGATGCACTGCAAGACTTCATTGACCAGGGTGTTCATGCCATCGCCATTGAAGTACTTTGAGAACGCACTGTTCTGACCACAGGCTCCTTGACGGGAGCCTGTTGCGTATGGACTGAACTTCACTCACTTTTCTCAATCACAACTCGAATGAGCATGAAACAAAAGCAACTGGCCCGCATCGTGGCCGCCGCTGTTCTGGGCGCAGCCGCCCTGTCCGCCTCGGCCCAGAATGTGGCCATCGTCAATGGCAAGGCCGTTCCCATGGCCCGCGTCAATGCCTTGAAGACCCAGATCGAAGCCAGCGGCCAGCCCGTTGTGCCCGAGATGGAAAAGATGATCAAGGATGAAGTCATCGCCCGTGAAATCTTCATGCAGGAAGCCAACCGCCGCGGTCTGGCCGGCTCCGAAGCCTACAAGCAGCAGATGGAAATGGCACGCCAGACCGTGCTGATCCGCGCGCTGTTTGACGACTTCCGCAAGAAAAACCCCGTGACCGATGCCGAAGCCAAGGCCGAGTACGACAAATTCGTCGCTGCCAATGGCGGCAAGGAATACAAGGCCAGCCACATCCTGGTGGAGTCCGAAGACCGCGCCAAGGCCATCATTGCCGAGGTGAAGGCCGGCAAGAAGTTTGAAGACATCGCCAAGAAGGAATCCAAGGATCCCGGATCGGGTGCCCGTGGCGGTGATCTGGACTGGGCCAACCCCAACAATTACGTACCCGAGTTCACCGAAGCCCTGATCAAGCTCAAGAAGGGCGAGATGACCGACGCGCCCGTCAAGAGCCAGTTCGGCTGGCACATCATCCGCATGGATGACGAGCGCCAGGCCGAAATGCCCAAGTTTGAAGATGTCAAACCCCAGATCACGCAACAGCTGCAGCAGCAAAAAGAGCAGCAGTTCCAAGATCAGCTGCGCAAAAGCGCAAAAATCCAGTAACATGATCTAACGTCAGTACCCAAAAGTACTGGCCAGACCATCACCCAAGCCCGCGTCAAGCGGGCTTTTTTTGTCTCACTGTGGCGGATATGCTATATATTTAGAAGCATCCCACCCAGACTTGGCATCATCCGGCTGCGTTTCCCCATGCTTTCGCGGGCGGCAATCCAGCGGCTTGCCTGCGATGCCTGAGGCTTTGTCCGCCCCCTCTTTTGCAGCTTGCGTGTTGCCATGCACCTCGGCCGTCAAGGGGCATAGCGGCAATTGCGCGCTTGACCTGGAGATCTGCGGCGCCATGGCCTCCGCCGTGGCAGCAGGTTCTGTGGTCTCATCGCTGCGGGATGGCGCTTTGGCAGCCGGCTTTGCGGAGCGCGCCAGGCTGGCAGAGGCTGCCGCACCCGGGGCCGGAGCAACCTCTGGCCGCAGCACAGGGGCTGATGCAGCTATAGATGCTTCCATATCCATAGCTTCTGGTGTTTTCCCTGCCTGGATTCGAGTCTTTTTTTCCGTGGATTTCTGCGCCAGCGCCGCCGCGCCCGGAGCCGATTCCACCAGGGCGGCGCGATCCGCACCCTCAACTGCCGGAGCCGGCTGCGATTCAGCTGGCTGGGCCACTGCTTCGGCCCTGGAATCTCGCTCGCCCTCCTTGTCCGGCCCACTCCACCAGGCGGCGTGCTGCAGCATCAGCCAGCCCACCAGTCCGACGGCCGCCAGTCCGCCCAGCGCATGACGCAGCCAGAAGCGGTCATTGGCGGCAGGCTTGTCCATAGGCTCCGTGGGCTCCTGCCCCACAGCTGCCGCGCGCTGGCGTGCGCGCTTGAGGATGGCTGCGCTGCTTTGCGCACTGGGGCCACGATCCTCTGCCACGGCCTCGTGGTAGAGCTCGCGCAGCGCATCGGGCTTGTCGTCGCCAGACGGGTTTTCGGGGTGCATATTCATGCCAGTTCCTCCAGCGCGGCGCGTAGTTTGGCACGCGCATAGCGCAAGCGGCTTTTGGCCGTTTCCTCGGCAACGCCGGTGGCCTGGGCAATTTCGGCCAGCGTCAGATCAGCCTCGACCTGCAGCAGAAAACACTCGCGCTGCTCGGCCGGGAGCCGGGCCAGCGCTGCCAGGATGGCCTGGGCCATGAGTTGACGATCGAGATGCTGCTCGGGCTCGAAGCCCGAGGCAGCAAACAGGCTTTCGGCCAGCCGCATGGACTCTTGCGTGTCTGCCGACAGGCTGATGCCCGGCCGCTGCCTGCGCCAGTGATCGACCAGGCGGTTGTGCGCCATGGTGAACAGCCAGGTCGTGAACCTGCTGCGCACCTCATAGCGGCAGGCGCAGTCCACGACGGTAAGCCAGAGGTCTTGCGCCAGATCGTCGGCCAGCGCCGCATCGCCCGTGTTGCGATAGAAATAGCGCCATATGCGCAGGCTGTGCCGGGCATAAAGCGTCTCGAACGCCGTGGCCTGCCCTGCGGCATAGCTGCGCATCAGGGCTTCATCGGCGAGTTGGGCTTGGGCAAGCGGCGGTGCAAGCATGCCCGCGATTATGCAAACTCCGACGACAGCGCAATCAACTCAGTTGCGGGGTGGATCCGGCACAAAGCCGTTGTCCCCGGGAAAAGGATTGGGCGCGCGCGGCTGGGACGGCCGTGGACGGGGCTCGCGAATCACGCCTCTGGCGACCAGGTTGGCATAGCTGTCGTAGCGGATGCGCACCATCTGCCGGGGCTGGTCTGTATCGGCCTCGAAGTCCACCTGGGTGACTTGCGAGCGCTCCACCGCGCCATGGCCCGTGCCTAGCGAGGGGGTCGGCGAGGCCTGTGGCGCACGGCGCTCGGCGCTGCGGCTCTTGCTGGCGGCCTGAGGCACGGCGACATCCGCCGCTGCAGATTCAGCCGCCGAGGCACTGGCCTGCGCTTGCGGCTCATGGAGCGGCCCCTGGTAGGCAGCAGGCTCGGGCAGCTTTTCGCGGTACAGCGCAACTCCGATCACGCCCACATCCTGCGACCGGCCTGTTCTGGCGGCATAGGACATATCGCTTTCGGAGAAATAGAACGCAGCCACGTTGTCATTGCTCTTGCGCCAGCCCCGCACGTCGTAGCTGTCGCCCGCATCCAGCACATAGCCGCCTTCGGCGCGGGAGCTCGCCGTGCGGCCGTTGATGGCATTGACCCCGTCGACGCTGATGACGCCCATGATGCGGCGGCTCTCGAGGTTGCGGATGCGCACCGCGTAATTGGCACCGGGGCGGCCCACCACCCACAGCTCGCCCTCGTGGCTGTACTGGGGCAGTACCCGGCCCGTGGCGCGTTCGACGATGCTGATCTGGGCCAGCTTTGGGTTGCCGCGCATCCAGGCCGAAGCCGGCGTGGCGGCCACCATCGCGGCAGCGCAGAGCAGCGAAGCGCGCAGCAAACGGCCGCGCGACAGCAAGAAACCAGGAACCGGGGGTTCGATAGGGACAGACAACATGGACAAGGCCTCCTCAAGATACAGCCACAGCGGCTGAAACAAACTTGTCGGAGGCTGAAACGCAGCAGCAGACGCAACGGGGTCAAGACAGGCACTTTGATTTGCAAGCATTTGCAACACAGCTTTGCGCTGCAGTTCTGCCCCGCCGCAGCATGTCTGGCACAATCGCGCTCGCTGCAGCCCAAGGCAGGCAGCAATGCTGGGGGTGTCCTGACCATGACCGGTCAGGGCTGAGAGAGTCCCTTTGAACCTGATTGCGCAAGCGGTGTCTTGACCACCGCTTGTCCGAGATCATCCTCGCGCAGGGAAGCTGTCCAAGGTGTCAGACCGCGACTGGCCATGTCTTTGCTGGCTCGCCGCGCAAACCATGCGGCCCCTGCTTCGTTTTTCTGGCGGAGCATTCATGAATTCATCTTCTTCCACATCGGCCAATCGGGCCCTGGCCCCGGTGACGGCTAAGGAGCGCGTCTTTGCCTGGCGCGACCATGCCTCGCTGTGGTTCAGTCTGGGCGTTGGCCTGCTGGTCATGCAGATGGGCGCCTATCTGCTGCCTGCGCTCAGCCCGCTGCATGCGCTGATTGCAATAGCCATCGGCTCCCTGATCGGCGCCGGCCTGCTGGGCTGGGTGGGCAAGCTGGGCTGCGACAGCGGCCTGTCCAGCGCCGGGCTGATGCACAGTGTCTACGGCCGCCGCTTCGCACGACTGCCTATCGTGCTCAACATCATCCAGCTGCTGGGCTGGGGCAGTTTCGAGCTGGTGGTGATGCGTGACGCGACCGTGGCGCTGGGCAAACAAAGCGGCATCATGGGCGCTGCCTATTGGCCCTGGCTGGCCACGCTGCTCTGGGGTGGCGTGATCCTGCTGCTGATGAGCGGCTCCATGACCACCCTGGTGCGCCGCATCATTTCGCGCGTGGCCTTGCCGCTGGTGATTGCCTCGCTGCTGTGGCTGAGCTGGCAATTCCTCAAAATGGCCGGCGCCACCGGCCTGGGCAACTTGATGGCCCGCGAAGGTGCAGGCGGCATGAGCATGCTCGGCGCCGTCGATCTGGTGATCGCCATGCCCATCAGTTGGTTGCCGCTGGTGGCCGACTATGCGCGCCACGGCAAAAGCGGAAAGTCCGCGCTGACGGGCGCCTGGACCGGCTTTGCCCTGGCCAATATCTGGTGCTACTCCCTGGGCGTGCTGGTGGCCCTGACCCTGCCCAGCGAAGACCTGGTCACGGCCCTGCTGCTGGCCCAGGGCGGGCTGATTGCGCTGTCGCTGATTCTGATCGACGAGGTGGACAACGCCTATGGCGATGCCTACTCGGGCGCCATGTCGGCCCACAGCCTGCAACCGCGCTGGAGCATTCGCCGTTGGGGCCTGCTGATCGCGGCCCTGTGCACGGCGCTGGCCATGGTACTGCCCATGCACAGTCTGGAACCGTTTTTGCTGTTGCTCAGCTCCTGCTTTGTGCCGCTGTTCGGCGTGATGCTGGGTCGCCTGGCCTTTGGCACCGATGCCGTACAACTGATGCAAAAAGCGCCCGCCGTGCGCTGGGATGCCGTGACCATCTGGGTGCTGGGGATTGCCTTCTATCACCTGCTGCCCTATGTCAGCACGGCCCTGGGCTCGGCCCTGCCCACGCTGGCGCTGACCTTTGTGGTGGCAGTCGCCACACGCCAGCTGCAGCCTCGCTCCGTTGCTGCCTGACTGAAACTCAAAAGCAATAGCATCACACGCGCGGTAGAAAGGCTCTGCAGCCATCTCCTCTGTTCTTACTTGGCGCCCGCCGCCTGCAGCATATGAACCACGGCCTTCTGCCCGCGCTGGCGTGCATGGGCCAGGGCCGTCACCCCATCCTTGTCGGGCAGGTTCAGATCGGCCTTGGCATCGATCAGGGCCTGGATGATGGCCTGATGGCGCGGCCCGCCGTCGCTGAGCACCACGGCTTCCATCAGGCAGGTCCAGCCCAGCCGGTTGACATGGTTCGCATCCACGCCAGCCGTGATCAACGCCTGGGCTGTTTCCAGATGGCCGCGCTCGCAGGCCGGAATCAGGGCCGTGCCGCCATAGCGGTTGGTGCTCTTGAGATCGGCGCCATAGGAAATCGTCATGCGCACAATCTCCAGCCGGCCCTGCGCGCCGGCCAGTAGATAGGCGCTATCCTGCATCTGGTTCTGGATATTGGGGCTGGCACCGTGCATCAGCAGCGATCGCGCCACCTCGATATGGTTGGCCGCCGTGGCCAGCAGCAACGGGGTATTGCCCCGGGCGTCCTGCACGTCGACAGGCGCGTTGCCGGCCAGCAGATTGCGCACCGCCACGACATCGCCCTGCGCGGCAGCGGCCAGCAATTGCTGGCCCGGCATCTGCGGGTCCCCGGCTTTTGGCGCCGCAGCGGCGGCAGGTGTTACAGCCGGAGCATTCGCCGACGCCCTACTCTGGCAGGCCGTGAGCAGGGTCGCGGCGGCCAGAGCCGTCATCGCAAGCGTCAATCGGGTGGTCAACGAGGCGCTCCCAGGGGCGCGAACTGGCTGGTTCATGGCATTCCTTTATGACTGTCGGGTGTTCAGCCCCTGTCAGCTTTCTACAGGAACTATAGCTAGCCACGCAAGTCCGATGAGGGTTACAGCCTGTTTTTAATCGTTCGAAGGAGAATCTGCCCCGTGCCTTGCAACCGCTGGATCCGCACCGCCGCCACTTCAAGCCTGATCGCGCTGGGTGCGCTCACCGCCGGCCTGCTGCCGGCCCTCGCACAAGCCCAGGAATTTGTCAGCATCAAGGGCACGACCGTGAATGTGCGCGAGCAGCCCAACACCCGCTCCGCAACCCTCTGGGAACTGAGCAAGGGCTATCCGCTGCAAGTCACCCAGCGCAAGGGGCAGTGGCTGCGCGTCAAGGACCATGAGTCCACGCTGGGCTGGGTCCACGCCCCGCTGACCAGCAAGAGCCCGCATATGGTGGTGACGGCGCGCACGGCCAATCTGCGCTCCGGCCCCGGCCAGAAGCACAAGCGCGTGGGCAAGCTGGAGCAGCATGAGGTGCTGCAGACTCTGAAAAAGCAAGGCAGCTGGGCCCAGGTCCAGCGCAGCAACGGCCAGAGCGGCTGGGTGGCCAAGAATCTGGTCTGGGGCTGGTAAGCCCTGCAACACGAACACCCAAAGCAAAGGCCTGCAGCAGCAGGCCTTTTTTGCGGGTGCCGGCAATCAGCCTTCGACGATCAGCTGCGCGCGCGGCGCATAGCCGTGATTGAGGGGGCCGTGACCCTGGCCGGTATAGACCTCGGCGCCCGCCTCGATGGCGCCCAGAATATAGCTGCGCGCCTCGGTCACCGCGGCCTCCAGCGCCAGCCCCTGGGCCAGGAAGGAGGCAATCGCCGACGACAGCGTGCAGCCCGTGCCATGGCCGTTATGGGTGACGATGCGCTGCGATTGCAGACGCAGATAGTCGCCGGCCTGCCGGCCTTGCCGGCCCAGCACATCCATGACCAAGTCGCCGCTCAGATGCCCGCCCTTGAGCAGCACTGCAGGCGCGCCCATGGCCAGCAGATCGGCCACGGCCGCATCCAGCGCTGCAATGCCGTCGATGTTGCGACCCAGCAGCAAAGCTGCTTCATCCAGATTGGGTGTAATCACCGTCGCCAGCGGGAACAGCTCCTGGACCAGCGCCTGTGCTGTCTCGGGAACTATCAGGCGATCGCCGCTGGTGGCCACCATCACGGGGTCCAGCACCACGTTCCTGATCCCGTGGCGACGGATCGCATCCGCCACCACGCTCACCACATCGGGGGTTGCCAGCATGCCGATCTTGACGGCATCGACGCCTATGTCCTGCACAACGGCATCGATCTGGCCGCGCACGGTATCGAGCGGAATGCCGTGAATACCCGTCACGCCCAGCGTGTTCTGCACGGTGATGGCCGTGATCGCCGTCATGCCGTAGCAACCCAGTGCCGCACAGGTCTTGAGGTCGGCCTGGATGCCGGCACCACCGCCGCTGTCCGAGCCGGCAATGGAGAGCACGCGTGCGTAGCGCTTTTTTGCGGCGCCGGAAATGGAGGAAGAAGCAATCACTGTCATGGCAAAAATTATCGCCCATGCGCATGGTCAATGCGTGCTGTTTGCGGTTGTGCTGTAATGTCCAACGGACGAAACAGGGGTGTCCCGCAGGCAAGCAGCCTGTGCGGACTGAGAAACACCCTGGGGCTGCGCCAGCCACGGGCTGCGCACCAGAGCACCATCCGTGCCCTGTGCCCCCTGCACCCGATCCAGGTCATGCTGGCGTGGGGAGTTTCACAAGCCGCAAGGCATGCCGCGTTTTGTCCTGCACATGGCCCTGTTCCTGTGTCCGGATGGAAAACGATTTGCACATGTCATTGCTACAAGCTTCTTCAAAGATCGCAATTCTCGGCGGCGGCCTCATGGGCCGTCTGCTGGCTCTGGCCCTGGCCCAGCGCGGTCACGCCATCGACCTCTATGACACCCATGGCCCGCAAGGCGATGGTGCTGCGGCGCGCGTGGCGGCTGCCATGCTGGCGCCGCTGGCCGAGTCGGCCATTACCGAGCCCGGCGTGGTGCGCATGGGCCAGCATGGGCTCAAGCGCTGGCCCGAGCTCATAGCTCAGCTCGAGCAGCATGTGTTTCTGCAGCAAAACGGCACGCTGATTCTCTGGCACCGCCAGGATCAGGGCGATGCGGCGCGCTTTTTCGGTCTGCTGGAGAAAAACCGGCGCATCAACCCCAGCCTGCCGGCCATGCAGGAGAAGACCGGCGCGGCGCTGCAGGACTGCGAGCCCGCGCTGCAGGGACGCTTCAACCAGGCCGTCTATCTGCCCGGCGAAGGCCAGCTCGACAACCGTCAGCTGCTGACAGCGCTGGTCGACAAGCTCAGCGCCCTGGGCGTGCAGCTGCACTGGGACAGCCCGCGCGAGGTCGGCGACTTCCGTCCCGGCGAGGCCGGCCAGCCCGACTTCGTGTTCGACTGCCGGGGCCTGGGTGCCCGCAGCCAATGGAAGCAGCTGCGCGGCATTCGCGGCGAGGTGGTGCGCATCCATGCGCCCGAAGTCACGCTGCAGCGCCCCACACGCCTGATCCATCCACGCTACCCCATCTATATCGCGCCCAAGGAAGACCATCTGTTCGTGATTGGCGCGACCGAGATCGAATCCGACGATATGTCGCCGGCCAGCGTGCGCTCCACGCTGGAGCTGCTGAGCGCGGCCTATACCGTGCACTCGGGCTTTGCCGAAGGCCGGATTGTGGAGATCGCCACCCAGTGCCGCCCCACCCTGCCCGATAATCTGCCCGCCGTGCGCCTGCTGACGCCGCGCGTCATGGAAGTCAACGGCCTCTACCGCCACGGCTTCATGATCTCGCCCGCCATGCTCGACGTGGTGCTGGAGCTGGTGGACCGCAACGACTCGCCGCTGGCGCGCGAGTTCGATGTCGCCGTGCATCGCGGCTGAGCCGCGAGCCCGAACTTTGGCGCACAGCACTTGCACCTCCTGCGCACGCAAGCGCCGCCGTGCAGAGGTTTAACTTAGCACCCGCTTTATTTTCTGTTTCATGCCATGAAGATCACCCTCAACCAGCAAGCCACCGAGCTGCAAGCCCATGCCACCGTGGCCGATGCGCTGGCGCAGATGCAGGCCAAGCCCCCGTTTGCCGTGGCGGTCAACACGGTGTTTGTGCCCAAGACGCAGTACGCCGACCATGCGCTCAACGAGGGCGACAGGATGGAAGTCATCTCTCCAGTGACAGGCGGCTAGGAATGACCTTCCTGAGTCGCTTCGCGCCTTCCCCCTGGGGGCGACACCCTCGCGGCGAGGCGGCTCTTGCTCGGTGTCACTGACTGGGCACATGTCTGTTTGAGGCTCACTGGGCTTCACACGCATTGCGGTACAAAGACAAGAGATATAGATAAATCATGAATACAAAAACCACCGACGACACCCTGGTTCTCTACGGCCAACGTTTTGAAAGCCGCTTGCTGCTGGGCACCTCGCGCTATCCCTCGCCCGCCATTCTCGAAGCGGCTGTGGAGCGTTCCAGGCCCGCCATGGTCACGGCCTCGTTGCGCCGCCAGGGCAGCAATGCGGCCGAGACCGGCGCCAGCTTCTGGGAACTGCTGCGCAAGCTCAACGTGCCCGTGCTGCCCAACACGGCAGGCTGCATGACCATCCAGGAAGCCGTGACCACGGCCCAGATGGCGCGTGAAGTTTTCGACACACCCTGGATCAAGCTGGAGCTGATCGGCGACGACTACACGCTGCAGCCCGACACGCTCAACTTGGTGGAGGCTGCCTCCATCCTCATCAAGGACGGTTTCCAGGTCCTGCCCTACACCACCTACGACCTGGTGCTGTGCCAAAAACTGGTCGACGTGGGTTGCCAGGCCGTCATGCCCTGGGCTGCGCCCATAGGCACCGGCCGCGGCCCCATCAACCCCTATGCCATGCAGATGCTGCGCGAGCGCCTGAAGGTGCCGCTGATCGTCGATGCCGGCCTGGGCCGTCCCTCCCATGCCTGCACCGTGATGGAATGGGGTTATGACGCCGTGCTGCTGAACACCGCCGTGGCCCTGTCCGAAGACCCCGTAGCCATGGCCGGCGCATTCTCCGATGCCGTCAATGCCGGTCACGCCGCCTGGCGCGCTGGCGCCATGGCCGAACAGAACGCCGCCCAGCCCAGCACGCCCGTGCTGGGCACCCCTTTCTGGCATCAGGAATAAAGGCCGGCCCATGGACTCCGCAGAAATCAAGGCCCTGGCGCAAGCCATCGTCCACCAGCACTGTGCCCATTTTGGCGCCCAGTTGCACCACGATGCCAACTCGGTCGAGCTGACGCCCCAGCCCGTGCCGCCCGCGCTGCGCCAGGAGCCCGCCTATCTGGCTGCGCTGGAAGCCTGCAGCGAGCTGGGCTTTATCGCCGTGGATGCACAAACACTGGCCCAGGCCTGGCAGTGCCAGAGCGAACGCAACAATCATTTCGATGTCACCCACTGGCCCGACGACCCACGCGACTTCGGTCTCGGCAAGGCCGACCCGGCACTGGCTTTTGCCCATTGCCCGCGCGAGCTGGGCCTGTATGGCGTGCTGCCCACGGCCGAATGGGTGGGCCGCATGGCCCGCGCGGGCGTGCCCACGGTGCAGCTGCGCTTCAAATCCGGCGACCAGGCCGCCGTGGCCCGTGAAGTCAAGGCTGCTGTCGAAGCCGTCAAGGGCACGCAGGCACGCCTGTTCATCAACGACCACTGGCAGGCTGCGCTGGACGCAGGCGCCTACGGCATCCATGTGGGTCAGGAAGATCTGGACGTGATCGGCCAGCGCGATCTGGAAACCATCTGCAGCTCGGGCACACGCTTGGGCGTCTCCACCCATGGCTACGCCGAGATGGTGCGCGCCCATGCGGTCCAGCCCAGCTATATCGCCCTGGGCGCCGTATTCCCAACCACGCTCAAGAAGATGGCGACTGCCCCGCAAGGTCTGGCGCGTCTGGCGGCCTATGTGCGACTGATGCAGCAATACCCGCTGGTGGCGATTGGCGGCATTTCCGAGGACCTGTTCCCCGCCGTGCGTGCCACGGGCGTGGGCTCGGTAGCCGTGGTGCGCGCCCTGGTCAACGCCCCCGATCCGGAAGCTGCGGCCAAGCATCTGCTGGCGCGCATGCAAGCTGCTGCGTGAATCCACGCACTACTAATTCAATAGCTTGGAATGCTTTAAAGATAAGAGCTACCAGCTATTTTCACTTGAAGCCACAGATCCATCGCGCCTGAAAAACTCGGCGCATGAAATACCGCAGATGACAAGACTGAATGCCCGCAGCCCGCGGGCATTTTTGTTTTCCGTCGCGCCGCAGACCGCATATCTGCTGGGTTTTCTTGATCGGCGCAAGCCCTGTTCGCGGTAAAAGCGGACGCACAGGTGACAACCCTGAGTCCCGCAGTTGCGGCACAGCCGGTCCCACACGCGACAATGGGGCGGTTACCAGTCACGCATAAGACAGAACATGGACGAGCCAATTCTTAGTATGGAAGAACGTGAGGCGATCAACTCTGGTCGCTGGTTTTCATCCCTTTCGCCCTCTTTGCGGCACGACATTCTTCGATGCGCTTACGTCAAACGATACAAAGATGGCATGCTCATCTGCGCTCGCGGCGAACCGCCCGAGGAGTGGATTGCCTGTGCACGTGGAGCGGTGCGGGTCAGCTCCACCTCCATCACGGGCAAGCAGATCACGCTGACCTATGTGGAGCCGGGCATCTGGTTCGGGGATGTGGCGATTCTGGATGGCGACAAGCGCACGCACGACGCCTATGCACATGGCGAGACCACGTTGCTGTGCGTCTCCAAGGCGGACTTCAAGCGCATTCTGGCAGAGCATGTGGAGTTTTCCGAAGCGATCCTGCGCCTCAATGCGCGCCGCGTGCGTCAGCTCTACGGCCTGGTGGAAGACCTCAACACCTTGCCGCTGCGCGCGCGCCTGGCCAAGCAGCTGTTGCACCTGACGCGCAGCTATGGCGTGATGAGCCTGTCGGACAGCAACGAGATCCGCATCGGCCTGCATCTGGCGCAGGAAGAGTTGGCGCAGTTGCTGGGCGCCTCGCGCCAGCGCGTGAACCAGGAGCTCAAGTCCATGGAGCGCGAGGAAGTCATTCGCATCGAACCGGGTGGCCTCATCGTGCGCGACCGGGTGACGCTGCTGCGTATTGCAGACACGGATCACTGACCCCCCTGAGCCGCTTTGCCGGGGGCGGCCCCGCCGCTTCCCCCCAAGGGGGGACGACATCTTCGCTGCGGGGCGGCCCTTGCTTGATGTCTCACTCTTGGGCTGCGCCTGTTTTCGGGGCAGCTATCTTTGGCCGTCCTCAGCGTTCACGCTTTCTTGCATCTTCGCCGCGCGTTCTGCGGCAACTCCCCCCTTTCACGCATTCGCTCGCTGCACTTTTGTGCGGCGTGGCGGGCTGCGCCTTGCCCATCACAAATCGAACAAAGGACTGAGACAGCATGAGCACTTATGAGCATTTCGTCGGCACCCGCGCGGTTTCCGATCAGCATGCGTTTGATACCAATGCCATGACCGACTGGATGAGCCGTCATGTCCAAGGCTTTGAAGGTCCGCTGCAGGTGGAAATGTTCAAGGGCGGCCAGTCCAACCCCACCTACAAGCTGATCACGCCCGGCAAAAGCTATGTGATGCGCGCCAAGCCCGGTCCCGTGGCCAAGCTGCTGCCTTCGGCCCATGCGATCGAGCGCGAATACCGCGTGATGAAGGGCCTGGCCGGCACAGATGTGCCCGTGCCGCATATGTATGCGCTGTGCGAGGATGAATCCGTCATCGGCCGCGCCTTCTACATCATGGAGTTCATGGAAGGCCGCGTGCTCTGGGACCAGTCCCTGCCCGGCATGACGCCTGCGCAACGCGCCGAGATCTACGACGAGATGAACCGCGTGATCGCGGCCCTGCACAGCGTAAAGTTTGCCGAGCGCGGCCTGGCCGACTACGGCAAGAGCGGCAATTACTTCGAGCGCCAGATCGGTCGCTGGAGCAAGCAGTATGTGGCCTCCGTCACCCAGCCGATTCCCGAGATGGACAAGCTGATGGAGTGGCTGCCCGCCCATATGCCGGCCAGCGCGCGCGACGAGGGACGTGTCTCCATCGTGCATGGCGACTACCGTCTGGACAACCTGATGTTCCACCCCACCGAGCCGCGCGTGATCGCCGTGCTGGACTGGGAACTGTCCACGCTGGGTCATCCGCTGGCCGACTTCAGCTACCACTGCATGAGCTGGCATATACCGGCCGAGCTGGGCCGCGGCATCGCGGGGCTGGACATCGCGGGCCTGGGCATCCCTGCCGAGCGCGATTACATCCAGCGCTACTGCCAGCGCACCGGCATTGCCGATGTGGCCACGCTGCAGCGCGACTGGAACTTCTACCTGGCCTACAACATGTTCCGCATCGCGGCCATCCTGCAAGGCATTGCCAAGCGCGTCGAGGCCGGAACGGCCTCCAGCGCCCAGGCCAAGGCCTCGGGCGACACCGCCCGCCCCATGGCGGAGCTGGCCTGGTCCTTTGCTCAGCGCGCCTGACTTTTTATCCACCACCACGCAACTTGACCGTCCCACAATAAAAGGAGCACTCATGGACTTCGACTACTCGCCCAAAACCAAGGACTTGCAGCAACGCCTGCTCAAGTTCATGGACGACTACATCTACCCGGCGGAAAAGGAGTATGCCGAGGAGATGCAGGCCAACACGGCCGCCGGCAAGCGCTGGACGCCGCTGCAAACCATTGAAAAGCTCAAGCCCAAGGCCCAGGCCGCGGGCCTGTGGAATCTGTTCCTGCCCGTGGACAGCGCCGAAGCCTCGGGCTACCACGGCGCGGGCCTGACCAACCAGGAATACGCACCGCTGGCCGAAATCATGGGCCGCGTGCCATGGGCTTCCGAAGTCTTCAACTGCTCCGCGCCGGACACCGGCAATATGGAGACCATTGCCCGCTACGGCAGTGCCGAGCTCAAGGAGCGCTGGCTCAAGCCCTTGCTGGAAGGCAAGATCCGCTCGGCCTTCGCCATGACCGAGCCCGAAGTCGCCTCCTCCGACGCCACCAATATCTGCACGCGCATCGAGCGCCAGGGCGACGAATACGTGATCAACGGCCACAAGTGGTGGATCTCGGGTGCCGGCGACCCTCGCTGCCAGGTCTTCATCACCATGGGCAAGACCGACCCCGAAGCGGCCAAGCATTCGCAGCAGAGCATGATCATCATCCCGGCCGATGCCAGGGGCATCCGCATCGAGCGCCCGCTGAACGTGATGGGCTATGACGATGCGCCCCACGGCCATATGGAGATGTATTTCGAGAACGTGCGCGTTCCCGTCGGCAATATTTTGCTGGGCGAAGGGCGCGGCTTCGAGATCGCCCAGGGCCGCCTGGGCCCGGGCCGCATTCACCACTGCATGCGACTGATCGGCCTGGCCGAGCGCGCGCTGGAGCTGATGTGCAAGCGCGCCAGCAGCCGCGTGGCCTTCGGCAAGAGCGTGGCCCAGCAGACCGTGACGCAGGAGCGCATTGCAGAAGCGCGCTGCAAGATCGACATGGCGCGCCTGCTCACGCTCAAGGCCGCCTGGCTGATGGACGTGGCCGGCAACAAGGTGGCCAGGACCGAGATCGCCATGATCAAGGTCGTCGCCCCCAGCATGGCCTGCCAGGTCATAGACTGGGCCATGCAGGTCCACGGTGGAGGTGGCATGTGCGACGACTTCCCGCTGGCCTATGCCTATGCCGCAGCACGCACGCTGCGCTTTGCCGATGGCCCCGACGAGGTGCACCGCAACGCGATTGCCAAATGGGAGCTGGGCAAATACGGCAGCTACGGCAAGAACGCCGAAGTGCCCATCACGCGCGGCGGCTGATGCGAGGCGGCAGGAGCGGATCACGCCGCTCCTGCTCCCCGGAAACAAAAACACCCCGTCAGCCACGGCTGCGGGGTGTTTTTGTTTCCGGGGAGCAGGCTTGTTACTCGCTATCAACAAAGAAGCTTATACCGCCTTATATAAAAGGATTTCAGATACAAAACATATTGAAATTCAATGAATACATACGACAGAAGCTCCATAATCAATAGCAGCATAGCTAACGGCACCAGGCCCGGCACCGCACGCCCGTACCGGACTTAGAAGCTCTCCCACTCGCCATCGTCTGCCGTTGCTACCTTTTGCGGCTGGGGCGCTGCTGCGCTTTTCGCGGGGCTCAGGACCGGCGGCTTGCTCCCCGCCGACATCGCCGGGCGCTTGAGCGCAGCCGACGGGGCCTTGAGCGGGGCCGGAACCTTGATCGCAGCCCTGGCAGGCGCCAGGGCTGGCGTGGCTTGCAGACCGGACTGGGCGCCGAGCTTGAAGAAGCTCACCGTCTCGGCCAGCGCGGCGGCCTGGCTACGCAGCGCGTCGGTCGCGGCTGCGGCCTCCTCCACCAGGGCAGCGTTCTGCTGGGTCATCTGATCCATCTGCGTCACGGCCTGGGTGACCTGCTCGATGCCCGAGGTCTGCTGGTGGCTGGCCACCGAGATCTCGCCCATGATGTCGGTGACACGGCGCACGCTCATCACGATCTCGTCCATGGTCCTGCCGGCCTCGTCGACCTGGGTGCTGCCTTCCTGCACCTTGCTCACGGAGTCGTCGATCAGCTGCTTGATCTGCTTGGCCGCCTCGGCCGAGCGCTGGGCCAGGGTGCGCACTTCGGAGGCCACCACGGCAAAGCCACGGCCCTGGTCCCCAGCACGGGCCGCTTCCACCGCCGCGTTCAGCGCCAGGATATTGGTCTGGAAGGCGATGGAGTCGATCACGCCAATGATGTCCACGATCTTGCGCGAGGAATCGTTGATGGCCGACATGGTCTGCACCACCTGGGCCACTGTGGCACCACCGCGTACGGCCACCTGGGACGCTGCAGACGCCATCTGATTGGCCTGCTGGGCATTGCCGGCGTTCTGCTGTACGGTGGCGGTCAGCTCCTCCATGGAGGCTGCCGTCTGCTCCAGCGAGCTGGCCTGCTCTTCGGTGCGCGAGGACAGATCCTGGTTGCCACTGGCAATCTGGCTGCTGGCCGAGGCAATCGAGTCCGTGCCCTGGCGCACCTGACCCACGATGCGCTGCAGGCTGGTGTTCATGTCCTTGAGCGCCTGCAGCAGCTGGCCCACCTCATCCTGGCTTTGCACGGTGATGCTGGCGCTCAGATCGCCCGCAGCCACGGACTGGGCCAGTTGAACGGCCGACTGCAAAGGACGCGAGATGGAGCGTGCGATCAGCACCGCCAGCGCCACGCCGATGACGATGGAGCCCAACAGCAGCGCCATCACCCACCAGCGGGCAGCGGCATACAGGTCATCGCCGGCCTGATTGGTTTCCTCGGTCGCCTGATGGTTGATCTCGCTGAGAGCATCCAGACGTGTATTGATGCCGCGGCTGATCTTGAGCGACTCGCCGCGCAAGATTTCGCTGGCCTCATCGTTGAGCAGCTGGTGCGACAGATCCACCACCTTGGCCGTCTGCACGGCATAAGCCTTGAGCTCCTCGCCGATTTCGGCCAGCAGGGCTCGCTCCTTGTCGGTTCTCACGTACTTGGCATACGACTGCTGGTTCTGGACCAGCTCGTCCCAGAGCTTGGGCATGCTCTTGTCATAGACCGCCATTTCCTCGGACGACTGCGCCATCACATGCTGCATGGTCTGCGAGCGATAGCGCTGAAGCTGATAACGCATGTCCTGCAGGTTGCGGGCCGCCGGCAGCCACTGGCGCGCCAGATCGGTGGCCGTGGCATTGACACGCTCCATCTGGACCAGGCCATACAGACCCGATACCGCACTGATCAGCAGGATCAGCACAAAAGACACCAGCAGCTTGTTGGCCAGCTTGAGGTTGCGAAAGAAGTTCATGGGGGAATTGGGCGCCTGGGCGACCTGCAAGGTCTGGGACCTGCGAGATGGGGAATAGGGAAAACTGCCTGAAAGCGCGTACACACTGCGCGCGCCTGCGAATTCTATTCAGAATTTGTTACTTCGAGTAACGGCATTCATGAATAAAACCGATGGTGGTATCAGGGGCATAGCTGGGTTCAAAAAGACACCCCGATGAAGCACTCAAAAACCCTGTCGAAGGCCATTGCATCCTTACAGCCGTCCGGCATGAGAAAATCAGCCCTTATTTATCAGCAAGAACAACGGATTCACCATGGAAGCAGAACGCGTCAACTCTATCGGCAACACCCTCCAAGATCTGGCCGAGCGCACGGCAGATCTCCGGAGGTATCTTTGACTACGATGCCAAGTACGAACGCCTGCGCACGGTAAACGCCTCGCTGGAAGACCCTGCCGTCTGGAACGACCC
The DNA here is from genome assembly GCF_004522605.1 of Comamonas sp. A23. NCBI lineage: Bacteria > Pseudomonadati > Pseudomonadota > Betaproteobacteria > Burkholderiales > Comamonadaceae > Comamonas > Comamonas sp. A23. Next base: position 268,800 of record NZ_RSDT01000006.1, read on the forward strand.
CAAGAAGGCACAGGAGCTGGGCAAGGAAAAGAAGTCGCTCGACTCCGTCGTGCTGACCCTGGAGAAGCTCACCACCGAACTGGCCGACAATTCCGAGCTGTTCGAGATGAGCAAGGAAGAAGGCGATGATGCCGGCCTTGAAACCATCGAAGCCGAAACCGCCAAGCTCAAGCCGCTGATCGAGGAGCTCGAGTTCCGCCGCATGTTCGGCGGCGAAGCCGATCCGCTCAACTGCTTCATCGACATCCAGGCCGGCGCCGGCGGCACCGAAGCCTGCGACTGGGCCAGCATGCTGCTGCGCCAGTACCTGAAGTACGCCGAACGCAAGGGCTTCAAGGCCACGGTCGAAGAAGAGACTCCGGGCGACGTAGCCGGCATCAAGAGTGCCACCATCAAGGTCGAAGGCGAGTATGCCTACGGCCTGCTGCGTACCGAAACCGGCGTGCACCGCCTGGTGCGCAAGTCGCCCTTCGACAGCTCGGGCGGCCGTCACACCAGCTTTTCATCGCTGTTCGTCTACCCCGAGATCGATGACTCCATCGAGATCAACATCAATCCGTCGGATGTGCGCACCGACACCTACCGCGCCTCGGGCGCCGGCGGTCAGCACATCAACAAGACCGACTCTGCCGTGCGCCTGACCCACATTCCCACGGGCATCGTGGTGCAGTGCCAGGACGGCCGCTCGCAGCATAGCAACCGTGACGTGGCATGGCAGCGCCTGCGCTCCAGGCTGTACGACTTCGAGATGCGCAAGCGCATGGAAGAGCAGCAAAAGCTCGAGGACACCAAGACCGATGTGGGCTGGGGTCACCAGATCCGCTCCTATGTGCTGGACAACAGCCGCATCAAGGACTTGCGCACCAACGTCGAAGTCTCGGCCACCCAGAAGGTGCTGGACGGCGACCTGGATGTGTTTATCGAAGCCTCGCTCAAGCAAGGCCTCTGATCCTAGAAAGGAATCGATATGCTGCAACTGCGTGACGGGCAAGCCCCGGCCACCGCGATTTACCGTGCCGACTACGAGGCCCCGGCCTGGTGGATAGACACGGTGGACCTGACTTTTGACCTGGACCCGGCCAAGACGCGCGTGCTCAGCAAGATGCGCGTGCGCCGCAACCCTGAGGTGCCGGCACAGGCGCTGCGCCTGGACGGCGACGAGCTGAATCTGGCGCGGGTGATGGTCAACGGCGGTGGTACCTCCTTCAAGATGGATGGCGACCAGCTGGTGCTGGAGAACCTGCCCGAGGGCAACGAGCCCGTGGAGCTGGAAATCTTCACCACCTGCGCCCCCATCAAGAACACCAAGCTCATGGGCTTGTATGTGAGCGAGGACACGTTCTTCACGCAGTGCGAGGCAGAAGGCTTCCGCCGCATCACCTACTTCCTGGACCGTCCCGACGTGATGGCCATGTACACCGTCACGCTGCGCGCCAACAAGGCCCAGTACCCGGTGCTGCTGTCCAACGGCAATCTGGTGGAGTCCGGCGACCTGGAGGATGGCCGCCACTTTGCCAAGTGGGTCGATCCGCATAAAAAGCCCAGCTATCTGTTTGCGCTGGTGGCCGGCAATCTGGTAGCACGCGAGCAGAAGATCAAGAGCCGTGCCGGCCGCGATCACCTGCTGCAGGTCTATGTGCGCCCCGGCGACCTCGAAAAGACCGAGCACGCCATGAACTCCCTCATGCACTCCGTGGCATGGGACGAGGCGCGCTTCGGCCTGAGCCTGGATCTGGACCGCTTCATGATCGTCGCCACCAGCGACTTCAACATGGGCGCCATGGAGAACAAGGGCCTGAACATCTTCAACACCAAGTATGTTCTGGCCAGTCAGGCCACGGCCACCGACACCGACTACGCCAATATCGAATCCGTCGTCGGACACGAATACTTCCATAACTGGACGGGTGACCGCGTCACCTGCCGCGACTGGTTCCAGCTGAGTCTCAAGGAGGGCCTGACGGTCTTCCGCGATCAGGAGTTCAGCATGGACATGGCGGGCACGGCCTCGGCCCGCGCCGTCAAGCGCATCGACGATGTACGCGTGCTGCGCACCGTGCAGTTCCCTGAAGATGCCGGCCCCATGGCCCACCCCGTGCGCCCCGACAGCTATATCGAGATCAACAACTTCTACACGGTCACGATCTACGAAAAAGGTGCGGAAGTCGTGCGCATGCAGCACAACCTGGTCGGCCGCGAAGGCTTTGCCAGGGGCATGAAACTGTACTTCGAACGCCATGACGGCCAGGCCGTGACCTGCGACGACTTCTCGCAAGCCATTGCCGACGCCAACCCTGACTCTCCCTTGGCCCAGCATCTGCAGCAGTTCCGCCGCTGGTACAGCCAGGCCGGCACGCCTGTGCTCAAGGCCGTGGGCCAGTACGATGCCGACGCCCGGACCTATACGCTGACGCTGTCGCAAAGCTGTGCACCCACCGTGGGTCAGGCCGAGAAACTGCCGTTCGTCATTCCCGTGCAAATGGGTCTGCTCACGGCCAGCGGTCAGCCCATCGCCCTGCAATTGCCAGGCGAAGATGCAGCCCAGGCTGTCGCCAGCCGCATGCTGGTGCTGACCGAAGCCGAACAGCGCTTTGTCTTCAGCAATGTGAGCGAAGCCCCCGTGCCCTCGCTGCTGCGCAGCTTCAGCGCCCCTGTGGTGCTGGAACATGAATTCAGCGATGCCGATCTGCTGACCCTGCTGGCCCATGACAGCGACCCGTTCAATCAATGGGAAGCCAGCCAGCGCCTGGGCCTGCGCTATGCCCTCAAGGCCATCGCGGCCGGCAGCGACGCCAGTACCGAAATCCTGCCTGAAGCCTTTATCGAAGCCATGCGCCGCGTACTGCGCGACGACAAGCTGGACGCGGCGTTCAAGGACCTGGTGCTCACGCTGCCGTCCGAGAGCTATATCGCCGAGCAGCTGGCTGAGGTGGATCCGCAGCGCGTTCATGCCGTGCGCGAAGCCATGATCTTGCAGCTGGCGACCGCGCTGCAGTCCGAGTGGGAAACCGCCTGGGAGGCCAACCGCGACACCGGTGCCTACCGCCCCGACCATGTCAGCGCCGGCCGCCGTGCTCTTGCAGGCCGTGCCCTGTCCATGCTGTGCCTGCAGGCAGCCCGGACTGGCGACACAGTATGGCCCGGCAAGGCCTACCAGCGCTGCAAGGACGCCGGCAATATGACGGACCGCATGGCCGCCCTCTCCGCCCTGGTCTATAGTGCCAGCCCGCTGGCCGAGCAGGCGCTGCAGCGCTTTCACGCGCTGTTCAAGCAGGACGCACTGGTGCTGGACAAATGGTTTGCGCTGCAAGGTGCAGCCAGCGATCGCGGCGGTGATGTGCTTCCGGCAGTCAAGGCGCTGATGAAGCATGCCGACTTCCAGATCAAGAACCCCAACCGCGCACGCAGCCTGATCTTCAGCTACTGCAACAATGCCGGCGCCTTCCACCGCGCCGATGCGGCGGGCTATGTGTTCTGGGCCGATCGCGTGATCGAGATCGACGGCATCAACCCCCAGGTGGCCTCCCGCCTGGCCCGGGTGATGGACCGCTGGAAGAAACTGGCTGAGCCTTACCGCTCTGCGGCCCGCGAAGCCATCGCCCGTGTGGCTGCCAAGCCCGATCTGTCCAACGACGTGCGCGAGGTCATCACCCGCGCCCTGGCGGACTGATGGGTCTGAACATGCTTGCTCGACACGCGGCTCGGGGCATGAAGGCCCTTGCCGTCGCTGCGGCGAGCATGACGCTGAGCACTCAGGCAGCAAAGCCTGATACGGGATTCGAAGCCCGTTTTGCGCCCCTCTATGCCACTGTCTTCAGCGAAGGCGGCAGCTTCAGCGGACGAGCCATGAGTGCCGATCTGCAGGCGCTGGAGCCGCTGTTGAAAAAGCCGGGGTTCGCTGCACGCGATATCTTCCGGCTCTACTACACACAGGCCAGCGTCTATGCGCGCCGCGGCATGCCCAAAGAGGCTGCCGAAGCAGCGCAGACGGCACTGACGGCTTTGTCCGGCACTCAGGACCCTGAGCTGTCATACGCTCATTTTTTCCTGCGCTACTCAAGCATCCGCTGGCTGGCAGATGACGGGCAGCATGAAGCGGCGCTCAAGTGGGTCAAAGCCTTTCAGGCTCAATACCCGCTGCAGCAGATTGCCGTGCTACCCGCCGAAATGCGCTGGGACGAGAGCGTGAGGCCTGCACGGGCTCTGGATTTTCCGAGCCAGATGCAGATTCTCGGCGTCTATGAGGACGAAGGATATCTGCTGCATGAACTGGGGCGGTTTCGCGCGGCCAAGCAAGCCAACGAGCGACTGCTTCCTGTCGCACGTGAACGACTCAAAGCCATGGGCAAGCTGCAGCAAATACGCGGTGTACTCACCAATATTGCGCAAAATTGCTATGAGCTGGGCGATCTGAATCAAGCTGCCATCTATCTTCAGGAGCGTCTGCAGATTGCGCAGGCGGCGCAAGACCATGCCACCGTCTACGACAGCTATTTCCAGCTCATGGTCCTTGCCCATGAGCAAAAGCAAGAACCGCAGGCCCGCCAATGGCTGGCCCGCTATGAACAATACGCGCTGAACCAGAAAGACAGCAAGCAGCAAACCCGCGTCAAGGAGCTGCTGGCGGAACTGGAGCAGCGCAATGCAGGGCGTCCAGGCAAGTGATCGGGCCCCCTGCCCTCAGTCCATTTCAGATTTGCATCGAATATCAAGGAGTTGAAGCATGAAGAAAAACATCAGCCTGACCCGCTATCTGGTCGAGCAACAACGTGTTGACGGGCTCATCCCCGGCCAGTTGCGCCTGCTGCTGGAAGTGGTGGCCCGCGCCTGCAAGCGCATCAGCTTTGCCGTGAACAAAGGTGAGCTCGGCGACGTCATGGGTACGGCCGGCAGCGAAAACGTGCAGGGCGAAGTGCAGAAAAAGCTGGACATCATCGCCAACGAGACCCTGATTGAAGCCAATGAATGGGGCGGCCACCTGGCCGCGATGGCATCGGAGGAAATGGAAGGCATCTATGTGGTGCCCAACCGCTACCCTCAAGGCGAATACCTGCTGATGTTCGACCCCCTGGACGGTTCGTCCAATATCGACATCAACATGTCCATCGGCACCATCTTCAGCGTGCTCAAGAAGCCTGAAGGCCACCCTGGCGTGCACGACAGCGACTTCATGCAGCCCGGCACCCAGCAGGTGGCTGCCGGCTACTGCATCTACGGTCCCCAGACCACCCTGGTGCTGACCGTGGGCGACGGTGTCTCCATGTTCACGCTGGACCGCGAGCAAGGTTCGTTCGTACTCATCGAGGAAAACGTCAAGATCCCCGAAGACACCAAGGAATTTGCCATCAACATGTCCAATATGCGCCACTGGGACGCCCCGGTGAAGCGCTACGTGGACGAATGCCTGGCAGGTGCAGACGGCCCGCGCGGCAAGAACTTCAACATGCGCTGGGTTGCTGCCATGGTGGCCGACGTCCACCGCATTCTCTGCCGCGGCGGCATCTTCATGTACCCCTGGGACAAGCGCGAGCCGCAAAAGGCCGGCAAGCTGCGCCTGATGTACGAAGCCAATCCCATGAGCTGGCTTGTCGAGCAGGCCGGTGGCATGGCCACCAACGGCCGCCAGCGCATCTTGGACATCCAGCCAACGCAGTTGCACGAGCGAGTGAGCGTCGTCCTCGGCTCCAAGAACGAAGTGGAACGCGTGACCAGCTACCACCTCGAAGCCGATGAAAAAGCGCTATAATCTATAGCTTATCGCCGGTGTAGCTCAGTCGGTAGAGCAGCTCATTCGTAATGAGAAGGTCGGGTGTTCGATTCATCTCTCCGGCACCAGAATTGCTAGTAAATAAGCCATTCCCCACGTAAAGTGGGTAGAAAGTGGGTAGAAAACCTGAAACGGTTTCTACCCATTTTTTTTGCCTGCATCTAAAGTGTAGCGATGCTTGCATCCACCCTCCTGTGCCTTGTCGTGGGCATCTCAGACGGCGACACCCTGACCGCCCGATGCGGCGAGCCTGGGCAATACGAACAGGTCAAGGTGAGACTGCAGGGCATCGACGCCCCTGAGCGCAAGCAACCGTTCGGGGAACGCGCCCGGCAAGCACTGGCCGAGCTGACATTTCAGAAAGAGGCAGAGTTGCGCTGCACCAAAACAGATCGGTACAAGCGACAAGTGTGCTCTGTCTGGGTTGCACCCGCATCAGCGCCTACCGGCCCGCGCACACTCGATGCAGGCTTGGCCATGATCACGCAAGGCATGGCCTGGTGGTATCGCGCATATGCTCGCGAACAATCACCACAGGAGCGCGGCCAATACGAGCTTGCAGAGCAAGAGGCCAAGGCTCGAAGGATTGGCCTATGGCGCGATCCTGAACCAATAGCACCGTGGGGATGGAGGCATGGCGAGCGTAGGATTGAGCACAACTAACCCGCCTGCAGAAGTTACGCACAAGAACCTCTATACTCGCGCATAATGAACAAAATTTTGTAGAAAACGAGCGAGCAAACAAAGTGTTTCATACTCTTCGCTTCTCAAACTTCTTCTCCTTCGCGGATGAAACCGAAGTTTCCTTCATTCTTGATGCTCGATCTAGCGACACGGAGAGTAGCTTTGCTTCTGTCGCAACTGACCGACGCTTGAGCAAACTGTTGGCAGTGGTGGGAGCTAACGGAGCTGGCAAAACCAATGTCATCAAAGCACTGGATTTCGTGGCCTGGTTTGTGACCAGGTCTTTCTTTATAGATCCTAGCAGTAACTTTTTAGTTAAGCCGCATGCATTTGAGCCAAATGACGCCACAAGCTTTGAACTGGAGTTTGAGGCATTTGGCAAGCTGTATCGCTATGCCCTAACCCTCAACAGGGAGCGCGTGCTGTTCGAGTCTTTACGTCTAAAGACCAGTCGAACGTTCAGCACCTTGTTTAGCCGTGAGTGGGATGAAGACACAGGTACCGATTTAATCGTAATGAGAGGCTTTGGACTCCCGCAAAAGCAAGCACAGAAAGTTAAGCCGCTGACTTCGTTAATCTCCTTGGCTGATCAGTATGGAGTAGATACAGCGCAGGCAATTGTCAAAGTACTTTCTCGACGGTACAGCAATGTAGGCCCGATCGGCCGGCATGCTTTTCAGGGCACTCCAGATGTACTTGGCGCAGCCGAATTCTTCAAGGAGAGTGAGGCTTACAGAATCAGGATGGTGGAGTTGCTCAATGCTTGGGACTTTGGCCTGAAGGATGTGCAGTTGGAAACGCTGCGTACCGTGGAAAAGGGCAAAGAAGAAGACCTGCTAGTCCCGTTCGGAATTCACAGTGACGGCGACAATGAAGTCAAGCTGCCAATGTTCGCCGAGTCCAGCGGCACTCAGGCAGCGTTTGTGCTACTGGCCGACGTTCTGCCTATCTTGGCAGAAGGCGGCACTGTGATTTTTGACGAGTTGGAGTCTGATTTACATCCTTTGATGCTAGAGCCGATCTTGAACCTGTTCATTAGTCCGAAAACCAATCCTCACAACGCGCAGCTGATTTTCACTTGCCATTCCGTCGAGATCATGAACCTGCTCAAGAAGGGCCAGATCATGCTGGTCGAAAAAAACGAACGCTGCCGGAGCGAGGCTTGGCGTCTTTCCGATATGGAAGGAGTCCGCGCCGACGACAATTTTTACGCCAAGTACATGGCCGGCGCATATGGCGCCGTACCTATCCTGTAAGGGGTGCCAATGGCGAAGCGCCCACTGCGTAAAACTAATCGCACCGTTTTGGTTGTGGTTGAAGGCGAAACGGAACACTCCTTTGTCAATCACATAAAAAATACCTACTACAACCGTGGCATGCGACTGTCCATTGCCATCAAAAATGCTCATGGGCATGGACCCCAAGGGGTTATCTCCAAATTGAAATCTGTGTCCTTGACAGCTAACTACGACCATCGTGTGGCTGTGCTGGATGCAGACATTCCGCTGACTGCACAGGAGCAAGCTTGGCTTAGAAAAGGAAAGGTCGAGACAATACTGTCCATACCCGCCGTTGAAGCTACCCTCCTAGCCATTCTCGGAAGAAATCCGCCAAATGCCACAGCGACATGCAAAGCTGAGTTGCAAAGACATGCGCCGGGTGACCAAACAGACATCCGCTATTACCAGAGACACTTCCCGCACGCGATACTTGAGCAGGCACGGCGAAGGATTCAACCTTTGGACGCAATAATCGTAGTGCTCAGCAAAGAATGAACTAACAACGCTAGAGTCCTGCAGCGCCAAAAACGCTAACTGGTGCCAACCTAAGCAGTTGCGCCGCCTCCCGGACTGTCCCCGCCAGCCACTGATCCACATCCTGCATCTCGATCGGGATCACGCTGCGCTTGTCCTGCCGGTCCGCCGGCAGCTTGGGGTCTGGTTTGTGCATGCGACTCATCAGGGGATGTGAGTCTGCATTGATGGTCAGCATGGTGTAGCTCTCTACCAGCTCTCCAGACGCTGGATCCTTCCAGCGATTCCACAGCCCGGCCAGCGCCCACGGCGCGCCATCGGCCCGGCAAAATCTCCACCACACGTTTTTTCCAGTCTCCCAGCATGGCTCATCAAAGGACCAGGCGGGAATGATGCAGCGCTGGCCGCGCGCCCAGGGAGTCTTGTAGCTGGCTTTGCTGGCCAGCTCCTCCGAGCGCGCATTGTTGGTGCTGTACTTCAGCGTTCGCTCTTTCGCAAACCAGGGGATCAGGCCCCACTTCCCCGCCACGCCCTCGATGCTGTAACCCGGGTCATCGACCGCGCGGCGCAGAAACGGGCCAGACGCGCGCGGAAAGATGTCGAGCCGCTCATCCTTCCACCAGCCCGGAGACTCCCGACCGATTCGGAAATGCCGCTCTATCTCAATCTCTGAGGGGGTGTTGTAGCGATTGCACATGAGTGCATGCTAACAAGTCGGGAAATATTTTTACTGTATAAATTTACAGTATGTGGTGCACTATCTATCAACTGTACTCAGACGACGTGAGGCTGCCGCCAGAGGTCGCAAAAGCCAATGGTGTCTATGGCTGGCTGTACATGCACTCAAAGACGCCAGTGACTGGCATGCCTCTCTGCAAGGCCTATCTGCTACCCGAGCCGGATGCACCCACTATTCAAGAACTGATCAAGCCGCTTATGCACTGCCACCTCATGCTGATCAATGGCGGCGGCTTCCGTCTGAGCGGGCAAGAGTGGAATGTCAACCATCGACACATCAGACAAAGCTGGTGGTGCGTGCCAGGGCCAGCACTTGGGCGCGCGCACGATGCACAACCCTAGTCACCCAACCCTGCTGCGCACTCCCGGGCGATATGGCTTTCCCAATGAGCGCATCCTGCCTGGCAGCGCCAGCGACTACATCACAGAAGAAGTGCACCCTGGGTGGTTCCTGGTGGTCACCCTTGAGGATGGGCTTGTGTATTTCGGGCCAGGCCCGGCTAGTGTTGCGCGTTCCACAGCACCGTTTTGAGAACTGCGCACAGGACTGAATTCGACCTGCATTCGCATGGCAGCGATGATGCGAGATGCAGAATTTAATTTGAAATTTTATTCTTGATGCACTGATGTTGGGATGTATTTGCCCAACCCGCCATATCTCATGCCATGCGCATAATCTATATCCTTCAACAAAGAAAATTGCTGCTCGAGTTCTTTCTTTAGATTTTGACCAACTTGACTGAGTGATATGGAATCGCCTTCCTTATGGAACCACTCCTTAATTAGTTCATCATACCTCTCTTTAACTCCGCGTACGTATGATTCATCTATTAGAGGTTTAGAACCAAAATTTGATCCCTCAATTCGTCGCCTAATTCCATTTAAGTTTGCTTTTGCCTCAACTAGATTTTTAAAATATTTTTGATTGTAATCAAATGCAGCGCCCTCGTCCTCAACGCCCTCAATTTGCATATATACAATTCGATCTATAAAATCAAAATACTTCTTTTTACTGCTATCACTTCCAATATTATTATTTATTTCCAAGAAAAACTGCAATGCATCCTTTGCCCTACCCTTTTCAGTCGATATAAGCCTATCGTATTTAGCCAGAAAAACAACCAATGATCTAACTTTGCTCTCTTTCTTATCATTTTCGGCTCTAGCAATCGGAAGATATGCAACACATACCGCAAAGGCTATAGCCCCAACAGAATATAATGCCTGAAACCATCCCGATAAATCCTTATTGCATTCTAGCCACGATTTCACCGATTGACTTATAAATGGCAAAACAGTCAAAAATACAATAACAATTACCAGTAAAATAAAAGAAAGGCCGTTCTTTTTTTAAGCATAATCAAGATTCAATAGTATTTAGAGAACAATCATCATAAATCCAAACTACTGCTAAAACTACTTTCCTTCTTGCGGTATGAGACCCGCAAATTCTTATCCGGACGCATGCGTTGCACGCAACGCGTAATGCAGCACATATAGTCAACCACTCCCTACTCAATTTTCACAATCAGAGCCCTATCGATCAGAGCCTGCGACTGCAAGAACTTTACTTCGACATCCCGCTGACGGACCATGCCTGCAAGTCCAGTAACCACTTCTGCGCCCTCTGCAGCAAGGGCTGCGAGTCGCTGATGTTGATCTGCGATACCTCGGCAGGCAGCGGCGTCACCGGCAAGCTGGGCATTGAGGGTGGCCGCGCCGCGGATGTCGTGCTGCAGGCCTGCAATACGGGCAGCATCAGCAGTGCGCCTAGCCTCCAGGCGGACCATTTCTTGCGTGTAGTCATGGGTGTTTTCCTGTTGGGCGGCACCGTGCGTCACCACGGCAACCGCTTTAGTTTCAGTATCTGCTTGCGATTGCTGGGCCTGTGCTGCAGCCTGTTTAGCCTGCGAAGTCTCAACCTTGGCCAGCCGCTGGGTCTGCACCGCCAGCAGAAGAGCAAGGGCCAGGGCCAACCAGGGCCAGATGCGAGACGCCCCGGTCATGGCTGTGACTCCATGCAGGCGTTGTGACGCGCCAGCTGACGAGTCCAGACGCCGCCGCAGACTTTGTTGCTTGGCGTACTGCAGTCAAAGCGCCAGCGCGTTGGCTTACCTGCCTTATCCCACTGATAGGCAACCCAGCCCGGGCCTTCACGGCGCCCACTGGTCATGAACTTGTAGCCTAGGTAGGCGCGGCAGGCACCCGGGTAGTCACCCGCCTTGGTCTTGGCCAGCATGCTGGAACTGCGCCAAGCTCCGCAGCCGTACTGCCCTGCGAAGTCCGCCGCCTTGTCGAACTCGGTTTGATTCACCAGCGTCTGGCCGAGGCTGTCACGGACACACTGCGCATAGGTGCGATCCAGCTGACCCAGGGCCAGCTCAACCGCCCGCTGACGCGTGATTGGCGGATCTGCCAGCGTGACGCGCCGGCCATCTTCATAGCGCGTGGAGCCGTGGCCAATGGTGGGCACATCGCCTTGCGTGGGAACGTAAGGGTGCAGCAGGACCTCGCCAGACTGGCTGATGCTCTTGGGACCATCCCCCTCAGATGCAATCCATGCTGTCCCAGCGGCCGCAGAAAGAGAAAGGGCCGCTGCTGCGACCCTTGTTTTATTGCTCATCATGTAGCCTCACCTTCTTCATTGAGCCAGCCCCCCTTACCGCGCTCCTCGCGCCACCACTTGCGCAGCAGATAGAGCGCCTGGATCACGATATAGACGCCAGTTGCGATGGCGACCCAATGATTTAGCGTCATGGTAGACGCGGCAGCCCCCGCCACGGCCGGCGCGGCCTTGGCTGTTTCGATCAATGCTTGAACCTTGCTTTCGTTGCTCATAGCCCTCCCAGGCACGATAAAAGGCCCGCCATGAGCGGGCTGGTGTTACACAGTCCAGTCGAACTCCAGGCACCAGTTGTGCAGAGGGAAGTCATCAAACTTCAGCGTCTCGCCCCGGCTGTCACGCAAGTTGCCGGCCCGGCCGACGTACGGCCCCTTGCCAACTGCTGCATTACCGTAAGACACCATTGCACCAACCGCAGGGGCTGCAGCACACTGCAAGCGCACCTGGCGGCCATTGATCACAGATACGCTGCTTACAGTTGTCCCTGAGACAGCGAATCCCATGTTCGTTTGCGCTGGCACTAAAGCCGTGTCGATGACTAAGCCTGCCTTATTGAACGTCAGCGTTACATAGTTTCCAGACACATCACACCCGATCGGCCAGAGCGGCTCCCAGACACCCCCATTAATTGCCACCGCCTTGACCGCTTCACCGTAATAGCCACCCAGGCGGCGCGACGAGATACTGTCAATGTGCTGTGAGTCGTAGTAGCTCAGCATGTACATGGGAGCGACAAGACTGATCAGTTGGCTTTGGCGAGCAGCAGCAAGCTGAGCAAGTGCGATCGGTCGATTCGCCGATGAAACCTGGTATGCAAGAAAAGGTACTTGCTTGCTCTGGCCCGTTGCTGCTCGGAGATCACTGTCTATGTCTGCGGCAATTTTCAGGATCGCCGGAAGATAGGCCGAAGCATCGCTGTCACTTTCGCCTTGACCAAAGATCACAGCCAGAACCCCTGCTGTGCCACCGCTGACTCCGGAAAGAGCCGTCGCTTGCGCGATGCATGCGTTGTATTGCGCCGTCCCTTTTGACATATCCGCTATCGGCGTACCTCCAACCGCATTGTTTGCAACAACGACCGTCGATTTGACGTCGGTAGGGGACAACTGGTTCTGACGGAGCAACGCGCGACGAATGGAAGCTGCCGCAGCGAGGCCGGGCCATTCGCCTCGAGGCGTCCAAGTCGTCCTTTGCGTATTTGCCACGGTCGCTGGCAGCAAGATCGTCGGGGCGGCTGGATATGCGGGGAACCCGACGCTGTCATATTCCTGGGTAACTGTGATGGGTTCTGTGCCGCTTGTCGGTGTCTGAGATCCTTCCATGAGGCTCTGCCCCAGTCCTATCAACAGCATGCTCTCCCACGGCAGGTTAACTGACCCCACCCTTCCGCCTTTCGGGGCCACATCGCTGATAACACGAAACCCAGCGCGGATGTTCGTGCTGTATGTCCACACCACCCCATCTGCAAAGTTACGCGTGAAGTATGCGGAGGTTCCCTGGGACGCCTCTGAACCGTACGCAATCACCGGACTAGATATAGAAAAATACTCTCCAGATCGCACTTGGGCCGCCAAAGTTATGCGGTTCTCTCCAGTCACCACCGCAACCCGCTCCACCGCACGCTGCACAAATCGGCTTTCGGAGATCCTCTCAAGTAGCGCCACCTTTACACTGCCGGCCGCACTCGCCAAGCATTCAAATATGACGCGCCCACCATTACTTGCTGGTGACGCAAGGATGAAGGACCCAGAACCACTCAAACTCCACGGCGCGGACGCGAACGGCGCAACATTGTTGATGCGCTGCTCTCTCGTCTCCGTGAGAGTTTGCGAGATGACGTGGTTAATATCGCGCTCAAGAGTTGGCGTGAGTTGATCGTGCCCAGTGAAATGCGTGACGTCAAAGCGCACCATCATTCGCGAGCTGGTGTTTACCACTGGCTGAGTAAAAGAAGGCCCCACTGTTCCCGAGCGGATCCCATAGCCGTCAGGAATTGCGCTGACGTATGTCAACGACCCTCCCACACCTCGAACCGCAATGTACTCACCTGCATTGACAGACAGAGACAAAGGGAGCGCATGATATCCAGCAGCAGGGACATTGAGCATCTCTTGTCGCTGCAGCGTGAACGTGTCACCGCTCTTGCTGTACACGTAAACATCCACGACCCCAGCGGCCGCGCTGTTGATATGCATCTTGGAGATGCGCCCCGCAATCTGAGGCCAATCCAACAGGATCAGCCCCGCGGCATTCGCAGTACCTGCCGGGATCGGCAATACATCGCTGTACCCCGCCCCATATTGCTCAACCGAAAGAGAGTCCGAACTGCGCTGGGCCAGCGACGCTGAGGGTGCTTCAAACAGTGGCTCGCTAGTCGCTGCGCTCAGCCGGCGATATACGCGCGCAGCAATGTCGCCACCGACCACAACTTTGAAAGTGTCTCCATCAGCCACGGCTGCGCGACCCTCCGCCTCGGTGGCGTAGTAGTCGTTCTGGATCAACTGTCCATCCTTGGCCGCCTGAGCCAACTCAGCCAGGATCTGATTGGCGACATCGACTGTTTCTTGGTTTGTTGCGTCGCTCATTGGCGGGCCCCTTCATTGATTTGCTTGGCCAGTTGCGCCTGGGTCTTCAGCACGGCAAAAAACGTCGCGTTGTCCATGCGACCTCCTTCTGGACATGAAAAAACCGCCTCTAGGGCGGTTGGGTTGGGTTGATGCGGTCTAGGGTGCCGGCGTCGGGGCTGGCGGTGGTGGCGGAGGCGGCGCCACGTAGTCAACGGGCAATCCGGTGATCTGGCTGATCCAGTCCGTGCCATCGCTTACGCAGACGGCAGGCCTGTCTTCCAGGTCCAGCGGAACCAGGATGGCCTTGCGCCGGTTGTCGCCGCCAGCGGGCGGCAGGTTGTCGATCGCGTATGCAGGAAGCCCGACAACGCCCGTAAAAACCGGGTTTTCCTTATTGGCGTAGCCAGAAACGGCATTGCTCACATCGTCGCCAGTGGCAAACGCTGTCTCCGTGACCGTGACGGCGCCGGCCAGCCACTGCCCGGACTGCTGCCCGGTGCTGGCCCGCCAGTCCACCTGCACGACGTAGACGCCCTTCTGCAGCACCGTGATGACTTGGCCCGTGGTATTGCCGGGAGCGCTGGGCATACTGACCCAGGCGCTGCTGTCGGCCGTGCGCACCTGAATCAGCAAGGCGCCACCGTTGGTCACGCGCAGGTCAATGCTGGGATCGACATGCACCCCAATGCGGCCTGGCGCCGGGTTGGTGAGCACAAGCCCTGTGGGCGGGTTGACCTTGTAGGTTGGGTCGGGCTGCACGCCTGGTGCCGGCGGCTGCGTGTTGCTGACACCCGGGTAAAAGCGCGGTTCGTCCTGCTCCAGAGAGAGCTCCACGGCAGCGGAGCCATGGTCATAGGACCGTTTGATCACCCGGAAAGTCGCATTGCTCAATGCCAGCAGTGCGTTGTTGACAATCACCCGATCCCCAACCCGCGCACGCAAGCACGCCAGTGTGCCGCGCCAAACAATCTTCTTGGCCCGGCTCTTTTCCATACTGATGCTGCCCAGCGTTCTGGCACGCCAGCCCTGGTCCGTGAACGGCAAACGGATCTGTCCCCAGACCTCCCCGCCGTCATCTTCTACGTACTGGGCGTTCTGCAGTGGCTCGAAGTCCACCGCCTGATTGAACTGAGCCGGGTCAATGAACTGGCCTTTGACTCCGTTCCAGGCCTCGGACCGACTTGGCGCGGGAACCATGTTGATGGAGCCTGCAGCCTGGTCATCACCTAGCACCAACACGGGCGACACATAGACGCCGGCGTGGACACCCCAGGTTCCGCCCGGGATGGCATAGCCGGCCATGGCGCCACACAGATCTTCGAGCACGTTGTCCGGGTCCGTCCCAGACTGCCAGGCACCATTGCAGGTGTATCGCTTGGCCGTGCTCGTGCCACCAGGGATGGCGACCAGCTCATCGCACGCATTGGCCGCAGCCACCACGCCCTCCACCTGCTCGGGGAACACGCCCTTGCCATAATCCCCGGCGCGCAGAAAGTCATAGATGCAAAGGGCTGGGTTATCGCTCCAGGCTGTGGCGCCGCTGCGCGGGTCCAAGACCTTCTTGCCACGGATGCGCGCAGTGAATTGAGGCAGGCCGCTCTGCAGTTCCTGATTATTCAGATCCAGCGTGATGACGCTGTAGCAGATGCCGCGCAGCCGGTCCGTTGCCGTCCAGGCGCCAGGCAGGCCGGCAGAGTCGGCAATGAGCTGGCCATCCGCACCCTGATCAGCCATCCCCAGGTGATGGCGAGCACGCACATAGCTGGTGGTGGTCTCGCGGCTGTACTGGATGCTGACGGACTGGCCAGCCCACATATCCATGGCGTCGGGATTGAGCTGCACCACCAGGCCGGTCTGGGTGTACTGCGATTCCCAAAGCTGCATCGCCTCGTCGCTGCTGCCCTTGGAAATCGACACCAGGCGCTGGGTATCCGCAGGCAGGTTCAGCGCGCCAGAGAGGCTGAATGCGCCAGTAGCGCCTACCGTGCTGGTGCTGGTGCTCGCCCACTTAGATGCCGTGGCATTGCCACTCCCATCCAGCTGCAACGACTCGCCAGCGATCAACACATCCTCGACGGCATCGCATTCATGCCCGGCCCAGGCGATCACCAGATCCTTGATTTGATCCTTGTCGCCGCGGGTGAACATGGCCACAACGGAGCCGCCCACCGTGGCGCGGCCGTAGATATGGCGCACTTCAGGCGATGCCTCGGCCACCGTAGTGTTGCGGTCGGTCAGACTGGCGTTGTAGGCGTCGCGCTGCCGGCGTGCCTCGCGCTTGGCCTTCTGGCGTTGGTAAAGGCCAGACCCAAGCATGACCCCCACACCAATCCACATTGCGGTCGATGCGGCAATCAGGCCCGCAGTCACCGCCACATTGGCGCCGATCACAGCCACAGCAGCGATGGCCGGCGGCATGGCATTGGCCTGGGTACACAGGCCGGCCAAGGTCAGCGCCGCAGCGATTTGCTTCAGCCTACGCGCCATGCCTGCACTCCGTTTTCCAACCCAAAAAACAAAAGGCCCGAATCGCTCGGGCCCGCCAGTTGATTGCCAAGGCATAGCGCCAAGGCATCAGTTCCATCTCTTCGGTGCAGCACCAAATCGCCGCGCTGCGCGAACAGCGGTCCAATCGGGTCCAGCCCAAGGACATCAACGGCAGCCGCCAGCCCTCCCAGCTGGGCGATGACCCGAACAGCTTCGCCACGGCTGGCCCACTGCCCGCGCAGACTACCGGCCGGATCCACCCCGGTCATGGCCGCAATGCCATCGGCAGCAAACAGCACGCAGTCGTTGGAGCCCCACGCGAATGGAGCGGCAAGGCGCTGCCCGACCAGATCGGACAAACGCTGCTCCCAGTCAGGCAAGCGCCTCATACCTGCTGAAACTTCTTGGTCAACCATGTTTGTGGCCCTCCTGCCAACTCCGCCATGCGGCTGAGCCCGGTATCACCGGGGTATCTCTTGCTTTGCTGTTGATTGGTCAGCCGCTGGCTCATGGCATTGCGGCTGTCCTTGCCGGGCTGCTCGCAACGCATGGTCAGCGCGCCCTTGTCCTCGCCGCCGTCACCCGTGCTCATCTGCACCTGGTCCATCACCCCGACATACAGCAACTGCGGGTCGTCAACCAGCCGGAGCTCGTCATCCATGATTGCCATGTACAACCGGAACAATCGACCGCGATACGTTTTCTCGCTTCCAACGGCCAGAGTCAGGATGGAAGAATCAGGCAATGCCAGAGACACATCGATGGCGGGATACTCGATGTTCTCGGCCTGCTGCACGCCGCTGATGCCCATCACCCCGGGAAGGTACGCCCAGTCATGGTCCAGGGCCTGCAGACTTCCCTCCCATGTACTCAGGCGCATGGCGCCCGTGGTGAACTGCATTTCTGCCAGCAGCGCCACAGCCGTTGCCGGCCGCTGCGCCTGCAGCAGTTGGTTAGGAGTAAGCATTCAGATCTTCCTCAAAGGTAAGCGTCACCCCCTTGACGGCCATGCCTTCCTGGCGAATCTTGGGGCTGACCTTGAGCTTGAACAGGCCTGTGACATTGCGCACCACCACCGGCGCGCCATCGGCAGGACTGCGGCGGATGGGTGGCTCAATCCAGAGCTGAGCCTTGCCGGCTGCGTCTGGCGTTACCGCTTCCAGCAGCATGTGCATGCCATCGCCGTAGCTGATCCAATGCCCAGCACGCAGAGTCAGGCCCGGCGGCCAGTTGCGTGTAGCCAGGGTGGCTCCTGTTTGGCCTGCACCATCGACCTGCACGCCGTACTCATCCCAGACGCTGACCGAATCCGCAGGTACATAGGCCGGTGGCAGGGCGCCCGCCTGCATGGCAAGGATGGGGCGGCGCATCTTGAGATGAATCAACCCATGGGCCGGAAGCAATGCATAGGCCTGGGCCAACACATCACCAGCCTTGCCACCAAAGGTCAGCCAGCACCGCCAGCGCCCGCCTGCTGCTGTCGCCCCGCAGGCATTGACTGGCCCATACTGGCTCACCACTGCGCCGGTCATGGCGTCGAATACCACCCCCAAGGGCTCCGCAACGCCCGCACCTGCAACCGACAGGGCCACATGCGCCGACACCGTGGCCGAAGCCTCCAGCACTGCCACATACGGAACACCAGCCCGTAAAGCAGCCGTGGCGTTCTGAAAATAGTCCGTGGTCTGCCGAACCTCCACCTCTTCGCCAGCAATGGCCACCGGCGCCGGCCCGATGCGGCCCCAGCGTGTCCACTGGCTGGACCATGGGAGCATCTGCACCTCCTTGGCGCCACCGCCCGGCACCACACTCACACGGCCGGTGCGGCGCATATCGCCGATGCGCAGCAGATTGAGACCACCGCGCAGCTGGCGCAATGCAGCCTCAATCTGGGGCAGCATCGACGCCGGCGCATCCGTCAGGTCCATTGAAAAGGCCCACCGAGGTGGGCCAATCAATTTGTCGTAAGACGCGCCGCTGAATGCGCTCACCGAGCCCGTCATGGGCTGCAATAGCTCCCACTCCTGAGAGCCAGGCCGCATTCTCAGCTGCTTTGGCCAGTCAATGATGCGTTGAGTCATACCATGTTCCGAGACATTTTGTAGAGCAGCTCCTGCTGTGCCTGATCGCTGGCCGTCTTCATTCCTTTGAAGACTAAAGCCTCCACCTCGGCCCGATCTGTGCGGCTGTCGATGTAGATCCTGGGCTGAAAGACCATCTGGACATTTGGCTTGCCCCCACCCGCTGCTGCATTGATTGCACGAACACCAAGATTCCCATCCGCCGACCGTGTCAGCGGCATGACGGCCTCAGGCCCAGCTTCGCCAAACACGCCAGCACCCTTCGCGAATGCAAAGAGCTGCGGCGTATCGTGGATCTGGTTGCGGTATGCGCTCAGGCTGAAGCTGTCGTAGACACCCCCCTTCGCATTTGGAACTGCTCCAAAGGCGGCGGCCAAGCCCGCGCTGCTGTAGTCGCCCCAGCCTGCGTTACCAACCTTGGCACCGCCAATCCCAATCGCGCCCAGCAGATTCCCGAACAAGCCAGACATTTGCGCGCGAATCTGTATGCGCAAAAGGTCTGCAATGATCGAATTGGCCAGATTCTTGAAGTCCAGTTTCCCGGTCATCGCGAAGCTGACCAGAGCATCCTCCATGCCCTTGAAGGCATTGGTGAAAGCATCCGCCGTCTGCTGCGCCACATTCGAAGCCTGGTCTGCATAGTTCTGCATTGCAAAGCCTGCGCCGAGCTCCCACCGGGTCTGCAGCTGGTCCAGCTCTGCATAGGTAGCCTCAGCGATGCGGATGCGCTCCTCCTTTTCCGCTTTCAGGTCAGCCAAGCGCTGGTCAATCTGTGCCTGCTGCTCCTTGGAGAGGTTCGCCGTATACATGCGCCGGTCGCGCAAGTTGCGTTCTTCGGCAAGGTAGCTGTCCTTGATGTCCCATATGCTCTCAGCACGCTGGCGATCTTTGGAGCCCATCCAAGCCGAGCTGATGGTGCGCTGCTGCTGCTCCCGCATCTGCTCCATGGCACGCTTGTGCGACTCGGCCAATGCCTCCATTGCCATGCGCTGGCGATCAGTGGCCAGGGTTTCCTCATGGGTCAGAGCCTTGAGCTTTTCTCCAGTCTCCAGCCGCTTGGCAGCCAACTTGGACTCTGTATCCGCAATCTGCTTCTTGACGGCCAGGGCATCGCTGCCCTTGACCTTCTCTTGCTGCAGACGGGAAATCTGCTCCTGCAGGGCGGTTTCCTCAACCTTGTTGGATTCTTCGATCAGGGAGCGCTTTTGGCTGTAGTAGCCCTGGTCATCGATCAGGCCGGACTGGCGCAGGCGCTCCAGATCCTTCTGCTTGCCATCGATGATGCGCACTTCCTCGCGAGCGGCATTCTGGATCTCTGACAGGTCAAGCCGGCGGGATGCAGGCGCTGTGTTACCTCCTTTGCCGCCGCCCTTCTCCTTGAACTGCTCCTCAATACTGGCCTTGGTCTTGGCAATGAGCCCTGGATCAAGCAGCGCGTTATTAGGGTCAGCTGCTTTGATTTTTGCAAGATCGTTGTCATAGGCCTTGAGCGCCTTATCCTTTTGCTCCTGCTTTGTGAGGGCGCGCTCATTGGCTTGACTGACAGCCTGCACGGCTTTGTTGCCTGCCTGCTGAACCTTCTGAGACTCCCCCTCGACCATGGCTTTCGTCGTAGCCTCATTAACCTCCCCCTGCAGCTCGATCATGCGCGCTTGGGCTGCGCTGAGTAGTGCCTCGCTGTTGTTTCGGCCACTGCCGTAGCGCGCGACATAGTCATCATGCTTTTCCTGCAAAGTCGCCACGACTTGCATTTGCCGCTGCAGTTGCTCTTCGACAGTCGTCCCACGACCGATACCGGCCATGGCATCCCAGGCAGCTTTTGCGCCCTTGGCCAAACCTTTCCAGGCCTGCTCCAGCAAACCCACATGCTCCTGCAGCTGGGTCGTGCGACCGATGATGGAGTCCGCATAGGCTTCCTGAGCGACCTTGGCCGCCTCGGCTTCACGCCCCTGCTCTTGAAGGGCCTTGATCTGGCTGAAGACCTCGGCAGTGAGATAGCGGTGCTGCTCCGTCAGCTTCAAGGACGCCTCGACGGGAGACTTGCCCAACTCCTCGAAGTCTTTGACCGTGTTTTTGATAGGCACACCCGCCTGGTCAAAGCGCAAAGCCGCCTCGGCAGCCTTGGAAATGGTCTCGGTCGCCACATTGCCGGTCGCAGCAATCTGCGTCAGCGCCTCAGCCGCGCCGGACTGGGTGAGTCCCTTCTTGGAGCCAAGGCTTTCGGCCATGAGGGCCAGTTGCCCTGCCGTCGTGCCGGCAGCATTGCCCGACAAAATCAGCGCTTTGGAGTATTCACGGGCCTCCTGGCTTCCCTGGTAGAACGCAACAGCAAGCAGGCCCGCAGCACTTCCAAGGACTGTCAGCGGGTTGACCAGGCCAAGGATGTACCCGCCCAAGCCCTTGATCATTTCAGCAGCAGACCCAAACGTGGTGAGCAGCTGAGACCCCTGCTGTAATGCCACGGTCATGGCATTCTGACCGCCTTGCAGGGACACGATAACGTCCTGCAACTGCGCTGGCACGCCTCGCATCGCCGCGTTGCGCTGGCCCTCGCTGATACCGCCGGATTGCCGCAGAGCCTTCTGCGCGGCCTCGGCCTGGCGCAATTGGTCGATGTAGGGCTTGAGCACATCGCCAGAGATACCACGCTGCTTGGCCAACATGTCGTAGTAGTCAGAACCAGCTTTGCCCCCAGACTGCAAAGCGACGGTCGCTCGCTGGATGCTGCCGACCATGTTCTTTTCAGCCCGAGACATGGCCGCTGCAGACTGCTGGGATTGGGTCTCCAGGGGCTTAAGGCCCTGAGCGGCCTTTTGGCCCGCCGCCTCAATGCCTGCAGCCATTTCCTTGGCCGCGGCCACGGCATCAACACCACCTTCGCGCACGCCAGTGGCGTCCAGCGAGGCTTCAATCTGGACTTTGCGGCGGTCGGTATCGCTCATTTTTCAGCCTCGGCATAGATTTCTTGAAGTGCGGCACCCTCCATGATCCGAACCTCGGCGCGCAGCCGGTCGTGGTCTTCATGGGGGATTTCGCGCGCGCGCAGTTCGTCGGACAGAACGCCATAGTCCAGCCCGACCACCCCGCCGGCGCCGACGCGCCACTGCGTCTGCAGAGCCTCGAACAGGCTCCAGGCGATCCAGTTCTCAGGCCATACCTCGACCTTGAACATGTCGGCGTACTGGCTTACAGGCAGCCCCCAGCCCTTGAGGTACTGGGCATCTGGGAGCTGCGTGTACCGTGCGCGCACTGCCGCGATCAGTTTCCCAGGCGGCCCTCGATGCAGATCTGCCGATAGGCATCCATCACCGCTTGCACGGCTGCAGGAATCTCACGCGCCAATTGGATGCAGTTGTCCAGGTTCAAGGGAATGTCAAGCCCCCAGTCCTCCAGACAGCTCAAAACATACTGGCCGTTAATTTGCACTGCTCCGCGCTGCAATTGCTTGGAGGCATTGGCAGCAGTCCCATCAAAGTGCGGGACCTGGACCCCGTGGAGACTGTCCAGGAACTCACCAAACTCCACGCGGTCGCGGTAACGGAATGTCACGGGGAGCAGCCCCTCCGTCCCATCCAGCATAGGAATCTTGAGCGAGTGAACGATGCCCTTGGGCCGCTGACCCAGCACGATCTGGCGTGCAATCTGCTCGGTCATAGTCAAGCAGCCTTAGGCAGGTTAGTCGGATCACCACGCAGCAGCACCGTGGACTTGGTGGTCATCTCGGCTCCCTTTTCGGTGCTGGGCACGTCGTCATAGGTCAACTCGCCCACGTAGTAGCTGGCGGAGCCGTCCTTGAAGTCCAGACGGTGCACAGACTCCATGCCGTCCGAAGCCTTCAGCGCAGCGCGGGCCGCGCCATCCTGTTTCCAGCTGTTGGTGTATTCCAGGCGGCGCGCATTGCGACCCGTACTGAACTCCTGATCTGTAGGGACGTCCAGGTACGAGCTGCTGCCCGTCTTGATGTCGCCGCCGGTCAGACCAAAAGTCGGCACATACGGCAGGCGCTGCCATTCGTTGGCAACCAGCGGAATCAGCGCTACGGATCCACCAGGGGGAAATTTCTCGAGGTCAAGCGTGTCGACGCCCTCCAGAGTGACGTTATCGGCCGTCACAGCCTTGGCGCGAGCCACACGGCCTTCCAGCTCGGGGTAGTCATCGCTGGTGATGACCACCACAGCGTTGACCGCCAAGGTGTTGGCCACAGTCACCACCGCATGTGCGGCATTGGACATTTCGCCGGCGGCCAAGGCCGTCAGCGCTGCGGTGTACAGATAGAGTTTTGCCCCGTCGGGCAGAGGAACTTTGCGCATGGTTGTGCCCCTTTCAGGCAAAGAAAAACCCGCCAGGATTGCCCTTGGCGGGTTGCAAGCCCTTTCGGGCAAAAGAAAAGCCACCCGGAGGTGGCTTTTCTTATTTAGGAACTACGCGAGTTTCGTATCCAATACTTTTGAGGCACTTGGTTGTTTCGTCATTAATCCAAACCTCAACAAACATATTACCTGCAAGACCATTTGCCATTGCGGACTGCATTCCCATCTGCCGACACGTCATTCGATCACGCTGGAATTGCTCCTGAGTCGCTCCCGGCTTTTCGAACATGATTTGATTTGTGGCGCAGCCTGTTAGGGCAATAGCGACAACAGCTAACAATGCTTTCAAGAGTTTCATTTTAATTGATTAGTAACAAAACGATTCAATTATAAGTATTGTGATAGTTCACCTCAAAATCCCGATCGGCCACAAAGAGGTTCATATCGTGATCGAAGTCATCGCGGAAGTTTCCGACCGGGCGAATGGTCAGGTCTGGATGCTGACGAAGCGCGCTCACCAGCAGAGGCATCAGCCGCTTCGGCTCAAGGACGTCTTGGCTGAAGATGCGAATCTGCACATCGGCGCCATCAAGCTGGGAATCTTCGTTGTCCAGGTATTCGCTGGTATCGCCGCCGATGCGCTGCCAGATCACGTAAGGCGTTTGCGCATTGGCCGGAGCCACGGTGCCGAAGCAGTTCGGAATCACGGCCGCAATGGCTGCATGCAGAGCTTCATCCATCACTTCACCTTTTCCAAAGCCTGCCAAAGCACATCAGCCGAGGCAAGCACCGCAGCGCCAGCGGCGCGCTGAGCCCCTCGCATAAAAGCCTTTCCCGGCACATAGATTGGCCCGTCTGGGCGCAGTACGTAATACGCATCCTTCTCTGCCTGACTGGCGCGCCGTCGAGGCTTTTTCTGCCCTTGCTTCTCAGGCCTCACTGCATTGCGCGGCCCCTTCTTCGTGTTCACCACCACATAGCGCTGCCAGTGGCCATATTCCACCAACCCGCCATGCGGGGCCTTGGTGTGGTTCCAGCTGACGTGATAGGTGGCAAGGCCAATCCCGCTGTTGTCTTTCGAGTAGACCTGATAGATGGCTTCAGCCAGCTTTCCAGATACCCGCTTGATGCGAGAGACATTGTCCTTTGCGGTGTCATAGAACACCTGTGCAGCCGCTTGCGCTGCAGGGCGTGCAGCCTCTTCTGCAGCATCCCCCAAGTCATCAAACAGGGATTCCAGCCCCGAAAGATCAACGGGGGCAACTATCGAGTTCTCGCCCCTAGCCATTGGTCACCTCGCAGACCAGATCTACAAATTCGCGGTGCTGGTGATCGGGCATGACGGCCTTGATGTCGTATTCGACACCATCACACAAAGCTCGCATCTCGGCAGTGATGCCCGAGCGCTTGCGGATGCGGATACTGGCCTGCGCCTTGCTGGCGACCTGTCCTGATCGGATCGACTCGCTCCCAGACGCAAAGCGGATGTTGGCCCAGATGGGCCCAGGCAGCGCATCCTCCCAGGTGGTGGACGGCTGACCCAAGCCACCACCGGGCAAACGGCGCTGGATGCGGATGCGGTCTCGAAGCGTGCCGGCTTTCATCCATATGCCCTCAGTGGATCGAGAAGCAACTGGGCCACGGGCGGCGGCTCCAGCGTCTCGCGGTTTTCGTAGAGCGCACCCAAAGTGAGAAGCACCCCAGAGGTGAACAGGTCATCCAGAACGCGTCCGCGGCGCGTGCGCTTTGCCTCGCCCTGGGCATCGTCATAGTTTTCCTGAGCGGCGGCAATGGCCGCATGCCGCTCGAGCGCGTTCGGCAAGCCCATGGCCTGCTCCAGCGCGTCCTCGTAGGCGCTTGTTGCCGCCGATAACGCATCCGGCACCGCCGCCACCGCTGCAGCCAATGCCTGAGCATCGGCATACACGTTGCGACGGATCCAGGCCATAGCCAGGCGCTCGGCCGCCATGAGCTGCCCTGTGATCAGGGCATCCTCATCATCCCCATCAACGCGCAGGTGCTGCTTGGCACGCTCGATGGCAATCAGGCTCATTGCTGCTCGCTACCTTGAGCGTCCAGCAGTGCAGCGAGCTCGTCCTTTTTGGCGCCCTCGGGGATTTCGATGCCAAGGGCAACTAGCGCCGCCTTGAGTTCATCGACCTTCAGGCCCGCCGAAGGCTTGCCCTGCGGCGCGCTTCCGTCGTCTTCTGCGGCCCACCCCTCTTCCACGGACACGCGGATCAGGTCCTCGTCTTTCGTCTCGATGATGCTGCCGGCCTCGAAACGCTCGACCCGCACACCACGGTGCGCCCAGTCGAACGCCTTGATCACTTTCAGTTGCATGATGCTCTCCAATGAAAAGAGCCCCGTGCGGGGCTCTTGTTGCCATTCACAGAATCAGGCCGAGATCTTCAGCAGCTTGATAGCCTGGGTGTTGCGCAGCTTGCCGCCCACGCGCTTGCGCACGTAGAACTTGACGAAGCCGGGGGTGGTGATCTCGTCGCGGGTGATGCGCATGCCCACTCGGTCGGCGATCAGGTAGCCCTCCTTGAAGTCGCCGAAGGCCAGGGGGAAAGCGTTGGCGGCGACGCCCGGCATGTCCTCCGCTTCGGTAATGCCGTAGCCCAGGAAAGTCGCAGGCTGGCCCGCCTGCAGGGATGGCTGCCAGAGGTACTGACCCTGGGCGTCCTTGTACTTGCGCAGCACTGCCTGCACCAGGCGGTTTGTCACCCACTTGGCATTCGTGCGGTAGCGGGCGCGCAGCGCATAGACCAAATCCAGGAACACGTCGGGGCTCGTGGGCATCGCGGCGGCCTGACCGGAGGCAATGAACTGCAGCGTGCCGAAGGCGCGGGCTGCGTCTGCCGTGACCACTGGGGTGGGCCCCGCCAGGAAGCCAGTGGGTTTCTTGGTGCCGTTGCCCAGCACGAAGGCTGCACCCTCGCCCTGGGCGATGGCTTCAGAAGCACTGGAGATCAGCCAGTCTTCGACGTTGAAGAACATGTCGTCCAGCGACTCCTCCGATGCCTGAGGCTTGGCCGAGGCCATGCCAAAGGTGGGAGTCACCTCGGCCAGGTTAGGGGTGTCGGTCTGGTTGCGGGTATCGGTCTCGCCCACCCACTCGAAGCCCGCACCTCCCACGTCGAACAGCTCCTTGTAGTCGGTGCTGCCCACAGTGCGGACGGTGGCAAGTTGGCGGATAGGGCTGATTTCCAGGCCCAGGCGTGCGATTTGGCGCTCGATGATCTCGGGCACCGCGAAGCCACCAGCCGAGCCGGTGGTAGTGGTCGTTTGCGTGGCTCGGGTTTCCCAGCCGTCGTCATCATTGCCCTCGACGCGCAGCGACTTTTTCAGCTCGCGGGCACGCTGCTGCAGGGCGGTGCGGCGCTCCGGGTCGCCGGGGTTGCGCATCCAGCCCATGAAGGCATTGCGGTATTCGGCTGCTTCCTTGCTCTCGCCTTCCTGGCGGGCCGGGTCCATAGCGCCGGGGCGGGACAGCTTGGTCTCCATTTTCTCAAGCTTGGACTTGACCTCGCCCAGGGCCTCGATGTGGCCATCGATCTGCGAGAGCTTGGCGTCCAGTTCGGCCGTCCCTTTGCCGGTCTTGATGGCTTCGATGCGGGCATCGTTGGCCTTCTTGTATTCCTCGAAGGCCGTGGCGATCTTGTCCAGAGCGTCAGAGACGGTCTTGATGGTGGGATCGTCATGGCGTTCGTACACGCCCAGGGCGCCGGCCTTGGCCTGAAAGGCCGCCATGTGGATGGCCATCAGGGCCAGAACAGTTTTCTTCATGATGTGCTTTCTTCAGGATTGGAGGGAAGCGAGCAGCCGGTCGGCCGAACGCATTGCCGCAGCGGTCGAATCGGCGGACTCTCTCCGCGCTTCTCCCATCCGCATGACGCGCGACACAAAGGCCGTCGCATCAGATTTGCTGAAACCTGCATCACGCAGGAGCCGCTCAGCATCTTTCGGGGCAGCCAGGTCATCGGCCGCCTTCACATTCGTCACCCGCGCCTTGCCGTTGGCAGGGAATGTCACCAGCGACACCTCCCACAAGTCGACCTCGGTCAGGGTGCGAACGTCGGTATCTCGGTCATAGGCCCACTGCTTGGATACGAACCCGATGGAAAGCCCATTGAGCGCGCCCATCTTGAGCAGTGCATGAGCTTCTTTCCCCAAGGTGGTTTCCAGCGCCAGCTGACCCTTGATGCGCAGACCCTTGCTGTCTTCGACCATCTCGGTCCAGATACCGATTGGCTTGGCGCCGTCGTGCTGCCAGAGCATGGCCGGCATGGTGCCCGCCGCTTTGTGCGCCTTCAGGCTGTCGACAAAGGCACCCACTGCGATCACATCGTCGTAGGAGTCGCGCTCCCCGAAGACAGAGCCGTAGCCTTCGACAGAACCGTCGTCGCCCGTGGCCTTGATCTGTAGCGCATAAGAGCGCACCTCCCGGCCGCCTGGCCCTTCCTTGCGCTCAAGGCGTTGGTTTGTCTTGTTCTTCATCGTCGCTCCCTTGCTTGCCGGTACTCATGTTGAGCGGCGTCAGCGGTTCATCGAGGCCCGGCAGGGGGTCCTTGCCATCCTCGTCGCGGATCTCGTTGCGTGTCCAGATTCCGGTCTCGGCCATGGTCCGAGCCCACAGTGCGCGGTCTTTCAAGGAGCCGGCCACCATGTAACGGGTGTCGAAATCAACAAACAGCGGGCCGGAGCCATCGAGCAGCGTTTCGTCCAGACGGTCGCGCCAGGCCTTGTGCCATGGCGCCAGCGTGTGGATTCGATGCGCCGCAAAAAAGGCCTCGGAGCTGGCGAACGTGCTGGTCTTGTCGGAGTGCCCGACCATGATGGGGAACACCCCGTAGCCCCGGCAAATCTCCTCAACCTGCAGGCGCCGCGTTTCGACGTGCTGGGCGTCAACGCCACTCACCGAGGTACTCAGCCATTTGGCGTCGCGGTCCAGCACCAGAGGAGTGCCGGCATTCTCGGCCCCCCCCTGGTCCTTCACCCACTTGCTGAGCCGCGTGTGCTGCTCTTCGGTCAGGCTTCCGGTCACGGTGTAGGTGCCACTGGGACGTAATCCGTTGGCATGCATGGACGATTGACTGCGCTCGGTGGCAATGGCCAGACCGATGGCAGAGCGCGCCAGCGTCACGGCGTTGATGCTCTTTGCCCAGTCCCACTGCAGGCCGTTGAGCACGAAGACTTCGTCCGCCGAAAAGTCGCCGATCATCCCGAACTCATCCCAGCAGCGATAGCGCAGCTCGTAACGGCTGACCTTGCGCACGTCCCATTGCCCCGGCTGCACGGGAATCAGCTCCCGCACGCGCCCGTTGTCGCCCCGCACCTTGATGGACAGCCCGGCGCCGGTCAGGGCTGCATGCACCGTCATCATCCGGCGCCACTCGAAAGAGGTCTGCCACTCATTGGGACGGCGCGTCAGGAGCCGGTACTCAGGGATGTTGAGCGCCTTCTCGCTGGTGCCGTCCTTCTTTTCGCGATAGACGTGCAGATCCGGCGTGGCGCAGCCGTCAGCCAGCACCTTGACGCAAGCTAGCACGGTAGAGACCTGCAGGGCGGTCTTTTCTGTCACGGTCACGCCCGCCACGCGGCTCGCACCCGCGCCGTCAATCAGGTTGGCGATCTGGTCATAGGTCAGTTCTTTGGCCCGGCGCTCCAGACCCTTACCGAAGAAAGACATTTACTGACCTCCCCGGATCAAAAGCACGCCGCCAGAGATCGAAAGCAATCCGCCAACGATGAACCCAGAGGGTGGATAGATCATCCAGGCGCCCCAGGAAATGGCCGCTGCGCCGCCGACAAGCAGCGAATCCGGGGCAATGCGCACCAATGCCGCGCGCACCGCAGCAGCGCCGCGCTGCAGCGTTTCAAGGTATTGGTTCATCACTTGTCCCAGAAAGAGCGGCCGCCGGCCGCTTGTGGATTGGTAGCCATCAAGGTGACGGCATTAAGAGAAGCCATGAGCGGATCGATCTTTGCCGTACCGCTGGCCTGCTTGGTGATCAAAGAGGCATTACCTGCCGGAACGACCTTGGCATTACCGACGCACCATGTCATGAGTGGCTGTCCGGCATGGACCAGGCTTCCGTCCTGCAGGCCGCGCTCTGCGACAGCCATGGCGCCGGTGAGCCTCCATCCCTGTGAAATGCCAATGATCAAGTCCTCGGGAATGCCTGCATCCACAAGCGCTTGGAAAACCACCTTGTGCGTGCGCTCCGGGTCCAGGCCGATCCTGGCCAGCAGCCCGGAGTCAAAGACCAGCTTGCACAGCTCAGCAAGTTCATCCAGATCCTGATTGGGCCGATCCACGACGACCAGATCGCCGTCTTTCTCGAAATCCCGATATTTCGCCTCTTCAGACTTTCGGCGCTCGATCCCTATGGGGTGAATCCAAGCCCGGTTCCACAGAACGCAGTTCTGCGTTCCCTGCAACCTTCCCTCCACCGCAAACCCCAGCAAGTCGTCCAGGCCACCGCCGTCGATGCCCACCGTGACCACCTCGCACTCGGTCAGGATGAAGTCCAGAGTTACCCGGTTGTCGCCGCGCTTCTCCCAGAAGTCGGCGCCGGTCCAGCGGTTGGCCCGCAGGTTCAGGCCGATCTGAATATTCAGGTGCTTGGCCAGGAAGCGCTGGAAGCCGCCGTCCTGCTCAGGAGAGCGCTTTTGCATCTCGTCGGTGAGCCACTCCTTGCTGACCGAGCGGCCCAGGTTCGGATTGGTGATGTAGAAATTCTCCGGATCCAGATAGGCCTTGGACTTGATCATTTCAGCCGGGAACTCATACAGGATGCCCAACGTCTTGAGGCTAACCACCTTGCCGTCGCGCACATCGCGCCAGTAATCCAGCTTGGCCTTGAACACACCCTCAGGCGCTTCATCCGACTGCGTGGTCAAGAAGATGACCCAGCCTTCATCACGCGACACCTGGCCGCCGAGCGCCTCCTGGAACATGGCATCCGCATTGGCGCGCTTGCCAAACAGCCAGAGCTCGTCCACCAGGATCTTTCCCGACTTCTTGCCGGAGACCGTATCCGTGTCGGCAGCCACCACCTTCAGGCTGTTGCGGCTCACCCGGTGGGTGATGGTGCGAATATGGTCCTGAATGTGGAACAGTGCAGACAGTTCCTCGTCCGCACGCACCATGCTGGCCGCCGGCTTGAATGAGTTGTCGGCAACTTCCTTGGTCGGCGCCAAGATCAGGTGCTCCTCATCCTCGCGCCAGCACAGGATCAGCGCCGTGAGCATGATGCCCGCGGCGATGGTCGACTTCGTGTTCTTCTTGCTAATCAGCAGACCGTATTCACGGATCAGCTGCTTGCCGGTGTCGGCGTCGTAGGCGCCAAAGATGACGCGCACAAAATCGAAGACCCACTCTTCGGAGCACTCCCCGAATGTCGGGGAACGGTATTCATCGAGCTCCGCATCCCAGACCTTTGGCAAGTCGACGACCTTCAGCTCCTTGAAGATGGCCAAGGCCTGCTCGGCCTGGTCCAGGAAGATCGGCGGCGGAATGATGGACTTCCGCTGCACCAACCGCTCCTCCCAGTCGATGCAAGCGGTGCTCCATTCCATATCTATACCTTCTGTCCGTTAGCGGCCACCAACTTTGGAGGCGCGGCCGGCGCAAACCGGCTGGCGATCTTTTTCGCCGCAGCGTTTTTCTCTTCCTTCTTGCCAGCCTCTCCCTTCTTGGGGTGGCAGTACGGCGCGGCCAGCGTGGCCGCCTGCATCCGGCGACCGCGCTCCTCGGTGTGATCGCGCATCACCTCAAGCAGGTAATCAAGCGGCATAAGGTCGCTCAGATCCGGCGGCGGCTCAGGTTCAGCAGGCGGCTGCTTGCCGAAGGGCCACTTCGGATCGTCCTTGTAGCCGTTGGCATCTACCGCGGGCGGTGCAGTCTTAGCGGCCGGCTTCTTGGGCGGCTTGACCGCCTCGGGCTGTTTCTTTGGGCGGCCAGCCCCGGGCCGCGCGCCACCTCTTGGCATAAGCGGCTCCTTTGAATTCTTTGATTTCTTTGAATTCCACCCCCGGATTTATTCATACAGGGGGAAATTTTCTGCGCGTGCGGAACAGGGCGGTCTAGAGGCCGAGAGGCCCCAGACTTTGACCTCCCCCACCCCTTGGGGATGCCATCAAGCCGCGTCAAGAAGCCGCTGGCGCTGCGATCTCAGCCCAGGGGTTCTCGCCAGTCACCTCGATGAACGCAGCCTTGATGGCCTTCACCTTCAACGGCAGCGAAGCTCGAAGCACTTGCACATGCATCGCGTCTGGTATGGGCATGCCGAGCGCAGCACAGAGTGAGTCGATCTCATCAATTAGCACGCCGAGCTTTTCCTGAGCGTCGTTCATTGTTGCGCCTCGACCATCAGCGCCACAGGCGGCATGGTGCTCCCAGCCACCCACAGCATGATCGGCTGGCCTGCCTTGATGGCCTCAACCTCAGCAGGCGTAGGCGCCCAGAACGAGACCACTGCGGGCACACCATCCCAATCGGTACGTGTCACAGGCAGCGCATTGCAAGGCAACGTCTTCTGATCCCATCCAGCTGGCGCGCCAAGCACGGCATTGTTTGATGGGTGCTGCATCCGGTCCATGGGTCACATCCTTTGCTCTTCGCGCTGCTTGTCGCGGGAATGATGGGTAGCACAAAGGCTTTGCCAGTTGCTGCGCCGCCAGAACAGTGACTGATCACCTCGATGCGGGACGATGTGGTCAACGACCGCGGCCGCTGTCACCTGGTCGTCAGCCTTGCACCTCACACAGAGTGGATGCTCACGCAGGTACTGAGCCCGGGCCTGCTGCCACTTGTAGCCATAGCCGCGCTGTGCGGCTGTCTGGTCACTGGTGCGCCAGCTGCCGGCATGGATGGTCTGTACACGCCTGGTGTCCAGCATTGGCACACTGCTCTTGAGGGTCTGCAGCTTTGCCATTACGCAGCCTCAGCTGTCTGCCGACCGTAGCAGTGGAACAGGCAGGGCATGCGCTCCATCCCCTGGATGGCATAGACAGAACGGAAACGAATGCGCCGACCTGCTACGCGCCCCTGGGCATCAAGGCGCATCGGGTTGTCATGAACCTTGATCCAGCCGCCTGAGGTGCTGACCTCGGACACGCGCGAGAAGCGCTCGCCGGTGTCCACATCGACCACGACCGCGCCGCGCGCGTTCTTTGCTGTGTAAAGCATGGCTATCACCCTATTCCGATCTGGCCGCCGCCTGGTTGCTCGATGGTCTTACGGGCTTCCAGCGCCAGCACTTCCATACCGTGCATGCAAGCGAGGACTGCCAGATCGCGGCAGGAGCAGTTATCGCCCTCAAAGCCTTCGACCAGAACATGGCCGCCCTCGATCACGATACGGCCCACCTTAGTCAGCCGTGAATGAGTTGCATCAAGGGACATGTGAGCCTTCCAAATGGGTGCTGCCACCGAGTGATCCGCCCCTACTGCAATGTGCGTGATCGTCGGGCGTGCTCGGTGGCAGCGAACCGGGAATAAAAAAGCCGCCGAGGCGAACCAGGGCGGCAGCAACCAGCTTTCGGCTGGCAGGAGACAAACGAAAAAGCCCCAGCGGCTAAGGCTTGGGGCTTTGGTCACGCCGCTGGCTACCGTAAGGCAACCAGGGCACACGACTCAGTGTCGCGGAGAATTGGCGCGATTGTGGCATCCTTTGTCAAGTAGCGCAAGCGGTAGATGCTCCAGAAGTGGCGCAGGCCTTGAATCCGGCTGCCGTCCCATACATCGCGCTTGAGACGCAGGCGGCGGCGCGCGGCCATGGGATGCTCTTGCTGCGGCACGTAGATCGCAAACAGCACACGGCGAAACTGCATCGGCACGGACTGCAGCGCCAGTTGGACATGTCGCGCGCTCCAGTCCGGCATGAGGGGAACAAGAGGCTGGTCATCGCTGCGGGCCTGGGGTGGAGGCCGGTACTTCCCCTCCGCGCTTGCGCAGCGCTGCTTCTTGTACCGATCCTGAGCCCATCGCCCGTACCTCTCCAGCAGCTCCTCGGCCTGCTGCAAATCCTGGGGCACATTCAAATTCAAGTCTCTACGCATCAGCCCCTCTCTTTCGTTGATTACTTCAATTGCCTAGCAAGCGCCGCACAGTCACGTTCAGTGCGTCTAGCTCGCTCATCTTTTTGATTGCCCACATCCGACGCTGACCGTGCCAGCCCATCAACGGCCCGCGGTGGCAGCTCTCGCACAAGGCCACGACCGTGTATTGCTGGCGCTGCTCGATGTGGTGCGCCTCGCTGGGCCCGGGCTGATCGCAGACACTGCAGGGTAGATCCTTGACCGCAGCTAGGTGGGCGCGCTCTTTGTCGTTCAGCCTATTGAGCATGGCCGCCCTCCTCGGGCTTCTCGCCGTACTGGAGTTCCAGCGCCAGCTGTGCGTAATGGATCACCTTGCGCAGATCCTCGGCACCGTTCTTGGCCTTGTGCCGGGTCGCGTACTTGACGATGTTTCCCTGGAAAAAGTCCAGTCCATTGGCATGGATGAACTCGATCGGCTGGATCTTGCAGTCCTTGTAGTGGCTGCCGCCAGCCTGGCTGTCGAGTGCGCTTTTCACCACCATGCCCGCCCCCTGTCCTCTACCGCCACCAAACTGCCGTAGTCGTCGACCACGCAAACCATGCTGCTGCCCACCTGCACCCGGTTGCAGCAGCGGTTTTCCATCCAGTGCTCGATCAGGTAGCGGCCGTCGCTCAGGCGCTCATAGGTCGGCCACACCAGCCGCGTGATGCGCGAGGTGCTCGGCGGCTTGCGCTGGCCAGCCAGCGGCACGACCTTGCCAAAGAATGCGGGGTTCAATGCCTGCGTCACTTGACCACCCGTACTTCCCGGCCCAGCAGTGCCTTCATCAGATGGCGCTTGATCTTGAATTCAGGGGTCTCCACGCCCTTCACATCCTCGATCACCTCAATGCCCTTCTCCTGGTACACGAAGTCAGCTATGTAGCGGATGGCGGGCCGGGCGCGCGCAGCGCCAGCAAACTTGACCGAAGGGACCATCTCGAACACCACCTGGCGGCGCAGATCGCTGATGTGGCCGCCGCGCTGCAGCATCTGCAGGTGCGACCAACGGTGGAGCTCAGCCAAGCTATCGAACTTGGTGCCGTCGCCCGCCACGATCTTCTTGTTGCCGTACTTGGAGCCAGACGCATTCGGAACCAGCTTCAGCATGCGCCCTGTCAACCTCATCGATTTGCTCATGCAGCCTCTCCGTGCTGTTGCTTCATTCCCAGGGCCTCCATCGCTGCCATGCGGCTGTGGCGCGTGACCGTTTGGTCGCCATGGTTGATGCGCGCGACGATCTTTCGAGCCCAGTCCTTGCTGTCGCCCTTGAGCTCGACCGGCACGTCCAGCAGGCGCTCTACCTTGGGCGCAGGCAGCGCCAGCAAGCCGGCCTCTTCCGCATAGGTCTTGCGAGGCGTAGCCGCTTTGCACAGGGCCTCAAACTGCGGCAAGCTGGGTGGAAACTCAGGGTGGTGGTCAGCAATGCGGTCGGCTGCAGCTTCGATCACCTCCGGCGCATATTTGCGCAGCGCAGCACCCCAGACCTTGAGCGCAGCCAGCATGCCGATGTCTTGCCCGTCATCGTCCAGAGCACCGGAGCCGAACTTGCTCAGGAAAGCGGTGCCGTAGGAGCCCTGCATCAGCA
>NZ_RSDT01000007.1:0-287294 GCF_004522605.1 Comamonas sp. A23
CTTTTTCCTTCAGGCGCACGGCTTCTTCGACGGCGATTTCGTCAAAGGGGTTCATGCTCATCTTGACGTTGGCGATGTCCACACCCGTGCCGTCCGACTTCACGCGGACCTTGACGTTGTAGTCCACCACGCGCTTGACAGGGACCAATACCTTCATTGCTGCGGCTCCTTAATGATTACTGCATTGACGTTTACGTAAACTGGATTCATTTTATGCGGCACTGCAACACTCTCTGCACAATTTTCCGGACAATCTGCCCGGAGATCTGTGCAGCAGCCTTCGCAGGTGGAATGGCATAAAAAAGAACGACCGTTCAATTTTATGCACAAGCCTTGCGAAATCATGGGTCTCAGATGGGTCAAATCAGGGTAAAACCTAGGAATTGAGTCCATCAGTGCCATGCCTGCATCCAGATAGGCCTCACGGTAACACTGCCGGAAGGCCGCCTCGTCGTTCAAATGGACGGGCCGAAAACACAAGACTCCGCGCTGCGAACGACGCCATCCACGCAGCTCTGCCTGCCCAACAACGAAGGCTGGGGAGCGCAAATCCAGGGTTTAGCGCCAGCGAGGCCTGCGCTTTTGCGCAAAAGCCTGAGCGCCTTCCTGCGCGTCGGCATCCAGCATATTGGTGGCCATGGTCTGACCCGCCAGCTGATAAGCCGACTCCAGGCCCATTTCACGCTGGCGATAGACCAGCTCCTTGCCCATTCTGATGGCTACCCGGGGCTTGCTCACGATGGCAGACACCAGCTCTTCCACGGCAGCATCGAGTCGCTCCGGCTCGACCACGCGATTGAGCAGACCGTAGTGCAGAGCCGTCTGCGCATCGATGAACTCCCCCGTCAGCAGCATTTCCATGGACTGTTTGATCGGCATGTTGCGCACCAGGGGCACGCTGGGCGTGGAGCAGAACAAGCCGTATTGAATGCCGCTGGTGGCAAAGCGAGCCTCGCTGCTGGCCACGGCCAGATCACACTGCGCCACCAGTTGGCAACCTGCAGCCGTTGCAATGCCCTGTACTCTTGCAATGACCGGAACGGGCAGCTTCTGAATCGAGAGCATCATGCGGCTGCACTGGGCAAACAGCTGCTGGTAGTAAGCCAGCTCCGTATGGGCTGCCATGTCCTTGAGGTTATGTCCGGCGCAAAAGGCCTTGCCCTGGGCGGCAAGCACCACTACACGCGCCTGCTCGCTTTTGGCCACGGCATCCAGCGCCGACTGCAGGGCCATGAGCATTTCACTGCTCAAGGCGTTGAAACGCTGCGCGTCGCTCAACGTGATGCGTGCCACGCCGCGCTCGTCCTGACTCAGTTGCACCAAGGAATCGCTCATTGCTGTCACCCTGCTTTCGGACTAGATATCGGCCAATACGCGCAGATGTGCTTCCACGCTGCGCGCCAGCGGGTCCATTACGTAACCGCCTTCGAGACAGGAAACAATGCGGCTCTTGGAAAAACGCCGTGCGATGTCCTTGATGCGAGTGGTGATCCAGGCAAAGTCGTTTTCCGTCATGCCGAGCTGGCCCATATCGTCTTCGCGATGCGCATCAAAGCCGGCGCTGATGAAGATCATCTCGGGCTTGAATGCTTCGAGGCGCGGAATCCACATCATCTCGATGATCTCTCGAATGTCCATGCCTTTTGTATAAGCAGCCACGGGCACGTTGAGCATATTGGAGGCCGGGTCCTTGTCGCCGCTGAACGGGTAGAAGGGATGCTGAAAGATGCCGCACATCAGCACGCGCGGATCACCGGCCAGGATGTCTTCCGTGCCGTTGCCGTGATGTACATCAAAGTCGATCACGGCCACGCGCTTGAGATGGTGGCGCTCCAGCGCATACTTGACGCCCACGGCCACATTGTTGAAAAAGCAAAAACCCATGGCCTGGTTGCGCGTGGCATGGTGACCAGGCGGGCGCACGCTGCAAAAGGCATTTTCCAGTTCTCCGGCCAGCACGGCATCGGTAGCAGCCAGTGTGGCCCCTGCAGCACGCAGTGCGGCCTTGAAGGTGTGACGGTTGATGGAGGTATCGGTGTCGAGCTGCTTGTACTCGGGCCCGCCAGCTGCCAGCTCCTGCTCCAGCCGGTCGGTCAGGCCCTGCAGGGCGGCAATATGCATGGGGTCATGCGCCAGCTCGATCTCGGCCAATGATGCCAGCGGCACATTGCAGCGCTCCAGCGCATCGCCCACGCCGCTGACCAGCAGCCTGTCTTCTATCGCGTCCAGCCGCGCCGGGCATTCAGGGTGGCCCGGGCCCATCTCATGCAACCAGCAATCCCGGTGGGTGAAATAACCTGTCTTGCCCACAGTCATGTCTCCGCTATCGCTTATTTAGGATATGTTTCTGCCATGCATGCACAGAACACAATTAATGCGCTTTTGAGTCAGCTTAACACGGTGATGGAGGGCAAGCCGGATCAGGTCAGAGACGGTGTCGCCTGTTTGCTGGCAGGCGGTCACCTGCTGATCGAAGACGTTCCTGGTGTAGGCAAGACCACCCTGGCCCATGCGCTGGCACGCAGTTTCGGCCTGCAGTTCTCACGTGTGCAGTTCACCGCCGATCTCATGCCCAGCGACCTCACGGGGGTCTCCATCTACGATCGCGGCCAAGAGGCTTTTGTGTTCCACCCCGGGCCGGTGTTTGCCCAGGTATTGCTGGCCGACGAAATCAACCGTGCCAGCCCCAAGACCCAGAGTGCGCTGCTCGAAGCCATGGAGGAGCGCCAGGTCACGACCGAAGGCAAGACCCACAGCCTGCCCACCCCCTTCTTTGTGATTGCCACCCAGAACCCTCTGGAGCAGCTGGGCACCTTCCCGTTGCCCGAAAGCCAGCTGGACCGTTTTCTCATGCGCATCAGCCTGGGCTATCCCTCGCGCGATGCCGAGCGCAAGCTGCTCGCGGGCAACGGCCGCCGCGCCGCTGCCGATGCACTGCTGCCCGTCATCTCCCAGCAGCAGCTGCAGCAACTGCAGGCCGCTGCCCTGGCCGTGCATGCCAGCGACGCCCTGCTCGACTATGTGCAGGACCTGATTGCCGCCACACGCAACGGCCAGTGGTTTGCTCAGGGCCTGTCGCCACGTGCAGGCATCGCGCTGCTGCGTGCGGCCAAGACCATCGCGCTGATGGAAGGCCGCGACTATGTGGCACCCGACGATGTGCAGGCCATACTTCCCCAGGTGATTGCCCACCGTCTGATTCCCGTGGGCCATGCAGGCCGTGGTGCCGTGGAGCAGGTGCGCGCCATGATGCAAGCCGTACCGCTATCTTGATGCTGCCGATGTATTTCGTCATGAATTTCATAGCATGAAGCGCTCGGCATCAAAGGGCGAGCAGCCAGAGACTTCCAATATCTTCCAGCGGCTCTCACCCCGCGCCAGGGTGCGCGAGTGGATGTTTGCACGTCTGCCGCGCAGCGACCAGCTCACGCTGACCCAGGGCAATGTCTACATCCTGCCCTCGCGCGCGGGCTGGGCCATGCTGGCCACGCTGATCGTGCTGTTGATTGCTGCCATCAACTACCAGCTCAACCTGGGCTACCTGCTCACGTTCCTGCTGGCAGGCAGCGCGGCCGCCAGCATGGTTGTAGGCCATGGCAATCTGCGCGGTCTGCAGCTGAGTCTCGGTGGCGCAGGTACGCAAGGCAGCACATCGGGCGGCTGCTTTGCCCATGCGCCCTGCCCCATGCATATCAGCCTGCACAATGCCCGCCGCTCGCGCCGCTGGGGCATAGGCCTCGCATTCCACAAGACCCGGCACAACACCGATCACTCTGATGCCTGGACCTGGGTCGATATCCCCGAGCAGGGCAGCACCTCCGTGCAGCTGAGCTTCATGCCCACGCGCCGCGGCCGGCAGGAGCTGCCCGCCATCTCCATACTCACGCGCTACCCGCTGGGCGCATTTCGCGTCTGGGCTCTGTGGCGGCCCCAAACCCTGGTCTGGGTCTATCCCGCACCTGAAATCCATGCCCCGCCGCTGCCAGCCGCCAGCCCCGAAGCCGGCGGCCGCAGCAGCGCCCAAGTACGCAGCGGTGAAGAATTCGATGGCGTGCGCAGCTATCAGACTGGCGACCCGCTCAAGCTGGTGGTGTGGAAGAAAGCGGCTCAGTCCTTTGCCGCAGGCAGCCACCAACTGGTCAGCCGCGACCGGCCCATGGCCCACCATCACCGTCTCTGGCTCGATGCGCGCCATACCGGCCTGGCCGACCATGAGGCGCGGTTGTCGCGCCTTGCCGCCTGGGTGCTGATGGCTCAGCAGCAAGGCCGTACCTGGGGCCTGCGCCTGCCCGGAGGCCAGGAAATCGCACCGGCCAGCGGTGTACAGCACACCGCGCGCTGCCTCGAAGCATTGGCCGCCTGTCCATGAAAGCAACCGCCTCTTCCCCCGGCGGCAACTGGCTGCAGCGCCTGACTGCCCTGCCGCGCGATGCACGGGACACGCTGTTTCTGCTCGCCGTCATCGCCTGGATCATGCTGCCTCAGATTCAGCACACACCTTGGTGGACCAGCGCCTTTGCCGCAGCCCTGTTGCTGTGGCGCGCACGCCTGGCACTGACCAGCGCCCCCCTGCCCAACCGCTGGGTGCTGGCGGGCGCACTAGCCATCGCCATTGGAGCTACCTGGGCCACGCACAAAACGATTGTGGGCCGCGATGCCGGCGTGACCCTGGTCGTCATGCTGCTGGCGCTCAAGACACTGGAGTTGCGCGCGCGGCGCGATGCCATGGTGGTGTTCTTTCTGGGATTTTTTGTACTGCTCAGCAACTTTTTCTATTCGCAGTCCCTGCCCACAGCCATGGCCATGGTGCTCGGGCTGATGGGCCTGCTCACAGCCCTGGTCAACGCCCATATGACGGCCGGCAAGCCTCCATTGACACAGGCTCTGCGCACTGCGGGCTGGCTCGCGCTCTGGGGCGCGCCCGTGATGGTGTCGCTGTTTCTGTTCTTTCCGCGCATGGCACCGCTGTGGGGAGTGCCATCCGACGATATGGCCGGCCGCTCGGGCCTGTCCGAGAACATGCGCGTGGGCGAAGTCGCCGCACTGGCACTCGACGATAGCGTGGCCCTGCGGATCCGCTTCGATACTCCCGGGGGCCAGGAGCCACCCGCCAACACCCTGTACTTTCGCGGCCCCGTGCTCAGCCAGTTCGATGGCCGCAACTGGCAAGCCGACCCTGTGCTTGACGCTATGGCCGTGCCTCAGCTGCGCGTGAGCGGTGAACCCATTCGCTACCAGATGCTGATCGAACCCAGCAAGCGCCGCTGGCTGACCCTGCTGGATGCCGCCAAGACCGAACCGCAGATTCCGCCGGGCGCCTCGGTAGGCAGGCTGCGCATGAGCTCCAGCCTCCAGTGGCTGAGCTGGCGCCCGATTACCGATGTGCTGCGTGTCGATGCCCAAAGCCATCTCGACTTCAGTCATGGACCGCTGCAGCTCACTCCAGAGCTCAAGCGCTATCTGCAGCTGCCGGCCGGCAGCAACCCGCGCACACGGGCTTTGGGCGAACATTTGCAGGCCGAATTGCGCGCCCAGCCGGGCGCCGGCGCGGATACGGACAGGCTGATCGCCTCCGCCCTGCAGCACCTGAA
Organism: Comamonas sp. A23; assembly: GCF_004522605.1. NCBI lineage: Bacteria > Pseudomonadati > Pseudomonadota > Betaproteobacteria > Burkholderiales > Comamonadaceae > Comamonas > Comamonas sp. A23. The sequence continues at coordinate 5,592 of NZ_RSDT01000007.1, forward strand.
AACCGGCGGCTACACCTACACACTGGAGCCCGGCGTAGTCGACAGCGACCATACCGCCGATGACTTCTGGTTTGACAGCAAGGAAGGCTTTTGCGAGCACATCGCCTCCGCCTTTGCCGTGCTCATGCGCAGCATGGGAGTGCCCGCGCGCATCGTGACCGGCTACCAGGGCGGCGACCGCAACAGCGTGGACAACTACTGGACCGTGCGCAACAGCGATGCCTATGCCTGGACCGAGGTCTGGATTGCCGGCCGGGGCTGGGTTCGTGTGGACCCCACGGGCGCTGTCGCACCCAGCCGGGTCGGCCAGTTCCAGCGCCTGAGTGCGCCCCCCGGTGCCTTTGCCAGCGCCGTTGGCAACTTCGTCGATACCGGCACTCTGGAGAAGCTGCGCGCTGTCTGGGAGGCCGTCAACAACCGCTGGAACCAGTGGGTGATCAACTACACGCAAAGCCGTCAGCTCAATCTGCTGCAGAGCCTGGGCTTCGAATCGCCAAGCTGGACGGATCTGCTGCGCCTGCTGGCGTGCAGCTTGAGCGCTCTGGCGCTGCTGTGGCTGATCTGGGCCCGCGCCACACGTCCGCAGCGCGACGGCTGGAGCCAGCTCATGCACGCTGCCAGACTGCGGCTGCAGCGCGCAGGCATAGCGAGCGGTGCCAGCGACTCCACGCGCAGCCTGTCGCGCCTCGTGCAGGAGAGCTGGGCCAAGGAGTCTGCATCCGCGCCCCTGGCTGCGGCCTTATCCGACTGGCTGCTGGACATGGAAAGGCTACGCTATGCGCCATCCTCCAATACCGAAGCCACCGAATTGAAGTCCTTGCGCCGACGCTGGCTGTCCATCCGGAAGCAACGCTGGCCCTATCCCTCAAGAAATAAAACATGAGCATCACCCTCAATAACAGCAAGCACCTCAAAGCTAAAACACTGAGTACTCTGGCCCTGTGCCTGCTGACTGCGAGCGTCATCGCCGCACCGGCCAAAAAAGCCGTCCGCAAGGCAGCACCGGCTGCCGTAGCCACGGCTGCAGCCGCCACGGCCGTGGCCTATGCCGGTCGGGGCGACGCCATGCAACTGGCCGAAGAAATCGCAGTCCGCCGCGACCTGCCTGTCGACTGGGTGCGTACGCAGTTGAGCGAAGCGCGCAACCTGCCTGTGGTCACACGCCTGATGACGCCGGCCGGCAAGACCTTTGTGAAGAACTGGACGGTATACCGCAGCCGCTTTATCGACCCCGTGCGCATACGCGCCGGCGTGAAGTTCTGGCAGGTCAACCACCAGGCGCTCGCGCGTGCCGAGCAGCAGTTCGGCGTGCCCGCAGAGATCATCGTCGGCATCATCGGCGTGGAAACCATTTACGGCCGCAACATGGGCAACTTTCGCGTGATGGATGCTCTGGCCACGCTGGCACTGGACTTTCCGCAATCCCACCCCCGCGCCCAGGCCCGCACCGACTACTTCCGTGGCGAGCTCGAGCAGGTGCTGGTCACGGCCAGCCGCACGGGCAGCGACCCGTTTGCGCTACGCGGCAGCTATGCCGGCGCCATGGGCCTTGGTCAGTTCATGCCCACCAGCTGGGACAAGTACGCTGTCGACTTTGACGGCGACGGTCGCATAGACCTGTTCAACAGCGCTACCGACGCCATCGGCTCGGTCGCCAACTACTTCGTCGGCCATGGCTGGAAGCCGGGCCTGCCCACGGCCTTTGCCGTGGACATGCGCGCCCAGGGTGAGAATCTGGCAACCCTGCTCGCACCCGATATCAACCCCACATTCACTGCCGCGCAGATGGCAGAACGCGAAGTACAGGTGCTGGGCGCCGACAGCTATGAGCGTCCGCTGGCACTGATCGAGCTGAAAAACGGCAGCTCCGGCCCCACGGAGTACATCGCGGGTACCGAGAACTTCTACGCCATCACACGCTACAACTGGTCAGCGTTCTATGCGCTGTCGGTGATCGAGCTGGGGCGCGAGGTACATGAAGCCTATCTGGCCAGCCAGACCGTCTCTGCCACACGCAACTAGATTCATTCGAGCTGCAGCGCATTTCCAACAAGCGCTGGCAGCTATTGATTTGATAGTTCTCCAGCCACTCAAAAGCGCTTCATCTGGCACTGACCAGGCATCTCTGCCCTGGCCGCAGCAATCTCGCGCACTACCTTGAAGCCGTAGCCCGAGCCTTCCACATCGAAGTCCACGCCTGCGCTGCCTCTTTTTTCCATCATGCCGACCACCAGCGATTGCTGAAACTGGTGGTCTGCCGCCCGCATGCTGCCCGAGCGGCCCGCCATCTGGACCCTGGCATGCTCCATGGCGTGGGCCACGGCGACGGTGTCCGTGCTGCCGGCTTTTTCGAGGCTCTGCGCAAGAGCCTCGATCATGAGCTGCATGCGCATATGCACATAGTCGTCCTGCGGCCTGGGATAGCGCTGACGGAAGGACTGGTAGAAGGCGCGGCTCTCGGCCGTTGACACATTGGGCAGCCAGTCGGCCACTGCCAGCACCTTGCCCACGCCTGCATCGCCCAAGGCCGCCGGCGCGCCCAGTGCATTGCCGTAGAAGGTGTAGAAACGCCCTTCATAGCCTGCCTCGCGCGCAGCCTTGACGAGCAGCATCAGATCATTGCCCCAGTTGCCGGTGATCACGGCCTGGGCACCGCTTTGCTTGATCTTGACCGCATAGGGCGCAAAGTCCTTGACGCGGCCCACGGGGTGCAACTCGTCGCCCACGATGCGCACATCGGGCCGTTGCACGCCAAGCTGGCGCCTTGCTTCGCGCAGCACGGCCTGGCCAAAGCTGTAGTCCTGCCCGATCAGATAAGCGCTATGCACAGCCCGGTCTTCCTTGATGACCTCCATCAGCGCAGCCATGCGCATATCGGCATGGGCATCGAAGCGGAAATGCCAGAAGCTGCAGCGCTCGTTGGTCAGCGCCGGGTCCACGGCCGAATAGTTCAGATACAGCACGCGGCGCGAAGGGTCCCGGCTGTTGTGCTTGTCGATGGCGTCGAGAAGCGCCGCCGCTGTGGCCGACGAGTTGCCCTGCATGATGATGCGTGCACCGCTGTCTATGGCCGCGCGCAGCGCCGACAGTGCCTCTTCGTTCTGGCCCTTGCTGTCATAGCGCTCTATCACCAGCTCATGCGGACCGTCGGCCAGGCGCACGCCGCCGCGCGCGTTCACCCGCTCGGTCGCCCACAGCAGATTGCGGAACACGGCCTCGCCCGTGTTTGCAAACGGGCCCGAAAGACTCTCCACCAGTGCCAGCTTGATGGGTTGCGCAAGCTTGGCATTGGCTGCAGCCACAGCAGCGCCAGCAATGCCGAACGGCGCGCACAGTAGTGGCAACTGCAGGTATTTCAAGACATCACGGCGCAATTTATTCATCAAAAAAACCTCTTGAAATGCGCCTGCCACCACCTACCTATGAATCAAGCGGCAACAACGCAAGCCGCGCAGTTTAAAGGAGTTAAACACCATGTTCTTCGCCCCTGTGATGAGCCGTAATACCTTTGTATCCCCTCGCGCCGCCGACTTGGCCCTGCAACGCTTTCTGCAGGAAACCCTGGGCGCTGCAAGCCCCGTACAACGCCAGGTTCAAGTCAGCCGCGATGACCAATTCACGACCCTGACCCTGGATGTGCCAGGCCTGGCACGCGAGCAGCTCAAACTCTCGCTGGAAGGCTCTGTCGCCAAGCTCGAAAGCGTGGAAGGCGCAGCCCGCCAAGTCAGATACACCTGGGATCTGGGTCATGAAATCGATGCTGCCAACAGCAAGGCCAAACTCGAGCATGGAGTGCTCACGCTGAGCCTGGCCAAGCTCGAGCCCCAGAGCAAAGCCGTGACGCTGAGCATCGAATAAGCGCTGTTTACGCCGACCGGCCAGCCTCATCCTTTCTTCCATCTCCTCTTAGCAAGAGGTCGGCCGGAAAGCACAAAGCCCGCAATGCCTTGGCGTTGCGGGCTTTTTTCATGCCAATGCCATGGCCGATTCCGGGAGTTGAGCTGATTCGGCGCCTTGGCCTACAGGCGCAGACTGCCGATGCGTGTCGCGCTGCCATCTTGAATTCCTACACTGTGAGTTCAGTCGGGTGCACCATTGCTGCACCGCTTTCCAACCCCGTTTGAGGAATTCACCCATGGCGAAAGTGCTGGTTCTCTACTACTCCATGTACGGTCATATCGAAACCATGGCGCAGGCCGTGGCCGAAGGCGCCCGCAGCGTCAGCGGTGCCGAGGTCACCGTCAAGCGCGTGCCCGAAACCATGCCCGAGGATGTCTTCAAGAACGCAGGCGGCAAGGCCAATCAGAGCGCAGAGGTCGCCAGCCCAGCCGAACTGGCCGGCTACGATGCCATCCTGTTTGGCGTGCCCACGCGCTTTGGCAATATGCCGGGCCAGATGCGCAGCTTTCTCGACCAGACCGGCGGTCTCTGGGTCAAAGGGGCCTTGATCAACAAGATCGGCAGTGTCTTCACCTCGACCGGCACCGGCGGCGGCCAGGAAATGACGGCCACTACCACCTGGGCGACGCTGGCCCATCACGGCATGATCATCGTGCCGCTGGGCTATCCGTTGCCCGAACAGACCAATCTGAGCGCGGTCAAGGGCGGCAATTCGCCCTATGGGGCCTCGACGATTGCGGGCGCCGACGGTTCGCGCCAGCCTCATCCCGACGAGCTGAGCATTGCCCGCTACCAGGGCCAGAACGTAGCGAAACTGGCCGTAAAGCTTGCCCGATAAGCGCAGGCAGCCATGAAAAAAGCAGCCACCTGGGCTGCTTTTTTGCTGCACAAACTCACCTGAGCGAATCCAGCGGCCAGCGCGGCTTCACATCAAACGCGTATTCATGCAGGGCCTGCTCGCGTCCCGCCTGTATCCGCATGGCAGCAGCCATGGCAATCATGGCGCCGTTGTCGGTGCACAGATGCAGCTCGGGGTAATGCACGCGAATCTTGTGCTTGGCGCAGGCTTCATTGAGCTGCTCGCGCAGCTGCTTGTTGGCCCCCACACCTCCCGCCACCACCACGCGCTTCATGCCGGTCTGCTTGAGTGCGGTCATGGTTTTCTTGACCAGCACGTCCACAATCGCGGCCTGGGTGCTGGCGGCCAGATCGGCCTTGCGCGCTTCCAGCTCGTCACCCAGCTTCTTGGCCTGGGTCAGCACAGCCGTCTTGAGGCCGGCAAACGAGAAGTCCAGGTCACCCGAATGCAGCAGGGGGCGAGGCAGCTTGAAGGCCAGAGGATCGCCGCCCTCCGCCAGCTTCGAGAGCACGGGACCGCCCGGATAGGGCAAGCCCATGAGCTTGGCCGATTTGTCGAAAGCCTCGCCTGCCGCATCGTCGATGGTTTCACCGAGGATTTCGTATTCGCCCACACCGTCCACACGCATGAGCTGGGTGTGGCCACCCGAGACCAGCAAGGCAATGAACGGGAACTCAGGCGGGTCGGCACTCAGGAAAGGCGAGAGCAAATGACCTTCGAGGTGGTGCACGCCCAGCACAGGCTTGTCCAGCGCGGCTGCCATGGCGCAGGCCGCACCGGAGCCGACCAGCAAAGCACCGGCAAGGCCTGGGCCGCGCGTAAAGGCAATCACATCGACATTGTCGAGTTGCACCCCGGATTCGGCCAGCACCTTCTCGGTCAGCGGCAGCACACGGCGAATATGGTCACGGCTGGCCAGCTCGGGCACCACGCCGCCATAAGCGCGGTGCATTTCAATCTGGCTGTGCAGCGCATGACTCAGCAAGGTGGGCACACCTTGGCCGTCCGGCATGCGCACCAGGGCCACACCGGTTTCATCACAAGAGGATTCGATTCCCAGGATCAGCAAACTCATGGCCGCAAGTGTAGGACTTGCGCCCTCCAGATGCAGAAAAGGCGGACATTAGCCCTGCCCGCCTTCGCTATTCAATTAATAGCAACCTACGGTTGATTCACATTGGGTGTCCCGGAAATATAGTGTTCCAGCTGATGAATCGTGAACTGCTGGGCCGAGATGATTTCCTTGACGATGTCGCCAATCGAAATCAGCCCCTGCAGCTCGCGGGTCTCGCTGATCACGGGCAGATGGCGCATGCGATTGCTGGTCATCAGCGACATGCACTCCTCGCTGGTCTGGCGCGGCAGCACGCAATGCACCTTGCGCGTCATGACCTCGTCCACGCGGGTGCTGGCCGAGCTTCGGCCCTGCAGCGCGATCTTGCGCGCGTAGTCGCGCTCGGTCACGATACCCGCGATATCGCCACCTTCCAGCACCAGCAGCGCGCCAATGCTTTTTTCCGCCATGAGCTGCAGCGCAGCCAGCATGGTGTCGGAGGGAGAAACGCTGTAGATAGTGCTGTTGCCCTTGGCGCGCAGAATTTCGGCGACGGTCGTCATCTGGTTCTCCTTTCTGGATCGGCCGGTCATGCAAAACGCATGACGACATGACCAGTGTGAGAATCCTGCTGCATTGCGGCAATCAGGCTATGCCCGTATACAAAAACAAAAAAGGCAGCCAAAGCTGCCTTGATACTGTCACTCAATCCGGGCTCAGCGCCGACCGCCCAGCAGTCCCGCGCCCAGCTTGAACAGATCTCCGGCATCAAGCTTGCCGTCGCCATTCTGATCGAGCAGGCTGCCGAGGATGCCTCCTGCCGCACCGCCTTGCGACTGGATCTGGCCGCGCTCCTGATCCAGGGCATTGCCCAGGTCGCCGGCCCCCATGCCCTGCGACTGGACTCGATTGGCCAGAAAAGACATCACCAGCGGAGCCAGCAGGGCAAGCAACTGACCTGCATTGCCACCCAGGCCCGTGGCCTGACCCAGCCGGGACTCGGCCTGCTGCTGCTGACCGCCAAAGATATTGCCCAGGATGGCGCCTGCATCCAGCTGCGAGCTTCCGGCACCGGAGCCGCCTCCCAGCACCGAGCCCAGAATGCTGCCCAGCCCACCCAGGCCGCCAGCCGCACCGGCGCCACCGCCGAGCAGGCCACCGAGCCCGCCCAGCAGACCGCCCATATCCATCGCGCCATTGGCACTGCTGTGATCGCGCTGCAGCGCACCGAACAGATCGGCAGCTCCCTGAGGCTGGGCCGTGTTCTGGCCCAGCGCACCAAACAGCATGGGCAGCGCCACGCCCACGGCCTGCTCGGCCTGCACGGAGTCGATGCCCAGTTGCTGAGCCAGACCCTGCATGGGAGCGCCCTGCAACTGGCCCATGAGTTCGTCGGTCAAAGATGCGTTAGCGGTCATTTCAACACTCCTCAAAAACAGCGCACATATTACGCGCGCCCTGTGTCCCGAAATGTGATCAATGTTCATTCACTACGCAAGCCCCTCCCGGGCTATAGACCATTGAGGCGGCCTGCGCCCTGGACAGGGCCTCCTGCAGGCCGCTGCGTCCTGTGACGGCTTGGCTCAGAAGGAGTGCGAGATGCCCACCAGCAGCGAGCGCGGCTTGCTGCCCTTGGGAACCGAAGGCCCGGCATTGCTGGCGCTGTTGATGGTGAACGCTGCGTCGGCCTCGTTGCGGATTGCGGAGACACCCGCATACAGCTTGGTGCGCTTGGACAGCGCATGGTCATAGCGCACGCTCAGGGCTCGCGCATCGCTGTTCGCGCGCGCACGTCCCTGGAACTGTCCATAGGACAGCAGCAACTGCCCTGCCGTGCTGACCGGTATGGTCATGCTGGCTTCAAAGAAGCGTCCGCGTTTGCTGGCGGCATCCGGCAAATCATCCTCCCGGGTGGACAGCAGCAAGGCAGCCCGGGCCAGCTTGAAGTCATAGGAGCCGCCCAGCAAGCGATAGCGGTCGGTGTTCTGGGCCGTGGTGCGACGCTCCCACAGCGAGGCACCCAGGCTCCAGGGACCGCGCGTGTAGTCCAGCGAGCCGCCGAACTGGCGCCCCACATTGGTGCCGGCGTTCTCCCCGAACGAGTACATGCCCCGCATCACCAGTCCCGCCATGGAAGCCGACTGAAAGCGCAGCGAGTTGTCGGCGCGCAGCACCGTGCCGTCACGGAAATAGTTGGCAGCATTGCCCCAGATCAGGCCCGTCAGGGCATAGGAAGCCAGCGAGGTATGAAATGTGGTGTAGTGGCGGCCCAGCGTCAGCTGACCCCAGTCGCCGCCCATGCCGACAAAGATCTGCCGACCAAAGGCGAGTCCGCCCTGAGCGCGCTCGCCGGTATCGGCATTCAGCCCGGCTTCCATCACGTACAGCGCACGCAGGCCGCCGCCCAGATCCTCGGTTCCGCGAACGCCCCAGCGCGAGCCCGCCAGAACACCGCTTTCCGCACGCAGGGTGCGACCCGCGCCGGTGGACACCGACTCGGCGGCCATGTCCACTACGCCGTACAGCGTGAGCTGGGATGTGGCAGGCCCAGCGGTCTGAGCCTGAGCCAGCGAACATGTGGAGATGAAGGCAGCGGCCACGGCCAAGCCTCCCGATTGCAAGGATGTCATGAAGTCTCTCTTTTTAATAATGGATGGGGCTCGCAGCAGAGTCCTGCCGCTGTCGAGCCGCTGACAGCAGCATCCGCCGCAGTTGCGTGGATGCCGTGTGGGAGTCCGGCGCCTCAGATGGCGCCGGCCGCACTCATTCGAGGCGGATGTTCTTTTGCGTGATCAGGCTGCCGTAGATGCGTGCATCGTTTTCGATGCGCCTGGCCAGCGAGGTGGCGCTGGTATCGTCGATCCGCCAGCCCTGAGCCAGCAGCTTGCTGCGGATCTCGGGAGCATGAAGAATCTTTTCCAGGGCCGCAGCCAGCTTGGCACGATGCTCGGCGGGCATGGAGGACGGCGCCATGACCGCATTCCAGACTTCGATGTCCACATTGCCGGCACCGATCTCGGGCATGGCGGAGACACCAGGTGCCAGTGGGCTGCGCTTGCTGGAACTCACGGCCAGGGCGGCCAGCTTGCCGGACTGGACCAGCGGCATGACGGTGGAGGCCGGCAGCAAGGCCATCTGCACCTGATCGCCCATCAAGGCGTTGACCACGGCCGGACCGCCGTTATAGGGCACATGCTGCAGATTCAGGCCCATGGCTTCCTTGATCAGCTCCACGCCCAGGTGGCCGCCGGACCCCGTGCCCACCGAGCCGTAGTTGCCCTGGGTCCCGGTCTTGAGCGCCTTGAAATAAGCCCCTGCATTCGCTGCCATGGACTTGGGAGCCACCAGCACCAGAGGCGCCGATCCGATCATGGCCAGCGGTGCGAGATCCTTGATCGGATCGTAGGGCAGCTTGCTGTAGAGAAACTTGGAGCTGGTCAGCGGGCCGTTGCCGATCACGCCTATGGTGTAGCCGTCGCTGGCTTTGGCCACGGCATCAGCACCGATATTGCCGCTAGCCCCACCCTTGTTCTCCACCACCACAGGCTGCCCCAGGGCCTTGGTCAGAGGCTCGGCCAGCAATCGGGCCTGCACATCGGGCGAAGAGCCGCTGGCATAGCCGACGATCAGACGTATGGGCCGGGTGGGCCAGCCAGCCTTGCCCTGGGCCTGAGCCACCAAGGGCAGGCAGGCAGCGGCGCACAGCAGCAGGGCAGCCCTGCGCACGGGCATCGATTTTCTTGTCATCTTTATGTCTCCAGAATCTCGGACTCAGTCTCGGATCAACAATCGGCGTATCCAGCCATCAGTTCCATCAAGGGCGGCAGGCGTCCGCTGGCGGGCAGGGCCAGCTGCGAACGGTACACCCGGGTTTGCAGGCCAAAAGCCTGCTGTGCAGGCGTTTCGAGGTGATGTGCCTGCATTTGGTCGGCCCACCATTGGGCGCCTTGGGTGCATGCTGGTCCGTCGAGATGCTCGGCCAGCATGACCACCGTGACTTCCCCCTGGACCTGCTCGGCAATGCGTTCCCCGCCAACGGGGTAGTGCAAGGAACGCTCCACAGGCACCACACCCGCCATGACCCGCAGCAGACGCCCTTGCTGCACCGCCTGCTCGGCCCAGCGGGCTGCCTGCGCGGCCCAGGCCTGCGCATCGGTGGTGACGGCCTTGAGCGTCGTCAGCGCCGCACCGCTGGATGCTCCAGCCTGGACCTGCAATAGGCAGGGCCTGCGCATGAAAGCACTCAGGCGCGGCCTCATGCGTGCCGACCAGGGCGTGGGATTGGCGATCACATCCGCATACTCGGCTGAATCCAGGGCCGCCAGAGACTCCAGACCGTAGAGCGTGAAGTATCCACAGGCGCCGACATAGCGATGGCCGTAGACAAAGCCTGGCAAGCCCACGCGTTCGGGAACATGCTCGAGGGCATGCCAAGCCTCGTATTCTGCGCGAGCCTCGGGCCGGTCGATGTCGTTCCACAAGGCCAGGAAGGCGCTGCTCATGATGCAGAACCCGCGCCGGGTTGAATCAGTACCTTGCTCGCCAGCCGCGCACGCGCCAGGTCAAAACCCTGCCCGGCCTGTGCAAGCGGCACGCGGTGGGTGATCATGAGGCGCAGCTGATCCTGATGGGTCTGCATGAATTCAACGACCTCCAGCCAGCAGCGCTCCGGCGTGCGATAGGAGCCGCGCAGCTGCTGATGACGTCGCACCAAGGCCGTCAGATCCAGCGGCACGGGAGCGGAATGAATGCCGGCAATCACCAGCACGCCATGGGTCTTGAGTGCACGCAGGGCCGGCGCCAGCACTGCCGCCGCCCCGGTGGCTTCGATCACCACGTCAAAGAGAGCTTGCTGCGTATACGCGGCAAGGGCCTCGTCGATGTCCTGCCCCTCGAAGTCCAGCAAATCCTCGAACCCCATGGAGCGCAGGACCTCCAGCCGCGCGGCATCACCATGGCCGGCAACCACCACCTGGGCCGCCCCTGCGGCACGCGCAAACAGCGCAATGCCCTGGCCGATATTGCCGGGCCCCAGGATCAGTACGCGATCGCCGGGCTGGACATTGCCCGTGCGCACGGCTTCGAAGCTCACCGACAGCGGCTCGGCCAATGCAGCAACCTCGGGGTCCACGCCGTGTGGAATCGGCACGCAATTGCGCAGGGGCACGGCCACATACTCGGCAAAGCCGCCATGGCGCATGACACCGATGCCGCGACGCGTGGAGCAGGCATCGAAGTCGCCGGCACTGCAACTGGGGCATCTGCCGCAGGTGACCGAAGGCCGCACGGCCACCAACTGGCCCAGGGGCAGATGCTCGGCCCCCTCGCCTCTGGCCACGATCTCGCCGCTGAACTCGTGACCCACGGTCACCGGCAGCGCGGCCTGCAAAAAGTGATAGCTCGCCGTCCAGGCATCGATATGCAGATCCGTGCCACAGACACCGGTGGAATGAACCCGCAGCAGCACTTCACCTGCGGCAGGCGACGGCATGTCGACCTCGTTGAGCTTCAGTCCCTTGGCGGACTCGGTTTTTTGCAAGGCTTGCATGAGAGAGGCAATGCATGCGTGGACATGCATCTCAGAACGAACAGGATCGGCAGTGTTGCCGCCCTTCATTCATATGTCCAACACTGATTTAATATGAAACTCATACTTTTGAAATATGGATTCATTCAGGCATGGAACTGAGACATCTGCGCTATTTCGTGGCGGTTGCCGAGCAGGGCAACGTCAGCAGGGCCGCCCGCAAGCTATTCATCGCCCAGCCGCCGCTGTCACAGCAACTCAAGCAACTCGAGGATGAGGTCGGCACGCAGCTCTTCACCCGCCTGCCGCGCGGCATGCAGCTCACCGCTGCGGGCGAGTCACTGCTGGAAGATGCGCGCGTCATATTGGCGCGTGCCGAGCAAGCCCCCTTGCGCGCGCGTGAACGCGAGCGCAGCAGCCAGACCGTGCTGCGTCTGGGGCTGGTGCCCTCGGCCATGCAGTCCCTGCTGCCCGGCCTGCTGCAGGCTTTGGCACAGGGCGGCTGGGAGGTGCAGATCGAAGCCCGTGAAATGATTTCCTCTCAGCAACAGCGGGCCTTGCGCCAGGGCGAGCTGGAACTCGGCTTTGCCCGCCCCGGGCACAGGGAGGCCGACGAGCTTGAGCTGGCCAGCATTGACGACCCCTATTGCCTGGCTGTTCCGTCCTCCCACCCTCTGGCCGGAGGCAGTGGAATGCTGGATCTTCAAGCTGCCGTGCATCAGCCCTTTGTGGGCTTCACCCGCTATCAGGACACCGACTACTTCGACCGCACGGTCGCGCTGTGCGCCGAGGCCGGCTTCACTCCGCTGATACGCCACGAAGCCGGTCAGCTGGTGAATGTGCTGGCGCTCGTGGCCTGCGGTCTCGGCGTGGCCATCGTGCCGGCATCCTTCGCGATGTTTCACCGCGAGCAGATCGTGTTCAGGCCGCTTCGGGCTTCGCGCCAGGTCAGCCGGCTCGCCGTCCTGGCGTCTGCCGATGCGCTCAAGAGCAACCCCATGCTGGACCTTGTCGCCCAGCTCGCGCAATCGCAGCTGCAGGCCCTGGCTGCACAGCTGGCGCAACAGGGAGCGACGGAGTCTCGAGCACAGCCGGTTTGATTTATATAACCAAATCGTCTGACAACTCATGGTTTTTATAGCGACAATTGCGTTAATCATGAGCATCAGCCACTACATCAAGGAAATCGGTCGCGGCACCAAGGGCGCGCGCTCTCTTTCGCGGGCCCAGGCCTGCGATCTGATGGGGCAGGTGCTGGATGGCAAGGTCAGCGACCTGGAGCTGGGCGGCTTTTGCATTGCCATGCGCTTCAAGGGCGAAAGCGCTGAAGAGCTGGCAGGCTTTCTCGACGCCACCCAGCAACGTCTGCCCGTGTGGCCGCAGGCTCACAAAGCCCTGCCCGTGGTCGTCATCCCCAGCTACAACGGCTCGCGCAAGCTGGCCAATCTCACGCCGCTGCTGGCAGGTCTGCTGGCGCAGAAAGGACTGCCGGTGCTGGTACACGGCAGCCATACCGAGGACAAGCGCCTGGGCACGGCCGAGGTATGGCGGCAACTGGGCTGGACGGTCATAGAGCGTCCCATCGCTCTGGAGCCTGGTGACAAGGTCTGGATGCAGACCCGTCACCTGCTGGCGCCGCTGGATCGGCTGCTGCAGATTCGCCGCCAGATGGGCCTGCGCAACCCCTCGCACAGCATCGTCAAACTGCTGGACCCTATCCATGGCAGCAGCACCGCGCAGTCCGGGCTGGTGCTGGCCAGCTATACCCACCCGGCCTATGCCCAGCCCATGCTCCAGACCCTGGCCCTGCGTGCGACCAGTGCGCTGCTGGTGCGCGGCACGGAAGGCGAGGCCGTGGCCGCCCCTCACCGCGAACCCGTGAGCACGGGTGTGATTGCCGGAGAAATCTGCTTTGAGCGCTCTTCCCTGCACAGCAGCCAGCTCGCATCCGGCACCGAGAGCAGTGCCCCGGAACAAGATCTGAATGCCGAGCAGACAGCCCGGCTGACGCTGGACATTCTGAACGGCCAGTTGCCTGTGCCGGCGCCGATCGCGCAACAATTGGAACAGATACAAGCCCTGCACCAGGCCATGCAGGTCACCGATGCCGACGCTGCCGCCAGCCGCGCCGCACTGCAAGCCTATAACCGCAGCCCCGACTGCCGCAGCCCCGACTGAGACCCCACAATGACTGCCATTTCCCACAACCCCAATCAGCGCGGCTCGTGCACCCTGGTGGGTGCCGGCCCCGGCGATCCCGAGCTGCTGACCATCAAGGCCGCCAAGGCCATTGCCGCAGCCAGCGTGCTGTTTGTCGACGATCTGGTCAGCGATGATGTGATGAGCCACGCCTCGCCCAGTGCCCGCGTGGTCTATGTGGGCAAGCGCGGCGGCTGCAAGAGCACCCCCCAGGCCTTTATCGAAAAGCTCATGATTGCCGCCGTGCAGGACGGCGAACGCGTGGTGCGCCTCAAGGGCGGGGACCCCTTCATCTTTGGCCGTGGCGGCGAAGAGGTCGAACATCTGCGTCAGGCCGGTATCGAGGTGGATGTCATCAACGGCATCACCTCCGGTCTCGCGGGCCTGACCAACCTGGGCGCCCCGCTGACCCACCGCGACCGCGCGCACGGCGTGCTTTTCATGACCGGCCATGCCAAGCCCGGCGACAGCGGCCCCGACTGGCGCCAGATCGCCGCCACGGCCCATGCGGCCAAGCTGACGCTGGTGATCTATATGGGAGTGAGCAGCGTCGAGCGCATCAGCAGCGAGCTGCTCAGCGGCCTGCCCGGCAGCACGCCCGTGGCCGTGATCCAGCATGCCAGCCTGCCGCAGCAGCGCCATGCACTGACCTTTCTCAAGGATTTGCCGCAAAGCATTGCCGACCACCAGCTGGGCAGCCCCAGCATCATCGTCGTCGGCGATGTGGTCCAGGGCATTGCCGCCTGGCAGAACCAGTCCCAAGCCTTGCCGCAATCAGCGGCAGCCTGATCCAGGACCATCCCCGGGCTGTCCTGCAAGCCGGGCGAGCGGCAAGCGCCGCCTCGCTGCGAGACTACGTCCACGCAGAAGCGGCGATGCGACTCAGGGAGTACGAGTCTCGGCAAAGCGCTCGGCCAGCTCCTTGCGCAGTTCCTTGCGGATGATGGCGGCGTCCCAGCGGCGCTTTTCCTCGTCGGTTTCGAGCTGCAGCGGGGGCACGGGGGCAGGCTTTTTGTCATCGTCCACGGCCACCATGGTGAAGAAGCAGCTGTTCACGTGGCGCACCACCTGGCTGCGAATCTCCTCGGCAATCACCTTGATGCCGATTTCCATGGAGGACTTGCCGGTGTGGTTCACGCTGGCCAGAAAAGTCACCAGCTCACCTACGTGGATAGGCTGCAGAAACATCACCTGATCCACGCTCAGCGTAACGACATAGCGGCCCGCATAGCGGCTGGCGCAGGCATAGGCAACCTGGTCCAGCAATTTCAAGATGGCGCCCCCGTGCACATTGCCGGAGAAGTTGGCCATGTCAGGCGACATGAGCACGGTCATGCTCAGCTGGTGGGATGGTGTATTCATGGGGCGCGATTCTAGAAGTGATCCAGGACGCACGCTGAGCCCTTGCGCATACCCCAATGGGACAACGGGCTGCAGGTATAAACAAGTATCCACTTGCACCATGATGCCAGTTTCAGGAGTGCGCCTTGCAAGTTCTGTTTCCCAACCCCTTCGGCCAGCCCGCAGCCAGCGCACAGGAAGTTGCAGCGCTGCAGGCGCGCATTGGCTTCTCAGATGCTTATGCGCAGTTTCTGATCACGCAGAACGGCTTTTCCATGTATGCGCTGGAGCAAGCGTCAGACCACGCCAGCTATCTTCATGACAGCACCGAGATTGCCAGCGAAAGCCACGCCAACTTTGCCGGCCTCTTCAGCTTTGGCGCGCAACAGCATCAGGAAGACCTGAAAACCGTGCAGTCCGAATTTCTGCTGGCCCGCTGGTTCGTAGTCATTGGCCACGACCAGGGTGGCAACCCATTTGTGGAAGTTCTGCATGGTCGGCACAAAGGAAAGATCGGCAGTCTGGACCACGACCTTTTTCTGGGAGCCAGCGATCTGCAGGAGTTCTTCGGCAATATGGAGCTGGATCATATTGCGACACTCAGCCTCGCCGATCAGGCCGACGCACTGTGCGACTCCAAGCTGGGCCTGATCTGGCTTCACGCCCGTGACCTGAATCACTTTACGGTCCGCTGCATTCACTGCGACGACGATTTCTGGGGCTTTGTGGTGGACGATCCCAAAATCTGAGGCATCTGGGACAATCGCGGCCTTGTTCGTGCTCCATCGCCCTGCCCGCCGTGTCCTCCTCTTCACAGGTCCCCTTCCAGATTTTTGACGCCATCATCATCGGCGCCGGTGCCGCCGGCCTGTTCTGCGCGGCCCAGGCCGGCCAGCAGGGCCTGAAAGTGCTGCTGATCGATCATGCGCCCAAGGTGGCCGAGAAGATCCGCATCTCGGGCGGCGGGCGCTGCAACTTCACCAACCGCGATCTGGACGTGCGTGCGCCGCACAAGCATTTTGTGGGGCAGAACCCTCAGTTTTGCCGCTCGGCCCTCTCGCGCTTCACACCCGCCGACTTCATCACGTTGATGGACAGACACGGCATTGCCCACCACGAAAAGCACAAGGGCCAGTTGTTTGCCGACCATTCGGCCGAGGACATCATCGCCATGCTGCTGGCCGAGTGCAGCGCGGGCGGCGTGCAGCGCTGGCAGCCTTGCCAGGTCAAGAAAGTAGTGCTTTCGCCGTCAAACCAAGACACAGAAAGCGATTTCAGCTATCAGATTGAAACCGATCGTGGCCTGGTACAGGCCGCCAATCTGGTCATTGCCACCGGCGGCCTGAGCATTCCCAAGATAGGCGCCACCGACTTCGGCTACCGTCTGGCCCAGCAGTTCGATCTGCCGCTGATCGAGCGCACGCCCGGCCTGGTGCCCATGACCTTCGACGGCGAAGGCTGGCAACCCTACGCGGGCCTGGCCGGTCTGGCCCTGCCCGTGGAAATCAGCACCGGCAGCAAAAAGGAGCGCATGAGCTTCCACGAGGATTTGCTGTTCACCCACCGCGGCCTCTCGGGTCCCGCCGTGTTGCAGATCTCCAGCTACTGGAAGCCCGGCACCCCGCTGCAGATCAATCTGCTGCCTGGTGTGGATCTGGCCGAGGTGCTGGCCCAGGCCAAGCTCCACTCGCGCAAGCTGGTGGCCAACGAACTGGCCGCCCATCTGCCCGCGCGCCTGGCCGATGCCTGGGTCGGCCGCATGCCCGAGTTGCAGCGCCCCATCAACGAGGCCGGTGACAAGGCCCTGGCCAGACTGGCCGAGCAGCTGTCGCGCTGGGAGATCACTCCCACGGGCACCGAGGGCTATAAAAAAGCCGAGGTCACGCTGGGCGGCGTGGACACCAAGGTGCTGTCCCAGCAAACCATGGAATGCAAGACCCGGCCGGGCCTGTACTTTATCGGCGAGGTGGTGGACATCACCGGCTGGCTGGGCGGCTACAACTTCCAGTGGGCCTGGGCCAGTGCCGCCGCCTGCGCCCAGGCCATGACGGAAAAGCAGTCAGTCATGGTTTGAGCGACTGGAACCAAAGCGCCTGCCGCCATGAAAAAAAGGATGGCTGAGCCATCCTTTTTTGCTGCCTGCACCTTCGGCGCACCATCCGGTCAGGCAGAAAACTCCTTGCCTTCATAGTGTTCAGGAACCTTGAGCTGCCCCGAGGCGATGGCAGCCGACGCCTTGGCCACGCGCTCGCGCACAGCGCCGGCCACGCCCTGACCCATGGTCAGGCGTACGGCAGCCGGGTCGCTCAAACCGATCTTGCGAATGCCCGGGCCGGGCGCACCGCGCTCCTGCATATCCTTGACGGCCAAGAACGCGCCAATGCCCACATCGGCCCAGGCGGAAGCGACGAACACCTGCGGGTCCACCGTGGTCCAGTCGATCACATTGCCGATCTGGCGCGTGCCCGCCTCGCGGCAGGCCTGGGTCACGCCATCGCGGCCGGAGTTGAGCATGGTGAAGATCACATCGGCACCGGCAGCCATCTGGGCCTTGGCAATGCGGTGCGACAAGGCGTTGTCGTCCTGATCGCCCGAGAAGTTCGTCAGCAGCTTGACCCTGGGGTCGGTATCGCGCACACCGGCCGCATAGGCAGCACGCCCCTTGAGCCCCGGGGGCACGCGAATGCCCGACATATGGCCGACCACCCCGGTTTTGGTGGTCAGCGCCGCCAGCACGCCGGCCAGATAGGCCGACTCCTCCTGCAGCACGTCATAGCTGCAAAGATTGCTTCCTTGTACCGCGCCCTGGGTCACGACGAACTGGGTCCTGGGAAAGCGCGCCGCAACTTCGGCTGCGGCCTGATTGTTCTGCCCGCCATGGGCAATCACCAGCTGCGCACCCTGCTCCGCAAGCTGTGCAAGAGCCGGCACCAGCAACTCCTTCCTGGGCGCCATGCCGTCGAGAAAGCGGGTCTGCACGCCCAACTCCTGGCGCGCTTTTTCCAGGCCGCGCCAGCCAGCCTCCATAAAGCCCTTGTCGCTGCGCGAGCCCGCAAACAGACCACCCACCACCAGGGAACCGCCGGATGCGGCAGGCCCGGAAACTCCGGCCCTGCCGGCACAGGCCGTCAATGCCAGCAAGCCCGGCACGGCTACGGCCGAAGCCATCCATTGGCGACGCGAAATAAATGAGGAATGAGAAGCGCTGGACAAGATGGAAGCTCCTTGAACACAGAAAAACAGCGACGCGCACAAGCACGAAACCCACTTATTCCTTGACCTCGGTCATGAAATAAAGCCTCCAAACTGTATGCAATTTTCGTGCACACAATACTCCCAAGAAACCCCAGAGCCGAGCTCGGCTGTCCTGGCGCCTGGGCAGCACCGTGCTCTTGCATTGCGCATCCGGCCTCGCTCCACAACACACGCGACTTGAACGCGCCGATAGTCCAAAAGGCACAATGGCGGCGCCTGGATCTGGTCTGCGACAACGCCCTGCCTGCTGCCGCAAAAATCATGCGCGCGCGACCGACGCCGGATTGCTTCACGCCCCATTGAAGACGCAGCCCAAGTCTTGGTCTATAATGCTCGACTTTGCTGGCATTACCCCGTCGGCCATACTAGTTAAAAAGTGGCGGGGAAACCGCTGTTCATGGCTCTCAGGCCCGATCTTCCCGAGAACCCTCTGTCAGCACAGATATATCTGGAAATTAAATGACTACCATCCGCGTCAAAGAAAACGAGCCCTATGAAGTTGCCCTGCGCCGCTTCAAGCGCACCATCGAAAAGCTGGGTCTGCTGACCGATCTGCGTGCTCGCGAGTTCTACGAAAAGCCCACAGCCGAGCGCAAGCGCAAGAAGGCTGCTGCCGTGAAGCGTCACTACAAGCGCGTTCGCAGCATGCAACTGCCTAAGAAGCTGTACTAATCGTTGATTAGGACCAGTCGGCCTTAAAACAGCCGCAAACCCGCGCTCGGGACGCCAGGCGCGGGTTTTTTGTTTTCTGGCCACTGCCAAGCCTGCCCGGCCGCGCAGTGACCTCCCAGCGCATGGATAGTCAACGCCGTTCACACGGCGCACCAC
The DNA here is from genome assembly GCF_004522605.1 of Comamonas sp. A23. Taxonomy (NCBI): domain Bacteria; kingdom Pseudomonadati; phylum Pseudomonadota; class Betaproteobacteria; order Burkholderiales; family Comamonadaceae; genus Comamonas; species Comamonas sp. A23. The sequence goes on from NZ_RSDT01000007.1 coordinate 24,555, forward strand.
CATTCGCCCACCCCAAGGAGAAAGCCATGAGCCTGAAAGCCCAGATTACCGAAGACATGAAGACCGCCATGCGTGCCAAGGACAGCGCACGCCTGGGCACCATCCGCCTGCTGCAGGCCGCGATGAAGCAAAAGGAAGTGGACGAGCGCATCGAGCTCGACGACGCCGCCGTCATCGCCATCGTCGACAAGCTGATCAAGCAGCGCAAGGACTCCATCGCCGCCTTCGAAGCCGCCAACCGCGCCGATCTGGCCGATGTGGAAAAGGCCGAAATGGAAGTGCTCAAGGTCTATCTGCCCGAACGCATGGGCGAAGCCGAGATCACCTCGGCCGTGCAAGCCATCGTGACCGAGCTGGGCGCCTCCGGCCCCGGCGACATGGGCAAGGTGATGGGCGCCGTCAAGACCCAGCTGGCCGGCAAGGCCGATATGGGCCTGGTGTCCGCTGCCGTGAAGGCCGCGCTGACAAAGTAATTGGCCACCGGCCTGAGCCGCCACGCGGCATCAGGCTCAAAAACAGAAGCTGCTTGCGCTTGCCGTACATATCTTTCAGATTCAAAAGACTCTGAAATTCATGTATATCATTCGATAGCAGCTTCTTTTTTAATAGCATTCCGAAGTCCCGTGGGAGCCTGTTTGCTAAAGAACTCCTGCAGGAACTCGACGCAGACGCGCACCTTGGCCGAGCGCTCCAGCCGGGTCGGATAGACGGCCCAGATATTCGCCTGCTGCTGCCACTCGGGCAGCAACTGCAGCAGGCTGCCGGCCTGCAGATCGGCCGCCACATCCCAGAGCGAGCGCAGCACGATGCCATGACCGTCGCGCGCCCATTGCACGGCCATCTCGCCATGATTGGTGGACAGCGGCCCGGTCACTTTCACGCTGCGCTCCTGACTGCCCGAGCGCAGTTTCCAGAAACCGAAGGGATGGTCACGCTCCTTGATGACCAGGCAGTCATGCGCAGCCAGCTCGTCGAGCGTGCGCGGACTGCCGCGCCGCTGAATATAGGCCGGGGCCGCGCACAGCACGCGGTGGTTGTCGGCCAGATGCCGGGCAATCAGGTGCGGGGCGATCTCGTCGCCCACGCGCACATCGAGATCGAAGCCCTCGGCCGCGACATCGACGATGCGGTCAAACACTTCCAGGCGCAGCTGCAACGCCGGATATTGCGCAATCAGCTGCGACAGCGCGGGCGCCACCACATTGCGGCCAAAGCCGAAGCTGGTGGACACCCGCAGCAGGCCGCGCGGCTGGCGCCGCGTCACGTCCACCTCCTGCAGCAGATGCTCGACCTCGTCCAGAATGCGTTGCGCCCAGTGGTAGACGCGCTCGCCCTGCTCCGTGACAGCGACCCGCCGTGTGGTGCGATGCAGCAGCTTTACGCCCAACTCCTGCTCCAGCAGGCGGATGCGCTTGCTGACAAAGGCCGGCGAAGCATTGTGCGCGGCCGCAGCCTCGGCAAAGCTGGCTTTGCGCACCACGGTGGTGAAGACACGCAGGTCTTCGGGCGAGGGCATTTTCTGCACGATCTGTAAACAATCAGGCCACGATCAGTCAATTGTATTCAGTTATGCAAGGTGCAGAATACCGCCAGGCACAGGCTGAGCCGCTGCCTCGCCACCCAACACATTCACGAGAGAGCACCATGTCCACTCCCAAAAAGATTGCAGTCATCGCCGGCGACGGCATCGGCAAGGAAGTCATGCCCGAAGGCCTGCGCGCGCTGGAAGCCGCAGCCAAGCGCTTCGACCTGCCGCTGGAGTTCCACCATTTCGACTGGGCCCACTGCGACTACTACGCCGAACACGGCCAGATGATGCCCGACGACTGGAAGGCCCAGCTCTCGGGCATGGACGCCATCTTCTTCGGCGCCGTGGGCTGGCCCGCCACCGTGCCAGACCATGTCTCGCTGTGGGGCTCGCTGCTCAAGTTCCGCCGCGAATTCGACCAGTACATCAACCTGCGTCCGGTGCGCCTGTTCGAAGGCGTGCCCTGCCCCCTGGCCGGCCGCAAGCCCGGCGACATCGACTACTACGTGGTGCGCGAAAACACCGAAGGCGAATACACCTCGCTGGGCGGCGTGATGTTCGAAGGCACGGACCGCGAGATCTGCATCCAGGAATCGGTCTACTCGCGCAAGGGCGCCGATCGCCTGCTCAAGTACGCCTTCGCTCTGGCCCAGAGCCGCGCCAAGAAGCACGTGACGCTGGCCACCAAGAGCAACGGCATCGCCATCAGCATGCCCTGGTGGGACAAGCGCGCCGACGATGTGGCCAAGGACTACCCCGAAGTCACGCTGGACAAACAGCACATCGACATCCTGACCGCCCGCTTCGTGCTTCAGCCCGGCCGCTTCGACGTGGTGGCCGCCACCAATCTGTTTGGCGACATCCTGTCCGACCTGGGCCCTGCCACCACGGGCACCATCGGCCTGGCACCATCGGCCAACCTCAACCCAGACCGCAACTTCCCCTCGCTGTTCGAGCCCGTGCACGGCTCGGCACCCGACATCTACGGCAAGAACATCGCCAACCCCATCGCCATGGTCTGGTCGGGCGCGCTGATGCTGGACTTCCTGGGCCGCAGCGAAGGTGCCTGGCGCCAGGCCCACGACACCATCGTGGCCGCCATCGAGCACACGATCAAGGCCGGTCCGCTGACGCCCGATCTGGGCGGCAAGGCCAACACCACCGAGGTGGGTGAGGCCATCGCCGCGGCTATCGCCAAGGCCTGATGACTCCGGGCTGGCTGCAGTCGGCCCGATTCAAGACGCACCCCGCACAGGCTGAGCCTGCACCGGGTGCTTTTGCACGCCTGCACGCCCAGGGCCATCGGCTGCGGCGAGCTAGGCTGCAGGCCGCGGTTTGGCTTTGGCTTGCGAAGCCGGTTTTCTGGCCGACCGGGCCTGGGCATTGCGCTGCGCAGCGGCCTGCACCAGTGCCTGGAACGCTGCGGCGTCAAGCGCATCGCCCAGATGCAGGTCTATGGCCCGGCGCGTGGCGCCTTCAAGACTGGCATTGAACAGGCCGGCCGGATCAGCCAGGGCCGCGCCATGCGCGAAGGTCAGCTTGACCACGGCCTTGTAGGTCTCGCCCGTGCACAGGATGCCGTCCTGCGACCATACGGGCGTTCCGCGCCATTTGAGTTCTTCCACCACGGCGGGCAAGGCCTCATGGATCAGCGCGCGCACGCGGGCCAGCATGGCGCCGCGCCAGTCGTCCAGGCTGGCAATTCTGGCATCGATCAGAGCCGAAGCCTCGGGGCCGCTGACAGGCTCGGCCGGAGGTGCAGGCATGGGCGGCAAGGCAGTCATAGATGGGTCTCCATGGTTGGACCTGGAACCATGTCCGGCACAAGGTACAGGGCACAGGGCTCAAGACATGGGACAAGGATTGCTCCACGGTAGCACGCCAGAGCAGAGCGGCTCCAGAGGGCCAGCCCGCCCTATATCAGGCTCATTCCAGGCTCAGCCCAGCTCCCCCGCAACTTCGCGCAGGCATTCGACCAGCAAGCCCGTGGTCGGCGTCAGCGGCTGGCCGCGCAAGGTGATCAGTCCCACGGGCGGCAGATCTATGGGCACGACCAGATCCAGCATGGCCAATGTACCCAGGGCGGCATGGCAGCGGGCCACGCCACGCGCCATGAAGGCCACGGCACCGCGCTGGTGCACAAAGGTCAGCTGCGAGAGAAAGGACGCGGTTTCCACGATGTCGGCCGGCGGATGCAAGCCGTGGGCATAGAACTGCTGCTCCAGCTTCACACGCAGCGAGGCCCAGGGCGGTGGCAACACGCAGGGCTGGTCCGCCAGGGCCTGCCAGCTGGCCGCGCCCGGCGCCAGCAGCGCATGACCGGGCCGCACAACGGCCACCATGGGATCGTCGTACAGCGCCTCGGTCTCCAGGTCGGGCGCGGCATAGCCGGGCTCCAGCCGTCCCACGAACAGATCCAGCTCACCCAGGCGCAGCTTGGGCAGCAAGCGCGTCAGATCCCCCTCCTCCACCATCACCGTGGTCTGGTCCGAACGCGCTTTTAACCGCTCCACAGCGCGCGCCAGCAGCACGGGCGTGGCCACCACCATGGCGCCCACACTGGTGCGCCCGCGGGCACCGCTGGCCTCGGCAGCCATCTCGTCGCGCGTGCGTTCGAAACCGGCCAGCACCGAGCGCGCAAACCGCACCATGCTGACACCAGCTGCCGTGGGTTCGGTACCGCGCGTGGAGCGCTCGAACAGCGCCATGCCCAGCATGCGCTCGACCTCGGCCAGGGTCTTGGAGACGGCGGGCTGGGTCACTGCCAGAAACTCGGCCGCACGGCCCAGGTGACGGAACTGATCCAGCGCCACCAACAGCTGCAAATGGCGCAGCTTGAGGTTGGAGCGCAGCACACGATCGATCTTGCTCATGGGGCTTCATTACCTAACAGTTATGAAGAGAGTCTATCTTTTCATTGGATTGTCATGGAGCAGTTTTGAACAATCGGGGCTGGCAGTTCAAATAACGACAGGAGACAAGCGATGATCCCCCCACGCAGCAGCCGACGCAGTTTTGTGCTCGGCGCCCTCGGCGCAGCCACGCTCAGCAGTTCCACCCGCCTGCTGGCCCAGACCTGGCCCGAGCGCCCCATCACCTTCATCTGCCCCTGGCCTGCCGGCGGCACGGCCGACCAGTCCATGCGCGCGCTGTGCACCGTGGCCAGCCGCATCCTGGGCCAGGCGATTGCGGTGGAAAACCGCGCCGGAGCCTCCGGCATGATCGGCTCCAAGGCCCTGGCCTCGGCCAAACCCGACGGCTACACCATCGGCCAGATCCCGATCTCGGTCACGCGCTTCTCCCAGCTTGGCACGCTGCAGGCCGATCCGCGCAAGGACTACACCTATATCGCGCGTACCTCGGGCCAGACCTTCGGCATCGCCGTACCGGCCAACTCGCGCTTCAAGACCCTGCAGGACTTCGTCGCCGCTGCCAAGGCCAAGCCCGGCAGCATCACCTACGCCCACGCCGGCGTGGGCGGCGCCACCCATGTGGGCATGGAGGAGTTTGCGGCTGCAGCCGGCATACAGCTCAGCCATGTTCCCTACAAGGGCGGCGCCGAGGCGCTGCAGGGCGTGCTGGGCGGCCATGTGGACGCGCTGGCCGACTCCAGCTCCTGGGCTCCGCATGTGGAAGCCGGCAAGCTGCGCCTGCTGGCCACCTGGGGCGAGCAACGCACGCCGCGCTTCAAGGACGTGCCCACGCTCAAGGACCTGGGCTACAACGTGGTCATCGATGCGCCCAACGGCATCGGCGCGCCCAAGGGCCTGCCGCCCGCAGTCGAAGCCAAGCTGCGCGATGCCTTCCGCCAGGCCGTGGCCAGCCCAGAGTTCAAGTCCGTGGCCGACAGGCTGGACGCCCCCTTGCTCTACCTGGACGGCCCCGACTACGCCAAGTATGTGAACACGATCTACCAGAAGGAAACCGTGCTCATCGACAAACTCAAACTGCGCGAGCTGATGCGCTGACGCGCCGCGTCCCCGCCGCATCCTCACCGCCTCAGGCCCGCCATCCCCGGACTCCAAGATGCTCTCCTCCTCTTCTTCCCTGCTGCACCTGCACCCCAACGACAATGTGCTGGTGGCCAAGACCGCCCTGGCCCTGGGCCAGGACATTCCCGAGCTGGGAGTGCGCACGCGCGCCCAGGTGCCGGCCGGCCACAAGATCGCGGCACGCCGCATCGCCGAGGGCGAGCAGGTCAAGAAGTACGACACGGTGATCGGCGTCGCCACACGCGACCTGGAGCCTGGCGACTATGTGCACAGCCACAACCTCAAGCTGGTGGACTACTACCGCGACCCGTCGTTCGGTGCCGACGTACGGCCCGTGGACTACGTGCCCGAAGAACAGCGCGCCACTTTCCAGGGGTTTGAGCGAGCGGGCGGCGGCGTGGGCACGCGCAACTTCATCGGCATCCTGTCCTCGGTCAACTGCTCGGCCACCGTGATCAAGCGCATCGCCGCCCACTTCACGCCCGAGCGGCTGGCAGCCTTTCCCAATGTGGATGGCGTGGCCGCCTTTGCCCAGAACAGCGGCTGCGGCATGTCCTCGCCCAGCGAGCACTTCGACGTGCTGCGCCGCACCCTGGCCGGCTATGCGCGCCACCCCAACCTGGCGGGCGTGCTCATCGTGGGTCTGGGCTGCGAACGCAACCAGGTCGATGCATTGGTGGATTCGCAAGGCCTCAAGGAAGGCCAGTTGCTGCGCACCCTGGTGATGCAGGAAGTGGGCGGCACGCGCGCCACCATAGCGGCCGGTATTGCCGCCATCGAAGAAATGCTGCCCATCGCCAACCAGGCCCAGCGCAGCACCGTCGCTGCCAGCCACCTCAAGATCGGCCTGGAATGCGGCGGCTCGGACGGTTTTTCGGGCATCACGGCCAACCCCGGCCTGGGCGCGGCCATGGACATTCTGGTGCGCCACGGCGGCACGGCCATTCTGTCCGAGACGCCCGAGATCCACGGCGTGGAGTTCATGCTCACGCGCCGCGCCATCAGTCCCGAAGTCGGCCAGAAGCTGCTGGACCGCCTGGCCTGGTGGGAACGCTATGCAGCCGGCCAGAACGCCCAGTTTAACGGCGTGGTCGGCCATGGCAACCAGGCCGGCGGCCTGGCCAACATCTTTGAAAAATCCCTGGGCAGCGCCATGAAGGGCGGCACCACGCCGCTGCGCGCCGTCTATGAATACGCCGAGCCCATCACCGAGCACGGCTTCGTCTTCATGGACTCGCCTGGCTACGACCCCGTGGCCTCTACGGGCCAGATCGCAAGCGGCGCCCAGCTGATCTGCTTCACCACGGGCCGCGGCTCCATGTTCGGCAGCAAGCCTGCACCCACCATCAAGCTGGCCAGCAACACGCCCATGTACCAGCGCCTGCAGGAAGACATGGACATCAACTGCGGCGTGGTCGTCGACGGAGAGCTGAGCGTGCCCGAGCTGGGCCAGCAGATCTTCGAGCAGATCCTGCGCCATGCCAGCGGCGAACCAACCAAGAGCGAAGCCTTGGGACTGGGCGACCACGAATTCGTGCCCTGGCATCTGGGCATCGTGAGCTGAAGAAAACGCATCTTCCAGAGCTTTGCGCCCTTATCCGATCTTCACTTTCTGCGATTTTCACCATGAACGCCACGCCACTCAGACTGCAACGCACCGAACTGCAGCGCAGCGCCAACTTCATCGCCGGCGCCTGGACGCCTGCTGCCAGCGGCGCCAGCTTTGCCGTGACCGATCCGGCCACGAGCAACACCATCACCAGCGTGCCAGATTCCGGTGCGGCCGATGCGCGCGCCGCAGTGGACGCAGCCCAGGCGGCCCTGCCTGCCTGGCGCAAGCTGCCGGCCAAGCAGCGCGCTGCCATCATCAAGCGCTGGAACGATCTGGTGCTGGCCCATCAGGACGATCTGGGCACGCTGATCTCGCTGGAGCAGGGCAAGCCCCTGGCCGAAGGCAAGGGCGAAGTCGCCTATGCCGCCAGCTATATCGAATGGTTCGGCGAGGCCGCCACGCGCATGAATGGCGAAGTCATTCCCGCGCCCGTGCCGGGCCGGCGCATGTTCGCCCTGCTCGAACCCGTGGGCGTGGTCGCCGCCATCACGCCCTGGAATTTCCCGGCCGCCATGATTGCGCGCAAGATCGCGCCGGCCCTGGCTGCGGGCTGCACCGTGGTCTGCAAGCCGGCCGAGGACACACCGCTGACCTCGCTGGCCCTGGTGCTGCTGGCACATGAAGCCGGCGTGCCTGCCGGCGTGCTCAATATCGTCACGGCCTCGCGCGAGCGCACGCCCGAGGTGGTCGATCAATGGCTGGATGACAGCCGCGTGCGCAAGATCACCTTCACCGGCTCCACGCCCGTGGGCAAGCACTTGGCGCGCCGCAGCGCCGACACCCTCAAAAAGCTCTCGCTCGAACTGGGCGGCAATGCACCTTTCATCGTTTTCGAGGACGCCGATGTGGCAGCCGCCGTGGACGGCTTCATGGCCGCCAAGTTCCGCAACGGCGGCCAGACCTGCGTCTGCCCCAACCGCGTCTTTGTGCACCGCTCGGTGCACGAGACCTTTGCCCAGCAACTCAGCGCCCGTGTGGCGGCCCTGCACGTGGGCCCGGCCAGCGACCCGGCCTCGCAGATCGGCCCCATGATCAACGACCGCTCGGTCGAGAAAATCACCCGCCATGTGGAGGACGCGGTGGCCAAGGGCGCCAAGGTGCTCACGGGCGGCCGTCGCCTGCCCGAGCTGGGTCCCACCTACTACGCCCCCACCGTGCTCTCGGGTGCCACTGCGGCCATGGCCTGCGCCTGCGAAGAGACCTTCGGCCCCGTGGCCCCGCTGACCCTGTTCGACGACGAGGCCGAGGTCATCGCCGCAGCCAACGACACGCCGTTCGGTCTGGCCGCCTATTTCTACAGCCAGGACCTACGCCGCATCTGGCGCGTCGCCGATGCCCTGGAATCGGGCATCGTGGGGATCAACGAAGGCGCACTGGCCGCCGAGGCCGCCCCCTTTGGCGGTGTCAAGGAGTCAGGCTACGGCCGCGAAGGCTCGACCCACGGGCTCGACGATTACCTGCACATCAAATACGTCTGCCAAGGTGGGTTGGATTGAATGCAGGACACCACCCTGAAGAGCTGCGCGGCCAGCCCTGGCTCTTGCTTGGCGTCTCTGGCTTGGGCCGCGCCAGTTACAGGCGCCGCGCCTATTCACCTGCACTCAGCCCTTTCACTGAATCGAGACCCCCATGCCCGCACTGAATCCCTTCAAGACCGCCATCGCCGCACGCCAGCCCCAGATCGGGCTGTGGCTGTCCATGGCCGCCCCCTACCTGGCCGAAGCTGCCGCCACCACAGGCTATGACTGGCTGCTGATCGACGGCGAGCATGCGCCCAACGATCTGCGCAGCACCCTGGCCGCCCTGCAGGCCGTGGCCCCGCACCCGGCTCAGCCGGTGGTGCGAGTCGTGGAAGGCAGCACAGCCCTGATCAAGCAGATGCTGGACATCGGCGTCAAGACGCTGCTCGTGCCCATGGTGGACACGGCAGACCAGGCCCAGACCATCGTGGCCGCCACGCAATACCCTCCCCTGGGCGTGCGCGGCGTCGGCAGTGCCGTGGGACGAGCCTCTCAGTGGAGCAGCCGCGCCGACTATCTGAATGTGGCCGACGACGAGGTCTGTCTGCTGGTGCAGGCCGAGACCACCACGGCCCTGAAAAATCTCGAAGCCATCTGCGCCGTGGACGGCGTGCATGGCGTCTTCATAGGTCCTGCCGACCTCGCGGCATCCATGGGCCACCGCGGCAACCCCGGCCACCCCGAGGTGCAGGCCGCCATCGAGGCAGCGATGCAGACCATTGTTGCCAGCGGCAAGGCTGCAGGTACGCTGACCTCGGACCCCGCGCTGGCACAGCGCTACCTTCAACTCGGCTGCAGCTTTGTGGCCGTGGGTGTGGATGTGTTGATGTTCGTGAATGCCGCGCGCAAGCTGCGTACCCAGTTTGCCGGCGCCACGGTGGCGGCCCCGGCACTGCCAGGAGCCGCCTACTGAAGCCTTGAGGCACAACGTTGAAGTTGCAACCATGCCCGCATATCCTGACGAAGATGCCGAACAGCCGCCAAAGCCCGGGCAGCATGACAATGCGCGTGGCCTCTCAGCCGCATCTGCACATCACTTCATCGCTGCCGGAGCGATCCGTTCCGAACCTCCGCACGACAAGTTCATGCAGCGACGGCGCCTGGCACGGTTGGCACCGGGGAAGCCGGGTTGGCAGCCAGCCAATGCTCAAACTCCTTCGGTGTCAGCGGCCGGGCGAACAGAAAGCCTTGCGCCACCGGGTAGCCCTGTTCGCACAGCATCACGCTCTGCGTTGGCGTCTCCACGCCTTCCGCCACTACTGTCAGGTGCAGACTCTTGCCAATGCCCAAAATAGCACTGCTCAACGCCCGAGCCGCCTCGTCATGCTCAAGATCGGCCACGAAGCTGCGATCCAGCTTGAGTTCGCTGACCGGCAGCCGGCGCAGATAGCTGAGGCTGGAGTAGCCGGTGCCAAAATCATCCATGGACAGGCGCACTCCATGCGCATGCACCTCGTTGATGGTCTTCATGGTGCTGGGGTTGGTGTCCAGCAAAATGCTTTCCGTCAGCTCCAGGGTCAGGTCCTGCGGCACCAGATCGTTTCGGTCCAGCGTGTCGGCGATCATTCGTGGCAAATCCAGATTGTGAAAGCTCGATGGCGACAGATTGACCGACACCGCGGGGACTTCCATCCCCTTGGCCCTCCACTGCGACAGCTGGCGACAGGCCTCTTCCAGTGCCCAGCTTCCCAGATCGGCGATCAGCCCGCACTCTTCTGCCAGCGGGATAAAGCGGGCAGGCGAAATCTCGCCCAGCTCGGCATGGGTCCAGCGCGCCAGGGCCTCCACGCCATACAGACGGCCGGTGGCCATTTCGATCTGAGGCTGATAGTGCAGGCGCAGGCCGCCGCTTTTGAGCGCCTTGCGCAGTGCAGTCTCCAATGCCAGGCGCTCCTGGGCCAAGCGGTTCATTTCGCTGCTGAAGAAACAGAAACGGCCGCGCCCCTTGCTCTTGGCCTGGTACATGGCCATGTCGGCGCGGTGCACCAGGGTCTCCATATCCCGGCCGTCCATGGGAAACATTGCAATGCCCACGCTGGCGGATATGGACAGCGAGGTGTCGGCAATATTCAGGGGCTCTGCCAGCAGCTCCTGCAGGCGTTCGATGGTATTGGCCACATGCTCCGCATCGCATTGCGGCAGCACGGCAACAAACTCGTCACCCGACAAACGCCCGGCAATATCGGAGCTGCGCAGCACGCGCTGTAATCGCGTCGCGACATTGCGCAGCAATTCATCCCCCACAGGATGACCCAGAGAATCATTGACCTGCTTGAACCGGTCCAGGTCGATGAACAGCACCGCCAACTGCTCGTCATTGCCGGCAGCTGATGCAATCGCCTGATCGGCCTTGGCCTGCAGCAGGCTTCGATTGGGCAATCCGGTCAGTCCGTCGTAGAAAGCCAGCTGACGAATGCGCGCGCGCGACAGCTCACGCTCCAGCGCCAGGGCGCATAGATGGATGCAGGCATCCACCAGTTGCTGGTGAAAAGCCGAGGCATCCCCGGTCAGCTGCTCCCGGTAATAGAACGCGAAAGTACCGATCGGCTTGCCGCCGCTGTTGCAGATGGGAGTGGACCAGCAGGCTTTGAACCCCAGCGGCAGGATCAGGTGCTTGAAATCCGTCCACAACGGATCATGTGCAATATCGTCCACCAGCACCGGCGCGTTGCGCCAGGCCGCCGTTCCGCAGGAGCCCACATTCGGCCCTATGGCCACCCCGTCTAGCAGCGCTGAATAAGAATGCGGCAGGCTTGGTCCGGCCAGCGGGTGAAGCAGCCCCTGGGCATCCACCTCGAGAATCGATGCCGTCACCTCCGGAGCAATCCTCTCGACCTCCTGGCACACCATCTCCAGCACCTCCACCAGCGGCCGCTCGCGCGCCATGGCTTCCAGCACGCGGTGCTGCAAGGCCTCATGCATCTTGGAGCGCGTGATATCGGTCAGCATCGAAACCGTATATTGCCAGCGCCCGTCCGCGTCGAGGATGGGGTTGCTGATGACCTTGGCCCAGTAGCGCTGTCCATGCTTGCCGACCACGATTTCCTCACGCCCCACAGGCTGGCCGGCGCGCAATTCTGCGCGATAGTGGTCCACAAAGGCCTCGGACGCCTGAGGAGCCAGCAAGGCAATCGGCATGAGCCCCGCGACCTCCTCGGTGCGCCAGCCGAACATGCGCGTAAAGCCGCCGTTGACATGCACGATGCGTGAGCTTCCATCACTGATGACCACTGCCGTGTCGGAGGCATCGGCCACCAGGGACAAGCGACGCAAGTGCTCCTGCTGCGCCTGCTCCCGGGCTCGCCGCTGCGTGACGTCGGTAGCGATCTTCAGAATATGAATCACCCTGCCCTGGGCATCCATCACCGGTGAATAGGTAGCCTCCAGCCAGCAACTGCTGCCATCGCTGCGTAGTCGCTCCACCACTCCGGAGTAGGCATTGCCAGCGCACAGATGCGTCCAGATTTCCCGATACCTGGCACTGTCGGCCAGACGCGCAGAGCAAAAGCTGCGATGTGGGCGGCCCAGAGACTGCTCACGCGTAAAGCCCATGAGCTGCAGATAGTTGTCATTGGCACGGTGCAACGACCCATCCAGGCCAAATTCAGCCATGGCCATGACCCTGTCCAAGGCCTGCAGCTGGGCCAGCTGCAGCTCAGGAGGCATCGCGCCAATATCTCCCTCTCGCATCATTATTCCTTTGCATATTCGCATCCCAGGCCGGCTCGAATCCGGAATGGAAAAGTCATGCTTTTATCTGGATGCAGGCAATAATAATGACGAAAACGAGATTCAATATTCGTGATTCAGTCCAAGTGTTCAAAAAAACTTTGATCGACAACAGCTATTGACTTGCGAGCCCGTGCTGCGCTGGCAAAGTACTCTGCCGGGCAGTCACAGGCCGTTGCGGCAGAGCAGCGGTGTGCCCGGCTATCAGCCAGCCGGTGTCTCAGCGTCGCCATTTGCCGCCAAATTGGTTGACCACCATGCCCAGCAGAACGCCCAGCGTGCCCAGCCATTGCAGGCCATTGGGAGCTTCTCCCAGCAGCAGCATGGCCGACAGCAGACCGATCACCGGCACCAGCAGCGACAAAGGGGCCACGGTGCTGGCTGCATAGCGCTGCAGCAACCGCGTCCACAGACCATAGCCCAGCAAGGTGGACAAAAAAGCCAGATAGGCGATCACCCCAAGCTCGCTCCAGCTTATGGACTGCAGCTGCGAAGCCACCGAATCCGCGCCATCCACCCACAGGGACAGCAACAGCAGCGGCAGCATGGGGAAGACGCTGGTCCAGACGATGAAGGACACCGGCTCATACGAGCCTTGCTTGGCCGCCATCCGCGTCAGCAGGTTCGAGCCGGCCCACATGGCAGCGGCGCCCACGGTCAGCACAAAACCGATCAGCGTCATATCCGATGTCCCCTCACCATGGGCTGCACCGATCAGCAGCAGTCCGGCAAGAGCGATGAGCAGGCCCAGCCATTGCCAGCGCTGCGGTTTCTCGTGCAAAAACGCAGCCGCCAGCAGCATGGTGATAAAGGCCTGGGTCTGAAGCACCACGGATGCCATGCCGGCAGGCATGCCCAGCTTCATGCCGGTGAACAGCAGGCCGAACTGCCCGACCCCTTGCACCAGGCCGTAGGCGGCCAGCAGACCCCAGGAAAGATTTTTGGGCGGACGCACGAACAGCAGAAACGGCAGCGATGCCGCGGCAAAGCGCAGCGCGCACAGCAGCAGGGGCGAGAGCTTGGCCAGCCCCCACTTCATGACCACGAAATTAAGACCCCAGACCACGATGACGATGATGGCGCTGAGCCAGTCCGGACGGCTCATGCCGGAGGTGGGTGAGGATGCAGAACTCATGACACTGACAACTGATATTGGATTTTCTAGATCAAGCCCCCTAGTATGACTTGCCATCAGTCATGACTGGCTGCGAAAGCGGTCAAATCGAGTACCGGGACTGCAAACGGTCTTACTTGAGCAGATACCGGTCCACTTTGATCGGCAGCATGAGCAAGGCCTTGAATACATACAGGACGATCAAGGTGCCGCTGAAGTCGCCCAGAATCATCACCAGAAGCTGGTCCATCTGAAAACCATCCCCTATGACCACGGACCAGGCCTGGTGCAGCAAGGCATTGCTCAGTCCGTAAATGACACTGAGCCACAGCAGGCGACGCGGCGTGAGATCACTGAGAGATCGCCCGAGCCCCATCCATTTACGAGCTGCGCAATAGGTGCCATAAGGGGCAAGCGTGGCCATGATGCCGCCCGCAAATGCCCGCAGCCAGTCATCCGGGAAAAAGTAGAAGTTGCAGACCAGCCATGACACGACGAAAAGCCCGGCCACGCCCGCCTCCGCAAAAAGCAGGGTACAAAGCAGACGAGCGCCTGCAGGCAGGTAAATCCAGTTGACGCCCCTGACAAATTCCAGTTCGGAGAAAATCCACTGATTAAGAGCCAGCATCGCCAGGAACAGCAAAGCCGTGATAACCGCCACCGAAAATTGCGTCCAAATGTTCTTCATGCGCTGCCGCCGAGCTTGTTCACTGTCTGCACAGTATTATGAGTGCCGTTTATTCGCTCTTCGTTAGCGGCGCGTCGCCTGTTTTTGCCTTCTCATGCCAAAGTCCCTGTCTGCCGATATCTATTTACGCTTTTTGCACCTGGCAGCGACCATCCGCAACCTGCCAGTGCTGCCCGCACTGGATCCACTGGAGGAACGCCTGCTGGAGCAAATCGCCAATGCCGGCACGCGCCAGGAGCGTCTTTGCGTCCGGGATCTGATGGCCCAGCGTGAACTCGGGTCTCCGGCCACGATTCACACCCGTCTGAAGTCCATGCGCCAGAAAGGCTGGATCCTGCTGGCCGATACCGAGGATGCCAGACGCAAGCAGATCGAGCTCAGTGCCGATGCCCACAAGCATTTCGAGAAACTCTCGCACTGCATAGTTCAGGCCGCAGCCGAGAGCTGATGCAGAAATGAAAAAGCAGCCGCCGGGCTGCTTTTTTCATGGAGCGACCAACAGCGATCAGCTGCCGGCCACCTTCATGCGATTGATCAGCATGGAGCCCACGGTCTTGGCACCGTAGTTGTAGGCATCGGCTCCGATGGCCTCAATGCCCTTGAACATGGTCTTGAGGTTGCCCGCGATCGTGATTTCGTCCACGGGGAAAGCGATCTCGCCGTTCTCCACCCAGAAGCCGCTGGCGCCGCGCGAATAGTCGCCGGTCACATAGTTCACGCCCTGGCCCATCAGCTCGACCACAAACAGGCCCGTGCCCAGCTTCTTGAGCATGGCATCCAGATCGTCGCCCGCCTTGGTGCGGCGCGAAGTCATGACCAGATTGTGCGAGCCGCCGGCATTGCCCGTGGTCTTCATGCCCAGCTTGCGCGCCGAGTAGCTGGACAGGAAATAGCCTTCCACGCGGCCGGCATCGACCACCTTGCGAGCCTGCACGCGCACGCCCTCTTCGTCAAAGGGCGAGCTGCCCTTGCCGCCCAGGACAAAGGGGTCTTCCTCGACATCGATGTGCTTGGGGAAGATGGGCTTGCCCATGGAGTCGAGCAAGAACGTGCTCTTGCGATAGAGGGCGCTGCCGCTGACGGCCTGCACAAAGCTGCCCAGCAGGCCGGCGGCCAGCGGAGACTCGAACAACACCGGGCATTCGGTGGTCGGGATCTTGCGGCTGCCCAGACGGCTCAGCGTGCGCTCTGCGGCGTAGCGGCCCACGGCTTCTGGCGAGGCCAGATCTGCAGCATTGCGCATGGAGCTGTACCAGTAGTCGCGCTGCATCTCGCCATTCTTGCCGGGCAGCTTGGCAATGGGCGCCACCGACATGCTGTGGCGCGAGCTGGCGTAGCCGCCGCGAAAACCGTTGGTATGGGCCGTGAAGAAATGGCTTTGCTGGGCCGAGACGCCCGCACCTTCGCTGTTGCTCACGCGACGGTGGGTCTTGAAGGCGGCCTCCTCGCAGCGCAGCGCCATCTCCGCAGCGGCTTCGCTGGTGATATCCCAGGGATGGAACAGATCCAGATCGCGATGCGTGCCGGGCAGCGCGATATCTGCGCTGTCGGGCAGGCGGGCAAACGGGTCTTCTGCGGTGAAGCGCGCGATGTCATAGGCGGCCTGCACGGTCTGCTTGATGGCGGCTTCGGAGAAGTCCGAGGTGCTGGCATTGCCCCGGCGCTGACCCATATAGACGGTCACGCCCAGCGACTTGTCGCGGTTGCGCTCCACGGTCTCCAGCTGGCCCTTGCGCACGCTGACCGACAGGCCGCAGCCCTCGGAAGCCTCGGCGCCGGCGTCCGTCGCACCCAGCTTTTTGGCATGCTGCAAAGCCTGGTCCACCAGCCCCTCGAAAAAGGCTTGGCTGAAGCTGAAACCGGCTTGCGGTGCGGATTGGGCCTGTGCACTGGAAGTGCTTGTATTGCTGGAGCGAGGTTTTTTCATAGCGGCGGATATGATAGCCGCCACTGCGGCGCCCTCTGCGCTGCCACCGATATTGCCCCCTTACCATGTCACGCAAACCCACCAAAGGCTATTTTGTTCGCGGAAAGTTCGTTGCCGAAGGCAGCGAGCTGGACCTTGAGCTGAAGGCCGAACTCAAAGGCACTTACGACTCCACCAAGACCGACCTCAAGCGCGAAAGTGATGCGCTGCAGGATCTGGGCAAGGAGCTGATGACGCTGCGCAGCGACCTCTTCAAGCGCCTGCAGTTGTCCGACCAACTGATCGACGCGCTGGCCGAGGCCAAGCGCATCACCAACTTCGAAGGCAAGCGCCGCCAGATGCAATATGTCGGCAAGCTCATGCGCAAGCTGACGCCTGAACAGGTCGCGGCCGTGAAGCAGGCGCTGGACGAGCAGCGCAATGGCTCGGCCAGCGAAAAAATGTCACTGCAGGTGGCCGAGCAATGGCGCGACCGCCTGATCGTCGAGGAAGCGGCCCTGTCCATCTGGCTGGAGCATTTCCCCGGCACCGATGTGCAGCAGCTGCGCTCGCTGATCCGTCAGTCGCGCAAGGACATCGAGAAAGCCAAGGAGCAAGCCGCCGCAGCGGCCGCTGCCGCCGGCCCCGATGCCGAGCCCAAGGAAGTCAGCAAGGGCCGTGCCTACCGCGACCTGTTCCAGCTGGTGCGCGAGCAACTGGCCAGCGCCGGCAAGGCCGGTGCGAGCGCCGAGGATGACGGCGATGAGTGATGCGCCCATATATCTTCACGATGCCGTGAAGATCGGCATCGTCTCCATCAGCGACCGCGCCAGCAGCGGCGTCTATGAAGACAAGGGCCTGCCCGCGCTGCAGGAATGGCTGAGCCGCGCGCTCAAGAACCCCATCCAGTTCGAGCCGCGCCTGATTCCCGACGAGCAGGCCGGCATCAGCGCGGCGCTGATTGAGCTGGTCGATGCAAGCTGCAGCCTGGTGCTGACCACCGGCGGCACCGGCCCCGCGCTGCGCGATGTGACGCCCGAGGCCACTTTGGCCGTGGCCCACAAGGAAATGCCGGGCTTTGGCGAGCAGATGCGCCAGATCAGCCTGGCTTTTGTGCCCACGGCCATACTCTCGCGCCAGGTGGCGGTGATACGCGGCAGCAGCCTGATCATCAATCTGCCGGGACAGCCCAAGGCGATTGCCGAGACGCTGGAAGGCCTCAAGGACGCCGACGGCAAATCCAAGGTCAACGGCATCTTTGCTGCCGTGCCCTACTGCATCGACCTGATCGGCGGCCCCTATCTCGAGACCCATGACGAGATCTGCAAGGCCTTTCGCCCCAAGACCGCGATTCGCGCGCCTCGCACGGCATAGCCTGCAGCACCAGGTGCAATCCCTGCCAAAACATCTACCAAAGCAGCCTACGGGCTGCTTTTTTCTTGGTGCTCACGTGGCATGGCTGCTGCGGGTATCTCGCTGCAACCGCTATCAGAATAAAAGCAATTTGCGCCTTTCATCCATGGACTTCAGCAATAAATCCATCTGAAACCTATGAACAAAAAGCGCTAGCAGCTATCAAAGATGGTGTATCCCTTGGGATTTCCCGCAAGTGCTTGCCCCGATGCCAGACGCAATAGCCACCCCTAGCATGTTTGCTGCGATGCAGCGACGGCGGCCACCCGCCAACCGGACGCTGCACGCTCTCTCCACATTTCTCATAATTTTCAGGAGACTCCATGCATCGCTTGTCCCAGTCTGCGCCCACTGCTTCCCTGCTGGCTCTCGCCCTGACGGCGGCCTTCGCGGCTCCCGCCATGGCACAGGAAAAAGTCAAGATCGGCTTCATCACCGACATGTCCAGCCTCTATGCCGATGTGGAAGGCAAAAACGGTGCCGTTGCCATACAGATGGCGATTGACGACTTTGGCGGCAAGGTACTGGGCAAGCCCATCGAGCTGCTGACAGCCGACCACCAGAACAAGGCAGATATCGCGGCCAGCAAGGCCCGCGAGTGGATAGACACGCAAGGCATCAGCCTGGTGTTCGGCGGCACCAACTCCGCCACGGCCCTGGCCATGGCCAAGGTCGCCCAGGAGAAAAAGCGCGTCTTCATCGACAATGGCGCGGGCAGCTCGGCTCTGACCAACGAGCAATGCAGCCCCTATACCGTGCACTACGCCTTCGATACCGTGGCCCTGGCCAAGGGCACGGGCGGTGCCGTGGTGGACACGGGCGGCAAGAGCTGGTTCTTCGTGACGGCCGACTATGCCTTCGGCCATGCACTGGAAGCCGACACCAGCAAGATCATCGAAGCGCGTGGCGGCAAGGTGCTGGGCTCGGTCAAGACGCCGCTCAACGCCAGCGACTTCTCTAGCTTCATGCTGCAGGCCCAGAACAGCAAGGCGCAGATCCTGGGCCTGGCCAATGCCGGCGGAGACACCATCAACTCCATCAAGGCGGCCAAGGAGTTCGGCGTCACCAAGAACATGAAGCTGGCCGGCCTGCTGGTCTTCTTCAGCGACATCCACAGCCTGGGACTTAAGAACACCGAAGGCATGCAGTTCACCGCCCCCTGGTACTGGGACATGAACGACGGCTCGCGCAAGTTTGCCGACGCCTTCATGGCCAAGACCCAGCGCCGCCCCAGCGAGATCCAGGCTGCCGACTACTCGGCCACCATGAACTACCTCAAGGCCGTGGAAAAAGCCGGCACGCTCGATGCCGACAAGGTCATGGCCACCTTGAAAAGCACCAAGATCGACGACTTCTTCGGCCAGGGCTATATCCGCGAAGACGGCCGCTATGTGCACGATATGTACCTGATGCAGGTCAAGTCGCCGGCCGAATCCAAGGGCACCTGGGACTATTACAAGATCATCAAGAAGCTGCCTGCCGAGCAGATCTGGACCACCAAGGCGGAAAGCAAATGCCAGTACTGGCGGTGACGTGAACCCGCGAGGCATACGCCCCGCATCGGCACAACGGACAGCAAGCCGCGGCAGCTGTCCGTTTTTTCATGGCAGCAGTTCCGACAGCTCCAAGCGTCAATCCGCAACAAACTTACATCGCGATATTTGCGCCTTATCGAGATGGACCTGACGGGCGGCATCCCCAGCGCCCCTTTCCAAGCCGAACGCCGCAGCCCCTGCGGCATCACTCGGCAAAAAAGCAGGCCCTGCGGCCTGCCTTTTTCATGGCGACGGGCAAAAGCGCTTGATGCACAAGTGCCGCAGCCCGGCTTCAGTTCAGGTCAACGTGCCGTGGTGTCGGTCGAGGCATTGACGATGGGAATGTAGAAATCGCCGCCCGCCTGATTGAACTCCGCCGCCTTGGCCTGCATGCCCACGGCAATGCTGTTCTCGGCGCTCACGCCTTGCTGCTTGGCAAAGTCGCGCACTTCCTGGGTGATCTTCATGGAGCAGAACTTGGGTCCGCACATGGAGCAGAAGTGAGCCACCTTGGCGCTGTCCTTGGGCAGGGTTTCGTCGTGGTAGGCCTGGGCCGTATCGGGATCCAGTCCCAGATTGAACTGGTCCTGCCAACGGAAGTCGAAGCGCGCCTGGGAGAGCGCATCGTCACGCGAACGCGCGCCCGGATGGCCCTTGGCGACATCGGCCGCATGGGCCGCAATCTTGTAGGCGATGATGCCCTGCTTGACGTCGTCGCGGTCGGGCAGACCCAGATGCTCCTTGGGCGTGACATAGCACAGCATGGCCGTGCCGAACCAGCCGATCATGGCCGCGCCGATGGCCGAAGCGATATGGTCGTAGCCGGGGGCGATGTCTATGGTCAGCGGGCCCAGGGTGTAGAACGGCGCCTCGTGGCAGTGCTTGAGCTGCTCGGTCATGTTCTGCTGGATCATGTGCATGGGCACATGGCCAGGGCCTTCGATCATGGTCTGCACATCGTGCTTCCAGGCGATCTGCGTCAGCTCGCCCAGCGTGGCCAGCTCGGCAAACTGGGCAT
This sequence comes from Comamonas sp. A23, assembly GCF_004522605.1. Taxonomy (NCBI): domain Bacteria; kingdom Pseudomonadati; phylum Pseudomonadota; class Betaproteobacteria; order Burkholderiales; family Comamonadaceae; genus Comamonas; species Comamonas sp. A23. The sequence continues at coordinate 44,610 of NZ_RSDT01000007.1, forward strand.
CGTCGTTGGCATCCGACGCGCAGCCGGGACGCAGGCCATCGCCCAGCGAGAAGCTCACGTCATACTGCTTCATGATGTCGCAGATGTCCTCGAAATGTTCGTAGAGGAAGCTCTCGCGGTGATGAGCCATGCACCACTTGGCCATGATGGAGCCGCCGCGCGAGACGATGCCGGTGCGGCGCTGGGCCGTGAGGTGGATGTAGGCCAGGCGCACGCCGGCGTGGATGGTGAAGTAGTCCACGCCCTGCTCGGCCTGCTCGACCAGCGTGTCGCGAAAGATCTCCCAGGTCAGATCCTCGGCAATGCCGCCGACCTTTTCCAGCGCCTGATAGATGGGCACGGTGCCGATGGGCACGGGCGAGTTGCGCACAATCCAGTCGCGCGTGGTGTGGATGTTCTTGCCGGTGGACAGGTCCATGACATTGTCCGCGCCCCAGCGAATGGCCCAGACCAGCTTTTCCACCTCTTCCTCGATGCTGGAAGTCACGGCCGAATTGCCGATGTTGGCGTTGATCTTGACCTTGAAATTGCGGCCGATGGCCATGGGCTCGATTTCAGGGTGGTTGATATTGGCCGGAATGATGGCGCGGCCGCGCGCCACTTCGTCGCGCACGAATTCGGGTGTGATGATCTTCGGGATCGCCGCGCCCAGGCTGTTGCCGGCCAGGCGCAGCTCGCGCGCCGCGTCCTGCTGGTACTGCGCCATCCATTCACGGCGACCGTTTTCACGCAGGGCCACATACTCCATTTCGGGCGTGATGATGCCGCGCTTGGCATAGTGCATCTGGGTCACGTTCTGCCCAGATTTGGCACGGCGCGGCTGGCGCTGCAGCGCGGCCGCCTCGGCGCGCAGCTGGGCCACGCGCGCATCTTCCTCGCCGCGCTTGCCGCCGTCGTCCAGCGCCACACGCAGGCGACCCACGTAGTATTCGCTGTCGCCGCGCGCTTCGATCCAGGCACCTCGCACGCTGGGCAAGCCCTGGCGCACGTCGATCTGTACGGCGGGATCGGTATAGGGGCCCGAGGTGTCGTAGACGCTGACCTGCTCTCCATTGGTGAGCGCAATATCGCGCACCGGCACACGCAGCTGCGGATGCAGCGCGCCACTCAGATAGCTCTTGGTCGATGCGGGAAACGGCTGGCGCGACTGAGCCAGCAGCTCGGCAAAACGGGCGGCATCGGGGGCATGACCTGCAGCAGGCGTAAAAATGGAATCAGGGGCGTTCATCGCAGTCTCCTCAAAGCGGTTGAAGTGCATCAAACGCTCCGTGGAGTGCGGCCCTGCTCTGATCTTGCCCTGCACTGGCCCGGCCCGCTATGGGTATCCGGCCTGTGCCGCCGAAATTCTGCAATTTCGGCCTGGTTCTTCACGCACCGGCTGTCCAGAAAAGACAAAACCCCAGTGCGCGAGGCGCCTGGGGTTTGCTGTGCCTATGACTTTCAGGGCTGGCACTCGTGCCAGTTGCCCTGTCAATCCATCGGCCCTGCGTCAGGGTCCCGCTCTTCTTCCGCCGGTATGAACCGGATCAAGTTCGTCGGGTTCGCCTGCACTGTTTTCACAGTGACTGGCATCTCAGCGCTTTCGCACACCCCGGAGCTGCACGCAGTATAGGCTGGTTTTGCCACAATTTGCGCACTCTTGAAGCTGTTTAACTATCCTGACCCTCAAGCGTCTAATCCGCCGTTCAATCCAGCCCCTGCAGCGCCAGCCATTCATTGCTGGCAGCACGGCTTGCGCGCCACTGGTTGATGGGCGCGCTGACATCCTCGTAGCCCAGGGCAATGCCAAAGGCAATCTGGTAGCCATCCGGCAATGCCAGCTGTTCGATCAGCATGTCGTTGTACATGCGCCAGAAGCCCTGGGCACAGGTGGCCAGACCTTTCTCCACCGCCAGCAGCATGAAGGACTGCAGATAGATGCCCAGATCCACCCATTGCGCATAGCCCATGCGCTCCTCCACGGCCACGAAAATACCCACGGGCGCACCGAACATCTGGCCGTTCTTGGCCAGCTGGGCCAGACGTGCTGCCTTGTCCTCGCGACCGATATTGAGTGAGCGATACAGATCTTCGCCGTTTTCAAAGCGGCGACTGCGGTAGGGCTCCCACAAACCGGGTGGATAGGACAGGCCGGGGCGCTGCACGGCCTCGGTCTCCCTGGCCCTGGCGCACAGATCCTTGAGCGCCTGTCCGCCCACTGCGGTCACACGCCAGGGCTGCATATTGCCGCCGGACGGCGCCTGCGCTGCGGTCTCCAGCAAGTCCCGCACCGTGGCAGCAGCCACGGCCTGCGGCAGAAAAGCGCGCACCGAACGACGCTGCTGCAATGCTTGACGAATATCCATCTCTTCTACTTTCCTAAATCACTGGTGTGCAGTGTAGGAGCTTGCGGCATTTTCCCGAGTCGCCGTGGATACCTTGTCGCAGCCGCCCCGGTGCTTGCCCTGATGGCGCGCCCTGCTCCAACTGCGACCATGCTGGCTGCCCGTCGCAGTGACCGGGTACTCACCACCTCAGGAGATGACTCTGATGAAGCCTCGCTCTGTTTGCTCCGCTACCGTTTTTTCCCCAAGAACATTGACGCTGGCACTGGGATGCCTGCTGACCGCTGCAGGCGCTCAGGCGCAGGACAAGATTCGCATCGGCTTCATCACCGATATGTCGGGCCTCTATGCAGATGTGGACGGCAAGGGTGGTGCTCTGGCCGTGCAGATGGCTGTGGACGACTTTGGCGGCAAGCTGCTGGGCAAGCCCATCGAAGTATTGACGGCCGACCACCAAAACAAGGCCGATATCGCGGCCAGCAAGGCACGCGAGTGGTTCGACACCCAGGGCATGAACATGCTGATCGGCGGCACCACCTCCAGTGCCGGCCTGGCCATGGGCAAGGTGGCCGACGAGAAGAAAAAGGTCTACATCATCAACGGCGCGGGCACTTCGGCACTGACCAACGATCAGTGCAGTCCCTATTTCGTGCACTATGCTTATGACACCGTGGCGCTGGCCAAGGGCACGGGCAAGGCAGTGGTGGAGCTGGGCGGCAAGAGCTGGTTCTTTCTGACGGCCGACTATGCCTTTGGCCAGGCGCTGGAGGCCGACACCACCCGCGTGGTCAATGCCGCTGGCGGCAAGGTACTGGGCAACGTCAGGCACCCGCTGAACACAGCCGACTTCTCTTCCTTCCTGCTGCAGGCCCAGAACTCCAAGGCCCAGATTCTGGGCCTGGCCAATGCAGGCGGCGACACCATCAATGCCATCAAGTCGGCACGCGAGTTCGGCCTGACCAAGACCATGAAGCTGGCCGGCCTGCTGCTGTTCAGCTCCGACATCCACAGCCTGGGCCTCAAAGCCACGGAAGGCCTGATGTTCACCGACAGCTGGCATTGGGACCTGAATCCCGAAAGCCGCAAGTTCTCGGATCGCTTCTTTGCCAAGTTCAAGAAGATGCCCACCTCGCTGCAGGCAGCCAACTACTCGGCCGCCATGCAGTATCTGAAGCTGGCCGAGAAGCTGGGCACGACGGACGCCGACAAGATCATGGCCGGCTTCAAGGCCACGCCGCTGTCGGACTTCTATGCCAAGGGCGTGATCCGCCCCGACGGCCGCTACGCTCACGACATGTATCTGCTGCAGGTCAAGACGCCGGCCGAATCGAAGAAGGCCTGGGATTACTTCAAGGTGCTCAAGACCCTGCCCGGCGACCAGGTCTTCACCACCAAGGAAGAGAGCAAGTGCGCTCTGTGGAAGTAGCCGGTCGGCATTGAAGAAGCAGCCGGGCTGCCTGCATGGCACCCGGCTTGATGCCTTGCGCTTCGTCCTCTCCTTCTTGCCACGCAAGAAGAAGCGTCAAGCGACTGCCCGCACCGGCATCAAGACAAGGCTCATTCGAACCCGCGCATCTCGCACCATTCCCCGGGCTCTGCCCTGGTGGAGCGCCACTGGTTGATGGGTGCCGCGCTGTCCTCATAGCCCAGAGCCATGCCAAAAGCGATCTGGTAGCCCTGCGGCAGCGCCAGATGCCGGCTCACAAAATCGCTGTAATTGCGCCAGAAGCCCTGGGCGCAGGTGGCCAGTCCCTTTCCGGTCGCCAGCAGCATCAGCGATTGCAGATAGATGCCCAGATCCACCCACTGCGCATGCAGCATGCGGCTCTCGACCGCGACGAATACGCCTACAGGTGCGCCAAACATATGGGTGTTCCGGGCTAGCTGCAGCAGCCGCCCACTCCTGTCCTCACGCCCCATGCCTATGGAACGATAGAGGTCCTCGCCATTGTCAAAGCGGCGGCTGCGATAGGGCTCCCACAGCTGAGCCGGATAGACCAGGGCCGGATCGGAGTTGGGCGTCGCCGCAGGCATGGCCTGGCGCAAGGCTTGAAGGCTGTCCCCCGTCAGCGCCATCACTCGCCAGGGCTGGAGGTTGCCGCCGGAAGCCGCCTGTCCGGCCTGCGCCAGCAAATCCCTGACCAGCGCAGCATCCACCGTCCTTGGCAAAAAAGCACGCACCGAATGGCGCTGCTGCATGGCCTGTTCCACATTCATCATTGCTTGCCTCGGGTTTGAATTGGCAAGCAGTCTCGGCCGGACAGGCAGGGCTTTCACCCCTCAAATCAACTACGGGCAAGCACCATGAGAAAAGCCAACGACAGGCGTTGGCTTTAACTGGCAGAACAGAAGCGTCAGCGATCCATGGACAAGGCTTGGGTTTACTTACCCAGAATCTGATCGATCTTGTCCTTCTGGAATGCCTCGGGTCGTTCGGACTCGCAGGGCATACAGTCCTTGACATGGCCTTGAATCGAGAGCTTCTCGATGGCGGCCCACAGCAGTGCAATCTGCTTTTCATGGCCGGCAGCGCCTTCGGACAGAGAGCGCATGGCCTGGGCCACGGGGTCGACTTCGGCCGTCACGCCATAGGCGGTGAAGCCGCTCTTGCCGCAATCCTCGTCAATCACGGCAGCCGTTTGCGCCTTGGCCTCGACCTTGGGTGCCGACTCATGCTCGGTCACATCGGCGCTATGCCCGGTCTTGCTGGGAATGATGCGCGCCGGAATACCCACGGCCGTGGCACCTGCAGGCACGGGCTTGATGACCACGGCATTGCTGCCTATCTTGGCACCATCGCCTACCTCGAAGCCGCCCAGCACCTTGGCGCCGGCACTGACCACCACGTTCTTGCCCAGCGTAGGGTGGCGCTTGGCCCCCTTGTAGAGCGAGGTACCGCCCAAGGTGACACCGTGATAGATGGTGCAGCCATCGCCCACCACGGCGGTTTCGCCGATCACGACACCCATGCCGTGATCGATGAAGACCTCGCGACCAATGACGGCACCGGGGTGGATTTCAATGCCGGTGAACCAGCGCCCCATGTGCGAGATGAAGCGCCCCAGCCATTTGAAGCCATGCGTCCAGCACCAGTGCGCAGGGCGCTGCAGCCAGATGGCGTGCAGCCCCGGATAACAGGTGATGACCTCCCAGGTGCTGCGGGCCGCGGGGTCGCGGTCAAGAATGCACTGGATGTCGGAGCGCAGGCGATCAAGCATCAAATAACAACGTGAGGAATGTTTAGCTTGTGAAGTCTAGCGGGTTGGTGGCTGGCTCTGCAGCATGGCTTTGGCAACACCGCGAAGAATATGGATTTCTTCCTGGGTCAGCTGCGCGCGGTTGAAAAGCTGGTTAAGCCTGGGCATGAGCTTCTTGGGCGCTGCCGGGTCCAGAAAGCCGATATGGGCCAGGGCCTGTTCCCAGTGGCCCAGCATGCCCTGCACCTGGGCCATGTCGGCGCGATGCGCCTCGGGCGTGTGCTCCACCACGGGAAAACCACCCAGTGCCACGCGCCAGTCATAGGCAACGACCTGAATGGCCGAGCCCAGATTGAGCGAGCCGAACTGCGGATTGGACGGAATCGACAGCGCCACATCGCAGCGGTAGACATCGTCGTTGCTCATGCCAAAGCGCTCGCAACCGAACAGAAAGGCCACGCCCTTCTGGTTGCAGGCCGCACCGGATGTGGGTAGGTTATCGGTCAGACCTGCGTCCACTTCAGACACAGAGCGTGTATCGAGCTCTCCTTTCAGGAGCAACTCGAAATGCTCGCGCGGAGTGCGTGTAGGCGGGCCGAAGTCGCGTGGCGTCATCGCCGTCGCGCACATATGGCTGATGCCGTCCAGGGCTTCCTCCAGGGTGTCGACCACGCGGGCCTTGTCCAGCACATCCAGTGCGCCACTGGCACGCTGAATGGTTTCTTCCTTGCGCAGCACGTTCTTGTAGCGTGGGCGCACCAGCACCAGGTCGTCGAAGCCCATGGTCTTGAGCGCTCGGGCAGCCGCGCCCACATTGCCGGCATGGCTGGTTTCAATCAGTACGAATCGGGTTTTCATCAACGCAGAACAATGCAAAAGGCCCCACTTGTGGCCTTGATAAGACAGCAGACTACGCGGCCAGCTCTCTCTGGCATCCGCAAGCGCCGCAGAGAAGACCCTCGGGTCGCCGGGACGAACAAGCAAAAAAAGCGCAGCCTGGGTAGAATTGCACCCATTGTCGCCGCCCCGCATCGCCGGTCGCGGCTTTTACGTTCTTACCCGCGTAGTTCAGCCCAGTTTTGCTCCGGGCTGCATCGCCAACGCACTCACAATTTATGTCGAACTCCCTGCACCCCATGCTCAACGTGGCCATCAAGGCTGCTCGCGCCGCTGGCGCCCTCATCAACCGTGCCGCACTGGATGTGGAATCGGTGCGCGTTGCGCAAAAGCAGGTGAACGACTTTGTGACCGAGGTAGACCAGGCGGCCGAGCGCATCATCATTGAGACGCTGCTCAACGCCTACCCCCAGCATTCCATCCTGGCCGAAGAATCGGGCAGCGAGCATGGTGCCAAGAACTCCGACCATGTCTGGATCATCGATCCCCTGGACGGCACCACCAACTTCATCCACGGCTTCCCCGTGTACTGCGTGAGCATCGCCCTGGCCTACAAGGGCAAGATCGAGCACGCCGTGATCTATGACCCCAGTCGCAACGACCTGTTCACGGCAACCAAGGGCCGTGGAGCCTATCTGAACGAGCGCCGCATCCGCGTCTCCAAGCGCACCCAGCTGCGTGATTGCCTGATCTCCACGGGCTTCCCCTTCCGCCGTGGCGACAACTTCAAGCAATACATGCTGATGCTGGGCGAAGTCATGCAGCGCACCGCCGGCGTGCGTCGCCCCGGCTCCGCCGCCCTGGACCTGGCCTATGTGGCTGCCGGCTTTGCCGACGGCTTCTTTGAGTCCGGCCTGTCCATCTGGGACGTGGCTGCCGGTTCTCTGCTGGTCAGCGAAGCCGGTGGTCTGGTGGGCAACTTCACGGGTGAAGCCGACTTCCTGGAACAACGCGAAATCCTGGCCGCCAACCCACGCATCTATGGTTCGCTGATTCCCGTGCTGGGCAAGTTCAGCAAGTTCGCCACCGCTGGCGAAAAAGCGGCTGTGCGTCAGGCTGTCAAGACTGGCGAATTCGAAGCCCCCGCCGAAGAAGGTGCAGAGGCGGTGGCCGAAGAAGGCCAGAAGAACGCGGAATAAAAAAGGCGGTCGCCCCACGACTGCGGAAAGGGCCTGGTCCGGTGGACCGGGCCCTTTTTTTATGCCGCCAGGCCGCCCCCCAGGCAATAAACACTCCTTGGGGGCCGAGTCCACAAGCAGTGGACAAGCGCTGGAGGTGTACGTCTCTCCACAGAATCCACAAACTCCCGCTCCAAAATCTGCCCGACGACAAATGGGCAGAACAATATGATGGACTTCTTCAGCCAGCATTGGGCGCTGGCCATTGACTGGGTTTCCGTGCATGCGGTGACTCCCGTGGTCAACGCACTCCATATTGCAGAGGCAGCAGGCGATCCGCGCGAGATAGCCGCCGGCATCCTGATCGCGCTGCTGCAGCTGTTTCTGATCGGCTGTGTGATGCGGCCGCTGGAGAGTCTGCTTCCCGCCGAACGCTGGGCCGACCGCCGCCACACCACGGTGGACCGCAACTACACCCTGCTCATGCTGCTGGGCCTGTTTCCGCTGTTCAGCTTTTTGATCCTCATGCCGGTCGCCCATATGCTGGGCGGCGGGCCTGCCACCGAGGAGGCCAGCGGCCTCAAGGCCTGGCTGCCCTGGTTTGAAGGCCACCCCTATATATTGTTTGCCGTGTACTACGTGGTCTACGACTTCACGTATTACTGGATGCACCGCGCCCAGCACGTCATTCCCTGGTGGTGGGCCATGCACAGCATGCACCACAGCCAGCGCCAGATGAGCTGCTGGAGCAATGATCGCAGCAACTATCTGGACGGCATGCTGCAAAGCTTTGTGCTGGCCAGCGTAGGTCTGGCCATGGGCGTGGAGCCCTCCGAGTTCGCCATGCTGGGCTTGCTCAGCGAGCTGGTGCAGAACTTCTCCCATGCCAACGTAGCGCTGCGTCTGGGCTGGCTGGGCCAAATGGGCGAGCGCCTGCTGGTCGGCCCACGCTTTCACCGCAACCACCATATGCTGCGCGATGCCGAGCGCCCCGAGCGCCACAACTGCAACTTCGGCCAGGTTCTGCCCTGGTGGGATCAGTTGTTCGGCACCGCCCTCTATCACGACGAGGAACTACGCCCCACGGGCGTGAGCGACCCCGAGGTCGATGCCGACAACGAGCGCGGCCTGATCGCCATGCAGTGGTACACCTTGAAGCGCTTCTGGGGAGCCTTCAGTTGCCGCGCGGGCTGGAGGCTGGGCGATGTGTCCTTCGGCCCGGGCTACCGCCCCATTCATGACGACGATCAAGGCTCTGGCTCTCAATCCGAGCAAGGCGTGCAGACGGCCTCTGCCAAATAGCCAAAAAACAGCCATGCCCCCTGCTATTGGGCATCACGGATAATGCAGCATTCGGCGCCCGCCCAGCACCGGCGCGGCGCCCCCTGTTTTGCATACCGCTGAAGCGATGACCCAGACAAGCACAGAATCCCCGTCGCTGCCCTACTCCCCAGACATGACTGACCTCTCGGCGCATACGCCGATGATGCATCAGCGTTAATATCTCTGAGAAATTTGATTTCAACGCAAAACTTACGCCAAAACCTACGCCGACCAACCTCCTATTCAGGAGGTTTTTTTATGTCGGCTTCCTTTCGGAACCGAACAATAAATACGGCGCCAATGTGGACTCATAGAGCTTGATTTTCATCAGTCGATATACTGTATGCATGTACAGTCATCGATTATTGAGCGGCATGCCCGTCCAACTCACTGCCTCCCCAGTTGCTTTGCCTCTGGCGGATTGCAGCGTGCGCGCGGGCTTTCCCTCTCCAGCCGAGGACTTCTCTGGCAAGCGGCTTGATATTGCCGAGTTGCTGGTCGAGCACCCGCAGGCCACTTTCCTGCTGCGCGTGGCCGGGCCATCCATGCGCGAGTACGGCATCGACGACGGCGACATCATCGTGGTCGACCGGGCGCTGCGCGCACGCCATGGCAGCATCGTCGTGGCCGTTCTTGACAATGACTTCACCGTCAAGGTGCTGCACAACGCTGGTGGCTGCTTCAAGCTTAGGGCTGGCAACCCTACCTATCCCGACATCGTCCCTAAAGAAAACCAAGAGCTTGAGATCTGGGGCGTGGTCAAGTCCTGCATCAAGCGCTTTGCATGAGCATGTATGTTCGCGCTCATCGACGGCAACAACTTCTATGTCAGCTGCGAGCGGGCTTTCAGGCCCTCCCTGCAAGGCACTCCTGTTGTCGTCCTGAGCAATAACGACGGCTGCGCCATCTCACGCTCCGACGAGGCCAAGGCCCTGGGCGTGAAGATGGGGCAGCCGTTTTTTCAATTGCGCGACCTAGTCGAGCACAAGGGGCTCGTCTGCCTCTCACCAAACTTTGAGCTGTACGGCGACATGAGTGACCGCATGATGTCGCTGGCTGCCGGCCTGGGCCCCACCCAGGAAATTTATAGCATCGATGAATCATTCATCGGGGATCTGGACGGCGTGCGGGATCTGACGCGCCGCGCCTTTGCCATTCGCGCACGAATCCTGAGATGGACAGGCATCCCCACATGCGTGGGCCTGGCTCCCACCAAGACCCTGGCCAAGCTCTGCAACCATGTCGCCAAAGACTCGGAGCGCAAGCCTGGCAGCTATCCCGCCGAGCTGCAGCGGGTCTGCAACTGGGCAGAGCTGTCCGAACAGCAACGCACCGACATTCTCGGCCGCACCGCCGCCGGCGAGGTCTGGGGCGTGGGCCGGCGCATCTCTGCCCAACTGGCCGAGCAGGGCGTGCTGACTGCGCTTGACCTGGCCAGGCTGCCTGCCCAAGCCGCGCGCGATGGCTGGAGCGTCGTGCTGGAGCGCACCGTGCGCGAGCTGCAGGGCGTGAGCTGCATGAGCTTGGAGACAGCCCCTGCCGCCAAAAAGCAGATTGCGTGTACCCGCAGCTTCGGCCACCCCATCACCACCCTACCCCCATTGATTGAAGCCGTGAGCGAATTTGCAACCAGGGCCGCAGAAAAACTGCGAGCTGGCGGTTTGCGCGCTGGTGCCCTGCATGTTTTCGCGCACACATCGCCATTCAGACCAGGCCGCAGGTTCTACGAAACGGCCGTGATTCAGCTGCAGCCCCCCTCATCCGACACCAAAGTCCTCGTGAACGCAGCAGTGCGCGGCTTGCGCATGATTTACGAGCCCGGCTACCAGCTCTCAAAGGCCGGCGTGATGCTGCAAGACCTGTGCCCTGCAGAAGTGCAGCAAGGCGATTTGCTCTTTCAGGAACCGGGCCGCGACCAGAGCAAGCTGATGGAAGCCATGGACAAGGTCAACAAGCGCTTCGGCAAGGGCACGGTGCATGTCGCCAGCACCGGCGTGCCCGAGCAGGACGAGAGCGGCTGGCGCATGCGCCAAGAGCTCCGCACGCCACGCTACACCACCAAGATTGACGACATACCAATTGCGAGGGCCTGATGAGACGAACCGATGCACAACAGGCCATTCTGGGCCACTGGGTCAACTGGCAGGACCAACTGTCCAACGCCGACATGCACCCGCACCCCGGTACCGCCATGCACCTGTTCTATGAATACATGCAGGCGCGACACCCCGAAGTCTTGGACTTCGCTAGTTACTCGCCATACCTCGAAATGAGGTTGTGGATTGCAGAAGACAACGAGCCATAGAGCTACGCAGCACAAAAGAAAGCCTCCCCGATGCCGAAGCACCAGGGAGGCTTTTCCGTCTGTGATTTAGACTAAACACAGATACCGCAATATTCTTTAATTCCACCCAAACCTATACACAAGATAAGCGACAACTAGAGAAGGAATTATTGCCCAAAGAGCCTTGCCAAATAGCTTCCAAAGTTGACCACCATCCGACTTACCAGAAGGGGGTGCACCTGCAGAATCCTCTTTTCCACTTTCAGGCTTTACAGCCTCATTGCTTATTAATGGATTGATCCCTGCGGTCGAGTCGTTCAGCTCCACACGCTTTACTCGCCTGCCCTTCAAAAGTGTTTCAGCACTAGTGTGAGAGTTGTTTACTTTGATGTCGCTGCTATCTTCCAGATCAAGCAATGCCATATCACCCCCTTAAGTACTGAGAAATTGCCATGGATATTGGTTTCAGACCTCCACCCACAAATTCTAGCGGATATCTGTAGAGTGCATCCTTGCGCTCAATGTGCCTCACGTTATCAACAGATACATGATGCAAATTATGTCCACGAAGTACAGTGTCAGCAACAAAATAGCTATCCCTAATATAAATACCACTAGAGTTCTCTGCATCAATTACAGTGGAAAATTCTCCACTGCAATTTGAAATATGCACTTCTGCGCAATTAACCATTTTAATAAGACGCATTATCCAATCTCCTAGGGCAGGGGGGGGGTTACAAGCTACAGCATAATTCATTGCCAAAAAGGAAAAGCCTCCCCCAGTGCCGAAGCACCAGGGGAGGCTTTCATTTTTCCACAGACTTGATCGGCCGCTTGCAGCTGGCCAAGGCCGCACGCAGCTCAACCTCATAGCCCTCGCGGCGCTCCAGCTCGGCGCCGGCGGCCTGGACGTACATGTCCACGTCAGCTCCGCCAGACAGGTGCTCGGTCGGCATATTGGGCCGTTCAGGCTCAGGCTCATCGCAAGGCACAGGCACGGCGACCTTGACCTGCTGAATCTCGACCCTCGCCGGCGGCGCAGCACCGCAACCAGCCAGGAGGACAGCGGCCGCCAGCGCAGCCGAGAGTAGGGGTAGACGGCGCATTACTGACCTCCTCCAGATTTCCGGGACGCCAGCAGTTCAGCCACTCGGGCCTGTGCGCTTGCGCATGCATCGCCAGGCACTGCCGCCGGTGTGCTCAGGATCTTGTCCGCGCGGGCCTTATGCCCAGCAGCTACCGCAGCCGCCTGGGCGCGGGCCTGGTCGCGCTCGCGCTTGAGACCTTCACCGACCAGCTGCAAGGCCTCGACGGCTTTTGTGCACACGTCTGCACTCCCACGCGCCAGCGACTCCTTTTCGCCGGCGTGATCGGCATCGGATCTAGCCAGGGTTGCAGCGTCACGCTGCCCCACGTACATCCAGGCCAGACCCACATTGCCCGCCAAGCTCAACAGCAGCGCCATGACAAGCGCTGCCGCAATCTTTGCTGCGGCCGTCATACTCGCTGAACCCCCACCATGAAGGTTTTTCCATGCTGCGTGATCACACGATTGACGGCTTGTGCCGGAATACGGGTGGACAGATGGACCCAGCGGGAGCCCTTAGAGCTGACCTCGTAGATAAGTTGCCCGATGCCAAGTGCGGCTACATGGGGTGCAAGCGCCTTGGCCACCTCATATGGAGTACCGAATCCAGGCACCACCACATCAGCAGCCATACCTTGCATATGGTCGCTGGTCGTGGTTCCCCCGACCGCCTCATTGACGCGACGATTGCGGAATCCACTGGTAGGCGTCATGGGATGTCCGCCGAGGTGCGCACGCACTCGCTCCAGCATCTGCGCCGTGCGGTGGAGTTGCTGCAGGGCATCAGGCCCCGGCGTGTTGTCCACGCCAAGCTCCCTTGCTTTATTGCTGTCTGTCAGCTCCTTGAGTGTGAAATGTTCTGTCAATTTCATGGATCAACCCTCCTTAAAACGGGTGCGAATGATGAGAACGACAAAACCGCCCGTGGTGCACAGCTCGCGCAGTGCGGACAGGTTTGTCGGGTGAAGGAAAACGTCCAGCCAGGCCAGGAATGCGCCCACGGCCAACAAGCCCCAGGCGAGGGCCTTCAGCCACTCCAGCAAGCGCTCATGGTGCGTAATGCCAGGCAGGCACGGCCGTGTGCGAAACAGCTTGTTGATGGCCTCGGCCAGCACGATGAACGCCAGTGCGGCGAGCAGGATTGAGGTCTGTGTCATGTGTCTGCCTCCTGGTTGCGCTTTCCTGCCGGGTGCTCTGGCCAGTACTTGGCCATGAGCGCGATCAATGCGCGCTGCGCACCGACACCGACCAGGAAAGCCATGGATAGCAACAGCTCAGGGGGCACGGCCGAGATCAGCGCGGCCAACGGCGTGAGATAGCCCGCTGTGATCGAGCTGGCCCAGGCCACCGCCAGGCGCCGCACAGATAGCCGCAGCATGTCCTGCCAGGTATCGCTACCGCCGGGCACCGTGTTGAGCAAGATGATGGCCACCAGCGCGCCAGAGAAGCCCGCCAGTAGCAAATCAGCCTGCAGCCCGAGCGGCATCCCGAATGCCGTGAGTGCAGACGTGGAAACAGCGGCGCCGGCGACAGTCGCTGCCGCTGTCGTTGTTGGTTCTGCCATGTGTTGCCCTCCCTCGGGCATAAAAAAGCCCGCCGAAGCGGGTCAGGTCAAACGATCCAATCAAACTCCACACACCAGTTGTGCAGCGGAAAGTCATCAAACTTCAGAGTCTCGCCTCGGCTGTCGCGCAAGTTGCCGGCCCGGCCGACGTAGGGCCCCTTGCCAACTGCTGCATTGCCGTAAGACACCATGGCACCAACCACAGGGGCGGCAGCACACTGCAATCGCACCTGGCGGCCGTTGATGACCGATACGTTGCTCACGGTCGTGCCTGAGACAGCGAACCCCATATACGTCTGCGCTGGCATTGAGGTTGTGTCGATTACCAGGCCCGACTTATTGAAAGTCAGCGTCACATAGTTGCCAGAAACATTGCAGGCTATGGGCCACAGAGGTTCCCACTTGCCGCCATCCAAACCCACCGTCTTGATTGCTTCCGCAAAATAGGCGCCCAAGATGCGCTCAGACACGCTGTCGATATGGATGCTGTCGTAGTAGCTCAGCATGTAGCCCGGACATGCGAGTGCAATCAAGGAGATAGATCGAGCCGCGTCCAACTGCGCCAGAGAAATCGCACGCTGCTGCGTGCTCATTTGGTACATGACGGTGTGCACAGTCTTTGTCTGTCCCGTCTGCGCCCTGGTATCAGCGTCTAAGTTTTTGACCAAGATCGGCAGAGCCTCACGATATGCCGCCGCATCCGTGTCGTTCTCCCCGATTCCCAGCGGGACCGCCAGGACACCTGCAGTGCCTCCACTCACCCCAGCCAATGCCGCAGCCTGCGCGATCACAGAGTTGTACTGCGCAGTGCCCTTGGCTATGCCAGCGATCTTTGCACCGCCAAAGCCGTTATTCGCTACAACGATGGTGGACTTGACATCCGTATACCGCAAGTTGTTCTGGCTCTCCAGGGCAAGCCGCAGGGCTGCTGCTGCCCCCAGGCCAGGCCACTCTCCACGAGGGGTCCACTCATTGCGCTGGCTGTTTGCTACAGTCGCTGGCAACAGAGAGCTGGGCGCTGCCGGATAAGCTGGGAACGCCAAGCTATCAAACTCCTGAGCGACAGTGATCGGCGTCGTCCCGCTGGTGGGCGTCTGTGAGCCCTCCATCAGACTGTGGCCCAAGACTGGCAGAAGCATGTACTCCCATGGCAGATCCACCACTGACGGCCGATCCAACGCACCAGGGGCCGGAGCAACCGCGCTGCGAACCTTGAAGCCCGCCATGATGTTGACGGTGTAGACCCATGCCACCCCATCAGCAAAGTTCTGGGTAAAGAAAGAAGCTGTCCCCAATGAGGTCTCAGTGCGGTAGCCGACAGCAGAGCCCTTGATAGCGAAGTAGTCGCCTTTCTTCGCCTTCATCGTGAGCGGGATGCTGTTTGTTCCCACGGCAACAGTGACCGCTTCAACGGCACGCTGCTCAAAGCGCGTCTCACTGATCTTGGTCATCAACAACAGCTTCACGACGCCCGCGGCCGTTGCATTGCACTCGAAGGTCAGGTCGCCGTTGTCATCCGCCGGCGTCTTCAGAATGAAAGTTGCCGTCGCGCTCAGGCTTCCCGTTGGCGCTGCAAACGGCGCCAAGTTGTTGATTTGCTGATCACGTGTCTCGGTAAGGGTCTGGCGGATTACATGATCAAGGCTTCCCTCGATCTGCGGCGTAGCTTGGTCAAACCCCGTGAATGCCGAGACCTCGAAGCGGACCATCATCCGGGACGTTGTACTGACCGTCGCCTGTGTGAATGACGGCCCCACCGTGCCGGAGCGGATGCCGTTGCCATCCGAGCGGCCTGCGGAGTAGGTCAGGGAGCCACCGCTACCCCGAACCGCGATGTATTCGCCTGCCGTGATGGGCATGGATACGGGGACGATCTGATACCCGGCGGCCGGGATCGTGAGCGTCTGCTGGCGTTGCAGCGTGAACGTATCCCCGACTTTGCTGTAGACGTACACATCGACTGTGCCCGCAGCGGCACTGTTGATGTACATCTTGGAGATGCGGCCAGCGATCTGGGGCCAATCCAGCAAGATCAATCCCGAGGCATTCGACGTGCCAACAGGGATGGGAAGCGCATCGCTGTACCCCGCGCCATATCGCTCGACGGACAGCGCATCCGAAGTCTTCTGCACTGCAGACGATGCAGGATAGGTCGACAGCAGCGTGCTTGTGGTGCTGTTGACGCGGCGGTACTGGTAGGCCGCGATATCACCGCTGCCCTGAACATTGAAGGTCTCGCCATCTGCCACCGCAGCCCGCCCGATGGCCTCTGTCGCATACAGCGGGCCGGCAGCAGCAATTGAAGCGTCACGAGCCAAGACAGCGACATCAGCCGCTGAATTAGCCACGTCACGCGCTGCAATCGCATCAGGCGTTGCATTCTCAAGCGCGGTCAGGGTCAGGCGCTCCACCCCCAGGCGATCTGGATATGTGCGCTCTGGGCTCAGCATGAACTGGTCCAAGTTGCTGGAGTTGTCAAATAGGTCGCGCGGGTCCTGGCTGCCCGGTGGATTGCCTGTGTGATAGCTAGTCATGTGTCCTCGCACAAAACAAAAAGCCCGCTGGGCGAACCATGCGGGCGGGTGTTGAAGATCTCTGTGGCCAGGTGGCCGGCTACTCAAAGTGGCGGTGGCGCGTTGTTGTCGTCATCGAACAGGCGTGCGTCGTAGTTCACGCACTGCACGCTGGCACCATCGGTGCCGCTGGGGCTGACCTTCTTGACGATGGCCGGAAAGCTCCAGCGGGTGACAGGCCCGAAATACACATGGGGCGGCTCTGGCAGCTTGATCTGCGGCCACTCCCCGACCGGGATCGGGGCCAGCACTTCATAGGCGCTGGCTCCTTGAGCTGCCGGCCATGGCCCAGCCAGCGAGCCGTCAGGCCTGCGAAACGCCACGACATACGGATCTGCACCATCCCAGCGCAGCGGCTCTGTCACCTCCAGCCGGGCCTGGCCGCCGGCATTGCTGATGCCGGTGAGCAGGGCCGATTGGCCGAAGCCGGGGATGTCATCCACCAGGCTGACAAAGTCGCCATAGCTGTTGTTCAGCGCGTCCAGCTCCGTGGTGAAGCTGTACGTCCAGCGCTCATAGCGCAGCTGCCGGGCTCGGCGCATGCCGATGCGCCAGGCGCGCGTGCGGTCTGTAACCCCCAGTACCTTGAGCTTTTCAAGCTTGATGCCCAGCGAGCCAGGCAGCAGACAGTTCACCGTCTTGGTGTTCCAGTTGTCGCCGGCGTCGCTGAACTCCACCTCCACGCCATCGTTGTCGTCAGGCCGAATGCCGCTGAATGACCGAGCAATGCCCTCGGTGGTGTTCTGCGCGCTGTAGGCGTGGCCGTCTTCGACCGTGCGCACACCAGCGCGCACCGGGCGCAGCAGGCCGTCATCAATCGTCAGCTCGGCCATGCCTGCGGCCAACACAGCCTGCAGGGCGGCAAGCACCGTGGTTTCGTCAAACACATGGTCTGCCGTTTCACCGCGAGCCGTCCAGATGCCATGCAGGCGCTGCAGCTCGGCCATGTCGATGCTGTCCAGCCCATAGCCCACCGTGCTGCAGATGTGCCGCAGAGCGGCCGAGATATCCCGCGTAGGCTGTGGCGCGCTCCAGGAGCCATCCCCTTGCAGCACAGGCAGCATGCGCGTGGCCACCAGGTTGAGCTGGTTCTCTGACCTGGCTGCGATCTGCCCCAGGCCCCGCACGCGCACGCTCAGCGTGGTCCAGTCCGGGTAGCTGGTGCGCGTTGGCAGCCGCGTGCGCATGGCGTACCACTGCACCTCATCGTGCACCTGCGTGCTGGTGCTCTTGGCACCCCGGCGCCGCACCCGTACCTGCGGCCGCATGGCATAGGGCAAGGCAATGCGCTCGGTGAAACCGATCTGGTCCATGGTGGCATCGGTGTACCACTTGACCACGCTCTGCCAGGCGCCGCCGGCGGCGTAGTCCCGGTACTGGATCTCCACCCCCACGGATCTGCCCTGCACCTCCCCCTTGTCGGAGACATAGCAGAGGCCCTGGCTGAAAAAGATATCCACCTCCAGCGTGCTGCTGACCTCAGCGGCCGGGCAGCTTACAAAGGGGCCGGCCTGCTCACCGTAGACGGTATCTGCCTGCACGGTAAAGCTTGCCTTAGCCGCCGGCACTGTGCGCGGCGCAAAGCCCGCCCAGCTGCCGCCCTCGCTGGGTGCAAGCGTCAGCACCTGACCGGCCACTGACGCAGCCGTGTAGGTACGCCCAGCCCGGCACACCGCCAACGATATGACCCCAGCGGGCAGGTGACTGATGCGCCTATAAGTAAAGCCCCCGTCGCCATCACTGACCGCTTCAGCCAAGGTAATCGTGTTGCCGTCGACGGACTCCACACGCAGCGAACCAGTAAGCGCACCGGATGCGGTGAGCAGCATCCACAGCGATGGCGCAATCTCGCGCCAGTCGGCGGTAAATGTGTTGTAGTAGTTGCTGCCCTCTCCAGGCTCAAGCTCTAGGGCCACCGTCACGTCCTGCTCAAACATCAGCGACATGGCGGTGCCAGAGCCCCAGGCATTGGGCCAGTCCACATCGGCAGTGATCTGCGCGCCGTTGAGCGCATAGCTGCCTGCCGTGGGATTGACATTACCCGAGTCAATGGCGCTCAGCTCAAGCCCCGCCGTGCCGGCGCTGGTGCCGCCCACCTCCGGGCAGCTGTACCAGTTTTCATGCTGGGTGATGCCGCCGATATCGGCGCCCGGGCCATGCACGGTGAACTCAGCACCCTCCAGCGTGCTCAGCGGCGTGTTGCCAATCTTGACCGTGGCCGGGTCGATCTGGTACTGGCCGGGGCCGACACAGAGCAGCATCTCCAGCCATTGCTCACGCGGCGTACTGAAGTAGCGGCGCGGTGGGGTCAGATAGTCCGGGTAACGGATGAACTGGCCCAGCAGCTCCGGCACCACACCATTGAGCTTTGCCGTGTTGGCCTTGCCCTCGGCCGAGCTCAGCTGCTTGCCCTGCGGCGTGTCATAGCGCTGGTTGCTGGTCGATGGGAGTAACCAGCCGAAGAAGAAGTTGAAGATGCTGCCCACCAGCTTGAAAACGCCGCCGTGAGGGATGGGGCGGATATCAACCTGGTCTTCATTGCTGATCACCGCCTCAGCCCAAGCATCCACCGGCAGCAGCACGCCATTCAGGTGCAGCGTGATGGGCTGGATCTCGCGCGCCGCATAGTCAATACCGACCGCCGCAAACCAGCCCGCAATCGTGCCCGCCCACGGGTGCGACTCCACAGGCTGGCTCGGCATCTGGCCGGGGTAAATCTTGATCGTCATAAAACAAAACCCGCGTGTAGCGGGCCTGAAATCGGTTGAGAGCAGTCAGACATGGCCCATCGGGCTCATCGGTTTCGAGTATTCGCAACTGGCCGTCCACCTCGACCACCAGCCCCACATGCACGCACAGGCTGGCCCTCCAGGCCGTGGCAACCGCGCCCGCCCGAGGGCTGCACTGTGCAAAGCCATGCAGGGCTATGACCTGGTCGACCGCCCGTGTGATGCCGCGCAACTCACCCGGCCGGGCATCCTGCAGGGTCGGCAGCAAGGCCCGGCCGAACAGGGCCGAGCGCGCATCGCGCACCAGGCCCCAGCAGTCGTAGTCCACAGGGCCACGCCCACCGCGCACATAGCGCGTCCGCAGGAATTGCCTCATTGATACTTGACGCCAGGCGCCTTGTCCGCCGTGTAGCGATCACGCTGCAGCGTCAGATTGAGCAGATCGAAGTAGCTGCCCTCGACCTGCAGGACGTTGCTATTCATATCGCCCCCTTGGATCAACATGCGCTTTGGAGCCTTCGCCGGCGCAGACGTGTCGGTCGACAGATACTCGCGGTAGACCACATACGAAGGCTGGCCAGAGTCGAGCGCGTCACTAATCAAGCGATGCGCCCGGCCATCGACCACCCCCAGACCGAAGCGCAAGGACTGGTTCCCGATGGTGCTGCGCTCCGGCAGGGATATCTCCAGGCCGCAAGCCTCGAAGAGTTGCGGCACACCATCCACCCCCAGCGTGAGGTCTTCATAGCTGTGGGCAAGGCGTATGTGCTCGCCACCCGGAAGCTCGATGTCCAGCGTACAGATGCGCACGGTCGCCACATCGTCGCCGGCATAGAGCAGCTTCAAGGCTGTACTGGTTGCCATCGCTATCCCTCCGGCCATTCTTGATTGACAGCGCGGTCAATGATGCTGGAGCCGATCACCAGCTCCGGCAGCAAACCCCAGCCAGGCGGCAGCAGCGGCCGCGCCCACACCTCGATTGGAGCGGAGATCTGCCAGCGGTCGATGCCCACCAGGTCGGGGCCTTCATACATGTCCATGAATCGGCACAGCAGCTTTCCCGAACCCATGGGCGTCCTGAGCGGCATGTTGAACCACTGCACACCATCGACCAGTGTTTCAGCAAACCATGACTCAAAGGCCTGCGCCTGCGCCTGCGTCATCAGCCATGCACACGTGTGCACACTGGGCACGCTGGTGAATTTGCGGCGCTGACGCGACCGGCCCGATGCCATGCTGGTGCGCAACAGCGGGCTGGCGTGCCGGGTTGTGTGCCCCTCCCGCAGCACGCAGGGGAAGCCCTGCGGCCAGTCAATGTTTGAAGTGATTGCCATCTATCGTCCTCGGCGCGTAAGCCCGTAAGTTGTCTCCAGCGCAGTTGCTTCCTCGCCGCCGTTGCGGATATTGCGAACAAACACATTCGTGCTGTAGCTTCCATCAGCGTTTTGCGTCTGCTCGATCTGGCCGGCCTTGCTGGAGTCCTCGATCACATTCACGATGGGTGCCTGGCCGCGCAGCTCGGTTGCATAGTCGCGACGCACTGCCGGAGGCGCTGCAGAGCCAACCACGCCACCAGCCGAATAGCCAGTGTGCAGAGAGCGGCGGAATGCCTCGAAAGCTCCAGGACCACCCAGCGCGCGCATGTCCTCTTGGGACAGCACACCCTCGCCCGCGTGCACGATGCCAGCCGGCTGATACTTGCCACCCGGGCCGGTGTAGCCGCCGTCCCAGAAGCCCGCCGTGACCGATTTGATGTTGGACAGAATCGTGCCCATGTAGCCCGCAGCAGATGCCGCAGCCGCAAGGTTTGCTGGGAACGGGAGCGCCATTGCGTTGCTGATGGCATTGCTGAGCCCTATGCTGGCTTGAGCAATGGCAAACGCTTTAGACACAGCGAACAAGGCCTTGTATGCCCCTGTCGCTTCTCCCTGCGCGCCCTTCATCGACTCCGCCAACGAGGCAAAACCAGTCTCTGCGGTGCTGAGCATGAGCAGGTTGCGAGCTGTGTCAATCTGGTTCATTCGCGCCGCATGCTCACGGGCCAGATCCTCCTCAAGAAGGTACTGCTCAGCGACGTACTCCAGGCGACCGCTATAGGCCTCCTGCAAACGTAGCATCTGCGCCGCATACCGCTCGTTCTCAGACTTCTCCTCGGCAATGTATCGATCAGGCTGAAAGTCAAACATGCCGCCCGCCAAGGGCCGCACGTCGCCACGAATCCATTTGTCAACATCTCCGGACATGCCAAAGACATTCTCACGCGCCTGCTTCATGGCACGCTCATACGTCTGGGCATTGATGACGCCACCCTCCATCAGCTTGTTGATGCGGGCATAGTCATCCTGCAGTTGCTCCAGCGGTGTGCGTACCTGCTCCGTGAGCTGCAGGCCCTCTTGCTGCAGTTGCTTGCGCTCCTTTTCAGCCTCGATGCCGGATTTCGCAAAGTCGGCAATGACAGCCAGGCGCTCCGCCTCATCTGCCTGCGCCTGAGAGCTGAAGCGCACATTTCCTTCACGTACGTCATACAACAGCTTCTCCAACGCCGTCATCTCTTTGACTTGCGAGGCTTGCTCCTGGAGCTTGCGCAGATATCGCTCAGCTGCTTCGGCGTCCTTGTCCGCGCGCCCGTTTCCCGACTTCTTACCGCCAGAACCATCCTTGAGATTGACAGGTCCTTGCGTTCGGGGCTTCAGGTCCGGCGCCACCAGCGGATCAACTGCTGCCACAGTCGCAGCGGTATTAGCCCAACTCTTAAGAGTGTCAGATGCTCCCGCTGCCCGCTTCATTGCCGCATCGACAAGCTTGCGTGTATTGGCGACCGAACGCTGCAGAATTACATTGGATGGATCCCGCTTCAGTGCCTCCTGGTGCCTTTCAAGCTGGTCGCCCAGGCGCTTTACTTCTGCCCCGGCCGCTTCGGCCTCCGACTTCATCTTGCCGAACACGTCGGTGCCTGTCAGAGCACCTATTTTGTCGGCTGTATTAATGAAGGCCACGATGTTTGCCGTGGCTTGGATCACCATATTGGTCAGAGACACAACCCAACCGACGATGGCCTCAAAGGCCGCCTTGGTGGTGTTGGAGCCGAGCGTATTTGTCAGCTCGTTGAGAGATTTCTTCGCCCCATCAAGACTTCCGCCTTCACCAGTCATGAGTCCGTTGAGGGCATTTCTCAAACCATCGACAGCGCCACCGAAGGTATCGCGAGCAGCCTCTGCCGCACCCCCGTAAGTTTCCTCAAGCGCATTCAATACAATCTGCTGGGCTTCAGCGATGCGGCCGGTTTGCTCCAGCTTCTCGGCAGCCTCGATCTGCGACTCGGAGAACTTGAAGCCCTGACGCGCCAGGCTGGCCATGCCCACGCTTGGAATGTCCAAAGCACGGCCAACCGTCTCAGCCGCGGACTTCATGTCAGCACCGGTGCGGACGGAAAAATTCGCCGCCTGCTTGAGCGCCTGAGGCAGTTGATCGCCCACGATGTTGGTGAAGCCAAGCAGCACCGTTTGCGCCTGGTTGAATTCTCCAGCCGACTTGGTGGTGATGCTCTCCATCGCGCCAGCCATCTCATTCAGCCGATCCTGAGAATAACCAGCCTGGTTTCCTGTTGCCTTGAGCGCTGCGGCCAGCAAAGCCTGCTCTTGCTCGGCATTCCTGGATTCCGTCAGTACTTTGCTGAAGACGCTACCGACTGTGATGCCCGCAATGCCCGCAGTGATAGCAGCACCGATACCGGTCCAGGCCTTTTCTACAGCTTCGGAGCGCTCTTTCATCTTGCGCTCCATCTCGCGGGACTTCTGATCTGCCACCCGCTCGGCTTTGGTCATGCCTTCGGTAAATCCGCCGATCTTGGCAATCAGATCGATAGTGAGTGTGCCAAGTTGACGTGCCATTTCTGAATCGCCTCAAAAAAATCCGCTGAATTACGGACACAAAAAAACCGCCTTGCGGCGGTTCTCTATCGAATATGGCTATTTACAGGCAGTCTCGCAATTTTCGAGCGACTGCTCTCATTGCATCAATCGCCTCTTCTGGCTTTGCAGAAGACCATGCTCCCAGCTTGTGGTATCCGGTATTTGCGGCCACACCGGTGTCAAGCTGAACTGTGTTGAGGTTGTCAAACTTAACCTGCAGAGCATTCCCAACCAGATCCGCAGATAGCGTGAACCTGATATTTCTTTGCGTCATGGCGGCCATCCCGCTACCTTGATAGGTCTCGGAGCCTTCGGCAACCACTGAACGCTTATCGTCTGAGACGAACTTGATAACCGATCCACCGGCACCGGTCTGCGCTGTTGGCGTCGCATACATTCGACCGGTGTAAGGACCAATCGTTGTAGCCGTGCCAGTGAGCGTCACCCCATGATTCACAACCACCTGGGAAACACACCTGGAAAGAGACTCAGCCTTTGCATCGCTCTTGAGGCTGAGCTTTTCCTGATAACTTGCGACAAAGGCATTCCCACTGGTATCTCTTTCAATCTGCACCCCCGGTACGGAAGCCAATTGTTGAGAAACCTCATTGGTCGCACATCCCGCTAAAACGACCGCACCAGCCAAGGCAAGAGCCAACTTCATATTCCCTCCTGATATTTGCCAAGGATGGTAGCAAACCTATTAAACGGGAATTGCTGATCATTGCCACTCGCGCATTGCTTCCTCAAGGGTGATGACTGCCGCCTGCGCTCCCTTTCGTTGAGGCAAGAAGTCCTCAAACCGGGGGGCCTGGCTGCTTTTCTTGCGCGCCACCGTCTGGCTGACGGTGTGGGCGACAGTTGCGGCCGCGCGCTCGATATGAGTTTGGAGATGCAGCGAACCGTATTTCTCACGAAACGCCAGCCACGACTGCACCTCATCAAAGCTCAAGCGGTCTTTTGCCTCCGCGATGGTTTTGCCGCCGATGCCGGCGAGGACGAGCTCGTGCCAGAACTCATCGGCGGCTGTGAGTTTTTTGGAGCATTGACCTCATTGATGGCCATCACCATGGCCCAAGCCAGGGCCGGGGTGAGGCTGTACGCCTGGTCATAGGTCAGTTGCTCTTTGCCGCCATCGAGGCGCACGCTGAGGCTGATCATCTTTGCACCCTTGCTGCGGTCAGGAGCAGCATTGCCGATCTCCTGCTCGATCACACCAAAGGGCTGACGGACGATCCAGATGTCGCCCGCCTGCTCAGAGCCATCAGGCGCTTTCCACTTGATGGGCTTTTTCACCGGTGCGGCATCCACAAAGCCGCCGTTCTTTTGCAGGTCAGCGAGCTTCATGGCGTGGGCACCTTCACGACCCACACGGGCTTGGTGGCGCGCTTGATGGTGATGGCCCCCTGAATAGGTTCACCACCGACTTCAAAGCCCGCGAAGTTGAAGCGCTTGATGTGCCCCTGGAATACGTTCCAGGTCCGGGACGTGGGCAGCTCAAACTCCATCGTGCCGCCGGACTTGAGCGTGGCAGGCGCTGTGCCGTCAGACCAGCCCAATGCCCACAGCAGACGCTCACCAGTGTCAGACAGCTGGTGCAGGCGCACGTGGCCAGGATTCTGAGGATTGATGCGGACGGTAACAGCGGACTCACCAGGAGTGTTCAGCCCGGGAATGGTGGTGTGGTTGTCACGCTCTTCGAGGCATGTGTCCTCCAGATCGTCACGCTCGTCTTCGCCAAAATCAACGGAGATCGCGCAATCCACTTTGATGACCTCAAATTCGGTCGGCGCGTCTTTTTTGGGCGCAAGCGCAAATAGCTCGGAGCCCTGCGGGAGGATGCGGTCCATGGCAAGTCCTTTCAAGAAACAGAGAGGGCCGCTCTAGGCGGCCCATATGGGTGATCAGTGCATCAGCGGCTTAACTGCCAGTCGGCGTCAAAGCTGATGCGATAAATCTTGGTGTCGGAATCACGAGGATGCCGACGCCAGGCCGTGATGTAGCAGTCCAGCTCAATCGCATCCCGCAACGCCGTGGCGGCCTCCTCGACCATCCTTTGCGCCTGGGCGCTGTCTGCGGCTTTCGCCCAGACATCAATCTGCGTTGTGGTGCGATCAACCGTGGGCCGTCCGGCCAGGTGGTTGTATGGAGCACCGCTGACCTCGATCCAGGTCACATAGGGATAGACAACAGGCTGATCGCTGTTCTCACCCCAAGGGTAGATGCGGGGCTCTGGCGAGCCCAGCACGGCCAGCACAGAGGGCGAGAGCTTGGCCAGGCGGTAGAGCGGCGGCGCACTCATTTCATACGCCTCACCAGCCTGGTGATGGCCTTGTCCAGCTCGGTGCCAAACAAGGCAATGGCCGCCTCTGCCTGCTGCTCTGCCGCCGGCCGCAAGAACGGCTGCGGCTTCGCTTGCTCCGTGCCCAGCTCCAACAGGTGCCAGTGCGGCGTGTTGCCCTTGGGGCCTTCATCAGGGTTGCCCTTGGGAATGCGCCCCTTTTCCGTCCCCACGCCGACCGAGATCATCACGTCCCCGGTGCGCTTGGAGTAGCGGGAGCGAAAGCGCTGAATGATGTTGTCCGCAATCTTTCGCCCTGTGGCTTTGTCATCCAGCCAGATCGCATTCGTCTGAGCCTGGCCGCGCACAAGAGTGGCGGCCTTGCCCAATGCCGAACGCGCGGGCTTCTTTCGCAGCTCCACAGGCAAGGCCTGCAAGCGCTTGGAGACCTCATCAAATCCGGTCAGCTTGAACTGGATATCAGCCATCGTTGACTCCCTCGCTTACTGGATGTGTCTGGTACTCAAGGCCGCTGACCGGGTCTGGCAGCACGCCCTCGATGTTGTAGATACGATTGACGTGCACGAAACGCATGGCTGCGGTGACACGGGAATCCCGTCGCGTGACGATGCGCGCCGTGACTTTGGACTGACTGGTGGCAGCTGCGATGAACTCCCGGGCAGAGAGCGGCTCTACACTCGCCCAGAGCTTGGTCACCTCCACCCAGCCCAGATCAATCACAGCGCCCGAGTCAGGATCGCGGCCCGTCTGACGAGACTGCAAGCTGACCAGGTGACGCAGTTTTCCGGCGGCGATCACAGCAAGCTCCCGTCCAGCATGCGCGGCTGGGCATCCTCTTGCGCATCATCAGCCATCTGATCCAGCAGGCAGGCTATGCCCTCGGTCAGCTCCTGCATCGCCTGAGTCTGTCGATTCAGGGCCTCGGCCACTGCCAGGTTGCTCTGGATCAGACGGTGCATGTCCGAGGATTTTCTTCGCTCGCTCATAAGCCAGCTCCTTCATTGTTTGCAGCCACAGGCGGCGCTCTTCGCAGGAACTGCAGGCCATGGTCAGGCCCCCATGCGCCGCAGCGGGAGTAAGCACGCCTTGGCGCCAGTCGGCAATTGGGTCGCAATGGTTCCCGTGATGACCTCCTCACGGTTGGCGTACAGATCGCCAAGGAGCAGAAGGATTCCGGCCCGCACCATATCGGTGGCCACCATCGGGCAAGGTCCTGGATCGCCAGCTGCGACCGCTGCATCCATATCAGCCTTGGTTGCATACACAGCTCGGTCCAAGAAGGACACGGCCATCTCAGTTGCAGCATTCAGCTTGAGTTGGATGCCCGCATCCTCGTCATTACCGATCACGCGCAGATGGAGCTTTGCCTGCTCCATGGTGACGAGTTCTGCGGCCATGCTACTTGTTGCCCCTCTTACCGCCTGCAGGCTTCTCGGCCTGGACAGCCGGGGCTGTGGATTCAGGCGCATCAGCTGCAGCGGGCGCTTCGGGCGCTTCGGGCGCTTCGGGCGCTTCGGGCGCTTCGGGCGCTTCGGGCGCTTCGGGCTTCAGCGTACCTGCAGATTGGCCTGTGCCGCCCTCACCTTCAATCTCGATCAAGCCCTTGGCCTGGAGCTGAGCGGCATGCATTTCGCTGACCGAAAACACATCACCAGGCTTTTTGCTGCCGTTGTGCTCAAAGCCCGCCACAGCCTTCACAGTTACTTGTTTCATGAAACTCTCCTGTACTTGTGAGCAGTGCACACGTGTGCACTGCTCTACCGCTTCAATCAGGGGGTGGGAGTGGGACCAACGCCCGTGAAGTTGCCCTTGATGAAAGCCTCGGGGCGGAAGACCGTCAGGCCGACGCGCTCTTCGGCCAGGACGGTGACCATGTTCTTGACGAAGTTGTCGCCGTCCTGGTTGCTCACAGAGACGTTCGCGTCTTCACGGTCCCAGCCCTGAGCGCCCAGTGCAAAAGCCCCGGTCAGGAATTCGTTCTTGGTCATGCTCTGCGAGGAGACCACGGGGCGGCCCCACAGACCAGGCACGGCCAGACCGTGCGGCGTAGCGAACAGGTAGGCGTTGTCCTTGGTCTTGGTCAGCTCGATCTGGGTCCAGTCGATGGGGTTGAGCACGATACCGTCGGCGGTGTACTCGGCCAGCTCCGCCTGCAGCATCGCGATGCGCAGACGGTCCAGCATGGTTTCATCCTGCACGACGACGCCCGGATTCGAGTAAGCCGAAGCCTGGGTCCAGATGCCATTGATGTTCAGGCCGACACCGGAGCCCTTGAGCAGTTGAGCCTCTTCTTTCAGCTTCAGGCCGTAGATCAGGCGCCCATCGATATAGGCCTGGAGCATGGGCACGTCAGACAGGACCTGCTTGGAAGCCTTGATCCAGTGAGCGATGGTCGCCACCTTGGACGAATCCATCTCGAAAACAATATCAGACTGAGGCTTCGGATTGGTCGGGTTCTCGGCAACGACATCGGCGTTGTTCGTGAAGCCTGTTTCACGAACATATTCAACATCGGGAGAGGCTGTAGTACCCCAGTTCAGCAGATCGCGAACAAACAGTCGCTGCTGAGGAGGAGCCACGATGCCAGGCACGCGAGTAGGCTGAATCAGGCTACCCGCAGAGTCTGGAGCACCAGACACCGCGTTATGGATAGAGCCGATCTTGACCGCAACAGCACCGCGAAACTCGGGGTTGAAGCTCATCAACGCTTCGTTGTTGACGACCTTCTCGCCCAGAGTCTGAGGGCGGCCAGCACCGCCGCCACCATTTTCCAGACTGGCAAGCGCTTGCTCAGCGGCCTGCAGTCGGGCTTGCAAAGAGCCCTGCTCCACCAGCATCTTGTCCACGCTGGCCTTGGTTTCGGCCGTCATGGTGCCGTGATTTTTCAGCTCCTTCTGGGTTGTTTCCGCGTAGGCCTTGAGCTGGTCGCCCACGCTTTTCAGGTCCGCCTGGACCTGCTTGTATTCCTGCTCCACGCTGACCGAGCCGGCAAAGCCGAGCATCGACAGGCCTGCGAAGACATCGGGGTGAGCAGCGATGAAGCCGGGAACATCCACGCCAGCAGCCTGAGCGGCCACAGATGCGACGGTGAGTGCGGCGAGGACCGCGACGGAGATAAAACGAGACTTTTTCACGGTAGTACCTTTCAGAGTGAAGCGAAGCAATTGGCAAGAGAACCCGACAGTGCGGACGCTCCACCGGTGGCAAAAGCAGCTGTTGGGGAGCCGCGCTCGGTGGGATCTCCCTCACCGCTGCCGGCGGGGTCACCCACGCCGGACTTGAACTCGCTGATGAGGCGCATGGCCTCAGACTTGGGCAGGCCGCTGGCGCGCAGAGCTGCCTCCAGCCGGCGGGCGGCATTGGCTTGAGCCTTGGCACCGCCCTGGCTGACCTGGTCGGATGGCAGCAGCTCATCGGCAAAGCCCTGGTCTATGGCGCTGCTGCCACCGATCCAGGACTCCGCGTCCATGAGCTTGCCCATGGCTTTCACATCAGCGCCGGTGCGTGCCGCATAGATATCGGCCAGGGCCGAATCGAATGGCTCCAGCCAGTCGGCCAGTTCTCGGTAATCGTTGCGATTGCCTGCCGCCACGGTCCAGACGTTGTGCACCATGAAGAAGCCGGCCCGTGCAATCTGCACGGTGTCGCCGGCCATGGCGATGATGCTGGCGGCCGACGCGGCCAGGCCCAGCACCTTGACCGTCACTTCGCCCTGGTGCTCGCGCAGCAGGTTGTAGATGGCCAAGCCCTCGAAGACATCGCCGCCGGGGCTGTTGACGTTCACGGTGACAGGGCCAGCACCAAGGGAGCGGAGCGCCCCGGCGATTCGCCGTGCTGTCACGCCATCGCCCGTCCAGTAGTCATATCCGATGACGTCATAGATGCTGATGCTGCGATCCTCACCTTCATCAACCGCAGCCTGCACGCCAGGATTCCAGCGGTCGAATGCACGGGGAAGGATTTCGCTGCGCACGCCGGCGCTCGGGCGGCCCGTTGGGGCGCCCGGAAGGGATTTCATGCTCATGGTGTTTAGCCTTTCAGGGGCTCAGGTTCAGCAGCCAGCAGCTGCCGTAGCAGCGCCACCGCCTGCGCATCAGGGTTGACTTGGCCAAGGCCGTCCAGGGTCGTCATGGCTGACTGCACGGTCAGCACGGCGGCATTGCCGCCCATCGGCTCACGGTCCTCCAGCGCCCGGACCTCATCGCGGGTCAGGATGCCGTTGTTGACCATGGCCGTGTAGAAGGCAGCACGCGCCGCACTGTCGCCGCGCAGCAAGCCCTCCACGGCAAACTTGGCGTAGTAGCGCAAGCGCTCAGCGGGGTTGAGTAGGTCCTTGCTGATCGACTGCTCGATGCGGCGCAACCAGGGCGCCAGCGTGAAGACCAGGAAGGCAATCATTTGCTGCTCGATGCCACTGCCCCAGCTGGTCGTCTTTTCGGTATGACCGACCATCCAGGGAGGCACGCGGAACCATCGGCAGATTTCCTCAACACTCCAGCCCCGAGACTCCAGCAGCTGGACATCCTTGGGACTGATACTCAGCGCCTTGGCTTCGATGCCGCCCTCCAGAAGTGGCGTCTTGCCCTGGTCTATCAGACCCATGACGTTCTCGCGGAACTCCTCCCGCTTCTTCTCATTGAGCCACTCCTTGATGGAGTAGTAGAGGTTCTGCAGGGCACCATTGCGAAACGCCCGACTGGCTGCGCGCTCTGCAGCGCCTGCCTGGCCGAACACCGCTGAGCCGTAGTGCACCACGCTGACGCCGTTTTCACCGTCCAGCGAGAAACCAGGCACCGTCCACACCTTGCTGGCTGGAATCAGCCGCTGCCGGTTCCTCTTGTCCCTGTAGCGCCATTCGGTGACGACGTTCCCATCCTTTCGGTTTGGCGCTAGGCGGTCAGGGTCGAGGTACACCAGACCAACCAGGCGGCCGTTGAACTCAAGGCGCTCGGCCCGGCCAGCACCGCGCAGCAGCATGGCGGCCACCATGGCTTCCCAGAAAACGGCCGCCGTCGCATCCGGGTTCGGCATGTCGTGCACGATCAGGTGCAGCGGATGCTGGGGAGCGACACGCTTTCCCTTGCTGTCCTTCTCATAGATGCTGAGTGGCAGCGTGGCAATCGTCTCGGCAATCAGCCGCACGCAGGACCAGACAGCCGAGAGCTGCAGCATCGTGCGCGGGCTGACAGTCATGCCTGTATCGAGATCCACGCCGAAGATGGCCGCCGTGCCTGGTGCGTCGCTGATGCTCACGGACTTGCCCAGCAGCGCATCGACAGCAGCGCGAACGCGGCCATGCCGCCGCTGATGCAGTTGTGATTTCATTGATCGCTCATTTCGTTGTTGGGCTGGAGAAGAAGCCTTCCTCGTCCCCGCTGTCGTCAGGTGCAGCCATGCGCCCAAGGGCCATCACTGCGGCCACGATGCCGTCAATGCGGCCGTTTTCCTTGCTGGCCTTTTTGTTAGGCCGGTAGTTGCCGTTGGTATCGAACAGCAGCGATACATTGCCCGCGCAGTAGCGCAGCACCGGATTACCGCCATGGGCGAGCAGACCGCCATAGACCAGACGCTCAAGCTCTTTGCTACCCGGCCCCATGCCGCCTGTGTTCTGCGGGATGTTGACCATGGGAAGGTCTTCAGCCAGCAGATCGTTGACCAGCTGTTGGGCGTTCCAATCGTCAAAGCCGAGCTGCTCTATCTCGTAGTCCTTGCCGGCCTGCACGACCACGTCATGCACCGCGTCGTAGTCGGTGACGTTGCCGGGCGTCACAGTGAGCCAACCTTCTTCAGCCCACTGCTTGTACGCGGCCTCGTCCTCTTCTTCATGCTCCAGCTTGGACTCTGGAACCCAGAACCACGCCAGGATGTGCACCGTGGTTTCGCCTTCGAGAGGCGGGAACACCAGCACGAACGCAGTCAGGTCGCGCACGCTGGCAAGGTCCAAGCCACCGAAGCAGCGCCGGCCCTTGAGCATTTCGCGATTGAAGGGCTTGCCGCCCTTGTCCCATACCTGGATGTCAAACCAGCCCTCGGCGTTGTTGCACCAGATGTTCAAGTCCTTGGTCAGGAAGTTGGCGCGGGCACCGGGCAGCGCCTTGGCCTTGCGAGCCTGCGTGCGCATGTAGTCCCACATCTTGCTGCGACCCAGACCAGGATTCGCCTTCGGCCAGTTGCGCTCGTCGTAGTAGTCGTCTCCCGCGTCCAGCGTGTAGATGTAGCCGAACATGGAGTCGTCCAGCCGGCGCCCTTCCAGCACGCCCACCAGGTAGGTGCGGATCTCCACGCAGATGCCGTTGAGAATGAACCCTGCCGTGGTGATCGCCGACAGCAGAGGATCTTCCCGTGCACCCAGCGCGGACTCCATCACGTCCCACACCTCGCGCGTGGCCGCAGCGTGCAGCTCGTCATACAGGATGGCGTAAGGGTTCAGACCGTCCAGGTGCTCGGCATTCGCAGGCAGAGGGGCAAAGACATTGCTGTCGCCACACTGCACCTTCTCTTGGTTCAGGCCCTCGAAGACCTTGAAGGAACGTTTCGCGCCAGGACTGCGACGGCACCAGCGTTTGATGTTGTCGAACGCAGGCTTGAACACTGTCATGGCCTGGGCGCGTGTGGTTGCTACCGCATAGACCTCCGCACCACCCTGGCCTGCCATCGAGAACAGGTAAGCGCCTTGCGGCCCCTTCCAGGTGCTCTTGCCATTCTTGCGCGCCACCTCCTCATAGGCCCGCGTGAACCTGCGCAGCAGAGATCCCGCGCGCCGCCAGCCGTACAGCACAGCCGTCCAGAACTTCTGCCATGGGTCCAGCAGGATAGGCTTGCCCGCCAGTGGCCCCTTGATGTGAACAAAGAATTTCTCGATGTACTGGATGGCATGCCACCCGAAGTCAGGCCGAAACACCAGTCCACGCGCGCCCGCCTCTTTCAGGTCACGGTAGTGCCGCAGCACAGCCAGGTAGGTGTATTTGCCGGTCGCAATTTCATTGCGTAGGACCGGCAAGCCATAGTCCACGTCCCACTGCTGCAGCTGCTCCGGGATCAGTGCATCGACTTGTCGCCGGGTAAGTTGGTAGCGTGGCTTACGAGCGCGCCGAACAGATCGTCCTGCTGCACTCCCGGACCCACGTCCTTGCGCACGCGCGCCAGCGACGGGATTGTCAAACATGCCTTGGGTAGCCACTGGCCGAGCTCCATTTTCAAGCGGGCCTCGTCCTTGGCCCAGGGCATCTCTGTCACCCATCCGGTCTTCGAGGTCTGTGTCCTGCCCCTCTCTTCACACAGCGCACAGGCTTTCAGCCAGTTGGCGAAGGTGCGAACAATGACCGCGATGGGAAGTCCTGCGGTCAGGTGCTCGATGCCGGCACGGCGGAGCGACTCGCAGATGTACTCATAAAGCTGCTGCTCGTCCTCGCTGAGCCTGATCAGCTCCGGCGCAGCAGGAGATTCGATTTTTCCTGGCTGGCCAGCCACGAACCCAGCACCTACAGCTGGGGGCTGGACCGCGAACTCGTCAGCGTTATCTGCCATGACTACTCCACTAAACCCCCGGGGGGTAGTTATTGATTCCCATAAAAGTTCGGCTGGGGGCTCGGTTTCCGGTCGGCCTGGGTCAGACTTTTTTCACCCCCCTCCCCCTGCCCGTGTTTTCAAATGAGAATCCCTCTCATTCGCCTCGATATCCGGCCCATGACCGTTTGACGCCGCGTGCCCGCTCGGCCTTGGACTTGATGTCGTGGCAGTCGTCACATAGGGGCTGCACGTTGTCCTCGGTGTCGGTGCCGCCCTCTTCGAGCGACTGGATGTGGTCGCGCTGGGTTGCCAGCTTGACCACACCTTTGCCCCGACACTCGCGGCACAGCGGCTCGCGTGCGAACAGCTCGGCACGCAGACGTTGCAGCGGCCTGCCCGTGATGCGCTTTGCAGCATTGGGCTTCTTCACCCAGGACTGCTTCGGGTGCTTTGCACATCGGCCCGTGCCATCGCGGACCAACACGCCACAGCCAGGATGTGAGCAGGGACGCGGGGCAGCTGATGGCATGTGGATCTCTCCAGGGTCAAGGCAAAAGAAAACCCCGCACAGCGCAAACTGGCGGGGTTTCCGGGCAAGGACTCAGCGGTTAGGGGCACTGAGCACTAGCTTGCCGCAAATGTACTGCAACTCTCTATGTGGAAAAACTCCCCTGCTGCTGCGCGTGGGGCCGTTTCCGCTCTTTCTCTTGGGCCAAGGCCACGAACCAGGCATCAATGGCACGGTCTGCAGCATCCAGCTGCGCATGCACTGTTGACGGAGCGCGGCCAATCTGGCGGGCGGTGCCCGTCACACCCAGGTCTAGGACATAGATGCAGTGCAGCGTCTGATACAGATGGGACTTGCCACCCTTCAACGACTCCACCGCCTTGTCCGTCTCTTCGGCTTCCAGGTGCAGCACTGGCATGACGGACTCGCGGTTCTTCTGCGGTTGCTCCACGCTGGCGCCCCACAGGGCCAGGATGTTCTGCGACGGAAAGCCCAGTCCATTGTTGTCACGCCGTGCCCGCCACAGCGCCCAGTTGTCCAGGCGGCGCTTGATGTGCTCGATCCGCGCCATGGTCAGGAGCCCCCCAGATCACCGTGGCCGGCGATCATGCACACGTGTGCACAACCGAATCGGGACATCAGGCGCGATACCTCAACCGCTCGCTTGAACTGTGTGAACGGTGCACCCGCCACATGCCCAGCCTCGCAGGCCCAGAACTGATCGGGCAGGCCAATCAAGCCCAAGCGCACGATGCGCCACACATTCGAGTCCTTCTCTGCATACCGGCAAATGGTCTTGTAAACCTCGGGCATCGAATTCTTGATGCGCTGCTGCCCCTGCTCAATCAACCACTTCTCATGATCAGACCACTGGCCCTGACCACCCACTTTGACTGATGCCCTAACATCTTTGTTCATCTGTTCACCCTGTTCAGTTAATTGATAAGAGGGAATTGCGGATTTGCCCGAGCGCACGCGCGCCTGTGCCTATGCGCCCCGGCATGCGCTTGTCTCAGTCATCCAGGGTGAACAGTCATCAACTAGGCAATGCAGCAGCTTCAACCCCAAAAGAGAGGGGTAGTGATTGCTATATGGCACTAGGCAAACGCCTGAACAGCCTGAACAACTGAACAGAATCAACTCATAGGCGCATGGCAGCCCATCCCCGCCACTGCACCGCAGGCCGGGTGCACCATCGCCCAGGCCACCACGTGGACGCGAATCTCGCCTCCAGCCACGTGGGCAGTGCAGCGCGATTCAGGCGCTGCCACCATGTCAATAGAAAAGGGGTTAGAACGGCTCATCGTCTCCGTCCATAGGCCCATAGCCGCCGCCACCCGCTGCGCCAATGCCAGCAGGTAGAGGTGGGGCCTCAAAGGTGGTTGTTGCGCTGCCAGGCGCGGCTTCTGGCGAAGCAGTCACGTCCGATTGCTGCGTCCATGACGCAGATGCGGAGTCCTCTTCTGCCGGCGGCCACACATCGGGCCGGAAGTACACACCCGACTCCAACTGGCCGTTGACGCGCTGGCGGCCTTTGAACTGCCAGCCATTGCTTTCAAGCCAGGCCTCGATCTGCCCCTTCAGGACAGAGGTAGCCTTGCCAATGTCAACGCCCAAGGCCTTGATCAAGGTGTTGATGGCGATACGTTCGGCATCGCTGTTGATGAATCGCGCATCTGCAGTGGCAGGACGGGTCAGCAGCTTAAACAGCTCGGCATCGACGGCAGACTCTTGCTGACGGCTTTCCTGCATAGGCACAAACAGGCGCTCTTCTTCCTCTTCGGTCGGCGTGTAGCGAACGCCTCCCTGCTGATACAGCGCATAGGCCTCGGCCATCAGCTGGTCACGCCACTTCTCAATCCATTCGGTCTTGATCTTGTGGCGCACCGGCACAGGCCAGAAGCGCCGATTACCCGTGCGGTCGCGCAGATACTTCTTATCGTTGGTCGATCCCACCAGCACACACTGCCGCGGGAACTCCTGCGCCTGGTCGCCATAGGCCACCCGGTAGTTGTCCACCATCGACGACACAAAGGCCTTGATGTCATTCACGTCCGCCTTGGAGAAGCTGGACATTTCCTGGATCTCATACAGCCACTTGCCGCGCACCTGTTCATAGGCTTCCTTGCCCCTGCTCAGGTCAAACTTGGTGTCACTGAACCATTCAGGCCGGCCCGCCAGCAAGCGTCCCAGCGTGGACTTGCGCAGGCCGCCCTTGCCCTCTAGCACTGGCATATAGTCAAACTTGCAGCCGGGCTCCATCACCCGCCACACCATGCCCATCACCCAGTAGCGGCCAACAAGCGCCAGGTATTCGTCCATCGGCGCCTTCAGCGTCTCGGGAGACTCACCCAACACATGGATCAGCCACTTGTCCAGGCGCGGCTTGCCGTCCCACTCCAGGCCAGCCAGCCATTCACGCACCGGGTGATAGCGCTCCGTATAGGCCACCGTGGCAATGCCGTCCTTGATGTTCTGCGTAGAGACATCGCCCACGCGATACACATCATTCAGATACATGCCCAGCAGCAAAGTGCTATCGGCCTCAAGCCCGCCCGTCTTGGCATGCGGCCATGGCCATGCCTTGCGCACACTGGTGCTCTTGCTCAGCTCATTGAATGCAACGCAGCCCTTGAGCTTGGGATCGTTCTGCAAGGCCGCCACCACCAGGCTGCGGCGCAGATCCCAGCGGTACTTCTTGCGGTCGTAGAACTGCCACAGCCAGTCCAGGTCGTCAGGGTCACCCGAGGGCGGACTAGACCCGCCGCCGTCCGTGCCAACGGGGGAATCGCGTTTTGGGGGCTTACCGCCGCTGCCAGCAGCTGCCGCAGGGGCATCAGCCTGAGCAGGCGCGTCTGCAGACGCATCAACGGCAGGCAAAGGCTGCGCGCGGCCGAAGAAGGCCAGCACTTCCTCACCCGTCCAGCCTTCATCCTTGATGGCGTCCTTGCAGTCCCACCCGCTGGGCTTCTCGCCTGGCGCAGGAATGGGCAAAAGATGCACCGCGCAGCCATGTTCAGCCTGCAGATGCGCGCCAATGCCCAGCATCGCTCCCATGCTGGGCTGCCTCTTCTCAGGAAGGATCGGCTTGGTGGCCTGCAGCGCCGCCTTTGCTTCTGCGTCATCCTTTACGGTAGCCAACTCAGCCTTGGTCAACTTTTCCCGATGACCATCGCAGTCTGGCCACAGCAGCACCGTAGCCCCGGCGAGCCAATCCCAGCCCGACTTCTTCCAGGCATTGCTGCCGCCGGGCCAACTAGCCACGCAATAAATTCCAGGTGCGACCGTATCCAGCAAGAGCTGCAGCACATCTGCTTTGAGTTCCCCCTCAACCAGAATGACCGTGCGCCCATTGGGCAGCGCGTGGCTGGGGAAATACAGCGGCCGAGGTTCGGCCCAGGTCTTCCACTTCCAGGCCCGGCTGTTATCACGTGCGCTCTGACAGAAGGTATAAGGAAGCGTGATCTTGTCGCCGGTGCTCTTGCGATAGCGCATCACATAGCCATGCAACTCGTCACCCACACGGTACTCTGCCGTGTGCTGCAGGTCTTCCGGCTTGCGGTCGTAATGCGCAAAGGTCGGCTGCTGGGCGTTATCGGGCACTGGGCGCAACGTGCTCCACTGCTCTTGTTCACGGGTTGCATCGGGCTTGGGTGCAGGGGCCGGACGGGGGGTTGTGGCAGGCACCACAGGTGCGCCGCTGGCCTGCTTCACCAGCCCTGCCACGCTCTCCAGCCCCTCTTCTCGCGCCAGTTGCACTGCGGCCTTGGCCATGCTCAAGTCATGAATAGCCGCATACAGGCTGAGCAAGTCATGGCCCTCTTCACCGGTGGCAAAGTCTTTCCACTTACCGGTCTTGATATTGATGCTGCAGCTATTCCCGGCCTCACCAGCCAGGCTGCCGCACACCCACTCATTACGCTCACGACGCCCGTGCTCCAACCATTTAAGCAGCAACGTCTCAGCCATTGGCAACAGCGCTGCTGCCAAAGCACCAAACTGAATGGGTGGCAAAGGTTCACGGTGCTGGTTCATGCAGCACCCCCTTGCCATCCCTGATAGAACATCGACACGCCGGCGTCCCTAACACCAGCGACGTGCACTACAACCATCCCTTACCCCCAGAGCTGCATGGCCTGTGACAGGCCGACGAAATCCGCCTCATTGGCGGCATTAACTTGATGTGGCAGTGCGTACTCGGCTGCCGGTCGATTACGTCCAGGCACCTTGCGCTGCCCACAAATCACAAGACGGCCATAGCGCTTCATCTTTGGCACCAAAGTGCGAGCTGCATCCAGGCCCACCTGCGCCTGTGCTGCGATCTCACGCAACGTTGCACCGCGCCCTGCAGCCGCCAGATGCTCAACGGCCTGCAGCAAGGCCAGGCTGATTTCTCCTGCGGGTCTCATGGCTGCACCTCCAGGCCCGCAGCACGGCGGGCATTGCGCACAGTGCGATACAGCAGCTCGATCTCTGCCATGGCCTGCTGCTCGATAGCCTCAGCCTCGGACTTCGAGATCCGCTTGTCGTCAGTGGCTTTCATGACCAGCTCAGTCAACTGGCCGCCCTGCACGTTCAACTGCAGCGCCTTTTCGCGGATGGCCGATGCCTCGCATGCCCAACCGCCAGCAGGAGGCGGAGGGAGTTCCATCGTGACCAAGCCGAACTGGCTATTCAGCGCCTTGAGCCAGTCTCTCCAACCAGGCTCACGGATTTCCTGCATCCATTCGGTCAGCAGCTCGGCCATCTCCATGGTCAGGCTCTCTCCATCAGCAGCACGCAGCCGGCGGCGAAGATCTTCACGATGGATTGACTTCTCACGCCTGTCAGTAAGGTATGCAGCTGCAGCCGCGACGCCGCCATTGGCCTTGCGCACCGAGTTGTAGAAAACATCGCGCCAGTCGATGCTGGAGTAACGCCGCGTCATTGGCCTTCCCCTTGAATGGCTGAGATTTCAGCGTTGATCAGGGAAATGCCGCCAGCGACACTGCCCCCATGAATAAAGAAGCCCACCGCCCGCAGCACAACAAGCCGCACACACCTGCCCGCGTGTGCAGCACCTTGATAGAGCGAAGAGACAAGACGCCCGGCAGCTGTACAGCTCCGATCTGGGCGGTGGGTGAAAGTCAGGCCGTCAGCCATGGGCCGACTCCTGCGAAGAACACTGTTGGCCGTTGGCTTCAGCCACCTGCTCCATGTCACGCGCATGGAAGTGATCAAGCAGCGGCTGGATCGTGTTCACGCGCGGATCTGGCCGGCCGCCATAGAAGAATTTGCGAATGAAGCTCACCTTGACCCCTGTATCAAGGGCCAGCTGCTCAAAGCCAGCCGTACCGACTTCGGTCAGCTTTTGATGGAGATATTCAGTGATTGGGACGTTCATTAATAAACCCATAGACCGATTTCGGTATGAGTATGCCATACCGATATCGGTACAACAAGGTCAAACAATGTTTGACATGAACAAACCAGCCAATCAGACACTTGTGGACAACGTGGCCTTGCTCATCAAAGGCAAAGCGATTGGACGCCTGCGTGATGAGATGAAGGCTGCAGGCTATGCAATCGGACAGGGAACGCTTGCTCGAATCATTGCGGGCGATACAGGCGTTCGCATGGAGTCAATCCAAAAATTCGCTGACTTCTTTCAGATCAGCACTGGTTCACTACTCCATGAGCCCATCGAAGAAGGCGAGAACGATTTTGTTCCCGTGGCCCGCCTCAGCGTCCAGGTCGGCGCTGGCAACGGCCGGCCAGTTGATGTGGTGACAGAGCTAGGCCTTCTCCAGTTCCGTAGAGACTTTCTACGATCAGCTGGAGTCAGCCCCATAAATTCCGCCGTTGTCACTGTTAAGGGAATGAGCATGGAACCGACCATCCGCGACGGCTCCGTGCTGCTACTAAACCGCGCCGACCGCGAACCACGTGCAGGACAAATCTATGCATTTTCTTGGGATGGAGAAATGCTAGTGAAACGATTCCAGCTTGTTGGAGGCCAGTGGCGCGCGGTCTCGGACAACGCTGACAAGAGCGAGTACCCAGACATCATCATTGATGGCAAGGCTGAAACCCTCATCCAGGGCAGAGCGATTTGGGTAGGCTCAAAACTCTGATCCAATTACCACCAGCAAGGGCCGCAAGGCCCTTTTTTGTTGCCTTTGTACCGAAGCACATGCTGACACACAAAATAAATGTCGCATTCGTACCGATTTCGGTATTGATCTTTCATACCGATATCGGTACATTCCAAACCATCGCAGCAATGTGATGGGCTCCACGGCATCGACCGGGCCAGCCCTGGTCGTTAACAACCTGCTGAGCACATACGGCACCCCTTGGTGCCTTGCCCTGCACCACGCAGGGCAAACCTAAGCGCATTGCTGCCCACGCCAATGCGCTTAGGTTTGTGCCGCGCCCGTGGTTCTTCTCCTCCCTCCCTCTCTTACTTGCCACGGGCTATGCGGCCTTTTATTGCACCCAATAAAAAACCCGCCGAAGCGGGTTGCATGGGTTAGCTCTTTGGTATCGCCAGCCAGTCAGCGTCTGGCGACTCACCATCTGGTCGCTTGATCCACACGATCTTCAAACGGTCCAGCAGGTCGTCCGTTGCCCATGCAGGCAGGGGGCGCCATTCCGAGTCCGGCTGGTGCGCTTTGCGGTCAAACGCAGCCTCATGCGCAGTGTTCGCCAACGCAAATTGCACCAGCTCTTCAGAAGCCAGCTCAGTGATGAGCCGGTGATTGTTCGTGTAAGCAGCTGCTCGCTTCGATTGCGGATCAATCAGCAACGAGTACGGCAGCTTTGATTTTTCTGTAATGGAGATAGCCATGGCAAGAGTCTTTCATATCGTCGGTGGTCAAGGCAGTGGCAAGTCTATGCAAGCCAAGGCTTTGAGCAAGTATTTCGAGGCGCAAGGCCTGCAATGCGCTGGAGTTGATGACCCCAAAAGCGAGTTCATCACAGACCGCGCCGAAGCCCTCACGCAATGGCCGAATGCGGATGTGATCTTTATCGAACACGCACCAGGCAAGCCCTTCCCGACCGAGCCAGGAGACACCATCATCAATCTAGAAGTGGTCCGGTCTCCTCGCTAGTTCCAGACTACTCATTAGCCACTGTATGTGCTCAGCAGGACCAGCCCGCCCCGACCAGGCGGGCTTTTTCTTGCCCAAGGAGCAGAGGATGAGCACCACACAAGCCTGTGCACACGTGTGCACAGTCAACCAGAAAAGATTGATCCCGGTCACAGGATTCGTGGGATTTGCAAATGCAGAAGCCGGAGAGCGCCGCTTCTGGGTTGTCGATCCCCGCCCACCGTCCGACATCCCGCCGCCGAATGCATTGCAGCTTGATGAGGTGCTTCTGCCTGAAACATCTCCGGTATCCGCGCCTAGATTTGTTCCCAGGGACAACTGCCAACTGTCGTATCTGCATAGCGGAGGCTTGGTATGCATAGATCGGCATCGCGCGGCATACGAGCTAGAACACTGCCCTGAGCGAGCCGGCAAATGGGTCGCTCTGCTGGAGCGTGCTGACGAAGCAGGCCGCATATGGAAGCGCACAGCCTTGTGCGTAATGGACGACCACGGCTGGCTGGTGGAGGTGCCCGAATGCTGACCCGCTACATCGTCACCAGCGGCGGCAAGCGCCGCACCACCCTTGCGACCGGCAGCTGCGACGCCATCGCTCGCGCTATGGCCCGTTTCGGCAACGCCCACCCCATCAGCGCACGGAGGGCTGCAGCATGAGCGCAGCACACCTAACCAATCAAAAACTGATGCAGCTGCTGGGCCTTCAAGGTCTGCTCATCACCAGCCTGGACATCGCTTGTCGGATCGGTGAACTCCCACGTGTAACCGCCGCCATCATTCCGCGCGGCACGCCCGAACGGCATGAAGTGGCGCAGTTCCGATTGATCGGCATTGACTACGCCGAAGGCGCTCAGCCCGGCATCGATGAAAGCCAGCCCTTCGATCTGGACGCCATGTGCGAGGCAGCCAAGCAACGCATCCAAGCACAGATCGAACAGAGCGCGGACATGCACCTTTGCGAGATGACCGCGCTCGACGATGACTCTCGCCGCTTCGGGCTGGCCGGCTTTGCAGAAGGCGGATATGTAGCTACCCCCAGTAGTTCCGTTGAGGCATGCATTCGCTCCCTCAACTCCGGCGGGCACCTAGCTGCGGCATTCGAGCGCACCTACGGCCTGCAAAGAAGGGAACCGTGATGCCCAACGCATTGACCGAAACCCAGATCGAACTGAGCGGCGTGCTGTTGCAGGACGCCGAGGTCCGCACCCGCCCCATGGGCGACGACAACACCGCCATGCCAGTGCTCTGCCTGGTCATGCAGACAGACGGCAGCTGCACCGCCCCTGTGCGCGCCGAGCAGGTCTACCCCGCCGCAATGCGTGGCGATGCAGACCGCGCCGCCAAGAGCATGAAAAAAGGCATGCGCGTCACGGTCTGGGCACCCATCGCCCAGCTGCGCACCACGCTGGGCATGTCCAGCCGCATCCAAGTCCACGGCCGTGCCACGAAGGCCAATGCAACCCCACCCAAGGAGGCAACACATGCCCATGCTTGACCCCATCATCGTCGCCCTGACTGGACCCGCCGGCGCGGGCAAGGACACCGTAGCCGACTACCTAGCTGGACACCACGGCTACACAAAGCTGGCCTTTGCCGATGCGCTGCGCGATGAAATTGGCCGTGCCTTTGACGTGTCGATCCAGCTGCTCATCCAGCGCGAGACCAAAGAGCACCCCATGTCAGCACTGGCCCTACGCCGCTGCATAGACAACGAGTTTGTGAATCGGATCTGGGTCCATCTCGACAAACTGGACCTGAGCGCGCCCCGCAGCCCGCGCCAGATCATGCAATGGTGGGGCACCGAATACCGCCGCGCCAACGATCCGCATTACTGGCTCGATGCCTTCACGACGCGATTCGTCAGGGCGCACCGAGACGGCCAGAACCGCTTTGTGGTGACTGATGTACGCAATGCCAACGAGGCCGAGCTGTTGCGCGAGCTGTGCGCCAGCCTGTGGCAGATCACCCGCCCCGGCTTTGCCCCCCAGCCAGGCTCTCACAGCAGCGAAACCACCGGCGCTGAGTTCGCCCCCGACTACCAGCTGGTCAACAACCACAGCATCACCCACCTGCACAAGCAGGCGTATGCGCTGCTGGCCAAGCTCGGCAAAGCCCAGGAGGCAGCATGACCACAGCACCACAAACACAGCACGCCGAAGCATCCCACTCGCGCGAAATGCATTTCTTCCTTGCTGGCTGGAATGGAGCCGTCCTGAATGTTGATGCGACAGAGCATTTCCAAAGAGCCCAAGCTAGCGCGCCAAAGCGCACAGCTGCCCGGACAGCAGGCGCGCACACAGGTTACGTGCTCGCAGATCAGGCCTACAGCGTGCTGCGGCTTCACGAAGACCTGCAAGACGTGTGGCGCGAGGCCAATGCGGTTGACACGGCCATTGGCCGGCCTGACGCGCTGATGAAGAAGCTGACTCGCATTTGTGACGCTGTGGCCAATGCCGCCAATGGATATCTGCCAGCGCTGACACCAGCAGCTCGCGATGTGCTTTCCGA
Organism: Comamonas sp. A23; assembly: GCF_004522605.1. NCBI lineage: Bacteria > Pseudomonadati > Pseudomonadota > Betaproteobacteria > Burkholderiales > Comamonadaceae > Comamonas > Comamonas sp. A23. The sequence continues at coordinate 87,535 of NZ_RSDT01000007.1, forward strand.
ACGCCACCGCCAGATCAACGCCGAGGGCTGGACGCCTGAGCATGACGATGCTTACAACCGTGGCGTTCTGGCTGAGGCCGGAGGCATTTACGCGCTGCACGCCTTCGACCCGCGCCGTTTTAAGGAAGTACCTGAGGGATGGCCTTGGGATGACGCATGGTGGAAGCCGTCCGAAAGCTCGCGTCGCAATCTCGAAAAAGCTGCCGCGCTGATCTTGGCCGAAATCGAACGCATCGACCGAGCTATTGAAGAAGCCAAGGGAGGTGCAGCATGACCGACACCCAAGACACTGTCACCCAGGCCCTGCCCACGCCAGGCGCTGGCGAGCGCATGGACCATGTGGCAATCGTCAGCATTGCCCGCAGCCTGACCAACCCGCGCAAGCACTTCGACCCGGCCAAGCTGCAGGAGCTGGCAGACAGCATCGCGGCCAGTGGCGTGCATCAGCCCATCTTGCTGCGACCGCTGCCCCCGCATCGCCTGGAAGATACGCACCGCGAAGCCCGCGCACTCAAGCAGCCGGCGCCCGAGTATGAGCTGGTGGCCGGCGAGCGCCGCTGGCGTGCCTGCCAACTAGCCAAGGTTGCGCAGATCCCGGCCATGATTCGCCCGATGACGGACGAGCAGGCCCTGGAAGCCCAGGTCATTGAGAACCTGCAGCGCGAGGATGTGACCGAGCTCGAGGAGGCCGAGGGCTATGAGTCGCTGATGAAGCACAGCAAGCTCAACGCTGATCAAGTCGGCGCAAAAATCGGAAAGAGCCGGGGCTATGTCTACAGCCGACTGAAGCTGCTGGACCTGTGCCAGCAGGCACGCGAGGCATTGCGCGAAGGAAAGATTGATTTCAGCCGCGCTCTGCTGGCTGCGCGCATTCCCAATGAGCAGCTACAGATCAAAGCCGTTGACTTCATGACCCATGAAGACTGGCAAGGCGATCTGCCCGGCTACCGCGAATGCGCCAAGCATGTGCAAAAAGAGTTCATGCTGCGCCTGGACACCGCCCGATTCAAGATCGCTGACGCCAGCCTTGTTCCCGCAGCCGGCAGCTGCTTGGACTGCAAAAAGCGGACAGGCGCGGAGCCAGAACTATTCAGCGATATCGACAGTGCAGACGTGTGCACAGACCCCAAGTGCTTTCACGAAAAGTCAGACGCACAGACCACGCTGCTGGTACGCGAAGCCCAGGACAAGGGACACAACGTCATCACCGGCCCGGAAGCTGCAGAGCTGGCCATGGATCACTGGGGCAACACAAAGCTAAAGGGCTATCGCCGCCTAGATTCCGCTGAAGACAGCCCAACCAACGAGCCTCTGCGCAAGATCATTGGCGCGCAGATGGAAGCCGAAGGCATCCAGCCCACCAAGATTGAGCACCCGCGCAAAAAGGGCGAGCTAATCGACGTGCTGCCCAATGAAACCGTGTTGCGTCTACTCAAGATCGTGGACAACCAGGCCCAGGCATCCAAGGAGGTGGCCAAGGAAGTCCGCGCCTTCGCTGACGACAAAAAGGCCAAGGCGAAAGCCAAAGCCGAAGCCAAATTTGAACGTGCTTGGCGCGATGGCTTGATTGATCGCACCTGGACTGAAATCACCAGCAACACGGGCGTGAGGTTCACCACCGATCTGCACCGCTATCTGATGCTGCGCACTGTCCGAAGCCTGTCCAGCGACGATGCTGCGGCCGTGGCCGATGTGCTGGGTCTGGACCGCGTCGGCGCACACAACGCATTGATTCAGCACGCAAAGGAAACAAGCGCCCCGGACCAGCTGCACATGCTCTGCATCATGCAGACAGACAGCCGCGTGAATGACCATAGCTATGGCGACCGCATTGCTAACGAAGGGCTGATGCTGGTATCTGGCGGGGTGTTGAAGGACCAGCTGCAGACAGTCATCAAGGAAGTCAAAGCAGCAGCAGAGGATGAGCACCTACCCAAGCCTGAACCCGCCAAATCTGCCGCCCCGAAGGCCGATCTACCCCAACACCCCGCTGCGCGCGCTGGCGGTGATGGCGGGCAAGGCAAGGCCAAAAAAGGTAAGAAGCCCGCTGCGCAGGCCAGCGAAAAGCCGAAAACCAGCGCTGCGCATGCATCTGCCCAGATCGCTGAGGCGTTGCAGGAGTTGGAAGGATCAGGCGCGGCCGCAGCCGCGCAGGGCATCGAGGGGGCGCCTGTGGCTGTCGCCCAGGCACCCATATCAGGCGCTAAAGCGCAAGGCGACAAAGCAGCCCCTGTAGCCGCCAAGGCGGCTCATGGTCTGCCGCCCTCCCCCGAGATCGAGGACGACTTTGAGTACCCGAGCGATGGCGCACAGCAGCCTGCTGACACGCAGGCTGCGGCCGCTAACGGTGTTCAAGGCAATGCAGACGCGAAGACAGGGGCAACACTGGCAATTGGCTCACGTGTGCAAGTCAATGAATCAGCCACCGGCAAAAAGCAAAAGCCCTGGATTGGCTATAGCGGAACCATCGCCGCACAGCTCGGCCCCGAAGCGTGGGACGTAGACATCGAGCGTGCCCCGCGCTGCAAGCCCCTGCGCGTCTGCTTTCATAAGTCTGAGCTGGAGGTCTCGGAATGACTACCGAAGAGAAGGCCTGCATCGAATGCAATGAGCTATGGCCAAACGATGCGGAGTTCTTCCATCGCGGTCGTGGCAACGTCAACCTGCTCAACGTGTGCCACGCCTGCTACCAGGAGCGCTACCACACGCCTTCGCGCCGCAGCAAGAAGCTCCTGGCCATGCCTGTTGAGTGCTCTGCTGCAGTAGCCCTGCAAAGAGTTTTTCACAACCTGGTCAACACCAGCCAACAACAAGAAAGAAAGCGAGCCTGATCATGGCCACCATCGCATTCAACTGCACTCCCGCCGCGCTGGACAAAGAAATGGCTGCGGCCTACTGCTCGGTAGGCATCACCATGTTTGAGCAAATGGTCCAGGATGGAACTGCTCCGAAAGCCCGCCGTTTCCCCGGTCGCCGCCGCGTTGCGTGGCTGCGCTCAGAGCTCGATGCCTGGCTTGCAGGTCTGCCTCTGTCTGACCTGCTGCCGCCAGATAACACTGGAGCAAGGAAGCCGCGCGGAACAAAGAGTTAGTGCACCAAGAGTGCACGGTGTCGCACTCACACATGAAAACGCCTCATTAAGGCTGAGGGCATTTTCAATCAACACCACCTTGAAGTTCTTACCCCTAGTCAGGCTGAGCAGTGAAATGTGCTATCGCCCTGAGAATCAGTGCCTGCAGCGCCTCCGAGTGCTGCTGATAGTCAGCTGAAAGACGGAAGGCCGTATAACAAATGTTTCTCGCATCACTTACATCCGTCGCAAGCCCAAGTTCGGCCATTTTTCTGAAGAGCGTATGGTGGTCATCATGTTGAAGAGATGCCTCCAAAGCTTCGTGTGGGGCTGTCGCCAAGTAAGCACGAACTAGAAATTTCTCCGGCTTATCAAAAGGATAGATAAAGTCTGCAAACTCTTGTTGGTTTTGATGATAGAAGGAGAACCGAGCGTCGTGCCTGTAATCGCCATCAAAAACGGCGCAGTAACCCAGCTTAGCTCGAAGGAAGGGGAAATTTCGCTGATGTCTCACGTAATCATTCTTGACCTGATCCACAGGCCCTGAGGGGATTACATTCACCATACGCTGTATGTGTGACTCTTGAGCCGAGAGTAAAACGAGCTGCTGAGTGATCAGGAACTGAGCAAGATCGTCTTCACAATACAGTTGAACCAGAGGATGTGCTACCGAGTCCATCTTGCTGCTCGCCGCTTGCATTGATATCCCCGGAGAGCATCGCCAAACACCGTTCACAGCCTCTATGAAGCGCCGCGACCTAGCATCGACCGCCGAAAGCGCAGTCGGTGAATGGGTCGTAAAAATCACTTGCTTCTTATCTTGCCACGCAACTACATGAACGATGTCCAAGACCTTCCTCAGAACTGACGGATGAATTCCGGCCTCAATCTCTTCGATCAAAATGAGGCTGTTCTTCGGACTTTCGATCAGATCTTTTAGCAAGTAGATTACAGCTTCCTCTCCAGAAGCAGCGTTGTAGGTTGAATACACCGCTCCAGCTCGCCTTATGACAAAGCAGCGCCGATTCAGATGCCATCCCGCCTCTTCGATTGATGTGACTGGCGTGTCAAATATGTAGGCGAAAGCTTGAGCTATGTCTGGATGCAGAGGTGCGGTCGCGGCTGCATTTGCCTTACGAAACAAAGAGTCCGAGAACGCACGGGCTGGCAGCAAGCGCTCCAAGTCAACTAAACGCACCTCACGCTGTCGGATCTTCGCGTTAACACGATTTGGGTCAGCGCTCTTTTTTCCAAGCCCGCTCCAAGCACGAGAGGTGTGAAGGCGTTTTCCTACCCCCCCGAATGTCTGACCTGCACGCCGCCAACTCATGCTGTATTGGTAGGTTGCGTTGAAGGTTTCATGTGACGTGAAGGAAAGCACGTCGTTCCAGCCATGATCCCGAACGCCGATGCTGGAGGATGTGGCATCTGGACGCTGGAACCGCTCATGACTACATGCCATAAGCAACAATATGCTTGTTTTTCCGGAACGGTTCGCTCCCGCTATTGCAGTAACTGGATGATCGAACTCTAGAGATAGATTTGAAATGTGTCGAAATCGATCGACTTGAATCGATCTTACGAACCAGGTGAAGCTTGACCCGGGGTTCAAAAAGGTCGAAACATCGCATTCTGCAAGATTACGCTTTGCATCTTTTTTGTTTTGGATTTGTAAAGCCACGCCGCCCTCTCTCCTTATCTAGATCTTTTAAGCAAGACTTCGAAAATTACCCTACACGCGCTCTCGTCAAAATTTTTCATGCAGGAAAATTAGATTATGCGTTATCACCACCCGTCCTAAACATCACAAAGACCGCTTGAACGCCAGCTATCGAAGCGACAACTTTTGATGTGCTAGCGTAATTGCGCTATAGGCTCTAGCCTTGCATCTCACCGCAATGGAATTCATTTCAGGACTCACAACCGAAGAACTCACCATAGTTTTCACTTGGCCTGACTTTGCAATTAAAAGAACATCAGCAATGACAGGAAGCTACTGCAGAACAAGCTGCTCCCAATATTCAGCCAGCCTAGCTAGCCACTCCCGCCGCTCTTTGTCATAGCTATGGCGGTTGTAGACTCCGACGATTCCACTGGGCAAGTGCCCCAGCACCGCTTCGGCCACACCGTCCGGGCACCCCAGCATGGCCAGCGTCGTTCGTACCGTTCGGCGCAGGTCGTGTGGTGCCCATGGCTCAATATCCAGCTTCATCTTTCCATTAGCACCCAGTCGGCCGTTGGTTCCTGGCCGGCTGCACCACGCTGCGACACCTAGCACCTTCTGCTCGACATGAGGCAGAGCCGAACCAGGCTGCGAAGGGAAGAGATGGCCAGCCCCATATGCCGCAATACGCCGGCGCACCAGCACCAGGGCACGGCCCACCAAAGGCACACGCAAATCAGTTGCCAAGTCATTGCGAGCCATCTTCAGCTTGCCACGCGGGATGGTCCACCACCAGCCATCCGACTCTTGCGTGACCTCCTGGCCCATCATCTGAACCAGCTCGGAGCCACGGCAGCCCGTCCACAGGTACAGCGTAAATAGATCATCCAGCAGGCTAGACAAGTTCGGCAAAAATCGGATCAGAGCCACAACCTCAGCGCCTTGTAGTGCGCGAAGGTTTACCCCCTGGTGCTCGCCATCGACGATCTTTCCCCGGCTGCGCAGCTTTCCCTTGAGTATCAGCCGCCACCAATTAGGGGTCTCTTCTGAGATCCGGCCTGCATCGAGGGCATAGTCCCAGGCCGCGCCTAGCTCCGTGCGCAAATTGTTGGCCAGGACAGGCGTGCTCGCACCGACCTTCTCCAGCAGCGCAAACGCGTGCGTGCGCTTCACATCCTCTGGCTTCATGGGCAGCAGAAAATCGCTATAGCCCAACATCAGACGCCGCGTCTCCTTCTGCCCTTTGAGCTTTCGGTGCCGTTCCACATGGCCCTGCAGATAGTCCTCGATCAGGCGCTCGACGGTATAGATACCCTGCGCCTCTTGGAGATGGGCCTTGGCCTTGGCCACCGCGCCGGCACGCTTCTTTTCCTTGGCCAAGTCTTCGCCGGCATCACGCCTGGTGCGCAATTCATCCCATACACCCAGCGCCGCAGCGTAGGTCATGGCAGGCCACTGCCCCATGGCCACCTGGCGCATGCGTCCATCGATGGGGCTTTTATATCTGTACGTCCAAGTCTTTCGCGTGGCAGTAGCCACAAGTCGCAGGCCCGGAGCATCATCGACAATAATGTGCTCCCCAGCCGCCAGAGCCTTGGCCTTCTTCGCATCGAACCCCATGCCGCAGTTCCTGATCGGCGTAGGTTTCCCGAGAGGACCCCAACCAGCTCGGCGTAGATTCATAAAGATCAACGCCAAAAACCTACGCCAAAGTGCGAAGTTTAGATGTGTTTCGGCATGACGTTGACATACTGTATATAAAAACAGCAAGCAATACTAAGTGATTGATTTAAATTATTGTTATGAGTGATTCCTGGTTAAATCAAGCACTTAACGGCGGCGATATCTCTGCACATACACCTATGATGCAGCAGTACTTCAAGCTCAAAGCCGACCACCCCGACACGCTGGTTTTCTACCGCATGGGAGACTTTTACGAGCTGTTCTTTGGCGATGCCGAAAAAGTCACGCGCCTGCTGGACATCACGCTGACCACGCGCGGCCAGACCGCAGGCCAGCCCATTCCCATGGCCGGCGTACCTTTCCACGCCCTGGAAAACTATCTGGGCCGCCTGATCAAGATGGGCGAGTCGGTGGCGATCTGCGAGCAGGTCGGCGAAATCGGCGTGGGCAAAGGTCCGGTGGAGCGCAAGGTCGTGCGCGTGGTCACGCCCGGCACACTGACGGACAGCGAGCTGCTTTCCGACAAGAGCGAAGCCATTCTGCTGGCCCTGCACACCGCCGGCCGCCAGCGCGTGGGACTGGCCTGGATGGCCATGACCCAGGGCCGCATTCACATGGCCGAATGCGCGGCCGATGAACTGGGCGCCTGGCTGTCGCGCATCTCACCCAGCGAAGTGATCTACAGCGCCGGAGTCACCGAGCGCTTCGAGCAAGCCCTGTTTGCCGTCAAGCACAGCGGCGCCATCAGTTGCCCTCTGTCACCCCGCCCTGACTGGCAGTTTGACTCGGGCCTCGGCGAGCGCAAGCTGCTGGAGCTGCTGGGCGCGGCCAGCCTCAAGGCCTGGGAGGCCGAAGGTCTGCCGCTGGCCCATGGTGCCGGTGCCGCCCTGCTGTCCTATGCCGAACATACCCAGGGCCGCAATCTCACCCATATCCACGCCATCCAGGTACAGCGTGACGACGAGCTGATTGCCCTGCCGCTGGCCACGCGCCGCAATCTGGAGCTGGTCAAGACGCTGCGCGGCGAAGATGCGCCCACGCTGTTTTCGCTGCTGGACAGCTGCATGACCGGCATGGGCAGCCGCCTGCTCAAGACCTGGCTGCTGGAGCCCGAACGCAATCGCAAGGCAGCCATGCAGCGCCTGGAAGCAATTGGCGTGCTGCGCGGCACCGGGGCAGGCATGGCCCCCTGGCAAGCCCTGCGCGCCGAGCTCAAGGGCGTGAGCGATGTGGAGCGCATTACCGCCCGCATCGCCCTGCGCCAGGTGCGCCCGCGCGAGCTGGTGGGCCTGTCCAAAACACTGGAAAAAGCGAAGCTGCTGGCGCAGTCCGGACAGGCTCCATCCGCCTATCTGACGCAGATTTTCAGCGACCTGATACCACCCGAAGGCTGCGCCGAGCTGCTGGCGCGCGCTATTCATGAAGAGCCCGCCGCCCTGGTGCGTGACGGCGGCGTGATCGCCACGGGCTTTGACGCCGAACTCGACGAGCTGCGCGCCATCCAGAACAACTGCGACGAGTTTCTGCTGGAGCTGGAGGCCAAGGAAAAGCTGCTCACCGGCATTCCCAACCTGCGCGTGCAGTTCAACAAGGTGCATGGCTTCTATATCGAGGTCACCAACAGCTACAAGGATGCGGTACCCGAGCGTTTTCGCCGCCGCCAGACGCTCAAGAACGCCGAGCGTTACATCACGCCCGAGCTCAAGGCTTTCGAGGACAAGGCCTTGTCGGCCCAGGAGCGAGCGCTGCAGCGCGAGAAGTTCCTGTTCGAGCAGCTGCTCGACCAGCTTCAGCCCCATGTGCCCCAGCTCACGCGCGTGGCCCAGGCGATTGCCGCACTGGACGTTCTGTGCACGCTGGCCGAGCGCTCGCTGACGCTGAACTGGGCCGAGCCGCAGTTCGTCAGCCAGCCCTGCATAGAGATCGAGGCTGGCCGCCACCCCGTGGTGGAAGCACGCATGGCAGAGACCTCCAGCGGCAGCTTCATCGCCAACCACACGCGCATGAATCTCAACACGCGCATGCAGATCATCACCGGCCCGAACATGGGCGGTAAATCGACCTATATGCGCCAGGTGGCCTTGATCGTGCTGCTGGCCAGCATGGGCAGCTATGTGCCCGCCGGCGCCTGCCGCCTGGGGCCCATCGATGCCATCCACACGCGTATCGGCGCCGCCGACGATCTGGCCAATGCCCAGTCCACCTTCATGATGGAGATGACCGAGGCAGCGCAGATTCTGCATTCGGCCACGCCCCACTCCCTGGTGCTGATGGACGAGATCGGCCGCGGCACCAGCACCTTCGACGGACTGGCCCTGGCCAGCGGCATTGCCAGCCAGCTGCACGACAAGACCAAGGCCTTCACGCTGTTTGCCACGCACTACTTCGAGCTGACCGAGCTGCCCGCCAAGGCCAAGGCCGCCGTCAACGTGCATGTCAGCGCAGCGGAGTCGGGCAGCGACATCGTGTTTCTGCACGAGATTCAGGCCGGCCCCGCCAGTCGCAGCTACGGTATCCAGGTCGCCAAGCTGGCCGGTATGCCCGCAGGCGTTCTCAACCATGCGCGCCATGCGCTGGAGGCACTCGAATCCCAGGCCGGCGAGAACGAACTGCAGGTCAATCTGTTCGATGCGCCGGAGCTGGTGGACGCAAGCGCCGCGCCCAGCCCGCTGGATCAGGCCATGGCCGACGTCAACCCCGATGCGCTGAGCCCGCGCGAAGCGCTGGAAGTGCTCTACCAGCTCAAGAAACTGAGCGCCGGCACCGCCTAAGAACACGCTCCAAGCCTTGCGGACTCAAGCTCGGGCCTGATCCCTTCAGGCCCGGCCTGTTCAGGCCTCCAGCAGTTGCGGCTGCTGCTCCTGCACGGACAGGCTGCGCTGCGGTACTTCGCCCAGCTTGAAGGCAGACACCTCGCCCATCAGACGTGCGGCCTGCTCGCGCAGGCTGGTCGCTGCAGCGGCCGACTGCTCGACCAGAGCTGAGTTCTGCTGCGTGGCATCGTCCAGCCCGGCCACGGACTGGTTGATCTCGGCGATGCCGCGCCCCTGGGTCTGCGAAGCATCGCTGATCTCCTCGATGATTCGCGTCACCCTGGCCACGGCGTCCAGCAACTCCTGCATGGTGGCCCCCGCATGCGCCACCTGCTGCGATCCGCTGCCCACCTGGGTCACGGAGTCAGTGATGAGTTGGCGCACTTCCTTGGCAGCTTCGGCCGAGCGCTGGGCCAGGCTGCGCACCTCGGCCGCCACCACGGCGAAGCCCCGGCCCTGCTCGCCGGCACGCGCAGCCTCCACCGCCGCATTCAGCGCCAGGATATTCGTCTGAAAGGCGATGGAGTCGATCACGCCGATGATGTCGGCAATCTTGCGCGACGAGTGGTTGATGCCCTCCATGGTCACCACCACCTGCTGGAAGGCCGTTCCGCCACGCTCGGCCACGCCGCGCGCCGACTGAGCCAGGTCACCTGCGCTGCGCGTGGCTTCGGTATTGGCCTGCACGCTGTCCGTCAGCACCGACAGCGATGCCGCCGTCTGCTGCAAGGCACTGGCCGCCTGTTCGGTGCGCTGGCTCAGGTCCTGGTTGCCCTGGGCCACTTCGGAGCTGGCCACGGAAATCGAATCGGCGGCCTGGCGTACGGCCCCCACCATGCGCTCCAGCGACGAGACAAAGCGGTTGAAGGCCGAGGCCAGCGCCCCCACCTCGTCATTGCTCTCCACCGGCATACGACGGCTCAGATCGCCATGGCCGTCGGCAATCTCCTCCAGCATGCGCGCCGCGCGCCCCACGGGCGCCGCAATCGCCCGGCTCACCAGCCAGATCACCAGCAGGCCGATGCCGCCGCCCACCAGGCCGGCCACGGCCGAGGTCAGCGCAATGGTTCGTCGCACGCCGCCCAGCACCTGAGCCTCGGGCAGCTCGGCAACCACGTACAGGTCCAGCTCGGGCACATAGGAGGAAGCAATCAATTGGCGGCCCGAGGGCGCCTCGTACATGGCATGGGCAAAGCGCTCGCGGTTCAACAGCGCAGCGCTGAGCTCGGCGCTGAAACCGGGCCGGTCCTTGAGCCAGTGCTTGCCATCCACCAGCGCCGGGTCGCGGTGCACGAGAATGCTGCCGTTGCCGCGCACCAGGGAGACCGAGCCGGACTCGCCCACCTGGTAGGCGCGCACGGCCTGCGCCAGCTCATCCACCGACAGGCCCAGGCCCGCAATGCCCTGCCTGCCCTGGCCGGCATCGAAACGGACATTGATGAACAGCATATAGGCGTTGGAGCTCACGTCCTTGTCGATCTCCAGCACCTGCGACTTGTCCCCGGCCAGTAGCTCATAGAACCATTGGTCACCCTGGCCCTTGGGCGCCAGCTTGCGCATCGGTCCCTGCTCGCCGAAATACTGGCCCGTGCTGCCCGACACCCAGAACACCGATGAGGCCCCGGCCTGCTGCTTGACGGCCTGGGCATACCTTGCCCAGGCCGCATTGCCATCCTCGGGCTCGCCCGCGGCTTCCCAGTCCAGCACAAAGCTGTTGCCGGCCACCGACCTGGCCATGGCCAGCGGCGTACCGATCTGGCGCAGTATGTCGTTGCGGATCTCCCCCACCACGGCCGGCAGCTCCTGACCCACCACACGCTCGCGCAGGCTGGCCCCCGTCAGCACAAAGCCCAGCGTCGTGGAAATCGCCACGAACAGCAGCAGGCAGCTCACCATGCTGGACATGAGCTTGGTCCGTATCGACAGGTTGCGAAATGCGTGCATGGGATTCCCTCTTCTAACCAGCTGTAAGCAAGTGTTCGATCAAGGGGCGGCATCTTCTCACGCATACAGGCGCTGCATCTCAGGGACTTCCTCAGCCCGTTCTCACACCCAGGCATGGGCGCGGCACCGGCAGCAGTTACAGAGCCATAACCGGCATTATTAAAACCCTTCTAGAATCGCGTAGCAGCCTGTGTTTGAAGCTATACATTTAGAAGCACTCAGCGCTTGCTGCGCCTGACATTCATACGTTTTTCATTATTGTCTTTATCACCCATGACATACTGCGTCGCCCTCAAGCTCAACGCCGGCCTGGTGTTTCTGTCCGACTCCCGCACCAATGCCGGACTCGACCAGATCAGCACCTTCCGCAAGGTCATGCTGTACGAGCAACCGGGCGAGCGCTTCATGGTGCTGCAATCGGCCGGCAATCTGTCCATCACCCAGTCGGTGCGCGAGCTGCTGGAGAGCTTTCAGCTGCACGACACGACCACGGACGAGATGCTGACCATCTGGAATGTGCGCAGCATGTTCGATGCCGCGCGCGTGTTGGGCGCGGCCGTGCGCCATGTGCATGAGCGCGAAGCCACGGCCCTGCAGCGCGCCGGGGTGGACTTCAATGTCTCCATGATTTTCGGCGGCCAGATCCAGGGCGAGCGCATGCGCCTGTTCCAGGTCTATTCGGCGGGCAACTTCATCGAGGCCACGGGTGAGACGCCCTACTTCCAGATCGGCGAATCCAAGTACGGCAAGCCCGTGCTGGACCGCGTCATCACCTCCGAGACCCCGCTGGACGAGGCCGCCAAGTGCGCTCTGGTGTCCATGGACAGCACACTCAAGTCCAACCTCTCGGTGGGCCTGCCGCTGGATCTGATCGTCTACGAGAACAACCGCTTCGCCACGGACCGCATTGTCTGCCTGGATGCCGACAACCCCTATCTGCGTATGCTGCACGACAGCTGGGGCGAGCGCCTGCGCCATGTCTTCGACAGCATCGACGACCCGGCCTGGGACGGCGGCCAGACCGATACGCCGATTCGCATTCACAGCCCGCGTGCCCATCCTCTGGTCAAAGTGGGAGCTCCGACCGCCTCGCGCTCGGCCCATGGCCTGGGTGCGGGCAACTGCCCGCCCGCCGCGCTGCGCCAGCCCGTGGTGCCGGCTCAGGCGGGCCTGAGCATGGCCAATGAATACCAGCGCCTGCAGACGGCAGAGGAGCAGGCGCGCATGCAAAGACAGGCAGGCCTTTCAAGGCGCTAAACTGATCGACGCTCCGACGCCCCTTTGGGGGCGTTTTTCATATCCAGTCCGCCTCTCATGTCCCAGCCCACTGCAACAACCGGCAAGCCCAACACCCTGCCCGTGGTCTTCGCGCACGCCAACAGCTTTCCCATCGGTACCTATCGCCTGCTGTTTTCTCTGCTGCGCCAGCGCGGCATCGAAGCCGGCGGCGTGCAGCGCTTCGGCCATGATCCCAAGCGCCCGGTCACCAACCACTGGCCGCATCTGGTGGACGAGCTGATCGAATACATAGAGCAGCAGGTCGGGCGGCACGGCCAGCCGGTCTATCTGGTGGGCCACTCGCTGGGCGGCATTCTGAGTTTTCAGGCCGCCTCCAAACGCCCCGATCTGGCGCGCGGCGTGCTGCTCATCGACTCGCCCCTGCTGGGCGGCTGGAAGGCGAACGCCGTGGGCCTGGCCAAGCAAACGCAGATCGTGGCCTCGGTCTCTCCCGGCAAGATCAGCCAGCGCCGGCGCACCACCTGGGCCAGCAACGAAGAGGCGCTGGAGTATTTCCGTGGCAAGAAGGCCTTTGCCCAGTGGCACCCGCAGGTGCTGCAGGACTATGTGCAGCACGGCCTGGAGGACGACCAGGACAAGCGCAGCCTGCTGTTCAGGCGCGAGGTGGAGACCGCCATCTACAACACACTGCCCAGCAATCTCAACAACCAGCTCCGGCGTCACCCCGTGCGCTGCCCGGTGGCCTTCATCGGCGGTCGTTCATCGGTGGAGATGCGCCAGGTGGGCATGGAGATGACGCAGCGCATCACCCGCGGGCGCATCACCATGCTGGACGGCGGCCATCTGTTTCCCATGGAGCGGCCCGAGGCCACTGCCGCCGCCATCGAGGCTTCGCTGCTCAATATGGAGCAGACTATTTTGCAGAAATCTGCTGGCAGCACTCACAAATAAATAGCTTCTTGCGCTTTTCAGCTAACGATTTCAGCATCAAAACAACCTGAAATTCAATCAGAACAAGCGCTGCAAGCTATTAAAAAAGCCGCTTGCTATCACGCAAGCGGCTTTTTTGTGGGCAGCACCAAACGCTCAATGGTGCCAGTCCACGATGCCGGTATAGGCCGTCACCAGCACGATGATGCCGAAAACGATGCGGTACCAGGCAAACGGCACAAAGCTGTTGGTGGAGATAAAGCGCAGCAGCCAGCGCACGCACAGCCAGGCACTGATGAACGAGAAGATCAGGCCCACGGCAAACAGAGGCACATCCGCCATGGACAGCAGCGCGCGCTCCTTGTAGAGGCTGTAGACGCCCGCGCCGATCAGCGTGGGCATGGCCAGGAAGAACGAGAAGTCCGTGGCGGCCTTGCGCGACAGGCCCATGAGCATGCCGCCGATGATGGTGGAGCCGCTGCGGCTGGTGCCGGGCACCAGGGCAAAGCACTGCACCAGGCCGACCTTGAGCGCATCGAGAGCGGTCATATCGTCCACCGACTGCACGCGGGTGGCGGCGGCGGGGCGGTTCTCGGCCCAGAGAATCACGAAACCGCCGAGGATGAAGGTGGTCGCCACGATGACCGGCGTGAACAGATGCTCCTGCACATATTTGCCGAACAGCAGCGCCAGCACCACGGCGGGCAGGAAGCCGATGATGACGTTGAGCGCAAACTTCTGCGCCTGGCGGCTGCTGGGCAGCTCCACCAGCGTGTCCCGGATCTTCTGCCAGTACACCAGCATCACGGCAAAGATGGCTCCGGTCTGGATCGCGATCTCAAACACCTTGGCCTTGCCGCCGACAAAACCCATCAGCGACCCCGCCAGGATCAGGTGGCCGGTTGAGGAAATCGGCAAGAACTCGGTCAGCCCTTCCACAATGCCCATGATGGCGGCCTTGACCAGCAATAAAGTATCCACGCGAATCGTCCTTTGGATGCAGGGTTGAAGCAAAGCCGCCCATTATCCGCTCGCCATTTTCCCGTTCGCGCTCACAAGACCTTTTCCGGCCGCCTATCGACAGACAATCGCAAACTTTTACAAGACACGGTCGGCGCTTCTGGGCAAAGTCACGCGCTTGTGCTGCAATAGCTGCGCGCCGGTTGTCGGCGTTTTTTCAAAAATCACACCATCATGAAAAAATTTGTGGTCCTGGCTGTTGTCTCCCTGGCCTGCAGCATGAGCATGGCTGCCGGCGACAAACCCAAAACCGCCCAGCAGCAGCTCATGGGCACCTGCAACACCGAAGCCACGGGCAAGAAGGGCGATGAACGCAAGGAGTTCATGAAGTCCTGCCTGTCCGACGGCAAAAAGCGCCAGCAGGAACGCATGAAGAGCTGCAATGCCGACGCTGCCGGCAAAAAGGGCGACGAGCGCAAGGCCTTCATGAGCGAATGCCTGAAGAAGGACTGAGCGGCTTTGCCGCCTCCGCGCAGCGCGCAATGCACAAAGCCACCGCAAGGTGGCTTTGTGGTTTCAGGCTGAAGCAGTTGCCAGGGCCGTTCGCCGGGCACGGCGTTTTCTCCACCAGATGATGACCCCGGTGATGGACAGCATGGCCACCATCACGCCGACCAACGATATCAGCACACGTCCGAAGGTGCCCAGGATGCGACCGCTGTGCAGCGGCAGCTGCAGCTGCACGAAGACATCGGCTCCCGTGCCGTGCCAGGGACGATAGCTGCCCAACACCTCGCCGCTTTCCGAGCTCACATAGACATTGGACAGCCCCATGCCCATGGCCCCGGTTTCGTCATCGGGATCGAAGAAGGACACGTTGTAGAACGGGAAATCCCCGCCATACCAGATGCCGCCGGCCTCGGTCTTGATGCCCAGCTGCAACGCCTCCTTGCGCGCGATCTCGATGGCCGTGGCAAAGCCGATCTTAGGCTCGATAAAGCTGCCCAAAGGTGCCGGCTTGAGCGTCTCGTAGGGGCCGGGCGTGGTGGTCGATACCTTGCTCATCACGGGGTAGAACACCTCGCGGTAGAGATTGATCGAGAACGAGGTAAAGGCCACGATGACTATCACGCCCCAGATCCACAGCGCACCCGCGCGGTGCAGATCGAAATTGAGCTTGTAGGTACCGGCGCCCCAGCGTACGCGCCAGGACGGCATCCAGCGCGCCCACCAGGATTTGCCGCCAGCCTTGGCGGGGGCATCCTGCGCCCCGGCCACAGCCGCCTTCTTCTTCACCGGCAGGGTCAGCACCAGTGCCCAGAAGCTGTCGGCCAGCCACAGCAGCGCGAGACCGCCCATGAACCAATAGCCCCAGCGGTTGCTGCCCGCAAACGTGGGACTGAGCAGGCTTTCATGCAGATGGCGCAGCCAGGGCATGAGATTGCGCCAGCTCAGGGCCAGGCTCTTGGAGTCGCGGTGGCCGGTGATGGCACCCGTCACCGGGTCCACGAACACCGTGTTGTAGCCCAGCACATGGGGCTTGCCCGTTGCCTGGTCCACCAGCGGGCGCACCAGAAAGGAAGCCGCCTCGCCCTCGCGCAGGCCCAGGCTCATATAGGAGATCTCGACGCGCGCATCGGCTGTCTGCACGGCCTGGGCCAGTTGCAGCGGCGTCTGCAGCGGGCCGCGTCCCTGCGTGTGCAGCATGTCGGCGTTGAGCCAGTCGTCGATTTCATGATCCCACGAGAGCACGGCTCCCGTGAGCCCGGTCATGACCAGGAAAGCCGCGAGAAACAGGCCGACCCAGCGATGAACCACGGTCCACAGAGCACGCATATCCGCTCAGCCTCAGAAGTTGACCGTGGCGCTGACCGACAGGGTGCGCGGAGCCGACTGCACCAGATAGTTGGCCCCTGGATAGCCGCCCACCGAAGCCCAGTAGTTCTTGTCGAACACATTGTCCAGACGTGCCCGCAGCGTCAACATGCGGTCATTGCCCAGATCGACCAGGTAGCGCGCACCGATGTCGGTGCGCGTCCAGCTGGCGACTTTCAAGGTGTTCGCGGCATTGGCGTACTGGCTTGAGGTATGCGTCACACGCGCATTGAGTGCCAGACCGGATACCCCAGGCACGTCCCAATCCACACCCAGCGTGGCCTGCGTCTTGGGCACGCCGATGGCGTAACGGTCGACCTGGGAGGCGTCAGCCGCCTGCTTGATCTTGGCCTGAGTCAGCGTCAGACCGCCGAGCACGCGCAACCCCTTGGCGGCTTCGCCGAAGACCGTGAATTCCATGCCCTGGTTGCGCTGCTTGCCGTACTGGCCGTACATCTGGTTGACCACATAGCTGCTGGGCACATCGGTGGTGTACAGGGCCGCCGTCGCGCCCAGCGTGCCGCGCTGCCATTTGACGCCCAGCTCTTTTTGCTTGGACTTATATGGCGAGAACACCTGACCGGCATTCAGTACAGGCAGGCTATTGGCCATGGCGGGTGCCACGGCGCCCTTGGTCAGGGCCTCGATGTAGTTGGCGTAAACGGAGACATCGTCGGTGGCCTTGAACACCACGCCCAGAGCAGGCGTAGTGGCGGATTTGCGGTAGCTGTCGGTCTGCAAGCCGGTGTTGTAGTCGTAGCTGCTCTGGTCTATGCGCTGACGACGCAGTCCCAGAGTCACCTGCAGGCGGTCTTCGTACATCGACAGTGTGTCGCTCAGTGCCAGACTGTCGAAGCGGGTTTCGCCCACCTTGTAAGGATTGGCCATGGAGCCACCGAAGAAGGTGTTCTGCGGCATGAGGCTGGCATAGGGGTTGTAGAGGTTGTTGCTCACGCCCGAAGCCATGGCCCAGGCACCGGTCTCCGAGGCGGAATAGGTGCTGGCCGAGGCCACCAGTTCATGACCAACGCTACCTGTCTGCAGACGGGTGCGAATGCCGGCCTCTGCCGTGCCCACGCGGTCCTTGCGCAGGTTGTCGAAACGCGTGCCCGTGGTATCGCCCTGAGCATTGAGCACGGTCACATTGCTATTGATGTTGTCTTCCTTGCTGCGGCGTAGACCACCGGCAGCCCAGGCTGTGGTCGTGGAGTTGATGTCCCACTCTCCGCGCAGGGTGGCGAAAACGTCACGTTCGGTGGAGAAGGCCCAATTCTGAGCGTAATTAGTCTTGTTGTCCGGCACGACAGGGATAAAGTCAGAAGGTGTGACGCTGGGTCGCCCACCGCGATAGCTGTTGCGCTGATAGCCCACATCGGCCGACAGACGCACGTCGCGGCTGCGCCAGTCCAGGCCCAGACCCAAAGCGGTCAATGTACGGTCCTCGCCCTTGACTCCTGTACCGCCGTCGCGGCGCACGGCATTCAGGCGTACGCCCGTGCTCTGGTCCGGGCCGAAACGGCGCGACAGATCTGCAGAGGCATAAGCCTGACCGCCCGTTTGTATTCCCGTGCTCACCTGAGTCAGTGGCTCGCTGCCTGCGCGCTTAGGCAACAGGCTGATCACGCCCCCCACGCCGCTGCCGCCAGGAGCCGCACCGTTGAGGAAGGCATTCGCACCGCGCAGCACCTCCACACGCTCGAAGAATTCAGATGCCACATACTGGCGCGGCAGCAAGCCATAAAGGCCGTTGTAGGCAATGTCGTCGGAATAGACCGGCATGCCTCGCAGCATGTACAGCTCCTGGAAGTTGCCATAGCCGCGCGCCTGCCGCACCGACGGATCGCTCAGTAGCACATCACCCACACTCTTGGACTGAGTGTCTTCGATTAGCTGACTGGTATAGGCCGTCGACGAAAACGAGGACTCCTTCCAGTCCCGCGTTCCCAGAATGCCGTTGCGTGCTCCGGTAGCTACCTGCCCACCCGCAAAAGACTTGGCCAGACCCTGGGCCGAAGCATCGGCGCTGGCCTCCACGGTCACGGTCTGCAGGGCAGCTTCTGATTCAGTGCTGGAAGTCTGGGCAAAAACACTCTGCTGGCTGCACAGTGCGAGGGTAGCCAGGGAAATCGGTCGCAGCAGGAACATTATTAAAGTTATTGAGAATGATTTTCAGAATCGTTAATTCTAATAATCAATCTTCTTGCCGATACCAAACACCCTGAAATCTCAACGGGATCCAGGGCAGGCCGCAAGTCCTGAAGCTGCTGCGTGATATGTGTGCGCGCACAAACAAGCACAAGCAGAACCAATACACCACTCACACCTGCCGAGGTGCAACTGACTCCCTTGTCCGCTCACTTCGTCGCAAAGCGCTGGCCGGCAGCAGGCCCGGCTTGCACAGTCATGTGCAAGCACCAGGAGCCAGCCATGCAACTCACGCCATTGATTGCCTTTCACATGAGTTCCGCCATCGCGGCCACTCTGACCGGAGCCATTGCACTCTGGGCCAGGCGCCATGCCGGCCCGCTGCCCTGGCTGCACAGAATCGCAGGCCGTGGCTTTGTGCTGCTCATGCTGGCCACCGCCATCTCCGCCTTGTTCATACGCGACTTCAAGCTGCCCAACTGGGCAGGCTTCACGCCCATCCATCTGCTGATCCCCGTGACGCTGGGTGGCCTCGCACTGTCCTTCTGGCATCTGGCGCATCGGCGCATCGCCCAGCACCGCAGCGTCATGCGCAAGCTGTACTTCGGCAGCTGCGTCCTCGCAGGGCTGTTCACGCTGCTTCCGGGCCGCCTGCTCGGCAATCTGCTGTGGCAGCGATTGGCCTGATCCCCGCCCTCATCCGACGCTCGACAAGGAAAAAACATGAACTCGATCTCTGAAGACGCTCTGCGCCAGCAGGCACGCCGCCGCGCCGGCATGAAGCTGGGCTGGTATATCCATGCTGCGGTCTATGCCGCGGTGAATCTGGGCCTGATGGCCCTGGCTTTGAGCCAGGGACGGCACTGGGCCATCTACCCGGCTCTGGGCTGGGGTCTGGGCCTGCTGATTCATGGCGCAGTGGTATGGCTGCTGGCACCCGGCAGTCCGCTCTTTCAACAACTGCTGGAGCACGAGCTGAAAACGCTGCAGCGCAGCGAAAAGCGCTAGATGCCGGACCGCCCATCACCTACCATGCCCGTCATGTCCATGTTTGCGCCCACGCCCCTGCTTCGTCACGCCGGCATCACCGTGGCTGCCTGTCTGCTGATCGCTGCTGCCTTGACCGCTCTCGGCCAGGGCCTGTGGGATGTCAATCTCGCCTATTCGCTGGCCATAGGCCTGATCAGCTGGCTGAGCATCGATCTGCTCAGGCTGCGCTGGCGCGAGTCCGACGACATTCCCTGGCCACGCGGCATGCGCGGCATGGCCGTGGTACCGCTGGGAATTGCAGCAGGCCTGATTCTGGGCAATCCACTCGGTAGTCTCTATGTTCAGCAGTTCCATCCCGAGCTGTCGGCCACAGCCCGTCCCTCGCTATGGCTGCCGCTTGCCATCACCATGGCGACCAGCATGGCCATGTCCTGGGGCTTTTATGTGGTGGGCAAGTCGCGCCATCTGCAAATGCAGGCAGAGCAGGCCCAGCGCCAGGCCGCCGAAGCCCGGCTCAGCCTGCTGCAGGCGCAGCTGGAGCCGCATATGCTGTTCAACACCCTGGCCAATCTTCGCGTGCTGATCGCCACCGATGCGCCACGCGCCGAGCAGATGCTCGATCATCTGATTGCCTACCTGCGTGCCACGCTGGCCGGTTCACGCCACGGCACCCACAGTCTTGCCTGCGAATTTGCCTTGCTGGCCGACTATCTGGCCCTGATGCAGATCCGCATGGGCGAGCGGCTCAGCTATGGCCTGCATCTGCCCGCTGAACTGGCCGAACTGCCCGTGCCAACCCTGCTGCTGCAGCCGCTGGTGGAGAACAGCATTCGCCATGGACTGGAGCCCCAACTGGCCGGCGGCCACATCGCCGTTCACGCAAGCATGCTGGATGACAACCGCCTTCTGCTCAGCGTGCATGACAATGGCCTGGGCCTGCCCATGCTGCCTGGCCAGCCGCCTTCCGGCTCCGGATCCGGCTTTGGCCTGCAGCAGATTCGCGAACGCCTGGCCAGCCGCTACGGCGGCGCTGCCCGCTTCGATCTGACAGCAGACAGCGCAGGCGGAACCAGGGCCTGCATCGTATTACCCCTGAAGTCCCAGCCATGAACACCAGTCCGCCGCGCGCCCTGATTGCCGAAGACGAACCGCTGCTGGCCCTGGCATTGCAGCAGTTGCTGGGCCAGCTCTGGCCCCAGTTGCAGATCGAGGCCAGGGTGGCCGACGGCATCAGCGCCGTGCAGCAGGCGCTGACCCTGCTGCCCGATCTGCTGTTCCTGGACATTCGCATGCCCGGCCAGACGGGGCTGGAAGCCGCCGCCGAAATCGCCGATGCCTGGCCCGAAGAGCAGGCGCTGCCGGCGATTGTCTTTGTCACCGCCTACGACCAGTACGCCCTGGCGGCCTTCGAGGCCTGCGCCATGGACTATGTGCTCAAGCCGGTGCAGGCGGCGCGCCTTGGCCAGACCGTGCAGCGCCTGCAGCAGTGGTGGCAGCAGCGCCAGCCGGTACAGGGCACGGACCTTGCCGTGCACAATCACCGTCAGCTCGAACAGTTGCTCGGGCTGCAGCAGCAACTGCTGGGGCAGGTCCCCACCGCGCTGCAGATCATTCAGGCCAGCGCCGGCAACCAGATCCATATGGTGAGGGTGCAGGACATCGTCTACCTCGAAGCCGCCGACAAATATCTGCGCGTGCTGACGGCCGCTCAGGAGTATCTGATCCGTACCCCGCTCAAGGATTTGCTGCCGCAGCTCGATGCGCGCGAGTTCTGGCAAATCCATCGCGGCACCGTGGTGCGGGCGCAAGCCATTGCCAGCGCCCAGCGTGGCGAGTCCGGGCGCCTGAGCCTGCTGCTGCGCGAGCGTCCCGAAAAGCTGGCCGTCAGCCGTCTCTACGCAGCACGGTTCAAGGCGATGTAGCCAGCTCCATCACATCCTCCCAGTCCACACCCTGCATGGCATCCCAATGCGCCACGATGACGCTGCGGGGTCGCGCCGGATTCTTGAGCTCGGCTGCCATGGCAGCCAGCGCATGCTGCACATAACGCTCGGACGGTTTGTCCAGCGCCGCGAGCGGCTCGTCGATCAGTACCAGCTCGGCGGCGCTGGCCCAGCCAGCGGCTATCCACAGCTTGCGCTGCGTGCCCGATGACAGGGCCAGCAGCGGCTTGTGCAGATGCGGCTCCAGCCCGAAGCCCTGCACATGCTGCTCGAACTGCTGCTGCGACCAATGCGGATACAGCGTGCGCTGCAAAGCCACCCAGCTCTCGGCCGGCATCTGGCTGTAGACATCGTTGAGCGGCTGGCGTGGGTCCTGCCAGAAGCAGGAGCTTGCAGCCAGGCGGCCGTTGTCGGCGAACGGATAGTGCAGCAAGCCCATGCGCAGCGGCAGTTGCCCGGCCAATGCCTTGAGCCAGCTGGTTTTGCCCGTGCCCTCGTCGCCTTGCAGCAGGCACAGTCCGGCATGCCAGCAATGCGAGGCCTCATGGGCCACGGTTCGGCCCGGGTAGCCAAAACTCACCTGCAGAGCCTGCACCATGCACAGCGACTCGCAGCCTTCATCAAGTTCAGAATTCATAGCTGACAACGCCTTGTATATATATGTCCACGGCTGATTGTGGCCAAAGAACCCACGGCCATGCGCAAAGCAAGGCACAGGCACAATGGCGTCCCCCTCAACAGCGCGCAATATGCCATGGCTCTGGATTATCTGGAATTCGATTACAGCGAAGATGAAGAAGGCACTGGCACCTGGGACGCCATGGCCAGCGTCAAGGCCGAGCGCGTGCCAGCTTTGGCCGGCGAAATAGAAGCCCTGCTGCGCTGGGCCAGCCAGAAGTTTGAGGGCCGCCAGGGTGCCCTGGAAGATGGCAATGAATGGGACTATGACCTGCAGGTGCAGGACGATGACGGCCAGCCCCTGAGCGCCCGCTTCGACAGGGCAGCAGGCAAGCTGGAGCTGCAGGCCTCCGCCACGGGCCGCACCACGGTCAGCCTTTGCCTTTCCGGCTCCACGCAGTTCGGCGATGCACTGCGCCAGGCCTTTGATCTCGAAGCCTGACATCCGGGCCTGCAGTCACGGCGCTTGAAGTCAGGTGCGCGCTGTGCACAATGGATGGCTCCAAGCGATCTGCAAAGGCATGTCCATGACCGAGCGACTCTCTGCCCCGTTTGTCATCGAGCAATTCATCAAGGCACCGCGCGAGCTGGTCTACGCGGCCTTCACGCAAGGCGAGCACCTGAGCCACTGGATGCGCCCGCCGGGCATGGTGATGACGCAATGCGAAGTGGATGCACGCGAAGGCGGCAGCTTTCATTACGGCATGCGCGCCGAGGCCATGCCCCAGGCGCCCGCCATGTGGGGCAAATGGAGCTTCAGGGAGCTGAAAGCGCCCGAGCGCATCGTCGTCGTGGTGCAGTTCAGCGATGCCGCAGGCGGCGTCACGCGCCACCCGATGGCCCCGCAATGGCCGCTCTATACCCTGTCGACCACCACGCTCAGCGAGGAATCCGGCGGCACGCGCCTGCATCTGGAATGGCGTGCCCTTAACGCCAGTGCCGTGGAAGAAGCGGTGTTCGACAGCTCGCACGCCAGCATGAACATGGGCTGGAGCGGCAGCATGCAGTTGCTGGCCGGCTATCTGGCCAGGATACAGGCGGCCTAGTCAGCCGTTTCCGGCCTAGCGATCCATATCCTGGCGCTGCCTGGGTGGCTCGGCCGCATTTCTGCGACTGGCTCCGGCACGCCCGGCCTTGCTCCACTGATAGTCCACTCCATCGGGCGTCTTGCCATCCTCGACCGCAGACACGCCCACAGGCCCGACCATATCGCGCAACTCCGACGAAATCACCACATGGGCATGGCGCTCGTCCTTGCGCAGTTGCTGGCACAGGGCCAGCGCCTCGCTCATCTGCGCATCGGAGAAGGCCCGGCATTGCGGCAGCCAGACTGGTGTCTGGCCCTCGGGCTCGAAATTGCGCAGGTAGAAAACAGCAATGCTCATGGTTTGATCTTCACAACAACAGAGCCACGGTTGTAACCCAGAGCACAAGCCTGCACGGCGCGCTCACTCTTTGCGCTGGCCCGCATCCAGCGGCTCCCAGCGCCCTGCCACATTCTTGAGCAAGGTGTTCACGGCCGTCAGCCTGCGGTTTCTGACGCTGTTGAGGCTGTTCTGGGCGCCGAGCACCGTCGTCTGGGCCGAGAGCACGTTCAGATAGGCCACGATGCCGGCCTGGTACTGGTTGTTGGCCACGGTCAGCGACTTCTGCGCTGCGGCCAGGGCCTCGGTCTGCACCTGCTCCTCCTGCGCCAGGTTGACTGCAGCGACCAGATTGCCCTCCACCTCCTGCAGCGCCGTCAGCACGGTCTGCTTGTAGGTGGCGGCATTCAGGTCCAGCGTGGCACGGGCCGACTCCACGGCCGCCGAACGCGCTCCACCGTCAAACAGACTCATGGCCAGCGCCGGTCCCAGCGACCAGAACAGATTCGGCGCATTGAGCAGATCGGAGAGCACGGAGTTGCGATAGCCGGCCGATGCCGACAGGGTCAGCGAGGGGAAATAGGCCGCACGCGCCACGCCGATCTGCGCATTGGCCATGGCCACGCGGCGCTCGGCAGCAGCAATGTCGGGGCGCCTCTCCAGCAAGGTGGAGGCCAGCATCTCGGGCACGGCAGGCGGCGTCGGCAGGTGGCCGGTCACCGGCAGGCTGAAGTTGGCCGGAGCCTTGCCCAGCAAGGCCGCCAGCGCATGCTCGTACTGGGCGCGCGTGATGCGGGCTTCCAGCAGGCTGGCCTGAGTGCTCTTGTACTGGGACTGGGCCTGGGCCACATCGGCCGAAGACACCACGCCCGCCTGGTAGCGATTCTGCGTGAGCTTCAGACTTTGCTCGTAGGCCTCCAGACTCTCCTGCAGATACTTCATCTGCGCCTCGGCGGCACGCAGCGAGAAATAGGTCTGGGCCACCGATGCCTGGGCCGAGAGGCGCGCTGCCGCCAGATCGTCGGCACTGGCCTGGGCCGAAGCGCGGCTGGCATCCACCGCGCCAGAAAGCTTGCCCCAGAGGTCCAGCTCCCAGCTGGCGCTCAGGCCCAGTGAGAAGTTGTTGTTGATGCTGCCGCTGCGCGCCACGTTCTCGCCGTTGGTATTGCTGTAGGTGCCGCCGCCGGTCAAGGCACGCGAGCCGCTGCCCGTGGTGCTGAGCGTGGGCAATTGCGCGGCGCGGCTGCTGGCGACGGCGGCCTGGGCCGAGCGCAGACGGGCCACGGCCTGCTCCACGCCGGGATTGCCTGCGGCTGCCGCCTGCTGCAGATCATCCAGCGTGCTGTCGCCATACACCGTCCACCACTGGTCGGGCACTGCGGCGGCCGGGCTGGCCGCCGAGCTCTGCGCCGGTTGCCAGACGCCGAACTGCGCAGCCTCGGGCGTGGCCTCCTTGAAGCGGGCCGGCACATCGAGCCGGGGAGGCTGATAGGCGGGCTGGGTGGAACAGGCCGCCAGCGCCAGCGCCGCAGCAAGCGGCAGCAGACGCGGCATCCAGCGGGGCAGCGACCGGGGAGAATTCTTCATAAAAGTGAGCTGCTTGCGCTTATCCTGATTGGATTTAAAGCCGATTTGATTCAAAAAATGTGCTGGCATATACATCTCACTTCGCCTCAGCCATGGCAGAGGCCTGAGCGCCGCGCCTTCTGGCCGGACGGCGCGCCCAGAGGCGCAGCACACTGCGGCGCACACGGTCCAGCAGCACATAGACCACGGGCGTGGTGTAGAGCGTGAGCAACTGGCTCAGCAGCAGGCCGCCCACGATCGCAATGCCCAGGGGCTGGCGCAGCTCGGCACCGTCGCCCCGGCCCAGGGCCAGGGGCAGCGCGCCGAACAGGGCCGCCATGGTGGTCATCAGTATGGGGCGCAGGCGCAGATGGCAGGCCCGATAGATGGCCTGGGCCGCCGTGGCATGACCGCCTTTCTCGCGCTCCAGCGCGAAGTCGATCATCATGATGGCGTTCTTCTTGACCAGTCCGATCAGCAGGATCACACCGATGAAGGCGATCAGCGAGAACTCGGTCTTGAACCACATCAGCGCCAGCAGCGCCCCCACGCCGGCCGAGGGCAAGGTGGACAGAATCGTCAGCGGATGGACCAGGTTCTCGTAGAGGATGCCCAGCACCAGATAGATAGTGAGGATGGCCGCAAGAATCAGCAGGGGCTGGCCCGCCAGCGCCTGCTGGAAGGCTCCGGCCGAGCCGCTGAAGCTGCCGCGAATGGACACCGGAACGCCCAGCTCCAGCATGGCATTGCGGATCGCGTCATTGGCCTGCGACAGCGAGACATTGGGCGCCAGGTTGTAGCTCACGGTGCTGGCGGGCGTGCCGCTCTGGTGCTGCACGGACAGCGGCGTGGTCGAGGTGGTGATCTTGGCAAAGGCCGTCAGCGGAATCTGCTGGCCCGCGCTGTTGACGAAGAAGAAGCCGCGCAGCGTCTCAGGGCTCTGTAGATACTGGGACGAGGCCGTCATCACCACGCGGTACTGGTTGAGCGGGTTGTAGATCACGCCCACCTGGCGCTGGCCGAAGGCATCGTTGAGCGTGTTGTCGATCTGCGCCACTGTCAGGCCCAGGCGCGTGGCCTGGTCGCGGTCTATGACCAGCTTGGTCTGCATGCCGTTGTCCTGGACATCGCTGTTGACATCGGTCAGTTCCGGCAGGGTGGACAGCACCTGGCGGATGCGCGGCTCCCAAAGGCGCAGCTCGGCCGTATCGTCGGCCTGCAGCGTGTACTGATAGGAGGACATGCTCTGGCGCCCGCCGATGCGCACATCGCTCTGGGTCATCATGAACAGCCGCGCGCCAGGTTCGTCCTTGAGCTTTTCACGCAGGCGGTTGATGACCTCGTCGCTAGACACCTTGCGCTCGGCCATGGGCTTGAGCGACATGAACATATTCGCCGCATTGGCCTGCCCGCCGCCGGTGAAGCCGGTCACATACTCCACGGCCGGGTCTTGTTGCACCACATCGAGAAAACGCTTGATGCGGCGCTCCATGGCCTGAAAGGACGTGGACTGATCGGCACGGATGAAGCCCATGACGCGACCCGTGTCCTCGCTGGGCATGAAGCCCTTGTCTATGGTCTGGTAGAGATGGATGTTGAGGCCTATGACCGCGACCAGACTCAGCAGCACCACAGGCTGGTGGCGCAGTCCCCAAGCCAGGGTGCGGCGGTAAAGCGCCGTCACGCGCAGCTCGAAGCGATCCATGGCCTGCGAGATGCGCAGCCAGAACGCATCCCAGCGGCGTGTGAAGGGGCGCCTGGCGCGTTCGGCACGGCGGCGCTCCTCCTCTGCCGGTGTGCGCAGCAGAGCCGCACACATCATGGGCGTGGTGGTCAGCGAGATGATCATGGAGACCAGAATCGCCGCCGACATGACCACGGCAAACTCACGGAAGAACCGCCCC
This sequence comes from Comamonas sp. A23, assembly GCF_004522605.1. Classification (NCBI taxonomy): domain Bacteria; kingdom Pseudomonadati; phylum Pseudomonadota; class Betaproteobacteria; order Burkholderiales; family Comamonadaceae; genus Comamonas; species Comamonas sp. A23. The sequence continues at coordinate 114,302 of NZ_RSDT01000007.1, forward strand.
ACGATGCCGGCCATGAACAGAATGGGCACGAACACCGCAATCAGCGACAGGCTCATGGAGACCACGGTGAAACCGATCTCGCGCGCGCCTTCGATGGCAGCCTGCATCGCGGTCTTGCCGCGCTCCATGTGGCGCATCACGTTCTCCAGCACCACGATGGCATCGTCCACCACAAAGCCTGCGGCTACCGTCAGCGCCATCAGCGAGAGGTTGTCCAGCGTGTAGCCGCACAGATACATGACGCCGAAGGTGCCCATCAGCGAGGCAGGCACGGCCACGGCCGGAATCAGCGTGGCACGCAGGCGGCGCAGAAAGACGAACACCACCATGATGACCAGCGCTATCGAGATCAGCAGCGCGTTCTGCACCTCCTTGACCGAGGCGCGCAGCGTGGGCGTGCGGTCCGAGATCACCGTGACATCGATGGCCGGATTGATGGAAGCCCTGAGCTGGGGCAGCATGGCGCGCACCTTGTCCACGGCCTGCAGGATGTTGGCGTCGGGCTGCTTGAACACCTGCAGCAGCACGGCAGGCTTGCCGTTCATCACGCCGTAGTTGCGTATGTCCTGCACGGAGTCGGTGACATCGGCCACATCGGACAGCCGCACGGCATTGCCGTTGTTCCAGCGCAGCACCAGGGGCGCGTATTCGGCGGCAGTGCGTGCCTGGTCGTTGGTGGCCACCTGCCAGTAGTGGTCTTCGCGCTCCACGGCGCCCAGGGGGCGGTTGGCATTGGTGGCGGTGATGGCCGTGCGCACGGAATCCAGAGATACGCCATTGGCGGCCAGCCGCACCGGGTCCAGCTCCACGCGCACGGCCGGCAGCGCGCCGCCGTTGATCGATGCCTGGCCCACGCCTTCCACCTGGGCCAGCTTCTGCGCCAGCACCGTGGAGGCCGCGTCATACATCTGGCCTCGTGTGAGGGACTGGGATGTCAGCGCCAGAATCATGATGGGCGCGTCGGCCGGGTTGACCTTGCGATAGGTCGGGTTGCCCGGCATGCCCGAAGGCAGCAGCGTGCGCGCCGCATTGATGGCGGCCTGCACGTCGTGGGCAGCGCTGTCCACCGTGCGCGTCAGATCGAACTGCAGCGTGATGCGCGTGCTGCCCATGCTGGAGCTGGACGTCATCTCGTTGACGCCCGCAATCGCGCCCAGGGCGCGCTCCAGCGGAGTGGCCACGATGGCCGCCATGGTGTCCGGCGCCGCGCCGGGCAGGCTGGCGGTCACCGAAATCGTCGGATAGTCCACCTGCGGCAGCGGCGCCACCGGCAGCTGGAAATAGGCCACGCCGCCCACCAGAGCCATGCCTATGGTCAGCAGCAGGGTCGCAATGGGCCGGAAGATGAAGGGCGTGGAGATGCTCATGGACGCGCCCCGTCCCGGCCGCCATCGCCTGCCTCGCCCATGACCTCGGCTTCGGAATGCGGCACATGCTTGACGGCCGGCAGGCCGCGCCTGGTGCGCCAGCCCTCGGCCCAGTTTTCAAAAGTCAGATAGATCACCGGCGTGGTGAACAGCGTCAGCAGCTGGCTCAGCAGCAGACCGCCCACCAGGGTCACGCCCAAGGGCTGGCGCAGCTCGCTGCCCACGCCGGTTCCCAGCATCATGGGCAACGCGCTCAGCAAGGCCGCCAGCGTGGTCATGAGAATCGGGCGGAAGCGCAGCAGACAGGCCTGGTAGATCGCGTCGCGCGCATTCATGCCTTCCTCGCGCTGGGCGTCCAGCGCGAAGTCGATCATCATGATGGCATTCTTCTTGACGATGCCGATCAGCAAGATGATGCCGATGATGGCGATGATGTCCAGATCCAGCCCAGACACCAGCAGCGCCAGCAGCGCCCCCACACCCGCCGACGGCAGGGTGGAGAGAATCGTGATCGGGTGAATCGTGCTCTCGTAGAGCACGCCCAGCACGATGTACATGGTGATGATGGCGGCCAGCACCAGCAGCAGGGTATTGGAGAGCGAGGCCTGGAAAGCCAGCGCCGCGCCCTGGAACTGCGTGTCCACCGACAGCGGGATCTGCCCCTCGTCGCGCAACTGCGCAATGATGGTTTGCGCCGCCTCCACCGCATGACCCAGCGACACGCCGGATGCGGTGTTGAACGAAATGGTGGCCGCAGGCAGCTGCCCCACATGGTTGACGGCCAGCGCCATCGGGCGCTCGCTCACCGTGGCAATCGAGGACAGCGGCACCGGCGCACCGTTGCTCGATGCGGCATAGATGTTCTGCAGGGCCTCGGGCCCGATCTTGAACTGCGGCGCCACCTCCAGCACCACGCGGTACTGGTTGGACTGCGTGAAGATGGTGGAGATCAGGCGCTGGCCGAAAGCGTTGTAGAGCGCCGAGTCCACCGACGAGACCGTCACGCCCAGGCGGCTGGCCTGGGCCCGGTCGATCTGCACATAGGCCTGACGGCCCTGGTTCTGCAGATCGCTGCTCACATCGAGCAGCTGGGGCAGTTGCTGCAGACGCTCGACCAACATCCTGGTGCTGGCCGTGAGCTGACTCATGTCCGGCGAGGAAAGCAGCAACTGGTACTGGGTGCGGGCCTGGCGATCCTCTATGGTCAGGTCCTGCACGGGCTGGGCATAGAGGCGGATGCCGGGCACGGCGCGGGAATCCTCGGCCAGGCGATTGAGCACCACGGGCAGACGGTCGCGCTGGGCATGGGGCTTGAGGTCGATCTGGAGGCGGCCGGTATTGAGCGTGGTGTTGGTGCCATCCACACCGATAAACGAGGAGATGGATGCCACGGCCGGGTCCTTGAGCAAATGCTCGGCCAGCGCCTGCTGGCGCTCGGCCATGGCGGCAAAGGAGATGGACTGGTCGGCCTCGGTGGTCGCGGCAATCGTGCCCGTATCCTGTTCGGGGAAAAAGCCCTTGGGCACGACGAAATACAGCAGCACCGTGACCACCAGCGTGGCGATGAACACCAGCCAGGTCAGCTTGCTGTGATCCAGCACCCAGGTCAGCATGCGGCCGTATTCGGCAATCACCTTGTCGAAAAAGCGCGCGACCGCAGCTCCGAAGCCCTTGGACTCGGCCTTTTTCTTCTCGCCCTCGGGTTGGTGGCGCAGCAGGCGCGCGCACAGCATGGGGGTGAGCGTGAGCGAAACCACGGCCGAGATCAGGATCGCCACCGTCATGGTGATCGCGAATTCGTGAAACAGACGGCCCACTACATCCCCCATGAACAGCAGCGGAATCAGCACCGCGACCAGGGAGATGGTCAGCGAGATGATGGTGAAGCCGATCTGCTTGGCACCCTTGAGCGCGGCCTGCATGGGCGGCTCGCCCTTTTCCACATAGCGGGCGATGTTCTCGATCATCACGATGGCATCGTCCACCACAAAGCCCGTGGCAATGGTCAGTGCCATCAGCGTGAGGTTGTTGATGGAAAAACCCGCCAGATACATGACGCCGAAAGTGCCTACCAGCGACAGCGGCACCGCCACGCTGGGAATCAGCGTGGCCGATGCGCTGCGCAGGAACAGGAAGATCACCATCACCACCAGGGCGATGGCCAGGGCCAGTTCGAACTGCATGTCCTTGACCGAGGCGCGAATGGTCACGGTGCGGTCGGTCAGCACCTGCACGTCGATAGAGGCCGGCAGCGTCTCCTTGAGCTGGGGCAGCAGGTTCTTGATGGCATCGACGGTGTCGATCACGTTCGCGCCGGGCTGGCGGCGGATATTGAGGATCACGGCCGACTTGGAGCCAGTCTCGGGCGTGCCCGACCAGGCTGCCAGACGCGTGTTCTCGGCGTCGTCCACGGTCTGCGCCACATCGGACAGGCGCACGGGGTTGCCGTTCTTGAAGGCGATGATCAGGTTGCGGTACTCGGCCGCCGACTGCATCTGGTCGTTGGCATCGATGGTCGATGCGCGGTTGGGGCCATCAAAGCTGCCCTTGGCGGTCTTGACGTTGGCCGCAGAGATGGCGGTGCGCACATCGTCCAGCGTCATGCCGAAGCTGGCCAGCGCTGCGGGGTTGGCCTGGATGCGCACGGCCGGGCGGCGCGCGCCGGCAATGGCCACCAGGCCCACGCCCTTGACCTGGGAGAGCTTGGGCGCAAGGCGGTTCTCCACCAGATCGTTGATCTTGATGACGGGCAGCGAAGGCGAGCTGATGGCCAGTGTCAGCACCGGCGCATCGGCCGGGTTGACCTTGCTGTAGAGCGGGGGCATGGGCAGGTCGCTGGGCAGCAGATTGGTGCCCGCGTTGATGGCGGCCTGCACCTGCTGCTCGGCCACGTCCATGGACATATCGAGCGCAAAGCGCAGGCTGATCACCGATGCGCCGCCCGAACTGGTCGAGGACATCTGGTCCAGCCCTGGCATCTGGCCGAACTGGCGCTCCAGCGGTGCCGTGACGTTGGAGGTCATCACATCGGGGCTGGCCCCGGGGTAGAGCGTGGTGACCTGTATGGTGGGGTAGTCCACCTCGGGCAGGGCCGAGATAGGCAGCAGGCGGTAGGCAAGAATGCCCGAGATCAGCACCGCCACCATCAGCAAGCTGGTGGCGATGGGCCGAAGAATGAAGAGGCGCGAGAGATTCATGATGGCCGCAGGCTCTGGCTATGCTCAGCGCGCCGCGCCGCTGGTCTCAGCCTTGCCGCCTGCTTCGCGCTCAGCGCGCAGCTTCTGGAAGAAAGCGCGGCGCTCTTCGGGCGACAGGGCCTCCAGCTTGGCGCGCTGCTCGGGAGTCAGCTGGGGACGGTCCCCCCGGCCCTCGGATCTTTCCGTGCGGCCCTCGCCGCCTTCACCACGCTCGGCGCCGGCCTGGGGCCTGGCCTCGTTCGCAGCCGCAGGCTTGGCATCCGGCTTGGCTTCTGCCTTGGGGTCCGGCTTGGAGGGACTGCCCTGCGCCTCGCGCGGCTGATCGCCACGGGCGTCCGTGCCACGCGGTCCCTGGCCGGGACCTGCATTGCCGCCATTGGCACCGCGCTCGGCGCGCAGCTTCTGGAAGAACTCCTTGCGTTCCTCGGGCGTCATCTTGGAGACTTTTTCACGCTGCTCGGGACTGAGGTTGCGCATCATGCCGCGCGGCTGGTTGGCGGCATCCTGCACGGCCTGGTCGACCTTCTTGACCTTTTCGGAGTCCACCACCGTCACCTGCGCGCCTTCGCGCAGGCGGTCGATGCCGTCGGTCACCACCTTGTCGCCGGGCTCCAGCTCGCCGCGCACGCTGACATAGTCACCGTCCGTCACGCCCACAGTGATCTTGCGCTGGGTGACCGTGTTGTCGGGCTTGACCAGATAGACGAAATTGTTCTGCACCGCATTCGCGGGCACGACCAGCGCCTGATCGATCTGGCGCAGCTGCAGCTTGACGTTGACGAACTGATTCGCGAACAGCTTGCGCTCCGCGTTGTCGAACGAGGCCTTGGCTTTGACCGTGCCCGTGGTCGTGTCGATGGTGTTGTCCAGCGCATTGAGCTGGCCCTTGGCCAGCATCTGCTTTTGCTCGCGGTCCCAGAGCTCTACGGGCATGAGCTTGCCCTCGCGCAGTTGCTGGGCCAGCGTGCCGACATGGGTTTCGGGAATGGAGAAAACGGCATCGATGGGGCGAATCTGGGAGATTGTCACCAGCCCGTTGGTATCGGAAGGGTTGACCACGTTGCCGAGGTCGGCCTGGCGCAGGCCCAGGCGACCCGAGATGGGGGCCGTGATCCTGGTATAGCTCAGCTGCAGCTTGGCCGCATCGACCTGCCCCTGATCGGCCGCCACCGTACCCTGCAGCTGGCGCACCAGCGCGGCCTGGGTATCGACCTGCTGGCGGGCAATCGAGTCCTGGGCCTGCAGTTCCTTGTAGCGCTGCAGATCGAGCTGCGCATTCTTGAGCTGGGCCTGATCGCGTGCCAGAGAGCCCTGCACCTGCGCCAGCGAGGCAGCAAAGCTGCGCGGGTCGATCTCGGCCAGCAACTGGCCGGCCTTGACCTCGTCCCCCTCCTTGAAGTGCAGCTTGAGCAGCTCGCCCGAAACCTTGGCGCGCACCACGGCCGTGGCACGTGCATTCATGGTGCCGATGGCGCTCACGAGCACGCGCATGTCACGCTGCTCCACCACTCCGACGCTCACGGGCTGAGCCTGGCTCATGCCGCCAGGGCCGCCGGGGCCGCCCGGCCCTGCGCGACCATTGCGCCCTGCGCGTGCACCGGGCCCGCCCGCTCCCTGCTTAGGAGCTGCAGACGCAGACGTATCGCCGCTTGCACCCTGTTTTTGCGCATACCACCAATAGCCACCGCCAGCGGCTGCCAGGGCGAGCACCACCGTGGCAAGCAAGACGGGCCGGACCTTGCCCTGCTGTAAAGAATGACGATTGGGGTGCAATTTGGATGAGCTGGACATGGTTGAGCGCAGGAATTTCGAGCCTGAATTGGCGCCAATGGTATCCAGTTGCAATCAAACCCCGGGTCAGGCAGCGCCGGCTTTGCCAGCATTTACCCCCGCTTTACCTTGGGTTTACCTGCTGAAGTTCCGTATTCGGAGACTTAAACAGTGCTGACTTTCATAGCAGCAATGACGGCGTTTTCAGGCCTCATGCTTGGCGGCTGACACTGCCCCTTGCTGCGTCCGCCATGCGGCGCAGGGAATCCGGCTCCAAGGAGAAACCCATATGACCACCGAACGCCTGACCAATCACCCCGAAGAAGCCGCCGTGCGCGTGCCGCTGGAGCTGTATATGCGCGGCCATGCCGAAGACAATGCCGAGCATATGCGCGCAGCCTTCATGCCCACGGCCCGCCTCGAATCGGTGCGCGAAGGCCCGCTGACCTCCTGGGACCTGGACTTCTACTGCCAGCGCTTCAAGAACACGCCCGCCGCCGACGAAGCCACGCGTCGCCGCGTCATCGACTCCCTGGACATCGTGGGCACGGCCGCCATGGCCAAGGTCACGCTCTACCACGGTGCCGTGACCTTCACCGACTACTTTGTGCTGCTCAAGACCGAGCAGGGCTGGAAGATTGCCAACAAGGCTTTCCACGCCCAGCCTCAGTAAGGTTTGGCCATCTCCATCCAGCCCCTGGCCTCAGGCTCAGGGGCTTTTTTATTCATGCGCTGGTCAACGGGTCAGCAGCCAGAGCGCGCCCAGCACGATGACAGCCCCAAGGCCCCAGGCCCAGACGGGGATGCCTGACGATTCGCGCGGCGGCGCCGAGGGCGTGGCGTCCAGCGGCGCGTAGCTGGTGGAGGCCGCGTCGTGCTCCCAGGAGCGTGTATCCAGCTCTTCTGCACCGCCTTCGTCTTCGGACTGCTCGCTAGGGTGGCACTGCTGCATCAAGGCTTCGAAGCGCGCAAAGAAGTCCTCGGCCATGCTCTTGGCTGCGCCGTCGATCAGGCGCTGGCCCAACTGGGCAATCTTGCCGCCCACCTGAGCCTGCACCTCGTACAGCAGCTCGCAATGCCCTGCATCGGTGGGCGTCAGATCGACCTTGGCCTGGCCCTTGCCAAAGCCGGCCACACCGCCCTGACCTTCAAAGGCAATCGTGTAGCTCTTGGGCGGCTGCACGTCCGACAGCGTGACCCGGCCGTTGAACTTGGCCGATACCGGACCGATCTTCACGGACATGGTCACCGCATAGGAGCCATCGCCTGCATCCTCGAACTTCTCGCAGCCGGCCAGACATTGCTGCAAGGTTTGCGGATCGTTGAGCGCCTCCCAGGCCTGCTGCTGGCTCACGGCAAGAAGACGGCTGGCATGCATTTCCATGGTGTTCTCCTTTTCAATCTCGGTGAGGCAGTTGCAGCAGCTTCGCCAGGTGGACAGCCAGTTGCTGCAACGACTGCAGGTTGTGCACGGCCAGCATGGCATGGCTGTGACGATGCAGTACCTGCGCGCCTTTGGCCAGCGGGGCATACCCGTCAAAACGCAACAAGGGGTTGAGCCAGACAATGCGCGCGCTGTGTCGGGCCAGCCATTGCAGCTCCCGCTCCAGCAGCGCACTGTCGCCGGTATCCAGCCCGTCGCTGACCAGCAGCACCAGGGTACGCCTGCCCACCAGATGGCGCGCCTGCTGCCGGCGCAGCTGCGCCAGGCATTCCCCCAGGCAGGTACCGCCGCCGAAATCGTCAATGTCGCGATTGAGCTGGGCCAGCATGGCATCGGGGTCGCTGTGGGCAAAAGCCCGGTTCAGCTCCTGCAGGCCGGTTCCCATGCTGTAGACATGGCGGTGCAGCTGCGGATATCGCCTGGGGCTGGTGGCCTGGTGCAGAAATGCCAGCAGCAGACGCACATAGCGCTCCATGGAGCCCGACACATCGACCAGTGCCAGCCAGGGCATGGGCAGCCGCTTGCGCCTGCGCCATTTGAGACTTGCCAGCTCGCCGCCCGTGGCTGCCGCCGCCTTCAGACTGGCGGGCCAGTGCACGCGCAGCCCCGAGGCGCGCAGCTCGCTTCTGCGACTGCGATAGCTTGGCAGCGGCAAGCGGATATCGCGCGCCAGCTGCTGCACCAGGCGGTACTCGCTGGCACTGAGTTGGTTGAAATCCGCGTGTTGCAGCCTGCGCCGGTCGCTGGCCGACATGGCGGCATCCAGCGTCAGCTCCTCGCTCGCGGTCTTTTGCCGTGCGGCGCGAATCGCCGACAAGGCCTCTTGCACACGCGGCCTGTGACGCGGCCTGGCAGCCTCAGGCGCGCCCGGCAGCAATTGGCTCAGAAGCTGCTGGGCCACCTCGGGGTTGCGAAAGTAGGCCGCAAACAGCTCGCGAAAGACCGCCAGATCCTGTTCGCGCGAAACCAGCACGGCCTCCAGCGCAGCGGCCACGTCCTCGCGGTTCATGCCCACCAGCATCAGGCCTTGCTGGGCCAGCGCCAGGCGCTCGGCATCCACCGCCAGCCCCGCGCGGCGCAGGGCTCGGCCAAACCCCAGCAGATTGATGGGCAGCTTGCCGCTGCGCGCGTCCCCCCACCAGCTCGCGCTTGCGGAACGGGCTGGCGACTGCGCCTGCGCCTGCAGCTCAAGCTGTGGCATCGGGCTCCAGCAATTGCTGCAGACGCTCTGGCGTGAGCGCGGTCACGTCCTCGCGCTGCTTGAACAGAATGCCCGCCGTCTCGTGCACCAGCTCGGGGTCTATGACCAGGGTGTCGAGCGCCACCAGCGCCTTGGCCCACTCCACGCTTTCGGCAATGCCGGGCGTGCGCTCGAAGGCATCGGCAAACGGGCGGCTGCGCAGCCGGTCCACAAAGCGCGCGATCTGCTCGGTCAAGGCCGCTGCGGCCTCAGGCACCTTGGACTGGACAATGGCCAGCTCGCGCTCGCGCTCGGGATAGTCCAGCCAGTGATAGAGACAGCGGCGCTTGACCGCGTCATGCAGATCACGCGTGCGATTGCTGGTAAGAATGGTGACCGGCGGCAGTTGGGCCCTGATGACCCCGAGCTCGGGAATGCTGACCTGGTACTCCCCCAGATACTCGAGCAAAAAGGCCTCGAAAGGCTCGTCGGCCCGGTCCACCTCGTCAATCAGCAGCACCGCGCCGGGCGCGGGCGCCTGCAGGGCCTGCAGCAAAGGCCGGCGTACCAGATAGCGAGGCTGATAGACCTCCTGCTCGACAGCCTCCAGTTCCGCCGCACCACGCAGCTCGGCCGCGCGCAGATGCAGCAGCTGCGCGGCGTAATTCCACTCATACAGCGCTTCACGCTGCTCCAGGCCGTCATAGCACTGCAGCCGGATCAGTTGCCGCGCCAGCACCTGGGACAGCGCCTGAGCCAGCGAGGTCTTGCCGACGCCCGGCTCCCCCTCCAGCAGCAGGGGGCGTTGGAGCCTGAGCGCCAGAAACACGGCCGTAGCCAGACGCCGGTCCGCGAAATAGCCCACCTCCTGCAAGGCGGCCAGCAGCCCATCCACCGACTCCAAAGCGCTGTTCACATCAGTATTCATAGCTGCCTGCGCTTTATCCATATAGACCAGAGCCACTTTTCTTCAAAATACAAGAACGAGACAGCAAGCCAGGGCCGCCCCGCAGCGAGGCTGTTGCCCCCTCCCGCGAAGCGAGAGAGGGGAAAGCGGCCAAGCCGCTCAGACTGAGAGCAGTTGATCAACCGCCCGCTGCGTCAGGACGCTGATCAGCTGCGCCCGGTAACGCGCACTCGCGTGCAGATCGCTGTTGAGCTCGCTGTCGTCGATAGGCACTGCAGCCGCCGCAGCGGCCGTGAGACTCTGGTTGAGCGCCGCTTCCAGGCCTGCGTGGCGGAAGACCGATAGTCCCGCGCCGGTCACGGCCACATGCACGCCCTGCGCCGTCTGCGCCACAAACACGCCCACCAGCGCAAAGCGCGAAGCGGGCTGCTTGAACTTGATATAGGCGGCCCTTCTGGGCACCGGAAAGCGCACGGCCTTGATCAGCTCGCCCTCTTCGAGAGCCGTGGTGTACATGCCCTGGAAGAAGTCCTCGGCCGCAATCTCGCGCCGCTGGGTGAGCACGGTGGCGCCCAGACCCAGCACCGCACTGGGATAGCATGCCGCGGGGTCGTTGTTGGCCAGCGATCCGCCCATCGTGCCTCGCGCCCGCACCTGGCGATCGCCAATACCGCCCGCCAACTCGGCCAGCGCAGGAATGGCGTGCTGCACCTCGCGGCTGGCAGCCACATCGGCATGACGGGTCATGGCACCGATCTCGACCTGATCGCCGCTGACGCGGATTCCCGCCAGACCATCGACCTGGTTGAGGTCCACGATCGCACCAGGCTGGGCCAGGCGCAGCTTCATGGAAGGAATCAGGCTCTGGCCGCCGGCCAGAAACTGACCGCTGGCAGCGCTCACCTCATCCAGCGTCCGGGGATTGGAGTAACTGAAGGCATACATATGTGTTGTCCTCTCTTCCTCTCAGTCGGGTGCCTCAGGGGCGTGCAGCATCGATGGCTTCCCACACGCGGTGCGGGCTGGCAGGCATGTCCAGATCCTTGACACCCAGCGAATGCAGAGCATCGAGCACGGCATTGATGACGGCTGGCGGCGAGCCTATGGCCCCGGCCTCGCCGCAGCCCTTGGTACCCAGCGGGTTATGGGTGCATGGCGTGCAGACCGTACCCAGCTTGAAATCGGGCAGATCGTCGGCGCGGGGCATGGCGTAGTCCATGAAGCTGCCGGTCAGCAACTGACCCGAGTCACGGTCGTAGACGCAGTTTTCCAGCAGCGCCTGGCCTATGCCCTGGGCCAGTCCGCCATGGACCTGCCCCTCCACGATCATGGGGTTGATGATGGTGCCGAAATCGTCCACGGCACTGAAGCGGTCGACACGCACCACGCCCGTGGCAGGGTCCACCTCGACCTCGCAGATATAGGTGCCGGCCGGGAAAGTGAAGTTGGTGGGATCGTAAAAAGCGGTCTCGTCCAACCCCGGCTCCAGCTTGTCCAGCGGATAGTTGTGCGGCACATAGGCCGTCAGCGCAATCTGGGCGAACGGCAGCTTTCTGTCGGTGCCGCGTACCGTGAACTCGCCTCCTGCGAAGTCGATGTCGGCATCGCTGGCCTCCATCAGGTGGGCGGCAATCTTCTTGGCCTTGGCCTCGATCTTGTCCAGCGCCTTCATGATGGCCGCACCTCCGACGCTGATGGAGCGCGAGCCATAGGTGCCCATGCCAAAGGGCACGCGGCCCGTATCGCCATGGACGATCTCCACATGCTCGACGGGAATGCCCAGTCGGGCCGCCACCACCTGGGCAAAAGTGGTCTCATGCCCCTGACCATGACTGTGCGAGCCCGTAAACACCGTCACGCTGCCCGTGGGATGAACGCGCACCTCGCCGCACTCGAACAGACCGGCACGTGCGCCTAGCGCCCCGGCAATATTGCTGGGAGCAAGGCCACAGGCCTCGATGTAGCTGCTGTAGCCCAGGCCGCGCTTGAGGCCTCTGGCCTCGCTGGCTGCGCGCCGGGTCGCAAAGCCCGCCACATCGGCCAGTTGCTCGGCCTGATCCATGCAGGCCTTGTAGTCGCCGGTGTCGTACTGCAGCGCCACTGGCGTCTGATAGGGAAAGCTGGTGATGAAGTTGCGACGCCGGATCTCGGCCTGGGACAGATTCATCTCCCAGGCACAGCGGCTAACCAGGCGCTCAAGCAGATAAGTGGCCTCGGGGCGGCCTGCACCCCGGTAGGCATCCACGGGCGAAGTGTTGGTGAACCAGGCATCGACCTCAATATGGATTTGCGGCGTGGTGTACTGACCCGCCAGCAAGGTTGCATAAAGAATGGTGGGCACGGCGCTAGCGAAAGTGGACAGATAGGCGCCCAGATTCGCATCGGTGTGCACACGCATGGCGAGGAACTTGCCATCGGCGTCCATGGCCATCTCGGCATGGCTGACATGGTCGCGGCCATGCGCATCGGTCAGGAAGGACTCGCTGCGATCGGCCGTCCACTTGATATTGCGGTTGAGCTTCTTGGCCGCCCAGGTCAGGCAGACATCCTCGGCATACAGAAAGATCTTGGAGCCGAAGCCGCCGCCCACATCGGGAGCAATCACGCGCACCTTGCTCTCGGGCAGGCCCATAACGAAAGCCGTCATCAGCAGCCGCTCCACATGCGGGTTCTGGTTGGCCACGTACAGCGTGTACTCATCCATGGCGCGGTTGTAGCTGCCGATGGCCACGCGCGGCTCCATGGCATTGGGAATCAGGCGGTTGTTGACCAGGTCCAGCCGCGTCACATGGGCCGCGCCCGCAAACACGGCATCCACGGCTGCCTTGTCGCCTATCGCCCACTGGTAGCAGCGGTTGTCGGGGGCGATATCGTGAACCACGGCGCCGGGCTTTTTGCCACCCGCCGCATCGGCCACGTTCACGACCGCAGGCAGCACCGCGTAATCGACCTCCACCAGCTCGGCCGCATCGCGTGCCTGCTGCAGGGTCTCGGCAACCACCATGGCCACCTGGTCGCCCACATAGCGCACGGTATCGAGGGCCAGAATCGGGTGCGGCGGCTCCTTCATGGGCTCGCCATTGGTGCTGGTGATCAGCCAGCCGCAGGGCAGGCCGTTGATGCCGGCGGCCGCCACATCGGCACCCGTGAGCACGCCGACCACGCCTGGCGCTGCCTTGGCGGCATCCACGTTGACGCTGCGCAATCTGGCATGGGCATGGGGCGAGCGCACAAATACCGCATAGGCCTGCGCGCCCAGCGTGATGTCGTCCGTGTACTGGCCTGAGCCGGTCAGAAAGCGATCATCCTCGCGGCGCAGAACGGCTTCGCCGATATGCGGCAGCTTGGAAAAGTCAGATGCACCCATGGTGTGTCTCCTCTTCTAGTTGTGATGCGCTGCTCAGCTGGCGCTCATGCCGTCGCGACCCACTTTGACAGCGGCGACGATGTTCTGGTAGCCCGTGCAGCGGCAGATATTGCCTTCGAGCAGTTCGCGGATTTCGGCATCGGTGGCCTGAGGCTTTTGGCGGCACAGATCCACCGCACTCATCACCATGCCGGGCGTGCAGAAGCCGCACTGCAGGCCATGACACTGCTTGAAGGCCGCCTGCATGGGATGCATGGTTCCATCGGCAGCGGCCATGCCCTCTATGGTCTGCACCTCCGCACCCTGAGCCTGCACGGCTAGCATGGTGCAGGACTTGATGGCCTTGCCATTGACCAGCACCGTGCAGGCTCCGCACTGGCTGGTATCGCAGCCCACATGGGTGCCCGTCAGGCGCAGCTGTTCACGCAGCGCCTGCACCAGCAAGGTATTGGGGGGGACGTCAATGCTGGCCGCGCGGCCATTGACCAGGAACTGAACATTCATCGTGATGCCTCCTGCCTTTATCCGAAGAATTGGGTAACAAAGCACAACCGCACTCTCTATGGTGGGCAGTTACCGCGATGCAAGGCGCTAGGGTTGACCCCCAAGCCAGGCGAAACACGCACAGATATTCTCAAAATGAAACACTGTCCGGAGTCCGCATGTCGCCCGCCAGCCCCGCCCTTTCTGCGCAAGCCGCAGCCCATCCAGGTGCACGCGATTCACTGCTTGTACTAGCCAGGCAGCAGTTGCTGGCGATGGACTCATCCCATGCGCTGGCACCGTCTGGCCTGGCTCCCTGGCTCTGGCGCTCGTGGCAGCGCTGCGTGGCGCAGGGCCGTCATCCCGCGCAAAAAGTGGAGTTCGAGGCCGTCGGACCTCACGCGCTGCGCCACGCCCAGGACAAGCACCAGTTGCTGCTACAGGCCGCACGTCCGGTCATGACGCAGCTGGTCGCGGCCGTGGGTGCCATGCGCTACTTCTGCCTGCTGACCGATGCCCAGGGACTGGCACTTGAAGTGCAAGGCCCCGTCGACCACAGCGATCTGCGCGCACTGGCCGTAGGCCGTGTCGGCGTGGATCTGTCCGAGCGCGGCGTGGGCACCTCAGCCATAGGCGCGACACTGGCCGAACTCAGCCCGGTATGGCTGCACAGGCAGGAGCATTTCTTTGACGACCTGCGCGACTACAGCTGCGCAGGCGCTCCGGTATTCGGCCCTCAGGGCGAGTGCCTGGGCATGCTGGACATCACCGGCATTGATGTACCAGAGCGCCCCGAACTGCTGCTGCTGGCACTGCGCTGCGCACGCGCCATCGAAGATCGATTGCTGCGGGCCCTGCCTCATACCCTGCTGCTGCGCGTGAACTGGCCCGGCGGACCTCTCGGCCAGGAAGGCGAAGGCCTGATGGTATTTGATGCCGAAGGCCGATTGCTGGGCAGCAATACCATGGCCAGGCAACTGGTGCCGCGTCCTCTGCAAGCCCCTGGGGAGGACTCGCTCATCCAGAGCCATGAGCTGCTGGCCCTGCCCTGGAGTCATCTGATCGAACATGCGCGCCAGCGGCCCGAGGCGCCACTGCAACTGCCGCTGTGGTCCGGCCTGCGCCTTCTGGCGCTGGCACAGGCCGGTCCCTTGCTGCGCGCGCCCATCATGCCGGGGTCCGGCGCAGCCTGTCGGGCAACATCTGCCAATGCCATGACCACGCCGCTGCGCACCAGCGAGTTGCTGCTGATTCAGCAAGCCATGCAGGAGGCTCACGGGAATGTAACCGTCGCAGCCCGCAACCTGGGATTGAGCCGGGCCACGCTCTATCGCCGGCTGGCCAGCAAATAAGAGGTCTTGAACCGGATCTGATGCAGTTTGGCTCTCTACGGATTTGCCCTAGTTTCAGCGCGAAAACGCCCTCCACGACAGCAGGCGCACACTAGCAAGCAAGCCCATGACAAATACAAAATACCTCAATAAAACAATCATCTAAGCCGCACCAGCCATGCATATCCAGCTATCGTACACATAGCAGGCACAACTGACGCTCGGACGCCACATTTGCGTGCGTATTTGTAAAAAACACCATACCTGCGTCCGTAGAATCTCCAGTTTGGTTCAAAAACTCAGATCGCCCTGAGGCTTACCAGCCCCAACAGCGCGACGCATACACAGCCTACTTTTTGGAGACACCATGCAGGCTTTACTCGCCCTGTCCAGGGCTATCGACAGGCTCAACGCCTTTGTCGGCAAATATTCCATCTGGCTGATATTTGCCGCCACCTTCATCAGCGCCGCCAACGCCATTGTTCGCAAGGCCTTTGACACCAGCTCCAATGCCTTTCTGGAAGTCCAGTGGTATCTGTTCGCATGGTCATTTCTGATTGCTGCGGGCTACACCCTGCTGCATCGCGAGCATGTGCGCATCGACGTGATCAACAGCCGCCTGTCCAAAAAGGCCCAGGTCTGGATCGACATCATCGGCTTTGCCTTCTTTCTCACCCCGCTATGCCTGACCATTCTGTGGCTGAGCATGCCGGTGGTGATTCAGATGTACCAGTCCGGCGAAATGTCGGGCAACCCCGGCGGGCTGATCCGCTGGCCCGTATGGACGGCGATTCCTGTGGGCATCACCTTGCTGCTGCTGCAGGGCATCTCCGAGCTGATCAAGCGCATTGCCTTCCTGACCGGTGACGGCCCCGACCCCATGGGCAAGCTCAGCGACAAGAGCGCCGAGGAAGAGCTGGCCGAGGCCCTGCGTGCCGAAGCCGATCGCAAGCAGGCTGAGGCGCTGGCCGCCCAGGCCAAGGCCTAACGGTAGCGGGAGACAATCGATGGAATTTATCGCTACCAACTACGCCCCCATCATGTTCGCGGGGCTGATCTGCTTTTTGCTGCTGGGATTTCCCGTGGCCTTCAGCCTGGGTGCAGCAGGCCTGGCCTTCGGCTTCCTGGGCATCGAACTGGGCGTCTTCCCCTCCTCCGTGATGGCCTGGCTACCCCAGCGCCTGATCGGCATCATGGCCAACGACACCTTGCTGGCCGTGCCTTTCTTCACCTTGATGGGCCTGATTCTCGAACGCTCAGGCATGGCAGAGGACCTGCTCGACACAGTCGGTCAGGTGTTCGGCCCCATCCGCGGCGGTCTGGCGCTGGCCGTGATCTTTGTGGGCGCGCTGCTGGCCGCCACCACCGGTGTGGTTGCCGCTTCGGTGATCTCCATGGGCCTGATCTCTCTGCCCATCATGTTGCGCTATGGCTATGACCGTCGTCTGTCATCGGGCGTGATTGCAGCCTCGGGTACGCTGGCACAGATCATTCCTCCCTCGCTGGTGCTGATTCTGATGGCCGACCAGTTGGGCAAGAGCGTGGGCGATATGTACAAGGGCGCCTTCATTCCCGGCTTCATGCTCATGGGTCTGTATGTGTTGTGGGTGGTGATTCTCGCCATCTTCAAGCCCAAGATGGTGCCTGCCCTGCCTGTGGAGGCACGCATCTACCGCGAGGCCAATGGCAACGGTGGCTATACCTCGCTGGCCGTGGTCATGGGCATCTCGACCATCGTGGCCATCTTCCTGGCCAATCACATGGCCGACCTGCACACCTGGTGGCAGGGCAAGGAAGTGCTGGATGTACCCACTGACGAGAAGATCGTCACCGCCATGTGCGGCGGCACGTTCATCGCCTTTGTGATCGCCTCGCTCAACCGGGTCCTCAAGCTGGGCCTGCTGTCCAAGCTGGCCGAGCGCGTGACCTTTGTGCTGATCCCCCCTCTGCTGCTGATCTTCCTGGTGCTGGGCACCATCTTCCTGGGCATTGCGACTCCGACAGAAGGCGGCGCCATGGGAGCCATGGCTGCCCTCATCATGGGTTTTGCCCGCCGTCGCCTGAACATGGATCTGCTCAAGCAGGCCCTGGCCTCGACCACCAAGCTGGCAAGCTTCGTGATGTTCATCATGATCGGCGCCACCACCTTCAGCCTGGTGTTCCAGGCCGCCGACGGCCCCAAGTGGGTGGAGCATCTGCTGACCAGCCTGCCCGGCGGCCAGGTGGGCTTCCTGATCGTGGTCAACATCATGATCTTCTTCCTGGCCTTCTTCCTGGACTACTTTGAACTCTCGTTCATCGTGGTGCCGCTGCTAGGCCCCGTGGCCGAGAAGATGGGCATCGACCTGATCTGGTTCGGCGTGCTGCTGGCCGTGAACATGCAGACCTCGTTCATGCATCCGCCCTTCGGTTTTGCACTGTTCTTCCTGCGCTCGGTCGCTCCGGACAAGCAGTACGTCGACAAGGTCACGCACAAGGTCATCGAGCCCGTCACCACCATGCAGATCTACAAGGGTGCCGTGCCTTTTGTGCTGATTCAGCTGGTGATGGTGGGTGTGCTGATCGCCTTCCCCGGCATCGTGACCGGCGCGCTCGACAAACCGGTGGTCGTGGACATGAACAAGGTGGGCGACGAGATGCTCAACCAGCTCAACGATGCTGGCGGAGGCTATGGCGCAGACAACCCCTTCGGGGCCCCTGAGGGCGGCGAAGAAGGCTCTGCAGTGCCAGCGGCCCCTGCCGAAGGCAACCAGCCTACCCCGGCCGCACCCGATGCAGGCGGCTATGGCTCGGATGACCCTGCCAAGGCCTTGCAGGATTCACTGAACGCAGCTCCTGCGAGCAAGTAAATCTTCGCCCCTCCGCTGATACAGCCCCGGCTCACCAGAGCCGGGGCTTTTTCATTGAGCAGAGATTGCTGAGTGATAGATTTGCTGCTTTCCCAGGAAACCGCAATGACCATCGCCGAATTGCTGACGGCCATCCGTCAACCATACGCAGACCTGCTGTCACAGGCAGCCAATGCTCAGGACTCTTATGTAGAGCCGGCCTATCGCAACAGCGATGGAACGCTGGCCACCGAAGGTGCATGGAATCTGCCCTGCAGGGTCGATGCCATCCCCGTATCGGAAGACAGCGCAGAACCTGTACAAGTGGATTCACAGACGCGGCTCGATTTCGAACCCATTCATTTCCGCATCGGTGATTCCGCAGTGGAGCTGCAGCCCTTTGTCTGGGACTGGCTGTCGCTGGAAGTGCAAGGTCTGACAGAAGAGAAGGCCTCCAAGGCGCTCATAGACTGGTTCAACGATTGGTTTGATGGGGATGATGAAAACGAGCCGGATGCAGCGGGGCTGCAGCAAGTCGTTCACTTCATGTCGGACCCGCAAGTCCTGGCAGGAGGAGTGAAAGCGACCATAGATCTTGGCTCTGCACCTGTCGAAGCCCTGGAGGATTTGCTGTTTGCGCTGTCCGATGCAGGAGCCGCCCAACTCAGGCTCGCATAATTTCGGGCGCATGAAAAAACCGCAGCAAGCTGCGGTTTTTTTGCAGCCAGCGCATGGCGCCGGCAGTCTTGAGTCTGACCGAAATCAGATCTTGGCAGTCGCCATGTACTGATTGAAGGGATACTCGGAGAAGCGGTTCCACAGAATCTGGTCGCGCTGGAAGGCACGCATGTCCTGGTGGATCTTCTTGAATTCTGGCGACTTGGCTTCGTGCTCGGCAAACACTTCCATGGAGGCCTTGAAACCTGCGTCCATCAAAGGCTTGGGGAACATCTTGAGCTGGGTCTTGTTGGCCACCAGGCGCTTGATGGCCTGAGGATTCAGCACCTGGTACTTGCTGGTCATGTCGGCGGCAGCCACGCGGGTTGCCGCGTCCAGGATCGCCTTGTTCTCGGGCGACAGCGCGTTGTACTTCTTGATGTTGATGAAGAACTCCAGCTCGGCAGAGCCTTCCCACCAGCCGGGGTAATAGTAGTAAGGCGCAACCTTGTTGAAGCCCAGCTTCTCATCGTCGTAGGGACCGACGAATTCCACGGCGTCCAGCGTACCCTTTTCCAGAGCCTGGTAAACATCGCCAGCGGGCATGTTCTGCGCCACCACGCCCAGCTTGGCCATGGCCTCGCCGAACACGCCGCCGCCCAGACGCATCTTCAGACCCTTGAGGTCTTCCACGGTCTTGATTTCCTTGCGGTACCAGCCGCCCATCTGGGTCGTGGTGTTGCCGGCCGATGCGGTCTTGAAGTTGTACTTGGCAAAGAAGGCGTCAAGGAGCTTGCGGCCGTTGCCATGATCCTTCCAGCCGTTCATCTGCAGTGCGGTCAGGCCGAAGGGCACGGCGCAGCTGAAGGCGAAGATGGGATCCTTGCCGGTGAAGTAGTAGGCAGCGGTCTGTGCCATGTCAATGGTATCGCCCTGCAGCGCATCCACCACACCGAAAGCGGGCATCAGCTCGCCAGCGGGGTGCACCGAAATCTCGAACTTGCCGCCCGACATGGCCTTGACCAGTTGCGACAGCTTTTCAGCACTGCCGAAAATGGTGTCCAGCGACTTGGGGAAGCTGGAGGCCAGGCGCCAGCGCACAGCGGCCTGGGCGTGAACAGCAGGTGCTGCACCCGCGGCCAGCACGCCGGCGATACCGGCATTTTTCAGAATGGAACGACGATCCACTTTAGTCTCCTTGAGGAACGAATTGAGCTGATACAGACCACTGATCTATGCCAGCTTGTTTTATGCAACAGGCACAAAATGTACACGAGCCAACCGTTTCACAAGCGCTAAAAAGTGACCGTTCGCTTAAGAAGTTCTACCTAGTGATGCGCATCAAGTCTGGCACCCAATTGAAAACAATCACTCACTACAGCCGTACCGCACTCATATAGCTGGCATAGCGGAACTCGGAGAAACGATCCCAGAGCAACTGGTCGTGCTGAAATCCGCGCATGCTTCTGTGAATTTTCTTGAACTGTGCCGACTTGCCTTCATGCTCGGCCATGGTGGCCATCACGGCCTTGAACCCAGCATCCATGAGCTCGCGCGGAAAGGCTCGCAGTTGCACGCGTTCGCTGAGCAGCTTCTTGAGCGCAGCGGGGTTGTACGCCAGGTACTTGGCAGTCAGATCCTTGGCGGCCAGCGCCGCTGCTGCCTCCACCATGGCGCGCAGCTCGGGCGTCAGGGCCGCAAAGGCCTTGGCATTGATGAAATAGGCCAGCTCGGCGCCTCCCTCCCACCAGCCCGGATAGTAGTAGTAAGGTGCGATCTTGCCGAAGCCCAGCTTCTGGTCGTCATAGGGGCCGACAAACTCCACAGCATCGAGACGACCTTTTTCCAGCGCCTGCTGTGCGTCGCCAATAGGCATGTTGACGGCCTGCACTCCCAGCTTTTGCAGCGCATCGCCCAGCAAGCCGCCGCCGGCGCGCATGCGCAGCCCGTGCAGATCCTGCACGGTCTTGATGTCCTTGCGGTACCAGCCCCCCATCTGCGTGCCGGTATTGCCGGCACTCAGACTCTTGATGTTGTACTGGGCGTAGAAATCATCCATGAGCTTGCGCCCACCGCCATACTCCATCCAGGCATCCATCTGCCGCGCCGTCAGACCGAAGGGCACGGCACAACCCAGTGCAAAGCAGTAGTCCTTGTCGGTGAAGTAGTAGGGAGCGGTCAAAGCCATTTCGACTGAGCCGTTCTGCACCCCCTCCATCACGCCAAAGGCAGGCATCAGCTCGCCTGCAGAGTGCACGCTGACCTCGATCTGGCCGCCCGACATAAGCCGCAGCGACTGGGCAAATTTCTCGGCCCCGCCAGAGATGGCGTCGAGGACTTTGGGAAAACTCGTCACCAAGCGCCAGCGCAGCAGCTCCTGGCTGCGCACCGCAGGAGCCACGCCCGCTGCCAGCACACCGGCCATGCCCACATGTTTGACGAGTGAGCGACGATCCATGAATATTTCTCCGCTAGTAGTTGTCCATTGCAAAGCCGGCTGCAGCAGCCTGATCGCAGGCCGGCAGCCACAGGCATTCTAGGAACGCAGACGCCGGCCGTGTGGCGATTCGCGGTTGCCGTCAGTTTTCTTGACGGCAAGCAAAGAAAAAGGCCCTTCGATGAAGGGCCTGGTTTCAGTCCATCATGACTTACGCAAACAAGGATGCAGCAACGGCCTGCCTCCCTGGAGCGGGCATCTGCCTGAACCCGTTTTGCGTAAACGATGTCCCTATCGCATCAGCCCGCAGCCAGACGCTTTCGGATGGAGGCCTCGATGCCTGCGGCATCCAGCCCCTGCAGCGCAAGCAGCTTGGCGGGGTCGCCATGCTCGATGAACTCGTCGGGCAGACCCAGCTGCAGCACGCTCTTGCTCAGGCCATGGGCGGCAAGGCTCTCCATGACGGCACTGCCAGCGCCGCCCATGACGCAGCCTTCTTCCAGCGTGACGATGAGCTCATGATCTGCAGCGATCTGGAGCAACAGCTCTTCATCGAGAGGCTTGGCCCAGCGCATATTGGCAACACTGGCATCCAAGGCTTCGGCTGCCTGCAAGGCAGGGTACAGCAAGCTGCCAAAGGCCAGAATCGCCACCTTTTTGGAAGCTGATTCACGGCGCATCTCGCCCTTGCCAAAGGGCAGGCCTTCCAGGCTTTCCAGCGGAGTCACGCCAACACCGGCGCCGCGCGGGTAGCGCACGCAGACAGGGTGATCCTGCTCATAGGCCGTGGTCAGCAACTGGCGCGTTTCGCGTTCGTCCGCCGGGCAGGCCATGCTCATATTGGGAATGCAGCGCACAAAGGCGATGTCGTAAGCGCCGGCGTGCGTGGCACCGTCGGCGCCCACCAGACCGGCGCGGTCCAGCGCAAACACCACGGGCAGGTTCTGCAGCGCAACGTCGTGGATCAGTTGGTCGTAGGCACGCTGCAAGAAAGTGGAATAGATGGCCACCACGGGCTTGACGCCTTCGCAGGCCATACCGCCGGCGAAAGTGACTGCATGCTGCTCGGCGATGCCCACGTCGTAGTAGCGGCCGGGAAAGCGCTTGTGGAACTCCACCATGCCCGAGCCTTCACGCATGGCGGGTGTGATGCCGACCAGACGCTGGTCCTTGGCAGCCATATCGCAGAGCCAGTGACCAAACACCTGGGTGAAGGTCTGCTTGGCAGGCGTGGCTGGCTTGACCAGACCGACCGCCGGGTCGAATTTCCCGGGGCCGTGATAGGCCACGGGGTCGGCCTCGGCCAGCTTGTAGCCCTGGCCTTTCTTGGTGACCACATGCAGGAACTGAGGCCCCTTGAGACCCTTGATGTTCTCCAACGTGGGAATCAGCGAATCGAGATCATGGCCATCGATGGGACCGATGTAGTTGAAGCCGAATTGCTCGAACATGGTGGCAGGCACGACCATGCCCTTGGCCTGTTGTTCCAGACGCTTGGCCAGCTCCAGCAAGGGCGGCACCTGCTTCAGGACGCTCTTGCCCACATCGCGGGCCTTGGCATAGAACTGGCCGCTCATCAGCTGGGCCAGATAGCGATTGAGCGCGCCCACGGGCGGGCTGATGCTCATATCGTTGTCATTGAGGATGACCAGCAGGTTGGCGTCATGCACGCCGCCGTTGTTCAGCGCTTCGAAAGCCATACCTGCCGTCATCGCGCCGTCACCGATCACGGCAATGGCCCGCCGGTCTTCGCCTTTTTGCTTGGCGGCCAAAGCCATGCCCAGCGCCGCAGAGATGCTGGTGGACGAGTGCGCCGTGCCAAAGGTGTCGTATTCGCTCTCGGCCCGCTGGGGAAAGCCGGACAGGCCGCCGAACTGGCGCAGCGTGCCCATGCGATCGCGGCGACCGGTCAATATCTTGTGCGGATAAGTCTGATGGCCCACATCCCAGACGATGCGGTCATAGGGCGTGTTGAACACCGAGTGCAGCGCCACGGTCAACTCCACCGTCCCCAGATTGGAGCTGAGGTGCCCGCCGGTCCTGGAAACGCTGTCGATCACATAGGTGCGCAGCTCTGCGGCCAGGCTCTTGAGCTGGGAGCGCGAGAGACCGCGCATATCTGCGGGATCGTTGATGTTGTGCAGCAGGGAAGAGGTATTCGTGGACATGTTCTATATTTTTAATAGCTGCTAGTGTTTACCAATACTGGATTACAGGGCTTCTCTATTAAATCTCAGTGGGTGCGCTGCACAACCATATCGGCCAGTGCACCCAGGGCCTGCGTGTCGGCCAGACCACTGCGCGTCAAGGCTGCATGGGCCTGCTGGCGCAGCTGCTCGGCATGGGCTCTCGCAGCCTCCAGCCCCAGCAGCGACACGAAAGTGGGCTTGTCATTGGCCGCATCCTTGCCGGCCGTCTTGCCCAGCGTTGCGGAGTCGGCCACCACATCCAGAATGTCGTCCACCACCTGGAAGGCCACGCCCAGTGCCTGGCCATAGTCGGTCAGCGCGGCCAGCGCCCGGGCATCGGTCTGTGCATTGCAGGCAGCCCCCATGAGCACGCTGCCCAGCAGCAGCGCACCGGTCTTGAGGCGGTGCATTTCGCGCAGTTGCGCCTCGCTCAGTTGCTTGCCCACGCTGGCCAGGTCGATGGCCTGGCCGCCGGCCATGCCCTGGCTGCCCGCCGCTGCGCCCAGCAGGCGGCACAGCTTGGCCTGCATGGAACAGGGAATGCCGTCGTCTTCAGGCAGCAATAGCTCGAACGCCAGAGCCTGCAGGGCATCGCCGGCCAGCAGGGCCGAGGCTTCGCCAAACTGCACATGCACGGTGGGCTTGCCACGGCGCATGGTGTCATTGTCCATGCATGGCATGTCGTCGTGCACCAGGGAATAAGCGTGAATCAGTTCTACGGCACAACCTGCGCGCAGTGTGGCCGCAGCCAGACCGCCCACCGCCTCGGCGGCCGCCCAGACCAGCAGCGGTCGCAAGCGCTTGCCACCATCGAGCACGGCGTAGCGCATGGCCTCGCCCAGGCCCGCAGGTGCATTGATGCCCACCCAGCGCGACAGCGCATCTTCGGTGCGCGCCAGTCTCTCCTGCATCCAGACGGAAAAATCCAGGGCAGGCTTGCCCTCGTTCAAAGGCGTCGATGGTTCGGCAATCATTGATTCATTCATGGGCTGCATCTTCAGAGCACAAAGCGCGGACACCGGGATCAGTCCTGGGTCCAGGCAGACAGCTTGCCTTCGTCCAGTACCTTGACCTGCTCCTGCACGGCTTCGAGCTGGCTGCGGCAAAAGCCCAGCAGCTCGGCCGCACGCTGGTAGCCGCTGAGCATCTGCTCCAGCGGAAGCTGACCCGATTCGATCTGCGCAATCAGTTGTTCCAGCTCCTGCAAAGCAGCTTCATAGCTGACAGGCTGTTCGGATTTTTTGGCGGCAGCGGCCTTGGGCATGGATGGTGTGGGCGATGTTGGACGAAAACGACGATTTTAGGCGTCCCTGCACCATTGGCGTGCAATGCCCGCAAAGCCGGCAGGCGGGAGATGTCTTGGCTGTGACTTCCGGCCAGGTCGATGCCGTCCGCGCCGGCCCTTTTGACGACCTGCCACGGTTTGCGGACGGCTGGCAGCTTGCTGACAGGATCAATCGCTACAGCGTCGAAATAACGTCAATACACGTACCAGAAAAACGGAAATAACCCCACAGCCTATAATCCCATTCCCGTCAAGCCGGCCACGTGCCTGGTCATCCGGTCGGGCAAACGAGTCGGCTGGCCATGCGCCACCGCCCATTGCCTGAGGCCCGTGTCCAGACAAGGCCGGTTTCGTTTTTTACCGTGTGCGCACGTGCACCCTCCCTGTGGGGAGTCTTTAGGTCAGGTCATCCATGACTGATTTAAGTCTTCAACTGCAGCAGGCCGCAAGCCAACTACCAGTTTCAAGTTATTTCGACGAGGCGCTGTTCCAGCGCGAGTTGGAAACGATTTTCAAGCGCGGCCCGCGCTACGTGGGCCACCAGCTGGCCGTTCCCGAGATAGGCGACTACTACGCCCTGCCTCAGGAAAAAGAGGGGCGGGCGCTGGTACGCAATGCCAAAGGCGAGATCGAGCTGATCTCCAACGTCTGCCGCCACCGCCAGGCCGTGATGCTCAAGGGACGCGGCAATCTGCTGTCCGAAGGCAAGGGCCATGCCGGAGGCAACATCGTCTGCCCGCTGCACCGCTGGACCTACAGTACCAGCGGCGAGCTGCTGGGCGCCCCGCATTTCAGCCACGACCCCTGCCTGAACCTCAACAACTACAAGCTGCGTGAGTGGAACGGACTGCTGTTCGAGGACAACGGCCGCGACATCGAGGCCGATCTGGCCGGCATGAAGCTGCGCGAGCAGCTCCAGTTCGACGGCTTCGTGCTCGACCATGTCGAGATGCACGAGTGCAACTACAACTGGAAGACCTTTATCGAGGTCTATCTGGAGGACTATCACGTCGGCCCCTTCCACCCCGGTCTGGGCAACTTCGTCACCTGCGACGATCTGAAGTGGGAATTCGCCAGCGAGTACTCGGTGCAGACTGTGGGCGTGGCCCCGGGCTTCGGCAATCCGGGCTCGGACATCTACAAGAAGTGGCACGAGGTGCTGCTGGCCTACCGCAACGGCGAGCTGCCCGATCGCGGCGCCATCTGGCTGACCTACTACCCCCACATCATGGTGGAGTGGTATCCGCATGTGCTGACCGTTTCGACCTTGCACCCGCTGGCCGTGGACCGGACGCTGAATGTGGTGGAGTTCTTCTACCCCGAGGAAATCGCCGCCTTCGAGCCCGAGTTCGTCCAGGCCCAGAAGGCCGCCTACATGGAAACCTGCATCGAGGACGACGAGATCGCCGAGCGCATGGACGGCGGCCGCAGGGCGCTTTATGAACGCGGCGACAACGAGGTCGGCCCCTATCAGAGCCCCATGGAAGACGGCATGCAGCATTTCCACGAGTGGTATCGCCGCATCATGGGCGACAGCGTCCCCCAACGCTGAATGAGGTAAGCCTCAAGACTGATAGCTGCTATCGCTTACCCTCCAAGAACGTGTTTAGGATCTCTACGCAGCCGCGTTGGAGCGCAATCGGGATGAGTTCGAAGCGATGGCTCGCTGCTTGCACCGGGGTGCAAGCAAGAGACAGCGCACAGAAATCGCCCGATTTCGCTCCAACCCTTCGGGACAGGGGCTTTGCGAGCGGTCTGCGACGTTGCGAATCCTCGCAATAGCGCGGCTATTGCTGTGGTATCGCGCCTTGCATCCCATCCCGCAAAGCCTCTGTCGCGGCGCGAGGAGATCGTAAACACGTTCTTAGCACAGCAGCTATTTTTTATGCTGAATTGAGTGAGATATGCAAGCCCTGTGGATGGTGTTGGCCGCCTTGATTTTTGCGGTCATGAGTGTGTGTGTGAAGTTTGCCTCCCAGGACTTCAATGCGGCGGAGATCGTGTTCTACCGCGGCCTGGTCAGCATGGCGCTGCTGGTCTGGCTGGCCAGACGCAGCGGCGTGACGCTGACCACCCAGTACTCGCGCGAACATGCATGGCGCAGCTTCGTCGGCGTGATCTCCATGGGAGCCTGGTTCTATGCCATCGGCCATCTGCCGCTGGCCACGGCCACCACGCTCAACTCCATGAGCAGCATCTGGATGGCGGTGTTTCTGATCGCCCAGGGCCTGTGGATGCGCCACACGCTGCGCAAATCCTATGCGGCCGAACCCGAAACCCGCCGCGCCATTCCGCCCTTCCCCTGGGGCCTGGTGTCCACGGTGGTGGCGGGCTTTGTCGGCGTGCTGCTGGTGCTGCGCCCAAGCAGCGCACCGGCCAGCGAATGGGTGGCGGCGCTTGGCGGCCTGTTTGGCGGCATGTTTGCGGCCATGGCCTATATGCAGGTGACCACCCTGTCGCGCCTGGGCGAGCCTGAAACTCGCGTGGTATTCTATTTCTCGGTGGGCTCGGCCATTGCCGGCGGCATCACCATGCTGTTCACCGGCATCTCGCCCTTCCCCGGTTGGAGCGCTCTGTGGCTGCTGCCCGTGGGCGTGCTGGCCGCCGTGGCCCAGGTCTGCATGACCAAGGCCTATGCCTCGGCCGGCAGCAAGAGCAACACCCTGGTCGTCGCCAATCTGCAGTACTCGGGCATTGTGTTTGCCGCCCTGCTCAGCCTGGTGCTGTTTGGCGAAAGCATCCCTCTGATCGGCTGGGTCGGCATTGTGCTCATCGTCGCCAGCGGAGCCGCAGCAACCGCCTTGCGCTCCAGGGGCTAGCCATGGCAGGGGGCGCCCTGCGCCTTCGCCATGCACGTCAGCAGCCCCAGCCTGCCGCGCAGTCCACGCCGGATCTGCGCGGCTTGCCATATCCAAACAATGAAGCGGCGGGGCACCGGCGCTACGGCCCGATCGCATAATGCTCTGCATGCCGCAAGACTGCACGCCATGCCGTCTGCAGCCGTTCAATCTTTGGAGCAGCAAGCCATGAACCACTCGACGCCCGAGCACTACAACACCTTGATTTCCGTCGAAGAGCTGGCCAGACTCAAGGCCAGCGGCAAGCCCTTGATGGTGTTTGACTGCAGCTTTGACCTCATGAATCCGCCCGCCGGCCACGAGCAATATCTGCAGGTCCATATCGATGGCGCCCTGTTCGCCAATCTGGACAAAGACCTCAGCGCACCGCACGGAGCCCCCGGCGAAGACGGCCAGGTCGCCACCAGCGTGCAGTCGGCCTCCGGCGGCCGCCACCCCCTGCCCACGCGCGAGCGCTTTTCCGCCTGGCTGTCGTCCATAGGCTTTGCCAACGATATGCAAGCCGTGGTCTATGACCGCAACGCTGCCAATTACTGCGGTCGCCTGTGGTGGATGCTGCGCTGGGCCGGCCACGATGCCGTGGCGGTGCTCGATGGTGGACTGCAGGCCTGGCAGACGGCCGGCCAGGCGGTGGGCAGCGGGGAAGAGCCCCGCCATTTCCAGTCCAACTTTGAACTGGGCCAGCCGCTGGAGACGCTCAAGACCGTAGATCAGGTCGAGGCCGATCTGGGTCAGGCCACCCAGACCCTCATCGATGCCCGGGCCCCGGCCCGCTACCGCGGCGAGGTCGAGCCCCTGGACCCCGTGGCAGGCCATATCCCGGGCGCGCTGAATCGGCCGTTCAGCAGCAATATCGCCGCCGATGGACGCTTCAAGCCCGCAGCGCTGCTCAAGGCCGAGTTCGAGCAGTTGCTGGCCGGACGCGATCCCGCCAGCGTGGTGCACCAGTGCGGCAGCGGCGTCAGCGCCACCCCCAATGTGCTGGCCATGCGCATTGCCGGCCTTGCGCCAACGGCCTTGTTTGCCGGAAGCTGGAGCGAGTGGTGCAGCCAGCCTTCCCGGCCAGCCGAGCGGGGCTGAGCTTCAGCATGTCGGTGTCGCGTCAGGCACCGGCTTTGAACAGGTACGCGCCCCCGCGCTTGCCGGGTTCACTCCCTGGGCCACGGCCGGAGCGCCCCGTGATCACCGTGGACAGGCGCAAGCGCGGTGCGGCGCGCTTGATCAGTGCCAAGCCAGGCCAGACCAAGCCCGCTCCTTCTCGGTGCTCCGGGCCTTGGCGAAATGGCCGATGCCCATGTCCGCAATCGCATGTCGATGCAGCTTGGCAACCCGGATTCGAGCCGCTATCACAGGAAATCCCAGCGGCCTTTTTCATAGGCGATCAGATACCGAATAAAAAGCCGCCTATTTGCTCGTTTGTCATCTTTCGGACAGATTCACAATACATGCACCAGCGGAATCCGGCCTGACGCAATGTCAGCCCCCACCCGGCACTCCGAGTCATCCCGAAGGACGGCAAAGCAGTAAGGGAAATCCTACATGCCTGCCTGTGAAACCAGACCGGCGATACCGACGCTCCCCGACTTCAGTTCGATCAGGGCTTGAAACACAATTCATTTCAACAGATCGAAACACTTTTAACGTCTTGTTTGTGTGCGCCGTGACGGTCTGTCGAGATTGAAAGGACTGGACCCATGAACAACGAACAACTGCTTGCCGAGATCCGCGAAGCCAACCTCACCTATCTGATGCTGGCCCAGACCCTGATCCGCCAGGACAAGGCCGAGGCCGTGTTCCGTCTGGGTCTGAACGAAGAGTCCTGCGACCTGCTGGGCTCGCTGTCTTCGGCCCAGGTGCTCAAGCTGGCATCGCGCAACACCTTGCTGGCCAGCTTCCGCGCCGACGACGAAATGGTCTGGAGCCTGCTGACCAACCACAGCAGCAACAAGATCGGCAATGCCGCCACCAATACGCTGCACGCCAACATCCTGATGGCCAGCCGTGTCTCCGAAGTGCTCTGAGCACCCGCTAGCGACTACCTGGTTTTAAGGAGAGATTGATGCCCGCCGCCAAGACTGCCACCAAAAGCGTTCTGAACGAATCCAAGCAAATCGAGCGCGCCGCCATGCTCATCGAGATGGGCGCCCGCATGCAGGTGCTGGAGTCCGAGACCACGCTGTCTTATGAACGCCTGATCCGGCTGTACAAGGAAATCTCGGGCAAGTCTCCGTCCAAGGGCCAGTTGCCGTTTTCCACGGACTGGTTTCTGACCTGGCAGGAAAACATCCACAGCTCGCTGTTCCTCAACATCTACGAATACCTGTCCAAGGGCGTGGAGCTGGACTCGGCCGAGCAGCTGACCAAGGCCTACCGCCTCTATACCGAACAGATTCAGGCCGCCGAACTCGAGGTGCTGCTGTCCTTTACCCGCGCCTGGCGCCTGGTGAAGTTCGTCGATGCGCAGATGCTGACGCGCACCCAGTGCTCGGTCTGCAAGGGCCAGTTCGTGACCGAGCCTTACGAGAATGCGCGCCACTACCAGTGCGGCCTGTGCAATCCTCCCGCGCGCGCCGGCAAGAGCAAGGCCGCCGGGTCCTTAATGCTTCACTGAGGGGTTGACTCCCCTGAGCCGCTTTGCGGCTTCCCCCTGAGGGGGACGACATCCTCGCTGCGCGGCGGCGCTTGCTTAATGTCTCGCTTTTGGAGCATGAGTGCTTGAAGGCTTTTCAACTTTCATAGCTGCTAGCGCCATGCAACAAAGGGTTTGAAGTATTTATCTGCTTCAAGCCCTTTATGCGTTGGCGCATGCAGCTACTAAAGTTGCTGCTTATCTTCCGTGATCTGCTGCGGCGGCTTCAACGTGTCCGGCCTTGATGGCCGAGAAACTGCGACAGCGCTTGCTGGATGGCTCGCTGTGCAAGCGCGCTTGCTTGAGGGCTCTTCAACTTCCATAGCTGACAGCGCCAAACAACAAAGGGTTTGAAGCATTTATCTGCTTCAAACCCTTTATTCATTAGCGACATAAGCTCCTAATTCAGGAGCATCCATCAGCGACCTCAACCCGTGTTGCGCACTCCGGCGGCGATGCCGTTGATGGACAGATGGATGCCGTTCTTGACCCTGTCGTCGGTCTGTCCCGCACGCCAGCGGCGCACCAGCTCCACCTGCAGGTGGTTCAGCGGGTCGATATAGGGGAAGCGGTGGCGGATGGAACGCGCCAGCGCGGAGTTGTGCTCCAGGCGCTGCTTGTCGCCCGTGATCTGGTTGAGCGCTTCCACCGTGCTCTGCCACTCGGCCTCGATCGCACCGAAGATGCGGCGGCGCAAGCGCGTGTCGGTCACCAGCTCGCTGTAGCGCGAGGCCAGGTTCAGGTCGCTCTTGGCCAGCACCATGTCCATGTTCGAGAGCAAGGTGCGGAAGAACGGCCACTGGCGGTACATCTTCTGCAGCAGCGCCAGCTGCGCCTTGGCATCCTTGCCCGGACGGTGGATGAAGGCCTGGATCGCCGAGCCGAAGCCATACCAGCCCGGCAGCGTCAGGCGGCACTGGCCCCAGCTGAAGCCCCAGGGAATGGCGCGCAAGTCCTCGATGGCCTGGGTCGCCTTGCGCGATGCGGGGCGCGAGCCAATATTGAGTTCGGCGATCTCGCGAATCGGCGTGCTGCTGAAGAAGTAATTGGTAAAGCCCGGAGTCTCGTAGACCAGGGCGCGATAGGCCGCCATGCTGGCTTCGGACAGAAACGCCGCAGCCTCCAGGAAGGCCTTGGTCGCCGGCTTGGTCGGCTGCAGCAGCGTGGCCTCCAGCGTAGCGGCCACCAGGGTCTCCAGATTGCGGCGTCCGATCTCGGGGTTGGCGTATTTGGAGGCGATGACCTCGCCCTGCTCGGTCAAGCGGATCTGACCGCGCACCGTGCCTGGCGGCTGCGCCAGAATGGCCTGGTAGCTGGGGCCGCCTCCACGTCCCACGGTGCCGCCGCGGCCGTGGAACATGCGCAGCCGGATGCCGTAGTGATCGGCCAGATCGTCAAACAGATCGACCAGCGCAATCTCGGCCCGGTACAGCTCCCAGTTGCTGGTGAAGATGCCGCCGTCCTTGTTGCTGTCGCTGTAGCCCAGCATGATGTCCTGCTCGCCACCGCTTTTTCGGACCAACTCGGCAATGCCGGGCAGCTGGTAGTAGCGGCGCATGATGGGCGCGGCATTGCGCAGGTCCTCGATGGTCTCGAACAGCGGCACCACGATGAGATCACATTGCGCACCGTCCTGCAGCGTGCCGCGCAGCAAACCCACTTCCTTTTGCAGCAGCAGCACCTCGAGCAGATCGCTGACGGTCTCGGTGTGGCTGATGATGCAGTGGCGAATCGCCTCGCTGCCCAGGCGCTCGCGCAGGCGTCTGGCGGTCTCGAAGATGGCCAGCTCGCTGCGGGTGTGGTCGCCGTAGTCGGCGCCCATCACGCGCAAGGGTCGTGCGTCTTCGAGCAGGCGCACCAGCAGCGCGCATTTGGCGTCTTCTTCGAGCAGGCTGTAATCGAACTCGACCTTGGCGACCGAGAGCAGCTCGCGCACCACTTCCTCATGCTTGTCCGAGCTTTGGCGCAGGTCCACCGTGGACAGATAGAAGCCGAAGACCCGCACCGCACGCATCAGCGGGCGCAGGCGCTGCGGCGCCAGGGCATCGCCGTGATAGCGCGACAGCGAGTCGTCGATGATCTGCAGATCGGCCAGAAAGGCGTCGGCCGATGCATAGGCATTCTGGGGCGCCACGGCATGGCGTGCCGCCTCGCCGCCCGTCAGCTGCCTGAGCGTCGCGGCCAGCCGCGCATAAATGCCCGTCAGCGCCCGGCGATAAGGCTCGTCGCTGCGGTGCACATTGTGGTCGGGCGAAGCATCGGCCAGTGCCTGCATCTCGGGCGTGATGTCCACCAGATTGGCCGACAGCGACAGCTCGCCGCCCAGATAGTGCACCTCGCGCAGATAGTGGCGCAGTGCCACATCGGCCTGGCGCGACAGGGCCAGTTCCAGACTCTCGGCCGTCACAAAGGGGTTGCCGTCGCGATCACCGCCAATCCATTGGCCCATGCGCAAAAAGCTCTGCTCGGGCAGCTTCTCGCCCAGCTCCTGCTCCAGCTGCTCATAGATCTTGGGGATCTCCTGCAGGAACGTGGCCTCGTAATAGGACAGAGCGTTCTCGATCTCGTCGGCCACCGTCAGCTTGGAATGACGCAGCAGCCGCGTCTGCCACAGCTGGGCCACGCAGGCTCGCAGCTGCGCCTCCACCCGCGTCAGCTCGCGTGGGGTCAGCGCGTCCTTGGCGCTGTTGTAGAGCTGGGCGCGCATCAGGATATCGTCGCGCTCGGCCAGCAACTGGGCGATGCGGCGCTCGGCCGTCAGAATGCTCTGGCGCTGCACCTCGGTGGGGTGGGCAGTCAGCACGGGCGAGATGAAACTCTTGGCCAGCGTATCGACCACGGTGGCAGTCGAGATGCCCGCCCAGCGCAGGCGCGCCAGTGCCACCTCGATGCTGCCTTCCTGCGTGTTGCCGGCGCGCTCGTGCACGGCGCGGCGGCGGATGTGGTGGCGGTCTTCGGCCAGATTGGCCAGGTGCGAGAAGTAGGTGAAGGCGCGAATCACGCTCACCGTCTGATCGCTGGACAGTCCCTTGAGCAGCTTCTTGAGCGCCTTGTCGGCCGCCTCGTCGGCATCGCGCCTGAAGGCCACCGATAGCTGGCGCACCTGCTCGACCAGCTCGTAGGCCGGCCCGCCTTCCTGCTCGCGAATCACATCGCCCAGAATGCGCCCCAGCAGCCGTATGTCCTCGATCAGCGGCAAATCCTTGTCGGTCTTGCGCACCGGCTTGTCGCCATGTTTGTCTGTATGTGCGGCGCTCTTGGGGCGGGCGGAAGGCATGAACTATTCTCCTTGGGCACGGTGTAGGGCAACTTGCCATGCTAGCATTCCCCGTTACCCGCTTGAGACCGCGCCGTCATGAAATTTTCTGCATCCTCACCCACATCCATCGTCATTGCCACACGTGAGAGCCAGCTGGCCATGTGGCAGGCCGAGCATGTGCAGGCGATCTTGCGCGGCCGCGGCCACAGCGTCGATCTGCTGGGGATGACGACCAAGGGCGACCAGATTCTGGACCGAGCCCTGTCCAAGGTGGGCGGCAAGGGTCTGTTCGTCAAGGAGCTCGAAGTGGCTCTCGAGGAAGGGCGCGCCGATCTGGCCGTGCATTCCTTGAAGGATGTGCCCATGGAACTACCCGAGGGCTTTGTGCTGGCCTGCGTGATGACGCGCGAAGACCCGCGCGACGCCTTTGTCTCCAACCGATATGCGTCGCTGGACGAGCTGCCCCAGGGGGCCGTGGTCGGCACCTCCAGCCTGCGTCGCCAGGCCCTGCTGCAGGCGCTGCGCCCCGATCTCAAGATCGAGGCCCTGCGCGGCAATGTCAACACCCGCCTGCGCAAGCTCGACGAAGGTCAGTACGACGCCATCGTGCTGGCAGCCGCCGGCCTGATGCGCCTGGAGATGAGCGAGCGCATCCGCGCCAAGTTCGACCCGGCACAGATGCTGCCCGCTGCCGGTCAGGGCGCATTGGGCATCGAGGTGCGCGCGGATCGCCAGGACATCATCGACGCTCTGGCTCCGCTGGCCCATATGCCCACCTGGCTGACCGTGACTGCCGAGCGAGCCGTCAGCCGCTGCATGGGCGGCAGCTGCTCCATGCCGCTGGCCGCCTACGGCCGCTTTGAAGGCGACACCCTGCACATGGATGCAGCCTGGGGCGATATGGAGGGCAGCAAGGGCCTGGTGCGCGTGCAGGCCAGCGCCAGCGTGACGGACTTTGCCAGCGCCAACGCCCTGGGCGAGCAACTGGCCACGCAGCTGCAAGCCGCGGGTGCCGTGCCTGCGGCGCCCAAGCAGGACTGAGCCGCGCCTGCCCATGCGCCGCATTCTGGTCACCCGCCCCTTGCATGATGCGAAACCCTGGGTCGATGCGTTTCGCGCCCGCGGCCTGCAGGCCGAGGCCTTGCCGCTGATAGGCATAGGGCCCTGCACAGACCCGGCTGCACACCAGGCTCTGCTGAGGGCGCGCCAGTTGGCGCTGAAGCCCGGTCACTACCGGGCCGTGATGTTTGTCAGCGGCAATGCGGTGCAGTATTTTTTTGCCCGGGGTCAAACTCCAGCGTTCGATGCTGAAGCGTTGCTAGCGCCGGATACCAGGGCGTGGACCCCCGGCCCGGGCACAGAGCGCGCCCTGCTCGAAGCAGGACTGGCCTCTCTCCAGATGGACGGTCCTTCGCCTGACGCGACTCAGTTCGAGTCCGAAGCGCTTTGGCAGAACGTCCACGGCCAGGTTCGCCCTGGCGACCGCGTGCTGATCGTGCGCGGCACCAGCCCTGCGACCGCCCCCGTCGCCGACAATGCCGGCATGCCAATCCCGTCCACACAAGGCGCAGGCCGTGACTGGCTGGCAACCCGGCTGCGCGAAGCCGGAGCCGAGGTGGAACTGCTGGCCGTGTATGAGCGCCAGCTTCCCGTATGGACGGCGCAACAGCTGGATCTGGCCCGGCAAGCCGCCAGCGACAGCAGCCTGTGGCTGTTCAGCAGCTCGGAAGCTGTTGCCAACCTGCAACAGCTGCTGCCCCAGCAGCAATGGCACTCGGGGTTAGCGCTCACCACCCATGAACGCATTGCCAGCAAAGCACTTTCAGCAGGTTTCGGTCGGGTTTTGCACAGTCGCCCAAGTCTGGATGATGTGGTGGCGTCTATAGAATCGGCTCTATGAGCTCCGATGCCATCCCCACCTCCGACAACCAACCCTCAGCCTCCCCCCCCAGCCAGGACCCTTCCGCGCCCGCTCAGACCGGGCGTGGTGCCCCCACGGCTCTGGTGCTGACGCTGGGAGCGGTGGCTGCCGCAGCCCTGGTCGCCTGCGGCATGCTGTGGCAGCGCGTGGGCAATATGCAGGAGCAGCTGGCCCGCCAGTCGGCGCAGTCGGGCGCTCAGTCGGTGGAGGCTCGCACCCTGGCCAAGGATGCTCAGGATCTGGCTCGCGACAGTGCAGCACGTGTCTCCGTGATGGAAGCGCGTGTGGCAGAACTCAGCCTGCAGCGCAACCAGCTTGAAGAACTGATGCAAAGCATGTCGCGCTCGCGCGATGAAAACCTCGTGGCCGATATCGAATCCTCGATACGCATGGCCCAGCAACAGGCGGAACTCTCGGGCAGC
Organism: Comamonas sp. A23; assembly: GCF_004522605.1. Lineage (NCBI taxonomy): Bacteria > Pseudomonadati > Pseudomonadota > Betaproteobacteria > Burkholderiales > Comamonadaceae > Comamonas > Comamonas sp. A23. Next base: position 149,833 of record NZ_RSDT01000007.1, read on the forward strand.
CTGCAGCCATTGGTGGCGAGCCTCAAATCAGCCAGAAAGCGCGTGGAAAGCACGTCCCAGCCGCGTCTGGCGCCCGTCGTGCGCGCCATTGATCTGGATCTGGACAAGCTCTCACGCATGAGCGTGACGGACACCACAGGGGTACTCAGCCGTATCGAAGACCTGATCCGTCAGGTGGACGACCTGGCTCTCATCAACGATGTGGGTCGCCCGCGTGCGCGCGATGCTCAGCCCCGCAAGACGGCGGCCGCTCATGACACTCCCGAGGACGCCAGCCTCTCCCTCACTCAATTGGCCTGGTGGCAGGGCCAGGGTCAGCGGGTCTGGGACTCCTTCAAGGATGGCGCGGCCGATCTGGTGCGCGTGCGCCGCATCGATCACCCCGAGGTGGCCCTGCTGGCCCCCGAGCAAGGCTATTTCCTGCGCGAGAACCTCAAGCTGCAACTGCTCAATGCCCGTCTGGCCCTGCTGTCGCGCCAGTGGGAATCGGCGCGCGCCGACCTGAGCGCTGCAGGCACCTTGCTCAACAAATACTTTGACGCACGCTCGCGGCGTACCCAGATCGCCCAGGCGCAGTTGCAGCAGATTCAGGCCAATCTGCATTCGGGCGGACGCGTGGAACTTGAAGACACGCTGAACGCTCTGACCACAGCGGCCGCCGGCCGCTAATCGAGGAGGACACAGAGATGCGCGCCGCCTTGTGGTTGATGGGTCTGTTTGCCGTGGCCGTGGCCATGGCACTGTTTGCCGGCAATAACCAGAGCTCGGTCACCTGGTTCTGGTCGCCCTACCGGGTGGACATGTCGCTGAACCTGGCCCTGGTTCTGCTCTTTCTGGCATTTGTGCTGCTTTATGCCGCGCTGCGTGCCCTGGCAGTGCTGCTGCAGATGCCGCATCAGGCACGCCGCTGGCGCATGCAGCAAAAAGAGCGCGGCATGAACCAGAGCCTGCTCGAAGCGCTCTCGCATCTGCAGGCCGGCCGCTTTTTGCGCGCCCGCAAATCGGCTTTGGCCGCCTTGTCCACCGAGCAATCGCTGCGCGAAGCAAAGGCCGGCCTGCCTTATGGCGAACGCCTGAACGCCACGGCCCATCTGATCGCCGCCGATGCGTCCCACGCCCTGCAGGATGCCTCCTTGCGCGACAAGCACTGGCAACAGGCTCTGGACGTGCTGCCCATCCCCGGCAACACCCAGGACATGGAAATTCGCGAAGGCGCCCAGATGCGCGCGGCCCGCTGGGCACTGGATGACCGCGATGCCGCCGAATCGATTCGCCGCCTGGGCGAGTTGCCGCTGGGCGCAGGCCGCCGCACGATTGCCCTGCGCATCAAGCTCAAGGCCGCACGCCTGTCCGGCGACACGCAGGCTGCGCTCGACACCGCCCGCCTGCTGGCCAAGCACCGCGCCTTCTCTCCCGCGGCCTCGGCCAGCGTGGTGCGCGGCCTGCTGCTTGCCAGCATTCGCGACGCACGTGACACTTCGTCGCTGCAGCAGTTCTGGCTGTCGCTGGACGAAGACGAGCGTGCCATGCCCGAAGTGGCCATCCCTGCCACGGAACGCCTGATCGAGCTGGGTGGCGAAGCCCAGCAGGCACGCGCCTGGCTGCTGCCCGTGTGGGAGCATTTGCTGACTCAGCCCGGACCACGCACGGAAACCCATCTACCCAAGCTGGTGGAAGTGTTGCAGTCAAGCCTGGGCAAGCTGGATGGAGCCTGGCTGGCTCGCATGGAAGCCGCAGCCAATGCCAACCCGCGCGAATCGCGCCTGCAATACCTGGCCGGCGTGGCCTGCGTGCAGCGTGAGCTATGGGGCAAGGCCCAGCAGTTGCTGACCCGCGCCGCACCGCTGCTGCAAGACCCCCAGTTGCGCACGCGCGCCTGGCAGCGCCTGGCGCTGATGGCCGAGCACCGTGGCGATATGGAGGCCTCGGCCATCGCCTGGAAGCTCGCAGCCCAGGCCATGGTGGTGCTGCCGGACAATCCGGCGCAGGACGAATAGGCGCGCTCCGACACGGCTTACAAGCAACAGGCCAGCCGCTACTGCGGCACTGAGTTGCGCGGACGCTGTGCGGCCAACTACCCTGCTCTCGCCGAGCGCAAAGCAAAAGGCCACGGCCGCCGCGGCAAGCCGCGAGCGACCGTGGCCTCAAGCCAGGTCTGGACTTACTTGCTGTGCTCTATGGTCTTCACATGCTCTGCCACCTGCGCGGCGGTCACGTCGCCAGGGCGGCCGCCCCAGGTCTGACGCATGTAGTTGACCAGGTCGGCCATCTCCTCGTTGCTGAGCTTGTCGGCATAGCCGGGCATGGTCTGCATGCGTTCGCCATGGGCCAGGTCACGCTCGTGCACGCCTTCGCGGATCACTCGAATCAGGTTGATGGGCGTGGGGAACATGGCCGTGGTGTTGGTGCTCATGGGCACCGACGAATGCGGCTGGCCTTGGCCCTGCGCACCGTGGCAGCCCGCGCACAAGCCCAGGTACAGATTTTCGCCCTTGACGCTGGTCTGCCCCTCGGCAGACTTGACCTTCGGCCCGGGCATCTCGCGGTTCTGGGTCAGATAGGCGGCCATGGCGCGCACATCGGCCTCCGCCATGCGCGAGGTGGAATGCTCGAGCACCGATGACATGCGGAAAGTCATCACCCCTTGCGGCGACAGGCCGGTGCGGAAGAACTTGACCAGATCGTCCTTGGTCCAGCCGCGCTCGCTCAGGGCATCGGGGGTCAGCGCCGGAGCGTAGGAACCCTCGATGGTATTGCCCTCGAGATAGCGCGAGCCATCCATGGCGAAGGTGGCCTTGGTGCGCGGGCTGTGGCATTCGGCACAGTGACCCAGCACATCCACCAGATACTTGCCGCGCACCAGTTCGTCCACCGACATGTCGAACTCCTTGGCTGCGGGGCGATTGAGCGCATTCCACATGGCCACGGCAGGACGGATGCTGAACGGGAAGTTCATCTCGCTGGGCTTGTTGGCGACTTCCACGGCCGGCTGCTTCATCAGCCACACCCAGAGTGCATCGACATCGGCACGCGTGATCTGGTGGTAGCTGGCATAAGGCATGGCCGGATACAGGTTCTTGCGCCCTGGCGCCATGCCGGCGGCCACTGCGCGGTACAGATCGTCGGCCGTCCAGCCGCCGATGCCGTGCTCCTTGGAAGGCGAGATATTGCTACCGTAAAGCGTGCCCATGGGAGTGACCATGGGCACACCGCCCGCCAGCTCCGCCCCCGTGGCGGGCGAGCTGTGACAGGCCGCGCAGTCGCCGCCGCGAAACACCTGCTCGCCGCGCTTGTAGAGCGCATCGAACTCCTGCGGGCCCAGCTTGGCAAAGTCCACCGTGGCCGGCGGGACGTCGCCGCTTGCGCTGCCGTACAGATACATGCCTCCGGCCACGAGCACACCCAGCACGGCGGCTGCGCCCAGGCCCTTGATCCAGGTCTTAGCCATTGTTCACGACCTCCTTGCTGCGCTTGCCTGTGGTCAGGCCCGGCGTCTTCAGGATCACGTCGCGCACGGCGTTGTAGTAGCGCACATAGCCGGTGCAGCGGCAGATATGGGGCTCCAGTTGTTCCTCGATGGCTTTTTCCACCTCATCGGCTGGCACGGGCTGCTTCTGGAGCTTTTCCACCAGCACGGTGGCCGAGTTCACAAAACCGGGCGTGCAGTAGCCGCACTGGAAGGAGTAATGCTCGAGAAAAGCCTTTTGCACCGGCGAGGGATGGACCACGCCCTTGTCGTCCACGGAGGCAATGCCTTCCACGGTACGAATGGTCTTGCCGTTGAGCCAGGTCACGCCGGTCACACAGGCGGGCACGGTGATCGAGCCTTTTTCCGGATCGTCGACGATGATGGTGCAGGCGCGGCACACGCCCTGGCCGCAGCCCAGGCGCGTGCCGTTCATGCCCGCGTACTCCTGCAGGAACTCGATCATCATCAAGTCCTTGGGAACGTCGACGGGGCCTACCTGTTTGCGATTGATAGTGGCGGAAAATTGAATACGGTCCTGCATCACAGTGCCTCTTTGATTTTGTCGGGGGTCTCGGGGGTCGCATGGAAGCGCTTGCCCGTAGCATGGGCGATGGCGTTGACGCAGGCGGCAACCACCGGGATCATCACCACCTCGGCCATGCCCTTGGGCGGATCGGTGCGCGACAGCGGCGGCAGCACCACGCCCTCGGCCTTCCACACGGCCACTTCGCTGGCACGCGGCACGTGGTAGCGGTTCAGGTTCCACTGGCCGTTGCCGGGGCCGCTCTCATGGCGCGGCAGGTCTTCGTACAGCGCATGGCCAATGCCCATGGCCACACCGCCCTGGATCTGGCCGGAGACCAGCTCGGGCACGATTTGCGTGCCGCATTCCAGCCAGGTCTTGTGCGAGAGGAGGTTCACCTTGCCCGTGCCCGGGGACACGGACAGCTCCACCATGGTGGCGCAGGGCGCGTAGTACACTGTGCCCGCATTGGTGCGCTGCACCGGCGGGTAATAGACCTTGTCGCGTGCGATGAAGGCATAGCCACCGGATTTCATCGCGGCCTTCTTGGCCTCGCTAGCTCCCTTGCCGTACTGCACGGACAGGGCGTCGATCATGGCCTGGAACTTCCTGCCCTCGACCGTGAAGTCGGCCTTGGCCCAGGCCCAGCGATTGAAGGCGTGCACGCAGACGCCGGTCACGATGCCCAGCTCGTGTGCGCGCTCGGCCAGGCGCTCCAGGCTCAACGGCTCCAGGCCCTCGGCCACGAGCATGCGATCGCGCCACTCCAGCATGTCTTCGGTGACGGTGCTGGGCAGCATCTGCCCCCCACCCTCCTTGCCGGACCAGATTGACTGGGCAGCAGGCCACAGGCAGAGCTTGAGCAGCAGTTGCGCCGCCTGTTGCGTGGCGTGGCGGAAGTAGTAGGCCGAGTTCGAGGCCGATACCGGCGAGACCAGGCGCGGTGTCCAGGTCGGGTCCCGCGCCAGCTCGTCTTCCTTGGCCTGGGGCGTGGTGTAGGGCTCGTCCTTGGTGTGCAGCGGCAGGTTGTCCCAGTGGTTCACCGCGAAGTCCACGTCGTCCGCCGGGCGCCCCAGGAAGGGCTCGACCGCCACCAGCTGTGCCGTGGTGCTGCCGGTGCCGATCTCGGTGGCGATGTGGCGCATCTTGATGCGGCCCTCGGGCGTGATCTCGAGCTGCGCGATCGAGGCTTCTGCCCCCGTGCCGAAGTCCTTTTGCACGGCACCGAAGCCTATGCCGTAGCGCAGGCCGGGGTTGGCTGCCTCGAAGTCGGCCTTGCGCTTGGCGCGCTCGGTCCACATCGGGTCCTTCGCGGCCATGTCGAGGATCTCGCCGATACGCAAATGACCCGAGGGCGAGGCGCCCTGGGTGTTCTTCATGCTGCTCTTGAGCACATTGCGTCGGCGCAGCTCGATGGCATCGAGGCCGATCTCCTGGGCGATCTCGTCGACCAGCATCTCGGTGTAGGCCATGGACTGCACCGTGCCGTAGCCGCGCATGGAGCCGGCCGTGACGCCGATGGAGGGGTACACCTCGGTCGACAGGTCGCTCTCGGGGAAGTAGTAAATGGATTGCGCCGCCGTCACTGCCACCGTGCCCACCGAGGGGCTGAAGTTGGTCACGCCGCCGCCGTCGCCCACCATATGGCAGGTCAGCGCATGGAACTTGCCGTCCTTGTCCACCGAGATCGCTGTCTCCACGTCGAAGGGGTGGCGCTTGAGAGCGAACTGGAAGTGCTTCCAGCGGTCCAGCGCCAGCCGCACCGGGCGGCCCTGGGCATACAGCGACGCCAGTGCCACGTAGAACGGGAAGGGATGGTGCTCCTTCTGGCCGTAGCCCACGGTGTAGGAGCTGATGTAGTCGAGCTGGTTCAGCGGCAGCTTGCTGTCCTTGAGCATGTGCATCACATGCTCGGCCGTTCCGTAGGGCGCCTGGCTCGCGGCAACCATATGCAGCGCACCGCTATCGCGCTCATACCAGGCCAGGCCGTTTTCCATTTCCATGGCCACATGCTCGATGGACTGGCTGTAGTACTTGCGTGCAAACGCGCGCAAGCCGTCCCTAGGCTGTTTCATCTCGGCCTGGATGCGTGCCGACTCGCCCATCAGCGCGCCGAAGGCGGGATGGCTGCTGTCGGGCCAGTGCACGCCTTTTTCATCGAGCTGCGGCCAGATGACGGTGTTCTTCATGGGCGAGAACCTGTCCTCGCCATAGCCGTCCTCGCCTTGCACGCGTACGTAGCGCGCGGCCACATAGGGTGCGCGTGGCGGCTGGGCAGCCTCGGCTCCGAAGCGGAAGATCGCGTCATTGAAGCGCAGGCGCTGGTTGGCCACGCGGAACTTCTCGTAGTCGTGCCAGATGGCCACGGCCACGGGGTGGCCCAGCATGGGAGAGACCTGGCCCTTTTTGACGAAGAACTCGCCATAGAAGCCCGGCTCGGGCATTCCAACGCCGTCGGCGGCGATGGACTCGGCGTCGATCAGCACATCAGGCTGGTAGTCGCTGCCCAGCACCGACAGATCCAGGCCTTCGTAGATGCGGTCGGCGCGCGGGATATGGATGGTCAGCGCATGCGACTGCTGCGCAGGCCAGCCCTGCATGTCCCTGGCGCGCAGGTCGATGGCAAAGACCTTCTGCCCGGTGACCTTGGCCATGCCGTCGCGGCGGTAGTTGAGCGTGTTGCCATTGATCCAGTGGGTCTCCTGACCGCTGGCGGGCGTTATCAATTCCGCAAGTGCGTCTTTGACCGGGCGCACACTCGCAATCACGCCCATGGCGGCGGCAGCCTTCAGAAAACTGCGCCGATTCAAGTCCAGTTTGGACACGGTTCCAACTCCTTGCTGCAATGCGCACAACAACAGCAAGGACTGGCGTGGGCACATCGCTAGATGACTATGTATTCCCGAACGTTGTATGCGTCCGAGAGTCAAAAAGCAGGTGATAACGGCTGCAGTTGTTGTCGGCATTTCTACCCACATATCGCCAGCCTTGGCCGTCCGCCACGCTTTGGTCTTTGAAAAGACTAAGAGGCGCGGAGTATAGAAACAGCAGCCTGCATGATTTGTTGCCACCTAAATTCACAAGTTAAATACTCGGAAAATTGATACCCATCAATACCAACTTCCTTTATTAGTGCTTGCCATGCAAAACGGCATGCGCCCACTTCGCTGTGCATCGAATGTTCGACGACCTTGCTGAAGCCAGCGCTTTTTGGTTCGGACATTCAGCTTTTTTGAATCGAGCCCTCAATCCTGCTGAACCTTTTTGCATTCGCCGCTTCATACACTGCATATCAATTTCAGCGGGTCCCCAGCGCCCGCGACCCGCACTTTCTGATTGCAGTTTCCATGAACTCAAGCTCCCGCTACACCGGTACCGCCATCGCCCTGCACTGGGTTCTGGCCTTGGCACTGACCGGCATCTTCGCCTTTGGCCTCTATATGACAGGCCTGCCTTTCTCGCCCACACGCCTCAAGTACTTCAACTGGCACAAATGGGCCGGCATGACGATTCTGATCCTGTCCGTGCTGCGCTTGGTCTGGCGCATCACCCACCGACCACCGGAGCTGCCCGAAGCCGTCACCCGCACCATGCCGGGCTGGCAGCGCCTGGCCCACCATGGCGTGCATCACCTGATGTATGCGCTGTTCTTTGCCATCCCGCTGGTGGGCTGGATGTACAGCTCGGCAGCAGGATTTCCCATCGTGCTGTTCGGACAATTGCCCCTGCCTGACCTGGTGAGCAAGAGCCCCGAGCTGGCCGAATCGCTCAAGCCCTGGCATGGCTATCTGGCCTATGCGCTGGCAGCCCTGGTGGTGATGCATATCGCTGCCGTCATCAAGCATCAGGTCATTGACCGCGACGGACTGCTGTCACGCATGGTTCCTGGCCAATAGTCCCCCTGAGCGGCGTTGCCGGGGCGGCCCCGCCGCTTCCCCCCTGGGGACAACAGCTTTGCTGCGCGGCGGCGCTTGCTTGCTGTCTCGCTCCTTCAAGCCGTACCGGCTTTTGAGTTTTTTGTATGTTCATCACAAGGAGTTTTTGATGAAAGTCCTTTTTTCCTCTGCACTGATTGCAGCCGCTTTCCTGGGCAACACCGCACAGGCCGCTCAAGCCCTGGTGCCCGCACAGAGCGCCGTCAACTTTGAAGCCAAGCAGATGGGCGTGCCGCTCAAGGGCCACTTCAAGAAGTTCGACGCCCAGATTGCCTTCGACGCCGCCAAACCCGAGAGCAGCAAGATCCATTTCACGGTCGATACCGGCAGCGCCACCATGGGCGCCAAGGAAACCGATGCCGAACTGCCCAAGGCAGATTGGTTCAACGTTGCCAAATTCCCTCAGGCCACTTTTGACTCCAGCGCCGTCAAGGCTCTGGGCGGTGGCAAGTTCCAGGTGGACGGCACGCTGACCATCAAGGGCAATGCACAGAAGGTGAGCCTGCCCGTGACGCTGACCCAGTCCGGCGCCACCACCACGGCCGCCGGCACGCTGGCGCTCAAGCGTCTGAACTTCAAGATCGGCGATGGCGACTGGAAGGACACCTCCATGGTGGCCGACGAGGTCAATGTGCAATTCAAGCTGGCTCTGACTGGCGTCGGCAAGCTTTAAGCGTTTTTCGGCTCCAGTGCTTGATAGGCAAGCGCTGAAAGCTCATGTTTTGATAGTTCCAATCCCTGAAGGAGTATTCACCATGCGTTCCACTCTGTTCGCTCTGGCCGCTGCGTCCCTGTTTGCCACCGCTGTCCAGGCGGCACCAGCCACTTACGCCATCGACCCCACACACACGTTTGCGACTTTCGAGATCGACCACTTTGGCGCCTCCACCAACCGTGCCCGCTTCGACAAGAAAAGCGGCAACGTTCAGTTCGACAAGGCAGCCAAGACCGGCAAGGTCGAAGTGACTCTGGACATGACTTCGGTGAACTCCGGCACGCCCTCCTTCAACAAGCATCTGCAAAGCGCCGACATCTTCAACGTGGAAAAATTCCCCGAAGCCAAATTTGTCTCCGACAAGTTCGTGTTTGACGGCGACAAGCTCAAGGAAGTGACCGGCCAGCTGACCCTGCTGGGCAAGACCGCCCCCATCACCGTCAAGGCCAACAAGTTCACCTGCTACGAAAGCCCCATGCTGCAAAAGCGTGAAGTCTGCGGCGGCGACTTCGAGGCCACCATCGACCGCACCCAGTGGGGCGTGAACTACGGCATCCCCTATGGCTTCCCCAAGGAAGTGCGCCTGGTCCTGCAGATCGAAGCTGTGAAGCAGTAATCCAGGTCCGCAAAGACTCTCGAGTGAAGCCCCTTGCGGGCTCTCTCTTTGGCCCGGCCCGTGCAAGCGGTCCGGGCTTTTTTGCGTCTGCGGCATGCTTCAGACACAAATCCCCTTCATCAAAAAAATTTACTTTAGGTTAATCAATTACGAATAGTAGAATCAATCCACTCACACAATTGAAGGAGACATCGCATGAGCCAAGCCGCCCCTACCCCGGTTTACTCCCAGCCCCGGCGTGCGGACATGAGCCAGCTGCCCGCACCTGCCGCCGTGCAGCAGTTGCACCACTACGCCTACAAGGCCAAGGATGCGGAAGAGACTCGTCACTTCTACGAGGACATCCTCGGCCTGCCGCTCTACCACATCATCCAGAGCGACTATGTCCCTTCCACGGGCGAATACTGCCCCTACACCCATTTCTTCTTCCGCCTCAAGGACGGCTCCTTCATTGCCTTCTTCGACATTGGCGACGACGAAGCGGCCCTGCCCTCACCCAACACTCCGATCTGGATCAATCACATCTCCTTCCGAGTGGACTCCGTCCAGGAGCTGGAAAACACCAAGGCCCGCCTGCAGGCCTGCGGCGTGGAAGTGCTGGGCGTGACAGATCACCACATCTTCAAGAGCATTTACTTCTTCGACCCCAACGGCATCCGCCTGGAGCTGACGGCCCAGCTGGCCGACGAGCTGCAGATGCTCAAGGAAAGCAAGACCGCCCATGCGCGCCTGGACGAGTGGACGGCCCGCAAGGAGCAGTGGCGCAAGGAACGTGCCGAGGGCAAGTCCAGCGCTCCCCTCAAGCCGCAGAACAACGACCGGCCGGAGTTTGTTCCTGGTAAGTAACTCCCCTGAGCGGCTACGCCGCTTCCCCCAAGAGGGACGACGCCCTCGCTGCGGGGCGGTTGGGGCTGCCCAGGCCTTACTCGACGTCTCTGGCGTGGTACATGCTTGTTCAAGCGCAGTCTCGCTAATTCAATAGCTACAAGCGCTTGATAAATAAGCGCAAGAGGACGAAATAAGACCTACCGCGCTCATCACTGGATCGGATCGCTAAAATCATTGGCAATCCGTCCTTATCTTTCATGCAGACGGCATCCCTTTTCAGGATGCCGTTTTCATTTCCAGAGTTCTTGTAACGCAGCCATGAGCGACACCATTCAACAGCCCGGCCTCGACAGCCTCTCCAAGTCTTTTGAACCTGCCTCCATCGAAGCCCATTGGGGCCCTGAGTGGGAAAAGCGCGGTTACGGCAATGCCGGCTATCGCGGCACAGGCAAGCCCGGTACCGAAGCTACCGCTGCAGGCAACAACTTCTCCATCCAGTTGCCCCCACCCAATGTGACAGGTACGCTGCACATGGGCCACGCGTTCAACCAGACCATCATGGACTCGCTGACACGCTACCACCGCATGAAGGGCTACAACACGGCCTGGATTCCCGGAACCGACCACGCAGGCATCGCCACCCAGATCGTGGTGGAACGCCAGCTGCAGACCCAGGGCGTGAGCCGCTATGACCTGGGCCGCGACGAGTTCACCAAGAAGGTCTGGGAGTGGAAGGAAAAGTCCGGCGACACCATCACCACCCAGATGCGCCGCATGGGCGACACCGTGGACTGGAGCCGTGAGTACTTCACCATGGACGACAAGCTGTCCAAGGTGGTGACCGAGACCTTTGTGAAGCTGTACCAGCAAGGCCTGATCTACCGCGGCAAGCGCCTGGTGAACTGGGATCCGGTGCTGCAGTCTGCAGTCTCCGACCTGGAAGTCGAGAACCAGGAAAAGGACGGCAGCCTGTGGCATATCGCCTACCCGCTGACCAGCGGCGAAGGCAATCTGGTGGTCGCAACCACCCGCCCCGAAACCATGCTGGGCGACGTGGCCGTGATGGTCCACCCCGAAGACGAGCGTTACAAGCACCTGATCGGCCAGACCGTGACCCTGCCCCTGGTGGGCCGCCAGATCCCCATCATCGCCGACGAATACGTGGACCGAGAGTTCGGCACCGGCGTGGTCAAGGTCACGCCTGCCCACGATCAGAACGACTATCAGGTGGGCCAGCGCCACAAGTTGCCCATGATCTGCGTGCTGACGCTGACCGCCAAGATCAACGACGAGGCGCCCGAGAAATACCGCGGCATGGACCGCTTCGTGGCCCGCAAGGCCATCGTGGCCGACCTGGAAGAGCTGGGCCTGATGGTCGAGATCAAGAAGCACAAGCTGATGGTGCCCATCTGCGACCGTACCGGCCAGGTGATCGAACCCATGCTGACCGACCAGTGGTTCATTGCCATGAGCAAGGTCAGCGACCAGGACCCGAGCGGCAAGTCCATCGCCCAGAAGGCCATCGACGCCGTCGCTTCCGGTGAAGTTCAGTTTGTGCCCGAGAACTGGGTCAACACTTACAACCAGTGGATGAACAACATCCAGGACTGGTGCATCTCGCGCCAGCTCTGGTGGGGCCACCAGATTCCTGCCTGGTATGACGAAGAAGGCAATATCTACGTTGCCAAGAACGAAGCCGAAGCCCAGGCACAAGCTGACAAGGTTTCCCCCGGCAAGAAGCTGACCCGCGATGCCGACGTGCTGGACACCTGGTACTCCTCCGCCATGGTGCCGTTCAGCACCATGGGCTGGCCCGAGCAGGGCCATGCGGCCGATGACGACTTCAACCTCTACCTGCCCTCCTCGGTGCTGGTGACCGGCTACGACATCATCTTCTTCTGGGTCGCCCGCATGATCATGATGACCACGCACTTCACGGGTCGCGTGCCGTTCAAGCATGTCTACATCCACGGCCTGGTGCGCGATGCGCAAGGCAAGAAGATGAGCAAGTCCGAAGGCAATGTGCTGGACCCCGTGGATCTGATCGACGGCATCTCGCTGGAGCCGCTGCTGGAAAAGCGCACCACCGGCCTGCGCAAGCCCGAGACCGCGCCCCAGGTGCGCAAGAACACGCAAAAGGAATTCCCCGAAGGCATCCCCGCCTACGGAGCGGACGCACTGCGCTTCACCTTTGCGGCCCTGGCGTCACTGGGCCGCTCCATCAACTTCGACAGCAAGCGCTGCGAGGGCTATCGCAACTTCTGCAACAAGCTCTGGAATGCTTCGCGCTTTGTACTGATGAACTGCGAAGGCCATGACTGCGGTCTGGCACCCCACACCAAGGAGCAGTGCCAACCGGGCGGCGAGTTCGCCGGCTATATGCACTTCAGCCAGCCCGACCGCTGGATCAGCTCGCAGCTGCAAAAGGTCGAGGCAGAAGTGGCCAAGGGCTTTGCCGAGTTCCGCCTGGACAATGTCGCCAACACGATTTACGACTTCGTCTGGAACGAGTTCTGCGACTGGTATCTGGAAATCGCCAAGGTGCAGATCCAGACCGGCAACGAGGCCCAGCAGCGCGCCACGCGCCGCACGCTGATCCGTACGCTGGAGGCGATTCTGCGCCTGGCCCACCCCATCATTCCGTTTGTGACGGAAGAACTGTGGCAGCAGGTTGCGCCCGTGGCCGGCCTCAAGGGCGACTCCATCGCCGTGGCACGCTACCCCGAAGCACAGCCGGAGAAGATCGACGAAGCCGCTATCGCCTACGTGGGCCGCATCAAGCAGATGGTGGATGCCTGCCGCGCGCTGCGTGGCGAGATGGGCGTGTCGCCCGCTCAACGCCTGCCGCTGCTCACCGTGGCCGGCAATGCCGAGGACTCGGCATTTATGCGCGCCAATGCCGACGTACTCAAGAACCTGGCCAAGCTCAGCGAAGTCAAGGTGTTCGATGACGAAGCCGCATGGGCCACCGCCGCACAGACTGCTCCGGTCAACGTCCTGGGCGACATCCGCATGGCTTTGTTTGTCGAAATCGACGTTGCAGCCGAGAAGGCCCGCCTGTCCAAGGAAGCCAAGCGCCTCGAAGGCGAGATCGTCAAGGCCAACGGCAAGCTGAGCAACGAGGCCTTCTGCGCCAAGGCTCCAGCCGCAGTGCTGGAACAGGAGCGCAAGCGCCTGGCCGACTTCGGCGCGACACTGACACGCATCAACGAGCAGCTCGCTCGTCTGGGCTAAACCCCGCTAAACTCCCTCCAAAAACAAGGCGCAGGCAACTGCGCCTTTTTTCCATCCAGAAAAGACAAGCACATGAGCAATCAAACCCGCGTCCGCAAAGCCGTGTTCCCAGTTGCAGGCCTGGGCACCCGTTTTCTGCCCGCCACCAAGGCTTCGCCCAAGGAAATGCTGCCTGTGGTGGACAAGCCGCTGATCCAGTACGCCGTGGAAGAGGCGTACGAGGCAGGCATCCGCGACATGGTCTTTGTCACCGGCCGCAGCAAGCGGGCCATTGAAGACCATTTCGACACTTCATACGAACTCGAGAACGAGCTGGAGAATGCCGGCAAGCAGGCCATGCTGGACCTTGTGCGCAGCGTCAGCCCGGCCGATATGAACTGCCTGTTCGTGCGCCAGCCCCGCTCCCTGGGCCTGGGCCATGCCGTTCTGTGCGCGCAACCCCTGGTCGGCAATGAACCCTTTGCCGTCATTCTGGCCGACGACCTGATGACAGGAGAGAATGGCGGCCCCGGCGTGATGGCGCAGATGACGGCCGCTTTCCAGAAACAGGGCCGCTCCCTGCTGGCCGTTCAGGAAGTTCCGCTCGAGCACACCAAGCGCTACGGCATCGTCAAGGGCGAGCCTGCGGGCGGCCCACTGATGCGCATCGATGAGATCGTGGAAAAGCCCGCTCCCGAGAAAGCGCCATCGCGCATGGGTGTGGCGGGCCGTTACGTGCTGACTCCCGCCATCTTCGACGAGATCCGCAACCAGCCAAAGGGTGTGGGTGGCGAGATCCAGCTGACCGATGCCATCGAACGGCTGATGGCTCATGAAGCCGTCTATGCCTTCCAGTATGCAGGCAAGCGCTATGACTGTGGTAGCAAGGAAGGCTTTCTGGAAGCCACGGTGGAGCTGGCGCTGCAGCACCCCGATGTGGGCGACAGCTTTCGCGAATACCTCAAGAGCTTGAGCCTATAAGCAAGATCGGCCAAAGCCGCTCTGATGACAAAAGGCCTGCGCTTGCAGGCCTTTTGTCCGTCCAATGCTCTCAGACCGATTCAGCGCTCAGCGCCGACGCAGGATATGGATGAACTCATCCCCCACCGTCTGCTGCTCGACCAGCTCGTTGCCGGTCTGCTTGGCAAAGGCCTGAAAGTCCCGGATGGAGCCGGTATCCGTGGCCACGACCTTGAGCAATTGGCCGCTTTGCATGGCAGCCAGCGCCTTCTTGGCCTTGAGAATGGGCAGCGGACAGTTCAGGCCGCGGGTGTCAACTTCTTGGTCTACGTACATGGGGTGGATTCCTCGTCAGCACCGATTGTAGAAAAACCGGGCGCTGGCAGCGCCAGCGCGGTCTTTGCTCAATCCAGAGCCGGTGCCACCGTAAAGCGAGTGTCCTCAGCCCAGCGTCGCACAGGCCATTTGGCAGGGTCAGGCTCGGGATTCTGGCCGGGACGAAAAGCACCAAAACGTGGCTCGAAGCCTTTTTGCTTGATCCACTCTGCCAGAGCATAGCCGGTGCCCGCAGGCCAGCACAGCGACTCCTGGGCTGTCTGCCAACGGTATTCCAGCAACTCGGGAGAAAGCTTCACATCCTCAGGCCGGCCTTGCACGCGCACATGGTAGGCAATCAGCACCTGATTCATGCGCAGAAACTCCGAGCAGCACAGCAGACGCAGTGCCTTCACGCGCAGCCCCGTCTCTTCTAGAACCTCGCGACAGATACCGGCTTCAGGCGATTCACCAGCCTCCATGAAGCCGGTGATCAGACCGAAAACGCCCTCCTGCCACAGCGCATTGCGCGCCAGCAGCACCCGGCCGTCATCACCTTCCACCACGGCCGCCAGCACCGGCGTGGGATTGCCCCAATGCGTAAACCCGCAGCTCGGGCAGCGCAGACGCTGTACCTCACCGCTGTCCTCGCTGGCCACAATCCATTGCAGCTCAGTCGCGCAGTTGGAACAAAAGCGGACTTCATAAGCCATGAGGCTCTCCGTATTCTTCACGACTTACGCAAAACGGGTTCAGGCGAGGCGTCTGTCTCAGAAGGCAGGCCGCTGTTGCATTCTTGTTTGCGTAAGTCCTATTCTTGATATTGATAGCAGCCAGCGCTTGATGGATAAGCGCTGACTGTCATTTGGAGCGTTGATTCTCTTTTGCGCTATCACGCAAAAGACATTGCTCAAGCCGGAAACACGCCTGTAGAGAGGTAGCGATCACCACGGTCGCACACCACAAACACGATGGTGGCGTTCTGCTCGCGTTTGGCAATTTCCTGGGCCACCCACAGGGCACCGGCAGCCGAGATACCCGCGAAGATGCCCTCTTCGCGCGCCATGCGGCGGGCCATGTCTTCGGCATCGTCCTGCGTCACATAGACCAGCTCGTCGACCAGCGAAGCGTCATAGATCTTGGGCAGATACTCCTCGGGCCACTTGCGGATGCCAGGAATGCGCGATCCCTCGGAAGGCTGAGCGCCGATGATCTTGATGTTCGGGTTCTTTTCCTTGAGGAACCTGGCCACTCCGGTAATGGTTCCGGTAGTACCCATGGCACTCACAAAGTGGGTGATCTCACCACCGGTCTGCTCCCACAGCTCCGGCCCTGTGGTTTCATAGTGGGCCCTGGGATTGTCGGGGTTGGCAAACTGATCCAGCAGCACACCCTTGCCCTGGGCCACCATCTGGTCGGCCAGATCGCGCGCATATTCCATGCCACCGCTCTTGGGCGTCAGAATCAGTTCGGCGCCGTAAGCCTTCATGGTCTGTGCGCGTTCGATGGACAGGTCCTCGGGCATGATCAGAATCATGCGATAGCCCTTGATGGCTGCAGCCATGGCCAAGGCAATGCCGGTGTTGCCCGACGTTGCCTCGATCAGCGCGTCGCCCGGCTTGATCTCGCCGCGCTCTTCAGCACGCTGGATCATGGACAGCGCAGGCCGGTCCTTGACGGAGCCAGCCGGGTTGTTGCCTTCGAGCTTGCCCAGCACTACGTTTGCACGTTCACGGTTTGCATCCGCGCCGATGCGTTGCAATGCCACCAGCGGCGTGTGACCGATAGCATGTTCGATGGTCGAATAAGTTTTCATGTCCAATACTGTGCCATAATTCGCGTCTGCGCTAAGCGAAGCCCGGGTGGTGAAATTGGTAGACGCAGGGGACTCAAAATCCCCCGCCGCAAGGCGTGCCGGTTCGATTCCGGCCCCGGGCACCACATACAAAAAGCCGTTAAGTCTCAAAGACTTAACGGCTTTTTTCTTTGCCGCAATGGTCCCCTCGCAATTTGCGATTTGGCGCATCTCAAAAAAACGATTGGCGCAAAAACCATGCGACGACATCCGAAAGCACGCCAGTGTCCTCCCGCTTGCGTGGCGAGATGGCAGCTCTCGCCTTGGACAGAGGCGCCCCCATCCAGCGATGGCTTCAGTCTGCCTGGCGCCCCACAAGCCTCGTAATTTCCCTCCCCAATACCTTGCATCCCATGCTGCGGGTTCGCGACATGCCGACCGGCTCGTAATTTGCCTCCACGAAGCAGGCAGGCTCGGCGGTAACGTCATGTCCCTCCGAAGAGTGAAAGCAGATCAAAATACAAAATTAATACAAATCGTTCGTATTCGACAACAATGTCAGAGCCAATCCTACATTGGGTATGGCTATCGGAAATTAATACTTATTGCATTAATTAACGCCAGCTCATCCACCTAGCACACGAGCTCAAGAAACCACATGCCTACGGATAGCAAGTCACGCTTCACGAAGAATGTCATCCCTATGGATGAGGTTCTGACACGGACTGGGTTATCAAGATCGATGCTCTACAAGCTGTTGCGCAAGGACAAGTTTCCTCATCCCACACCGATGAGCAACAGAGCCATTGGCTGGTTTGAAACGGATGTCGAAAACTGGCTGCAGGCGAGCAAAGCAATCCGCCAAGCGAAACTGGCTCTACCTGTCGTCTACATGGCGGGAAAAATGGGGACAGATTTAGACAATGAGGACCCGGGCAGAGAGTTTTCCTGTTGGCGAATCTTCGACGTATCCAGATCCAAGGCACTTGGTGATCTAGGGATCGAGAATTCAGATACCGATGTGCTGATCGCGCCGCCGGAAGAAATGCTATTTCACGGAACTCGTACGAGGTTCATGTATTCAGGTCCATGGAAAGCGAAAAATGGCAGCCATGGACACATGCATGGCGCGAATTCTTACTCTCCCTCCAATCCACAAAGCGCTGCCTATCGCGGAGCTCTTCAAGGCATCTCACGGGCCGACGTTGTTGTCGCCTATCTCGAAGACCTGGAGGCTTTTGGAACGCTGGTTGAGATCGGCTATGCAAGAGCGGGCAATAAGAGAGTGATCGTGATTACTGCACCTGCCCTCAAGAAACTGCAACGAGACCAGGACTGGGAGCATGGCATTTGGTTCGCTATTCGCGCGGCTGATAGACACATCGAACTACCAGACCATCCTGGCTCCAGCCAGAACGACCTCTGGCGATCAGCACATGCGCATGCAGCATCGGTCATTTCGGAGTGGTATCCCCATTCATTGACTCCCCCTCCCAGTGCCGCCGAATAGAGTGCAGTGGTCAGCTCATATTTGCTTCATAAGGAGGCTGCCTCACAACCTCCCGTCCCGCCCACTCTTTGAATGTATCGAACAGCTCTTGCAACGGGGCAACCTCACTCTTGTCACCGGCAATAAAGAGGCTGGCAAACGAATGCGCGCCATGCCTATGTGCGACATGCGCAACTTCGCGGCCGGCCCATCCATGACATCGATGAAGCATCAAAGCTGCTGGATCGCAGCCATGTGAAAACAGCACGCACGCTTTGCCCAACAAGGAGCACATGCTTGAAAGTGACCAGGTAAAAGCTCCTTCCACCTCATGAAAGAAATTTCTCTATAAAGAAATCTGCAAAAAATATTTCAGACTCAAATATCATTTCAATATGAGATTTAAGACGGAGTATTTTCACCTTTAAGACCTAGAGCACACTTAACAACAGTATTCAAATAATACCTATCAATATTGCACATCTGACGGCTTGCGCCCTGGTTCTTACTTGCATCTTTCCGTAAATATTTTTTATATGCGTTGACACTGTCAAAGGGCTTATTTGCAAGTAGGACGCGACCTCTAGAGAGTTTTTTCCTTGGGCTATCAATTTCAATATTTCCACTTCTCTTTCAGTCAGCGACTCAAAGCTCTTGTGTTTGAAGATACTTTCCTCATGAAAATTGGCCTTGAATATTTTTGGAATGATTTTCTTTGCCACTACTGGAGATATAGCGGCTCCACCATTCGCAACTTCCAGCACAGCTTGCGAGTAGCTTCCAAACCATGAGTTCTTCACTAGGTACCCAACAGCGCCTCTTTTAAGAGCATTCATGGCCGCGTCGTCGTTTTCACTTGCAGAAATTGCAATGCTCAGCACGTCAGGCCTCTTTAGTTGGATCGATTCCAGCAACTCGATTCCTTGGCCTTCACCAAGAGACAGGTCAATGAGGAGCACATCGAAATCTTGCAAAAAGATGTTCTTACGAGCCTCTCTATAGCTGGAGGCCTGCCCTACCAGAAGAGTGCGCGGATCACGCATGAGTTCCTGCGAGATCACATTCCTGACATGGCTGTCTTCGTCAACCAGAAAGACTCGCACCGGCTGGTTCTGCTGACCCTTCATGTCGGACGGCCACATGCGCCCAAAGACAGTAGATGTGACTTCTGTACTGCCAGCATCATCAAACCGTGAGCTCATAAATGCGTCGGATAGATACATGTGACACTCCATTTGATGAGTCGATTTCTTTGGAATCTCGCGAAAAATAGAATTCATTCCATTGAAAATCTACAAAAAACAAATAAAGAAAAATAAGGTTTAAATTTTTACAAATTAATACTGGAATACGAGGTATTAACTTCTTTTCATCAGAAAAATAGATGTAAACCCTTTATTTTTGAAACAATGGACATATAAAATAAAAAGAAATACAGATTACATTTTTTAGCATTGTAAGAAATTTCCAACAAGCACTATTCTTTCAATAGCACAACATCCACAAGCCACAACAAATCATTCATTTTTCTCATCATTTTAAATTCTTCAAAAAATATCTTTGAATGGGGTATTACTGTTTCTCCGTCGTTTTCTGAAACTGCCTTCACCGAAAGCAGTTTTGGAACGTAACAAAGCACTCCATAACTTGTTGACGGTTAACACTGGCCTTTGCGAAATTGCATCGGTCTTTCGCTCACACACTCTCAGTTGTCTGAGAACTCGCTATTCAAAGGAATGATCATGAAAAAGTCTCTGATTGCCATGGCGGTTATTGCGTTGGCTGGTGTTGCATCTGCTGCTGTGAGCGGCTCAAGCATCGCTGCCACAAACACGACGTCGAGCGCATCTTCAGCTACGGTGTCGGGTGCTGCCAGCTCGGGCAACGGTGCTGCGCTGAGCATGAATAGTGCAACCTCCGGTGCAACCTCCAACGCCAATGCTGCTGGTGGCGGCATTGCTGTAGGCCCTTACGGCGCCGGTGGTGCAGCGGTCAGCGGTGGCGCAACTACCTACGGTAACGTGAAGAGCCTTTCTGCAACTTCGGGCAATGCTGTTGCGGGTGGCGGTGCTGCGACCAACGCTAACGCAGGTTCTGCGGCCCTGGCTGGCTACAGCGCAGGCCCCGTCAGCGGCGGAGCAGCTGGTGTGGCCACTTCGCACACAGCCAACCAAGTTGCCACTGGCGCTGGCCCTGGTGGCGGACTGTCCTATGTGAACAGCAATGCTGGCACGACTTCCGGTTATGGCGCAACTTCGGCTGCTATCTCTGGGCCTAGCGGTGCATGGACCAACACCGGATCGGGCGCAACCTCGGTGGGTACCGTCCATCAGAACGCTGGAGCATTTGGCAATGCTGGCTACTTCTCCAACGGTGGTGGCACCTCCGGTACTGCCGGTGCAGGCTCCGCTGCCAATGCCAACTAAGGCAGCTGTCCCAAGATAGTTGTGTTTGTCCCGGGCCTGGCTGCCTGGCCGGGCTCGGGCAACGTAGGAGCAAAGCATGAAATTCTCAATAGCTCTGTTAAGTCTTTGCGTTCCTTTGTGCAGTTATGCGCAAAGTGCCGACAGCAGCGCGCAAAGCTCCTCTAGCTCCTCTTCCGTGGGGGCGCAACAGAATCAGTCGGTCACCATTGTCAATCCGGTCGTTGCCCCGGCGGAAAGTCGATCTGTATCCACGATGGACAGCAGATCCACTTCAACCTCCGATCAAAACATCACAACGAACGGCACGACCACCCAGAACCTGAACAGCACGGTATCCGGGACGTCCAAGAACATTGTGGAGTACACAGGTACTTACACCATGAAAAACGTTCCCAGCGTGAACGGCCCCAATCTCACTACCAGCAATGACACCTGCATGGGCAGCAGCAGCGGCAGTGCCAACGGACCTGGCTTTGGCGTGAGCTTCGGCACAACCTGGACGGACGAGCATTGCAAGCGCCTGAAAATGAGCCGTGAGCTCTGGAACAAGGGCATGAAGGCAGCCTCGCTGGCAATGGACTGCATGGATCCCGCCGCTCGCGTGGCACTGGAGATCACGGGTTCTAAATGCCCGCAATCCATGACTGCAGACGAGCGCCGCAACAACTACGGGCCGGATGCTTCGGCACAAGGTAGCCCCACTCCCGCTTCAGCGCCCACAGAGGTTCAGTCAAGTTTGACACCTGAAGCCCCTCGCCCCTCGCTTGTAACATCTGTGATGGAAGATCCACGTACAGCACAGCTGTATGACAATTAGTGGGCGTGATTCCTAATCTAGGAGGCCGCTATGGGCAAGACTCTAGCTCTTTTAGCGATTGCACTATGCAGCGCTTCGTCTTTGGCTGCACCCGACTCCAGGGCCATCAATGAACCGTTGAGCATTCAACGCCAGATCTTCGGAAGTGGCGAGCAAGGTGCAGCAGGCTCGCAGCAAGCAGAGCCAGTGGGGGACTATGGGGTATGGCATGTGCCGCAGTACCTGCCTGGTTACCCTACTGCAGCAACTATCTGGCCCCGCGCTATCCCTGTGAAATGCAAGGACAGACAATGCGAAGGCTATGTGATTACCCCGCAGATGGGGCCAGGTGAGTACCTGTTTTTCGTGCCTACAAGCGAATAGACTGGTCAAAGGCATAACAGGACGGCAGCACTTCTTTGGTGCTGACAGCAACTCACCTAACAAGGGCGGGCTTCAACCCGCCCTTGTTGATTTGTGCTCTGCAAATATGCAGCCACTCAGCACTGATAGCAACACCAAGCGAAGTACCTGCTGACAAATCGACCCAGCTTCGACCTCATGTCGGCATCATGGGCGCAACGCGTTTTTGTCCAAAGGAACGCTGCGACAATTTTTTGCGCCTGAATATCGAATACAATCCGCATCCCTCCAGGGTGAGTGCTGGGAATTGAAATCCCCGCAGCAGGGCGTTCCGGTCCAATCCGGCACTACATACCCAAGCCGAAAAGGCGGCTTCGCTGCCATCCAGCCTTCCGTTCTCCACGCGAAAAGCCGGCGCATCAATTACGCCACAGCCCCATGCCTTTCCTTTGCCGGGATAAGGCAGGATCTCTCTTGCTCGCTCATCTTTTCGAAGTTGCACAGTCACTGTGCATAACTTTGCACAATCTGGTGCGGATCTATGCCTTGCAATACCATGCCAGGCACCGGCAGCATCGCCCATCTGTCAAACATCCACTCGCTTCAAGCCCATAGCACACAGCAGGTCACATGGGACATTTCTCTCTGGAAAATGCCTTTTGAGCATCGCTGCACTTGTACTGTCAACGAGAGCCTTTGCTGTCAATCCGAGCAACCCTGGCTTGAGTCAAGCCACAAAAAAAGCGCTGTCCATGACAGCGCTTTTTTCCACAGATCATGTGGACATAATTGTGGATATCCAGTGAAATCCTGGTGATAACAGCACACAAGCCCTTGTACTTGCGGGTTGAAAGGTAGGTTGCCTCCAAATCAGGCAATTGCAATCCAAGGGTTAACCCCGAGCATTTCAGAGCTGGCGCCGGATCACCATACGCCCCGACTCGGTGATATGCCAGTGCTTTTCTGCATCCTGCTCCACGAGGCCCCGCTCCAGCAGGCGCTTGGAAAGATATTCCTTGGCGGCAGACCACAGGGAGACATCCTCGCCCAGCTCCAGCTTCTTGAGTGTTTCCAATTCATCGACCGTAGGTTCATACACAGGTGCGCGATAGACTGCGGTTTGCATGGTGACTTCTCCTAAGCTCGTGCGATGACTGGCCGCTTCGGCTCCGAAGCGCCTGAGATCCAAGATAAACCTGTCATCCGCGACACGCAATAGTTACCCGCCTGCTTTACCTTTATTCACCCAAGCCATACCCCACCCTTACAGAGTTGGCAGCCTGACAACAGGCTGCCAACTCATTATTCAGGAGCTGACCACCTTTATGCTGTATGCGCTTGCCGTACTTTTTGCCTTTCAGCTACTGGGAGAGTTCCTGGCCCGCGTCACGGGCTTGCCTCTGCCCGGCGCGCTGATCGGCATCCTGCTTTTGCTGCTGGGCCTGCTGTTTTACAAACGCCTACCCAAGACACTGGAAGATACTGCTCAGGTTCTGTTGCAGAACATGATGCTGCTTTTCATCCCCGTCATTGCAGGCGTAATGCTGGAATTCGACCACCTGCGCCGCGAATGGCTGCCGTTTGTGCTGGCCTGCATTGCCGGAGCTGCCATCACATTCACCGCAACCGCCCTCACCTTCCGCTTCTGCCTGCAGCGCCAGCGCACTCTCAAGTCGGATGACGAGCCCGCGGCAAGACAGGAGCAGAGCTTATGAGCACACCCCTGCTTGAACGCCTGCACACCGCCTGGCTGAGCCTGGCCCAAGGCTCGCCCCTGCCCTGGCTGGTGCTGACCATGCTGGTCTATCTGGCGGCCATGGCCATCTACAGGAAAAGCGGTAACCGCCCCATGCTGATTCCGGTGTTTACCGGCGTGGTCGTCATCGTCGCGATTCTGTTGCTCACAGGCACGCCTTATGAAACCTATCGCAGCGGCGTATCCCTGCTGGGTCTGATGATAGGCCCGGCTACCGTGGCACTGGCCATCCCGCTCTACGCCCAACGCGAGCGCATCCGTCAGCTGTGGCTGCCCATCAGCGTGGCGCTGCTGGTGGGCTGTCTGGTCGCTCTGTTTTCGGCGCTGGGCATTGCCTGGGCCTTTGGCGGCTCGCAAGCTACGCTGATCGCCGTGGCACCCAAGTCGGCCACCATTCCCATCGCCCTGCCCATGGCCGAGCGTTTTGGAGGAACACCCTCGCTGGCCGCCGTGGCCGTGGCCATTACCGGCATCAGCGGCACCATGATGGCACCGCTGCTGTGCCGCGTCCTGCGTCTCAAGGATCCAGCGGTTCAAGGCTTTGCCATCGGACTTACGGCCCATGCGATTGGCACGGCACGCGCCATCCAGCTCAACCCCACAGCCGCTGCGTTCTCCGCTCTGGCCATGGGATTGAACGGCGTGGCCACGGCGGTGCTGATGCCACTGGTGCTGGCCATTACCCCCTGGATTTAAAACAATAGCTGCTGGCGCTTGATGCATAACCGCTGGCAGCTATTTTTGATTAGGCTTGCGCTCGCTACGCCGGTAAGCTGCAAGCGCCCCCAGAATCAGCACCATCCCCAGCCACTGCGCCGGCTGCGGCTTGGCACCAAACCAGAGCAGATCCACCAGCAAAGCCATGACGGGGTAGATAAAGGACAAGCCGGCGATCGCCTGCGCCTGCAGTCTTTGAAATGCCGTGTACATCAGTGTGTACATCCAGGCCGTGTGCACCAGGCCCAGCACCAGCACCGCAGCCCAGACCTTGGGGCTGAAGAGTGCCTGGGCGCGCAGCTCCCACACCCAGGGCAGCAAGCTCAGCGCACCAAGCAGCATCTGCAGCATGGCGATCTGCGCCGGCGCAAGCCGCCTGAGCCGCTGAGTGGCCAAGGTGGCCAGGGCATAAAGACTGGCTGCCAGCAGTGCCAGCACAATGCCCAAGGATTGCCCTTGCGACGCCTGCTGATCAGTCAGCCCTACCAGGCCGCTGCTCAAGCCCACGCCTACCAGCGCCAGCAGCAGCCAGGGCAGCCGATTGAGCGGCAGAGGCTCGCCCTGCAGCAGAGCTGCCAGCAGCAACAGCAAGAAGGGCTGTACGTGATAGACCACCGTGGCAATGGCAATGCCGCTGTATTCATAGGCACGAAACAGGCACAGCCAATTGACGATGAGCGCCACAGCCCCCAGCAGCAGCCAGCCGCTCTCGCGCCAGGTCGGCCGGGACCACTGGCCCGACCAAAGCACCCAGGCCGCCAGCCCGAGTCCGCCAAGCAAACAACGCAACCACACGACCCACAGCACGGGCAGGCCGCTCTCCACCACCAGCAGGCCGATGGTTCCGGAAAGCGCCATGGCCAGCACCATGCGCCAGCTACCGCCGGCTGCAGCCTTGGGCGGCGAGGTGGCGGCCAAAGCCGGCTTGGAAGCCAGCACTTGTAAAGAGGAAGATGTCTGGGAAGTCATGATGGCATGGTCCTTCAATCACTTCTAAGCATCAATACAGCTCTATTCCACTTACTATTACCCAAAGATCAACAATCAAGCTGAACCATGAGCACAGAGTCCGGCCTGCTTCCTGAAATGCTGGTTTTCGCCAAGGTGGTGGAGCAGCGCAGCTTTGCCGCCGCCGCACGGCAACTGGATCTGACCACCTCGGCCGTCAGCCGCAGCGTGGGCCGGCTCGAAGCCCATTGGGGCGTGCAGCTGCTGCACCGCACAACCCGCTCCCTGTCCCTGACCGAGCTGGGCGCCGAGGTCTATGCCGCCTGCAGCCAGCTGGCACAGACGGCCAGCGATATCCACGCCATTGCCGGCCATTACAGCGGCGTGCCGCGCGGCACGGTGCGACTGACGGCACCGACCATCTTTGGTGAAATATGGCTCAGTGCACAGCTGCCTGCGCTGCGCCGCCAATGGCCCGAGCTTGAGGTCGCCGTCAGCCTCAGCGACCAGATGCAGGACCTGGCGCAGCAAGGTCTGGATCTGGCCATCCGCCTGACCCGGCCAGAACAGCTACCACCGCATATGGTGGCGCGCGAGCTGCGCCAGGTGCGCTACATCGCCGTGGCCTCGCCGGCCTACCTCAGGGGTCTGATCAAGCCTCCCGAGCATCCACAGGAGCTGGGACGCGAGCATGGCGTGGCATGCATCACGCTGGGCTATGGCGACTTTCAGAGCCGGCTGCAATGGGTGCACGGCCAAACCCGCAGCCCAGAGGCTGCCGTGACCGAAGTCGCCGTTCACTCTCCTTTGTCCATGGACAGCAGCACGGGCATCATCAATCTGGCGCTGCAGCACCAGGGCATAGGTCTGGTGGCAGACTTTGCCGCCCAGGCCGTGCTGAGCAGCGGCGCACTGGTACAGGTACTGCCCGACTGGCTGCTGACGGGCAACTACGCGCCGCGCACCGCTTATGCACTGTATATGCCATCGCGCCACCTGCCGCTCAAGGTGCGGGCGCTGATCGACCATCTGGTCGAGGCCGGCAAGCGCTGAGTCCATGACTCAAACCGGCTCAGTTCCAGCAACCTGAAGGCCAGCCGTATCGACAGTCGCTGCGGCGGTTTGCGGCCAGAAAAGAGCCCGCACTTCGGCGCTGGCATAAGGCAGGATCAGCACCATCCCGCTCAACATGGCGCCCGCACCAGCAGCAGCATCACCCACACCCGATTGCAAAATCGGCCCCGTAAAGCAGGACAACAGCAAGCCGGCTAGCGTCGAGCTCACAGCCAGACTCGGCGCCCAGCTCCTGAAGCGCAGTTGCCCGTAAAAAGAAGCCAGCGTAGTCACAACAACCACCACCATGGCCAGCCATACCCCTGGCGGATAACTCTTGATGCCGCCAAACTGCACCATGCTGTCATACACCGACTTCAGACTCGCCGGGATCAGCGGACAAAAGGAATCCAGGCACAGGCCCGCCACAGGGATGAGCATGGAGGCAAGAACAATGGCCCGGTATGTTGATTTCTTCACTTCCCTCTCCCTCGATGCTCTACCGCGCATCGTATCGGGATATCCCCATTCGCCCGCTACAAGCTTGTGGACAATACCAACCACTCAACGGGATAAGCGTATCAAGCCATTGTTCTGCAAAGACTTTTCAATGCCTGCTTAATTTTTAAGCAAATCACACTATACGGCTCTTAAAGCCTACAAACTCCGCATTTCATAGCAGCTCACGCCTACTCAACTTGGGCTGTAGCCCAGTTTTCCCCACTAAATCATTACAAGCTTGTGGACAAACCGGAGCAAGCACTTGAATAAGCGACTTAACTCCTTGTCACATTAGGGAAAACGGGGTGCTGATTATTTTTTAATCAGCACCCCGTTTATGCACTAAAACTCAGCGACTCAGCGCAACGGCCCTTGCCAATCTCCCAGGCGGTAGGCACTGTCCCAGAACATCCATTCCAGCCGGGCCGCATCCTTGTAGGCCGCATGCATTGCCGCGCGCGTGGCCTCGGTGGCCTCCTCGGCCAGGCGATCCGCCGTGGCGCAGACGCCGCGCACCGCCGCATGAAACTCCTCGCTGGCATAGGTGTCCACCCAGGCCTGATACGGATTGTCCTTGGCCGAGCGCGCGTGAATGTCGCGCCCCACCTCGGCATAAATCCAGAAGCAGGGCAGCAGCGCGGCCACGGCCACCGGGTAAGTGGTGCTCCAGGCCGTGGCCAGCAGATAGCTGGTGTAGTGATGACAGGCCGGCGTCAGCGGCGTAGCCGCGAACTGCTCGGGCGTCACGCCGAAATCGCGCATAAAGCCACCATGCAGGGCGCGCTCCACCACCACGGCCTCATTGGCGGCATTGGCAAACTGCACCACGCCTTCGGCGTTATCGGATTTGGCCGCCGTCACGGCCAGCGCTCGGCCATAGGCGACAAGGTAGTGCGCATCCTGAATCATGTAGTGGCGAAAGCGCTCCCGGCTCAGCGTGCCGGACGCCAGCTCCTGGTTGAAGGGCAGCTCCAGGGTACTTTGAAACAGTGCCTGGTTGGCGTTCCACAGGCTTTGGCTGAATGACATGATTCGACTCTCCACTGCAAGAATTCATAGCAGCCAGCGTTTTACTGGCCAGGCAAGCAATCATTCTTGCCTAGATACCTGCATCGAAGGCCCAAAGCCCGGCGGCCATGCGGTCAAAGCTGTATTTCAAGGATGGCGCTCTGGCTTGCGACCTGCAGCCTCCTGCGCCTTGTGCTGCAACCACTGGCTGAACACCCGCAGCGCCGGCGACGGTTGTGCCTCGGCCGCCAGCTCGGGCGTGACCAAATAGTAGGCGCGGTTGCCGCGCAGCGGCTGGGGACAGGCGACGATGAGATCGCCGCGCGCAATCTCCTGCTCGATCAGCATGGGCGGGATCAGCGCCACGCCCAGACCCTGGCTGGCAGCCACGGCCAGCATGGAAAACAGCTCAAGCCGCATGCCGTCGAGCGCGCGCGGTGCATCGACATGCATCGCGTCGAACCACTGGCGCCAGCCCTGGGGACGCGTGCTTTGCTGCAGCAACGGCAGGCGCGCAATCACCTCGGGGCCGACCGGCAGCCAGGCACGGCCTGGATCACGCTGCTGGGCCGTGGCCAGCAGTTGCGGGCTGCACACGGGCACGACTTCCTCGTCCATCAGCCACTGCGCCTGCACGCCGGGCCAGCGGGCCACCTGCTCGGGCGTGCCCGCGTAGAGAGCGGCATCGAACACCGTGTCGGCAAACAGGAAAGGCCGGGTCTGCACATCGATATGCACAGTGATGTCGGGGTGCTGCTGTGCCAGTTGCGGCAGGCGTGGCAGCAGCCAGCGCGTGGCAAAGGTGGGCACGGCCGCCAGATTGATGGGGCCGCCCTCACCCTGATGGCTCATCAGATCCAGCGTGTCGCGCTCCAGCCCCTGCAGCCAGCGTCCCACCTGCTTGGCATAATGCAGCCCCGCATCGGTGAGCAGCACGCCGTGGCGTGTGCGCTTGAACAGCGCCACGCCCACAAACTCCTCCAGCGCAATGATCTGGCGCGAGACGGCACTTTGCGTCAGCGACAGCTCCTGCGCAGCCTTGGTGTAGCTGACATGGCGGGCGGCCGATTCAAAGCAGGCCAGGGCCTGGGTGGAAGGGAGAACTCTACGCATATCTTTTGTGCTTAGAACGCATCAATCAATCTCAAAACAAAGGGGAAACCCTGAATAATTCGCTTATACATGCGTTTTACTCATCCATAGATGATTATTCATCGTTTGCCAGCCCCTGTTCTGCAAATCTAATATGTGTGCAAGCACTCAGGCGGAAATGCGCCTGCAACCCGACACCTTGCATTCAGGAGATGAACATGGCCAATGGCTACCAGTGGGACGACTGCTTCCAGCTCGACCAGCAACTGACCGAAGACGAGCGCATGATCCGCGACGCAGCGCGCGAGTACTGCCAGGACAAGCTCAAGCCTCGCGTGCAAGCCATGTTCCGCAACGAGTCCGTGGACGTCAGCATCTTCCGCGAGATGGGCGAGCTGGGCCTGCTGGGCCCCACCATCCCCACGCAATACGGTGGCGCGGGTCTGAACTATGTGAGCTACGGCCTGGTGGCGCGCGAGATCGAGCGTGTTGATTCGGGCTATCGTTCCATGGCCTCCGTGCAATCGTCGCTGGTGATGGTGCCCATCAACGAGTTCGGCACCGAAGCGCAGAAGATGAAATACCTGCCCAAGCTGGCTTCGGGCGAGTTCATCGGCTGCTTCGGCCTGACCGAGCCCGACCACGGCTCCGACCCCGGCTCCATGGCTACACGCGCCTACAAGGTCGACGGCGGCTATCGCCTCAAGGGCAACAAGATGTGGATCACCAACAGCCCTGTGGCCGACGTGTTCGTGGTCTGGGCCAAGGAAGTCTCCGAAGACGGCACTGTGGGCCAGATCCGCGGCTTTGTGCTGGAAAAGGGCATGAAGGGCCTGTCCGCCCCTGCCATTCACGGCAAGGTGGGTCTGCGCGCCTCCATCACTGGTGAAATCGTGATGGACGATGTGTTCTGCCCCGAAGAAAACGCCTTCCCCGACGTGCGCGGCCTCAAGGGCCCTTTCACCTGCCTGAACAGCGCCCGCTTCGGCATTGCCTGGGGCGCGCTGGGTGCGGCAGAAGACTGCTGGCACACCGCCCGCCAGTACACACTGGACCGCAAGCAGTTCGGCCGTCCCCTGGCCGCCAACCAGCTGATCCAGAAGAAGCTGGCCGATATGCAGACCGAAATCACGCTGGGCCTGCAAGCCGCGCTGCGCGTGGGCCGCATGAAGGACGAACACCAGAACGTGATCGAGATCACCTCTCTGGTCAAGCGCAACAACTGCGGCAAGTCGCTGGACATCGCCCGCATGGCGCGCGACATGCTGGGCGGCAACGGCATCAGCGACGAGTTCGGTGTGGCTCGCCACCTGGTGAACCTGGAAGTGGTGAACACCTACGAAGGCACTCACGATGTGCACGCACTGATTCTGGGTCGTGCCCAGACCGGCATCGCTGCATTTAACTGACACCCCCTGAGCCGCTGTGCCTAGGCGGCCCCGCCTGGGCGGCCCCGCCGCTTCCCCTGGCCGGGCGCCCCCTCTCTCTACGCGCTTTGCGCTATGGGAGGGGGACGGCAGCTTCGCCGCGAGGCAGCTCTTGCTTGCTGCCCTTCACGTGGGGCGATGGCAGAGATTCGAGCCTCTTTTTCGCTATCTATTTATTAGCTTCCACCGCTTGATTCGTATGAGTTTT
Organism: Comamonas sp. A23; assembly: GCF_004522605.1. NCBI lineage: Bacteria > Pseudomonadati > Pseudomonadota > Betaproteobacteria > Burkholderiales > Comamonadaceae > Comamonas > Comamonas sp. A23. Next base: position 179,986 of record NZ_RSDT01000007.1, read on the forward strand.
GAATAGTTTTTATATCAAAACTCATACCAATAAAGCGCAAGACGCTTCTGTTTTCATAGTTCCCTTACCCGGTTTCTGGACACCTCCGACATGAACGCATCGACAAGCACTTCCACGGGCGCACTGGCAGGTATCAAGGTGCTGGATCTGTCGCGCGTGCTGGCGGGACCCTGGGCCACGCAGATGCTGGCCGATCTAGGGGCCGATGTGGTCAAGGTGGAGCGCCCGGTTGCCGGCGACGATACGCGCCACTGGGGCCCTCCATTCCTCAGGGACGATGCGGGCAACGACACGCGCGAAGCCAGCTACTTCACGGCCTGCAACCGCAACAAGCGCAGCCTCACCGTGGACATGGCACACCCCGAGGGCCGGGCCCTGTTGCAGCGCATGGCGCAAGAGGCCGATGTGGTGGTGGAGAACTTCAAGACCGGGGGGCTCGCTCAATACGGTCTGGACTATAAGAGTCTCAAGGCGCTGAACCCGCGCCTGGTGTACTGCTCCATCACGGGTTTTGGCCAGGACGGCCCTTATGCCGAGCGCGCCGGCTATGACCTCATGGTGCAGGCCATGTGCGGCCTGATGAGCATCACCGGCCATGCAGATGGCGAACCCGGCGGAGGCCCTCTCAAGGTTGGCGTGGCCGTGATCGACGTGTTCACGGGGCTCTATGCCAGCAATGCCATCCTGGCTGCACTCAACGCCCGCGACAATGCGAGAAACGGCACCGGCCAGGGCCAGTACATCGATATGGCGCTGCTGGACGTGGGCATGGCCGTGCTGGCCAACCAGGCTGCAGGCTTTCTGGCCACCGGCCAGGCGCCGAGCCGCGCCGGCAATATCCACCCCAGCTTGGCGCCGTATCAGGACTTTCCAACGCTGGACGGCAATGTGCTCTTGGCCATAGGCAATGACGGTCAGTTCGCGCGCTTTTGCGCAGCCATCGGCCAGGACGGCTGGGCCCTGGATGCACGCTTTGCCACCAATACCGCCCGTGTACAGAACCGTGCGGCACTGCTGGAGTTGATGAAGCCACAGATGCTTCAGCGCAGCACGGCTGACTGGATTGCGCTGCTGGAAGACAAAGCCGTGCCATGCGGCCCCATCAACACCATTGCCCAGGCCTTTGAAGACCCTCAGGTCAAGGCACGCGGCATTCAGCAAAGCTTGCCGCGCAACGCCAGTGACGGCATTGGCCATATCGCCACCGTCGCCAACCCCATACGTCTGTCGGCCACGCCGGTGACTTACCGCAACGCCCCGCCAGCCCTCGGCCAGCACACCGATGAGGTGCTGCGCGAATTCGGACTTGATGACAACGCCATTGCTGCGTTGCATGAGCAAGGAGTGGTTTGAAGCCTTCACGGCCAAAGCAAACTCCTGACAACAAAAGAGGGCCCCAGCCCCGAAAACTGCAGGCAATTTCACCAGAGATGCACTGCCAATCACACTTTCCAAGGAGACATTGATGTTCAAGTTCACAGCCACCGTTCTGGCTGCCATGGCTTTTTGCGGCGCTGCACAGGCACAAAGCGCCTATCCCAACAAGCCCATCCGCCTGCTGGTTCCCTTTGCTGCTGGCGGCACGACCGACCTGATCGCCCGCATCATTGCCGAGCCGCTGAGCCGCGAACTGGGCCAGTCCGTGGTGGTGGAAAACAAGGGCGGCGGCGGCGGCAGCATCGGTGCCTCTGAAACCGCCCGAGCTGCGCCCGATGGCTACAACCTCGGCATTGCCACCGTGTCCACCACGGCAACCAACCCGGCCATCAATCCCAAGATTCCCTACAACGTGGCCACCGACTTCACGCCCATCGTGAACATTGCGGCCACGCCCAACATCATTGCGGCCAATCCCAAGTTTGCCGGCAAGGACTACAAGAGCTTCCTGGCCGAGATCAAGAACCATCCCGCCAAGTACTCCTACGCATCGCCCGGCCTGGGCTCCATCACCCACCTGATGATGGAAATGTTCAAGCTGGAAACCAAGACCGAGATGACCCACGTTCCCTACCGTGGCTCCGGCCCTGCGCTGAACGACACCGTGGCCGGCCAGGTGCCGCTGATTTTCGACAACCTGCCCTCCACCCTGCCCTTTGTGAAGGAAAAGCGCCTCACGGCCCTGGTCGTCGCCGCCCCTCAGCGCGTGGCCGCCCTGCCTGATGTGCCCACCTTCAAGGAAATCGGTCTGCCCCAGGTCAACCGCATGGCGTACTACGGCATCGTCGGCCCCAAGAACCTGCCCAAGGATGTCGTGGCCAAGATCAATGCCGCCGTGCGCAAGGCCGTGCAGGACCCCAATGTGAAAAAGCGCATCGAGGAAAGCGGCTCCATCATCATGGCCGACACCCCCGAAGCCTTTGCCAAGCAGATGGCCGAAGAGCTGGCCGTCTACAAGAACGTGGTGCAAAAGCAGAATCTGAAGATGGACGAATAAGCGTCTGCTGCACATGAAAAAAGCCCTCGCCGGCACATACCGGCGAGGGCTTTTTCTTTGCCCGCCTCATGCACAAGCCAGGTGCTCATGCATGAAACTGGTGCAGTACAAGACCTGTTCTCAGAAACGGTGACGGATGCCCACCAGGGCGCTGGTGCCGGACTTGTTGGGAATGTCCATGCTCACGCGGTCATACATGGCCACGGCATAGACGTCGGTGCGCTTGGACAGGAAATGGTCGTAGCCCAGGCTGACGGTGGTGCGTGTGCCGCTGACATTGCCCACTTCCGACTTGGTACGCGCCGCCGCAGCCTTGAAGGTTCCAGGCGTTCCGCTGACAGGAATATCCAGACCCAGCGAGTAGGTGGTGTTCTCGCGGTCCTGGGCGTCGATCCTGGCCTGGCCGTAAGTGGCATAGATCTTGGCCACGCTGAAGTCGTAGCTGCCGCCCACCATCCAGTTGCTCTTGGTCGGCATCACCGCCAGCGATACCGGATTGCTGATCTGCGCACGCTCGTAGAACGCAGTCAGGCTCAGCGGTCCGCCCGAGTACATCAGGTTCAGGCCCACATTCTTCTTGCCCTTGTTGCCGCTGGTGGTCTGCTCGCCGAACTGGTAATGCACATTGGCCCTGAGACCGCCGAAGCTGGGCGTGGAATACAGGATCTGGTTGCTCCAGCCGGTGTTGGAGGCCGTGGTCAGGCTGTCCGCTCCCCAGGCCGCGGTCGTCATATTGGCATGCAGCACCAGCGGCGAGACCGTGAAGGAGTCGCCAAACGGATTGGTCAGCACCGTGGGCAGGAAGTTAGGCGCCAGGCCACGACCCAGGCTCACACGGCCAAAGCTGCCAGCCAGACCCACATTGGCATCACGCGAGAAAAAGGGGTCGGCATCAAAGCGGCCGGGGGTACCGGTATCGGCACGAAAAAAGCTGGTGATATTGAAGTCGGCCTTGAGACCTCCGCCCAGATCCTCCACGCCCTTCACACCCCACCAGGAAGTGGTCAGACCGCCGGAGCCGACCGAGGCCACGCGTTCTTGCCCTGCCAGCTTCATGGAGCCCGCATAGCTATCGATGGTGCCGGTGAGCTGCACGGAACTCTGGGCCTGGGCCGACAGGCTGGCCGCAGCCAGGGCGATGGTGGTGAAGGTAGCGGCAAACGCTTTCATGGGTGGTTTCCTCTCTAAAAAGTTTGAGACAAACCACCCATGCAAGAGTCAGGCCAGTTTTGTATACAAAACTAGGACTTCAAACGGAAGCTGTCGGCCAGCTTGAGCATCATGAACAACCAGAGCGCGCCGCCCATGGCAATCAGCAGGCCGCCCACCAGGCCTATATGCGTCATGCCCCATTGCTGGCTGACGATGCTGCCCAGCAGTGCGCCGCCGCCAATGCCGATATTGAAAATGCCCGAGAACATGGACATGGCCACATCGGTGGCATCGGGCGCCAGATTCAGCACCTTGGACTGCATGGACAACGCAAAGCAGATCATGGCGATGCCCCAGACCGAGCTTTGCAGATACAGGCTCCAGACATGCGTGCTGCTCATGACCAGCAGCAACAGGCTCAGCGCCAGCACGCCGATGGATGCCAGCAGAAAGCCGCGCGGAAAGCGCAGACCGAACCAGCCGAACAGCACGCTGCCCACAATGCCCATGCCGCCATACAGCAGCAGCACAGCTGTGGTCACATCGCCGGCGTGGCCGGCGATGTCCTGCACAAAGGGCTCGATATAGCTATACGCCGTGAACTGGCCGGTAATCACCACCACCAGCAGCACATAGATGCCGACCAGGGCCGGGCGCCTGAACAGCATGGGCACACTGGACAGGGAGCCTGCGTTCTCGCTGGGCAGCAGAGGCAAGAGCTTGCCCAGCACCAGCATCACCGCCGCCGCCACCCCACCGATGGCCAGAAACGTCATGCGCCAGCCCAGCCATTCACCCACGATGCGGCCCAGCGGAATGCCCAGCACCATGGCCACGGAAGTACCCGTGGCCAGCAGGCTCAGCGCCATGGCCTTCTTGCCCGGAGGCGCCACCCGCACGGCCAGAGAGGCCGTGATGGACCAGAACACCGCATGCGACAGCGCAATGCCGATGCGGCTGATGACCAGGGATGCATAGCTCCAGGCCACGCCCGAGAGCAGATGGCTGAGCACGAACACCGCAAACACACCCATCAGCAGCTTGCGCCGCTCCACCTTGCGCGTGAGCAGCATGAAGGGCAGCGAAGCCAGCGCCACCACCCAGGCATAGATGGTGAGCATCAGCCCCACCTGCTCCACCTGCATGTCAAAGCTGGCGCCAATGCTGCTGAGCAGACCGACCGGCACAAACTCGCTGGTGTTGAAGACAAAAGCACCCAGCGCCAGCGCAATCACGCTGAGCCAGGCCTGGGCGGGAGATCGGGTCGATTCGATAGGGGCAGTCAAGGTTTCTGTCATGCAATCAAGGCGTGCAGGCGTCTGGCGCCGCAAAACCCGAAATTGTGCGCTTGCAGCATGACAGCAGACAGACAGCCCGACCTTTCCCCATCAATCAATGGGGTCGGACCGGGCGACGGCAGGGCTTGATCAATACGCGACGGTGAAACGAGCCTTGACGTGTTCGTTCCTGTCCAGGGCATCGACCAATGCCACGGCCAGGTCCTGAACCGAAATATCGCCGGGCTGGCCGTCGGCCTGCACCAAAGGTTCGTCCTTGCCTGTACGGTAGTGACCGGTACGGCCCCTGGACTGCGCATCGGAGCCGCCATGAAAACCCACGGCCGGGCTCAGCATGGTCCAGTCCAGAGCGGCTTCCTTTTGCAGCTCGGCAAACATGTCGCGCGCCGCCGAGGCGCCGGGCTTGATGAAGGCCGGAAAATCGGGCGAATCCACTAGTTGCTGGCCATTCACATACAGGCTGCCGGCTCCGCCAACGACCAGATAACGCTTGATGCCCGCAGCCTTGACACCTTGCACGATGGCACGCGAGCCCCGCATGAAATCGTCATAGATATTGGGATTGCTCCAACCTGCGTTATAGGCGCTGACCACCGCATCGCAGCCAGTCACGGCGCGCTGCACCTCGTCGGCCTTGAGCACGTCGGCCTTGACGAACTGCACATGCTCGCGCGCTGCAGCGACCTCGGGCTTGCGCACCAGGGCCACGACTTCGTGACCGCGACGCAGCAGCTCATCCAGCAATCCGGCACCGACAAAACCCGTGGCGCCAATCAATGCGACTTTCATTGGAAAACTCCTTGTATCTTCAACAGGGCTAAAGATTAATCGCCATTAATCGCGAGAAAAACCCCTTTCAGCCACCATGACCTTGAAGCAGCACTTCAAAATAGCCTCATGGAAGATTTCAGACGCATGGCCATTTTTGCCGCCGTGGTGGAGCGCGGCAGCATGAGCGCGGCCGCCCGCCAGCTCGACATGACGCCCTCGGCCGTCAGCCAGCATATCCGTCAACTGGAGCAGGAGGCCGGCCTGACGCTGCTGCACCGCTCCACGCGCCAACTCACGCTGACCGATGCCGGCCAGCGCTTCTACATCCAGTGCGCCGCCATGTGCGAGGCCGCCAGCCGGGCGCGCGCCGAGCTGGCCGCCGAGCATCAGCGCCCCAGCGGCGAGCTGCGTCTGGCTGCCCCGGCAGGTTTCACCCAGCATGCTGCCCCGGCGCTGGGCCGGTGGCTGGCCATGCATCCTGAGCTGCGGCTGCGCCTGCTCATGGATGACGCTCCCATAGACCTGATCCAGGCGCGCGTGGATCTGGCGCTGCGCTTCGGCAATCTGCAGGACTCCAGCTGGGTGGCCCGTCATCTGGGACGCAGCGCCACCCTGCTCTGCGCCTCGCCGCATTGGATCAAGGCCCACGGCAGCACGCCTCGACACCCCAGCGAGCTGGCACAGCTGCCCTGGCTGGAAATGAGCCGCAGCGACGACGCCCAGGCCGACTTTCTATGGCGCCAGCAGGACACGGCGCAGGAGTACCGGCTGCAGGTGCGGCCGCTCATGGTCAGCAACCATCGCAGCGCGGTGCAGCAGTTCTGTGAAGCAGGCCTGGGACTTGCATTGCTCTCGGCCCATGACGTGGCGGCAAGTCTGGAGACGGGCAGCCTGGTGCGCCTGCTGCCTGACTGGGACATGGGCATGCTGGATATCTGGGCCGTCACCGCCAGCCGCGACAGCCTGCCCGCCAAGGTGCGCGAGGCCATCGAGGTGCTGCGCCAGTATTTCGCGCAGCTAGAGGGCATGCAGAACTAGCGCAATCCTTTCGCGTGCAACGCCCCAGCCAGCAGCCATCCATGCCTGCCCCCCAAAGACCGAAAGCAAAAAAGCCTGCAAATGCGAGGCATCCGCAGGCTTTGCAAAACAGGCCACACCACATGGCCTGGTGCACTCAAGGCACTCAGTTCAGGTCGATAGGCGTCTTGTTGCCGTTCACATAGCGGCTCAGCGTATAGCTGGGGTTCTTCATCTCGCCATTCTTCTCGAACTGGATCTTGGAGGTCACACCCGAATAGTCGGACTTCTGCAGGAAGGGGATATAGACCTTGGGGTCCCATGAATTGGCACGCTTCATGGCGTCGGCCAGCAGCATGGTGCCGTCATAGAAGTAAGGGCTGTAGACCTGGAACTGGCCCGGATACTTGGCGTCATAGCGCTTCTTCCACTCCGTGCCGCCAGGCATCTTGGCAATGGAGGCTCCGCCATCGGCGCAGACCACGTTCTCCAGCGGCTTGGCGCCGGCAGCCACCTTGGCCAGCTCGGTCACGCAAATGCCGTCACCGCCAAACATCTTGACGTCGTTCATGCCCAGCTGGGCCATCTGACGCAGCATGGGGCCGGCCTGACCATACATGCCGCCGTAGAAGATGGCATCGGGCTTCTTGGCCTTGATGGAGGTCAGAATGGCCATGAAGTCCGTGGCCTTGTCGTTGGTGAACTCGTTGGCCACGATCTTGATGCCATGCTTTGCGGCATCCTTCTTGAACACATTGGCCAGGCCCTGGCCATAGGCCGTGCGGTCGTCGATCACGGCCACATTCTTGAGCTTGAGATTCTTGGCCGCATAGCTAGCCAGCGCCGCGCCCAGGGCGTTGTCGTTGGCAATCACGCGGTAGGTGGTGTTCCAGCCGGGCTTGGTCAGATCGGGATTGGTCGCAGCGCCCGTGATCATGGGAATGCCGCAGTCCTGGAACACCTTGGAAGAAGGAATCGCCACACCGGAGTTCACAAAGGCCACTGCACCGGCCACCTTGTCATCGCACAGTTTTTGCGAAGCCGCCGTGCCCTGCTTGGGATCGGCCACATCGTCCTCGGCCACCAGCACGAACTTGACCTTCTTGCCTCCGATTTCCATGGCCTTGGCGTTCAGGTCCTCAATGGCCATGCGCACGCCGTTTTCATCGTCCTTGCCGAAGTGAGCCTGAGGGCCGGAGGTCGGGCCGATATGACCGATCTTGATGATCTGCTCCTGGGCCATCACGCCCCCAGCCATACCTGCTACGACTGTCGCGATACACAACTTGCCAAAATTCTTCATTGCGCACTCCACTCGGTTGAGACAAGACGCAACCTTATGCCCCGCGACAGGCAATTGGCAATGAGGCAATCACATAGGTGCAGCGAGTGCTACACCGGCACAACAATCAGTGTTTTCAGGGATCGGCAAGCGCCCCGGGCTGTGCTGGAAAAACCCGCCGCAAGCCCTTGCTCGCGAAATGGCAGCAGCGCCAAAGAAAAACGCCCCAGACTGGGGCGTTCCTTCATTGACACCTGCCGCTCAGGCAGCCTTGGCCTGCAGGAGCGCATCCACCTTGGCATGCTGGTCCAGCGTGCTCAGGCAGGCATGGGCCACTTCCACACCCTTCTTCACGAAGTGCTGGCGGAAGAACTCCACATGATCACCATGCTCGTGAAAATCGCGCGGCGTCAGCACGGCGGAGAACACGGGCACTTCGGAGTCCATCTGCACGCGCATCAGGCCGTCGATCACGGCCGTGGTCACGAATTCATGACGATAGATGCCGCCGTTGACGATCAGTGCCGTGGCGATCACTGCATCGAAACGACCGCTTTGCGCCAGCTTCTTGGCCAGCAGCGGGATTTCAAAGGCACCGGGCACGCTGAAATGCGTGATGTTGCCGGCCTGCACGCCCTGTGCCAGGAGTTCGGCCTGAGCGGCATCGCGGGCCTGATAGACCACTTCGGTGTGCCAGCTGGCGCTGATGATGGCAATGCGGCTGCGGCCGGCCACAGCCTTCCAGGGTGTCCCCTCGGAAGTCGCGTGAGTGGCAAAGTTCATGGAGATGGGGGTCTGATTCATGGTGGTATTTCCAGAAAATTCCAATGAATCAGGGCGTGCGCTGATACACCCGCCCATGCGGCAGCGATAGCTGCATCACGGACCGATGCTGCGCGATCTCTTTCATCCGGACTATGACCGTCGGCTCTGGCATCTCACCAGATCTGCTGACCCTGCAGGCTCTGGCGAGACTGCAGGCGCTCGCGGGCTGCTGCAGTCAATGCAAGGCATTGCCGCAGATACCGCCGGTGGGGAATTGCACCCCGCCCTGAGAACGCTGCTTTGCAGTGAACCGGAATTCACCGCAAGACGAAGTCATTCTAGCGAGGCTTTGGCTGCGCTTTTGCCAAAAGGGTCACTATGGCGTCAATCTGAAAAATCAAGAAAAAACCACTCTTAACGCACAGCCACAAAGCGAAACTAGCTCTCATTTAATGAGCATACAACGTAGCGAAGTCAACCCGGAACAATTGCCGGACGTTAAGAGCACAGGGCATTACGCCCACCCACACCTCACCAGACACGCCATGAAACCATCCCTGCAGGCAATGATGTCCACCTCCACGCGCTGGGCCAGCATGGGGGCTTTGGCTGTGCTGTGCACTGCCTGCGCGGTTCCCGGCGAGTACGACTCCGGCTATGGCGGCGGCTACGGTGGCAGCTATGGCTCCACCACCATCTACAGCACCCAGCCCGCTTATCCCGCCTACCCGGTCTACCAGGGTCAGGACCGCAATGACTGGGCATGGCGCGAGCGTGAGCGCCGTCAATGGGAGCGCCAGCGCGAGCTGGAACGCGAGCGCGCCCAGAACATGCGTGATCGCGAGCAATGGCAGCGTCAGATGGAGCGCGACCGGGACCAGCAGCGCCGCGAATGGGATCGTCAGCAATCCCAGAATCGCCGCGATCAGGACCAGATGCGCCGCCAGCAGGAGCGCGAACAACAGCAGCAGTCGCAGCAACGCGAGCGTGACCGCATGCAGGCCGAACGTGATCGCCAGCAACAGGCCCGCGACCGCCAGCAGCAAGACCGCGAACGTGAGCGCGATCAGCGCCAGCAGCAACGCCAGCGCGAAGGTCAGCAGCAAGGCTTTCCTCCTCGCGGTGACTGGCGCTGACCGGATGCTGCGGCACGGCGCCGCTTCTGCTTTTCTTGCCGCCACTTCATAATTTGCAGGCACTCAAACGCCTTTGAAGGAGCGGTCATGCCAGAGCCCCTATCTCCCGCCGTCACCATGCGCAAACTGCCGCTGGGCTTGCTGCTGGGCTGGGTGCTGATCGCAGGCACGGCCCAGGCTCAGGTCATGCGCTGTGTCGATGCCAAGACCGGCGAGGTGACCTATACCAACGGCCGCTGCATCTCGGGCGAAATGAGCACACAGATTCAGGCGGCGCAAAGCGCCGAGGAAATTGCGGCCGAGCGTGCCAATGCCAGCCAGGCGCGGGAACGCAGCAAGGCCCAGATGGCGCGCGACGAAGCCCAGCGCCGCCAGCGTGAAGAGCAGGAGCGCAAGGAACGCGAGGCCGCCGAGAAAGCCCAGGCCCGGGCCGTAGCCAATCTGGAAAACACGCCCGCCTGCCGCCAGGCCCGCGAGCGCTACAACGCCATACTGGCCGAAGCCAGCCCCGACCCGGCCACCTGGGGTGAGCGCAGCCAGGCGGCTCAGGCCCAGATGGAGATGAGCTGCCTGGGCGCAGCCGCCTACCAGCAGTTGCAGCAAAGCCGGGCGCTGCAGCCCAATGCCATCAACCGCCCGCAGTGGGGCTATGGCTATCCCAACCGCTACCCGCCGGCACGTCCCACGCCATCGCAGCCGCCCGCCAAGATCGTCAACTGCAATGTCTTTCGCTGCTATGACAACCGCGGCGGCGTGCATCCGATACCGTAATCCCCCTGAGGCGCTGTGCGCCTTCCCCCAGGGGGCGACAGCTTAGCTGCGCGGCGGCGCTTGCTTGCCGCCCATTGCCTGGCCACGTGAATTTTTGAGGATCGTGCTCTGTGCTTTGCCTAGCTTTGCAGGCCCTCGGTCACCGTGGGATAGCGCAGCCTGAGCCGCAATTCGTGCTTGAGCCGCTGATTCGACAGCCGCCGCGACTCGCTCATGAAACTCAGCAGACTTGCGGGCAGTTCTGTCTGCGCCTGCTCGCGCGAAATGCGCGGCGGCCTGCCCAGGCCGTAGAGATCGGCCGCCAGATCGAAGTAATCTCCCATCTTCAACTGCGTGTCGTCGCTGGCGTGATAGATGCGCTGCGGCTTGCCGCGCCACAGCGCAAGCAGGCAGGCACGCGCCAGATCGTCGGCATGAATATGATTGGTATAGACATCGTCCTCGGGCTTCAGCACGGCCGTGCCACGCTGCAGCCGGGCGCGGGGCGTACCGCCCTCACGATCAGGTGCGTAGATGCCGGGAATGCGCAATATGCTGGCCCGCAGGCCCAAGCGCCCTGCAAAGCGCACCGCAAGCTCGGCATTCACGCGGCGCTGAGCTCTGGCAGTCGTCGGCGCGACGGACCGGGTTTCGGCCACCCACTGCCCCTCGCAGTCGCCATAGACCCCCGAAGTCGATGCATAGACCAGACTGCGCGGCAGGCTGCGCAGGCGCAGTGCCCGCATGAGAGCCGTGGTGCGGGAGTCCAGCCACGAGCATTCATCCCCGGCAGCCGGTGCCTGAGGCGGCGCCAGGTGCAGCACCCGCGTCGCAATGCCTGCCAGCCTGCGCAGGCCTGCCGGATCATCCAGATCCCCCCACAAAGGCCTCACGGCATGGGTATGCAGTTGCTCGGCCCGACCTGGGCTGCGGCTCAAGGCCAGTACCTGAATGCCGTGCCTGCCACGGCCTGAAGCGACCAGCAATCGGGCCACGCGCTGACCCACATCGCCGTGGCCGACGATCAATAAGCGTTCACGACGAAAGCGCGCTGGCAGCGCGCCCAATGGGCTTTGGTTTGAAGGCAAAATCGGGACCTGCTGCGTACAAGATCTAAGGAGCCACTGGCGTTGCTGCGACAGCAGCAGCGCCGACAAAAAAGGCTGCCGGATACGCCTTCAAGGATAACCAAAACGTCATGACCGAGATTGCCCACGCTTCGTTTGAAATTACCGTCCAGCCCAGCGGACGTGCTTTTGCCACTCAGGGCGCTGAAACCATTCTGGCCGCGGCCATTCGCACCGGCGTCGGCCTGCCCTATGGCTGCAAGGACGGTGCTTGCGGCTCCTGCAAGTGCAAGAAGCTCAGCGGCGAAGTCAGCCACGGTACTCACTCGGACAAGGCTCTGACAGCCGAAGAGGAAGCCGGCGGCTATGTGCTGACCTGCTGCGCCACGCCCCACAGCGATGTGGTGCTGGAGTCGCGCCAGGTCACGGACGCCAGCTCCTTCCCCATCAAGAAGATGCCCGTGCGCGTGGCCGCTCTCGAGAAGAAGTCGCATGACGTGATGCAGGTGCGCCTGCAGTTGCCAGCCAGCGAAAAGTTCCGCTACCACGCCGGCCAGTATGTGGAGTTCATCCTGCGCGACGGTGCCCGCCGAGCCTATTCCATGGCCACCGCGCCCCATGTGCAGGAGACGGCGCCCGGCATCGAGCTGCATATCCGTCACATGGAAGGCGGCAAGTTCACCGATCATGTCTTCGGTGGCATGAAGGAAAAGGAAATCCTGCGTGTGGAGGGCCCGTTCGGCAGCTTCTTCCTGCGCGAGGACTCGGACAAGCCCATCATCCTGCTCGCCTCGGGCACGGGCTTTGCCCCTATCAAGGCACTGATCGAGCATATGCGCCACAAGGGCATCAACCGCCCCGTCACGCTGTACTGGGGTGGCCGCCGCCCCACCGACCTGTATGACGCCAGCTGGATTGCCGAGCACACGGCCGCCATGCCCCAGTTCAGGTATGTGCCCGTGATCTCCGATGCCCTGGCCGAGGATGCCTGGACGGGCCGTACCGGTTTTGTCCACCAGGCCGTGCTGGACGACTTTGCCGACCTGTCCGGCTACCAGGTCTATGCCTGCGGCGCTCCCATCGTCGTGGACTCGGCCCGCGCCGCTTATACCAGCGAACGCGCGCTGCCTGCCGAAGAGTTCTACGCCGACGCCTTTACCTCCGAAGCGGACAAGTAAGAACGCTGTTTTGCGCAAACCCCGATGCATTCCATGCCGTATCAGGGTTTACGCGCAATTTTCTTGCACAAGTAACCGCCAGTTCCGGAGCCGCTGCAATTTTTTGCACAATAGAGCTCTATGAACCGTAGAAACAGCCTTCTCTCGGTCATGGCGGCCGTTGCTGCCTTGGCCTCTCCCCTCTCCCAGGCCCAAGAACCCATCCGTCTGATCGTGCCCTATGCGCCCGGTGGTCCGCTGGACATCACCTCCCGCGCGCTGGCAGAGCGAGTGCGCGATTCCCTGGGCGTCGTCATCATCGACAACAAGGCTGGCGCTGGCGGCAACATCGGCGCCGACGCCATTGCCAAGGCACAACCCGACGGCCTGACCATAGGCCTGGCCGCCACGGCCACCCATGCCGTCAACCCCTGGCTCTACACCAAGATGCCCTATGACGCGGGCAAGGACTTTGCCGGCATCACCCAGATGGTGCGCGTGCCCAATGTGCTGGTGATGAATGCCGCCAAGGCCGAGCAACTCAAGATCCATAGCGTGGCCGATCTGATCGCCTACGCCAAGAGCCATCCCGGCAAGCTCAACTACGGCAGCGGCGGCAATGGCTCCGCAGGTCATCTGGCAGGCGAGATGCTCAAGCAAAAGGCCGGCATCTTTGCGCTGCACGTTCCCTACCGTGGCGCCAACCCCGCCCAGTTGGCCTTGCTGTCCGGCGAGGTGGACTTCAATATCGACAACCTGGCTGCGGCCGCGCCCAATATCAAGAGCGGCAAGCTGGTGGCTCTGGCTGTGACTTCGCTCAATGCCTCGCCACTGCTGCCCGGCGTGCCCGCGCTGTCCAAGAGCTACCCCGGTTTTGCCATCGACACCTGGTGGGGACTGGTTGCCCCGGCCGGCACCCCCAAGCCCGTGCTGGACAAGCTGAGCAAGGCCTTCAATGATGCTCTGCAAGCACCGGAAACCAAGACCCGCTTCAACGCCCTGATGGCCGAACCCGTGGGCTCCACGCCCGCCGAATTCGACAAGTTCATGGCCGCCGAGCGCGCCAAGTACCAGCCCATCGTCAAGGCCTCCGGAGCCAAGGTCGACTGACGAGTCCTGGCACTGATAAAAAAAGCCCCGGCAGCCTGACGGCTCCGGGGCTTTTTTAGTTAATTTCAGCCTCAATCGCTTGCCAGGCAAGCGCAAGAAGCTATCAAATCTAAACTACGCTGACTGCTCTATCCACCAGCCCTGGGCCAGGCTGCGCTCTATGCCCTGGTCTGCCACTGCCTGCAGTTGTTCGGCACTCACGCAGCCGGGCGCAATTTCGGCCAGCGGCAGCAGCACAAAGGCACGCTGCCACATGCGCGGGTGGGGAAGGGTCAGCTCGGTAGCATCCGAGTGCCGGTCGCCCCATAGCTCGATATCCAGATCCAGCGTGCGCGGTGCATTGCGGTAGGGGCGCTCGCGTCCGGCCTGCAGCTCGATCGCCTGCAGCGCATGCAGCAGATCCAGCGGCTCCTGCCCGGTACGCAGCAACGCCACCGCATTCAGATAGTCAGGCCCGGACGAGTCAATGGGTTTGCTGCTGTAGAGCGAGGACACCGCCAACAGCTCGGTCCGGGCCAGCCCGGCCATCGCCGCCACGGCCCAGGACAGGGTCCGGCGTGCATCGCCGAGGTTGGCCCCGAGACCAACCGCAACCGTGTCGGACGCCAGCGCGGCCGGTTTATTCATTACCACCGGCGACCGGAGCAGCACCGGCGGATGGTTTGCGGCGACGGCGACGGCGCTTTTTGGGAGCGGCGGCATCGCCTTCTGCGGCGACCTGATCCAGCGGGCTGTCCTGCTCGCCTTCAGCTTTTTTCTTGGTCACGCGATGCACCTTGGGCGCCGTCTGCTGCTGGGCACGCTGACGGGCGCGCTGTTCGTCGCGGGCCTGGGCAATCAGGTCATCGCGCTGGGCATCATCGGCCTGCTGGAACTCCTGCCACCAGCTGGCCAGGCTTTCCTCGACCTCGCCGATATCGGCACGCAGGCGCATAAAGTCAAAGCCGGCGCGGAAGCGCGGCTGCGCCACCATGGAGTGCGGGGTGGCTCCGGTGCGCTTGTCAAAGCGCGGCTGCATGACCCAGATCTCGCGCATATCGGCAGCCAGCTTGCCCCGGCCCGAGACATCGCCGATGCGCTGATCGAACACCTCGTCGATCGACTCCTGCAGCGCAGGGAAAGGGTGATAGCTCTTGGCCAGACGCTTTTCCCAGCCCTGCTTGACGTCCTGCCACAGCACGCAGGCCAGCAAGAAACTGGGCGCCACGGGCTTGCCTTCGGCCACACGGCGGTCGGTATCCATCAGTGCGGCCTGCACGAAGGGATGGTCGGCACGCTCCATGACCACGTCCAGCAGCGGATAGATGCCACGCGACAGACCCAATTCCTTGAGCTGAGCCACCGAGGCCAGCGCGTGACCGGTCTGCAGCAGCTTGAGCATTTCGTCGAACAAGCGGCTTTGCGGCACTTCCTGCAGCAGCGGCTCGCACTCGACCAGGGGCTTGGCAGTCTTGGCTTCGAGCTTGAAGCCCTTGCCGCTGAGCTTGGCGGCAAAGCGCACGGCCCGAATGATGCGCACCGGGTCTTCGCGGTAGCGCGTGGCCGGATCGCCGATCATGCGCAGCACCTTCTTCTTGGCATCCGCAATGCCGCCGTGATAGTCGACCACGATCTGTGTCTCGGGGTCGTAGTACATGGCGTTGATGGTGAAGTCGCGGCGCGTGGCGTCCTGGTCCTGCGGGCCCCAGACGTTGTCACGCAGCACGCGGCCGCTGGCATCCACGGCATGCTTCAGTCCTGCGAGCTGATTCTTGCTGGTACGTTCATTGCCGCTGACCTGCTCGGCCGCGCTGTTGTCCAGAAAGGCACGGAAGGTGGAAACCTCGATGACTTCGTTTTCGCGGCCGCGGCCATAGACCACGTGCACGATGCGAAAACGCTTGCCGATGATGAAGGCGCGGCGAAACAGGTTCTTGACCTGCTCGGGCGTGGCATCGGTGGCCACGTCGAAGTCCTTGGGACGCAGGCCCAGCAACAGGTCGCGCACGGCGCCGCCGACGATATAGGCTTCGTAGCCCGAGCGCTTGAGGGTCTGCACCACATCGATGGCGCGACGGTCCACCAGATTCGGGTCTATGCCATGCACCTGAACCGGCACTTCCTCACGCTTGCCGAACTTGGGCTTGCGCGAGCGGGGGGCTGCGGGCGCCTTGCCCAGCAGCTTGTCAATAATGGTCTTGATCATGGTGCTTCGCTAAATAGGTCCACGATGCGCCAGCCGCGTTCCTCGGCCAGGGCACGCAAGCGCGCATCGGGGTTGGTGGCCACCGGGTGATCCACTTTTTCAAGCAGGGGCACATCGTTCATGGAGTCGCTGTAGAAGGTCGCCTCGACGTCCTCCCAGCGCAGGCCGCGCTGGGTCAGCCATTCGGTCATGCGCACGACCTTGCCCTCGCGCATATTGGGAATACCGTCAATCTCGCCCGTGAACCAGCCGCTGCCATCACGCACCAGCTCGGTCGCCAGCAGATGCTGCACGCCGAAGGCCTGGGCGATGGGGCGCGTCACAAACTCGTTGGTGGCCGAGGTGATGACCACGGTGTCGCCCGCATCCAGGTGCTGCTGCACCAGGGCCAGGGCGGCAGGCTTGATCGCCGGGCGAATCACCTCGTCCATAAAGCGCTGGTGCGCAGCCGTGGCTGCAGCCTCGCCGCGCTGAACCACGGCAGCCGTGGCAAAGCGCACATAGTCGGGGATGTTGAGACGGCCGGCCAGATAGTCGTCAAAAAAGGCGTCGTTCTGGCGCCCGAACTCCTCGCGGTCGCACCAGCCGATGGCAATGGAGAACTCACCCCAGCCATGGTCGGAGTCCAGCGGCAGCAGCGTATGGTCCAGGTCAAACAGGGCCAGCCTGGGCTTGATAGCCAATTCAGAAGTCGACATGCAAATCCAACAAAAAGTGCTGTGGCATGGCCAAAGCGGGGAGCGTGAGCACAGGCCTCACTCGGTTTCCAGCATGGTCTTGAGCAGCGGGATGGTGATGGCGCGCTTGTTGCGCAAGGCAAAACCGTCCAGCATGTCCAGCAGCTGCATCAGCGAGCCCAGATCGCGCGAAAAGCGCCTGAGCATGTAATCCATCACTTCGTCGCTCAGAAACACGCCACGGGCATCGGCTTCCTGACGCAGCACGGCACGCCGTGCCGACTCGTCGAGCAGATGCAGCTGATAGACATGACCCCAGCCAAGGCGGGTGCGCAAGTCCTCGCGCATCTTGAGATCGGCGACTGGCAGCTGGCCCGCAGCCAGCACCCAGCGCGGCAGGCCGGTGGCAGGGCTGGTGGCATTCACAAACCAGTTGAAGGCACGCGCCTGCTGGAACGGGGTGTAGATATCCACATCGTCCATTAGCACGGCGGCCCAGCGTTCGTCGAACTCAGGCGGGAACGGTGTGGATGCATCCATCCAGCCCACCATGGCTCCTTGCTCGCGCAGGGCTTCACGCACCGCCTTGAGCAAATGACTCTTGCCGGACCCGGCCTCTCCCCAGAGATAGGTGGGCACCGGCGTGCGCGACTGCTGCAGCTGGCCATCGCCCACCCAGTGACGCAGGTGATCGATCAACGCAGCATTGGGGCCGACGAAGAAACGCGCGAGCGTCGGGCCGGGCGCCATGCTGATATCCAGAGCCAGCTGCTTCATCTGCGACATACGCGCAGCGCCCCCTTTCCTGGGCATTCAACAGCCCATGCGGCGAAATCTGGCAGGAGATTCATCAGCATCAATGGTGGAAGATACAAAGGCCCGGACGCGCACTTAGATCAGGCCCTGCAATATGCCCTAGCGTGATCACTCGGTAACAAAAGCACCAATTTTAGTCTGCACTCGCAGCCCCCGAGCGGCTTCGGGCTGATTTTGCCTACTGCCGTTGTTGTAGTCAGGCCATGAATGCTCCAGCAAAACCCTTTGACGCATGTCCGGGCGCCCCCGCTGCACGGGCAAGCGCCGTAGAATCCCGGGGTTTCCGCCCAGCAGGGCGCCCCCGCACCGGATCCATCGATGAGCTCTTCCGCATCCTCCTCTACCCCCATTTCCTACAAAGACGCCGGTGTTGACATCGACGCAGGCGACGCCCTGGTCGAACGCATCAAGCCCCTGGCCAAGAAAACCATGCGCGAAGGCGTGATGGCCGGCATCGGCGGCTTCGGCGCCCTGTTCGAAGTGCCCAAGCGCTACAAGGAACCCGTTCTGGTGTCCGGCACCGACGGCGTGGGCACCAAGCTCAAGCTGGCCTTCGAGTGGAATATGCACGACACCGTGGGCATCGACCTGGTGGCCATGAGCGTGAACGATGTGCTGGTGCAGGGCGCCGAGCCCCTGTTCTTCCTCGACTATTTCGCCTGCGGCAAGCTGCATGTGGACACGGCCGCTGCCGTGGTGGGCGGTATCGCCAAGGGTTGCGAGCTGTCCGGCTGCGCACTGATCGGTGGAGAAACCGCTGAAATGCCCGGCATGTACCCCGATGGCGAATACGATCTGGCCGGCTTTGCCGTCGGTGCGGTCGAAAAGTCCAAGATCCTCAGCGGTCAGAACGTCAAGCCCGGCGATGTGGTGCTGGGTCTGGCCTCGCACGGCGTGCACTCCAACGGTTTCTCGCTGGTGCGCAAGTGCATCGAGCGCGCCGAAGCCCAGGGCAGCGTGCCCGCGACTCTGGACGGCAAGCCCTTCAAGGCAGCCATCATGGAGCCCACCCGTCTGTATGTGAAGAACGTGCTGGCCGCACTGGACAAGCACCCCATCAAGGCCCTGGCCCACATCACGGGCGGCGGCCTGCTGGAGAACATTCCCCGCGTGCTGCCCGAAGGCACCGCAGCCCATCTCAAGGCCGGCAGCTGGCCCCAGACCGAGCTGTTCGCCTGGCTGCAAAAGACCGCCGGCATTGACGACATCGAGATGAACCGCACGTTCAACAACGGTATCGGCATGGTGGTGGTGGTTGCCGCTGAAGACGCAGAAGCCACGGCAGCCACACTGGCCGAGCTGGGCGAGAAGGTCTACAGCATCGGCGCCATCACGGAAATCGGCTCCGGCAAGCCCGTTGAAGTGCGCTAAGCAGATCTTCATCACAGCCCCTCTACCCCGAGCCTGAATGACGCAGCATTTGCCCGCCCCCATCACTACGCAACCGGGCCCTTCGCCCAAGGTCATACTGGCCAGTTACATATTGATGGGAGCAGCATTGCTGCTCGTCATGCATCAGGGAATACTCCCCGGCCTGCTGTGTGTGTGCGTAGGCTTCATGCTTACTCGCTCGCTGTCGCGCCTGCTGTCACGCGCCAACCCTCGCGCCTTTGCCAGCAACCAGCTGCCACGCTGGGCCCAGGTGGTTGCCACCACCATCGTGATTCTGGCACCGCTGGCCCTGCTCAGCGGCGCACTCTCCCAGACCCGGACCTATATCACCGAAGCCCCCGCCCAGTACAAGGAACTGCTGGACTATCTGGCGGCCACGGTGCTTGAGCTGCGAGAAAAACTGCCTTCGGACATTGCCGACCAATTGCCTGACGGCGCTCAGGAAATTCAAAGCAAGCTGGCCGGCTATCTGGCCGCCAAGGCCGGTGTGCTAGCCACTGCAGGCCGAGCCTGGCTCACTGGCTTGCTCTATGCCTATGTGGGCCTGATCATCGGCGCGCTGGCAGCCGTTCGCCCCATCGCCACGCGTCACCCGCCGCTGGTGCAGGCCCTACAGCAGCGCATCGGTCACTTTGCCCTGGCCTTCAAGCAGATCGTGGCCGCCCAGTTCTGGATTGCAGCCTTCAACACGCTGCTGACGTCCGT
Organism: Comamonas sp. A23; assembly: GCF_004522605.1. Lineage (NCBI taxonomy): Bacteria > Pseudomonadati > Pseudomonadota > Betaproteobacteria > Burkholderiales > Comamonadaceae > Comamonas > Comamonas sp. A23. The sequence goes on from NZ_RSDT01000007.1 coordinate 199,700, forward strand.
CTTCCTGTTGGCCATATTGCCGATCTGGAAGCTGCAACTACCTTACACCCCCGCGCTGATCACGCTGACTTTCATCGCCGGGCTGATCCCCATCGTCGGCAACTTGCTGTGCAATGCCGTGCTGACACTGGTCGGCCTGTCCGTATCACCCATAGCTGCTGCTGCCTGCCTGGGCTTTCTGATCCTGATTCACAAGGCTGAATACGTGATCAACGCCAAGGTGGTGGGAACACGCACGCATATGGGCGTATGGGAGCTGCTGGCCGTGATGTTTGTGGCCGAGTCCGTCTTCGGCCCAGCAGGCCTGGTGGCAGCGCCGCTGTTCTATGCCTATCTCAAGAAAGAGCTGGAAGCCGCACAACTGGTGTAAGCAAGCTGCTTGCCACCAAGACGCTCAACCTGCGCGGCGCAGCCGGGCAATGGTTTTGGCGATGTAATCGGCCTCCTGCCCTTGTGCGGCAGGCGCATAACGCTCCAGATCCGATAGCGCTCTTTCAATCACTCCCCATTGGGCATACGCCATGCCGCGGTCCCGGAACAGCTCCTCGCGGCCAGGCTGCAGCAGGATCAGGCGATTGAGCACGGCCACCAGCATGGGCCAGTCTTTCTGGACCTGATGAATCTCCTGCAGATTGCGCAGCATGCGCGCCACGACATCTCGCGGATGAGCGGCCTGCAGATACAGCCCCAGCGGCGGCGCATCATCGGGTGAAATGCCGGCCTGATCGAGAAACGGCTGCAGGCGCTCTGCCAAGGCGCTTGCGGAGTAGGAGTCGCCTGTCAACGGATCCTGCACCACCTGCCCCTGCGGCAGCATGACCTTGACCAGAAAATGCCCTGGAAAGCCTATGCCCTCCACCGTCAGACCGATGCCGGCAGCCAGCTCCAGCCAGACCAGTGCCACGCTGATGGGAATGCCGCGCCTTGTCTGCAGCACATGGTGGATGTAGCTGTTGGCAGGGTCGTAATAGTTGTTGAGGTTGCCGGCAAAGCCCAGCTCGCCATAGAAGAACTTGTTGAGCGCACCGAGCTTGCGCAAACCGTCCTCCTCGCCGGCCAGACGCTGCACCAAACGCACTTGCAGCCTGTCCAGCTCGGCCAGCACGGCCTGCAGGTCAAGATCAGGTTCTGCATCCTGAGCAATGCTGATGGCGGCTTCCATCAAGGCAAAGTTTTCATCACTCTGCACCAAAGACGCAAAATACTGCAGGGCCGTGGGGTACTCGTCTATCGTCCAGCTCATAGGCTGATTTGTAAGCCGCCTTGGCAGGTCATGCAAGCGAAATCCCCTTGATACGCCTGTAAAACCTGCGCTGACCGCTCACTTTTCCATGAGCAGCTCAAGCTTTAACGGCGCAGCAATTGACGCAGATTCAGGCCCGACAGCATCAGCACGCCAAAGTAAAGCACGGCAGCACCAACCATCATGGCAGCCAGCAGACCTGCGCGCAGCAAGCCATTGCTGCGCAAGCCCACCCAGTCGAAGTGCTGACTGCCCCAGAGCAACAGCACCGCCAGCAAGGCACTGGCCGCAATCACCTGCACGATGAACTTCAACCAGCCCGGCCTGGGCTTGTAGGTACCGCGACGCAACAAACCCGTGAGCAGCCAGCTCGCGTTGACCAGTGCAGCCAGACCGATGGACAGGGCCAGCCCGGTGTGCTTGAGCCAGGGCACCAGCACCAGATTGAGCAACTGCGTAATCACCAGCACCACGATTGCGATCTTCACGGGTGTGCGGATGTCCTGGCTGGCGTAATAGCCGGGCGCCAGCACCTTGATGGCCACCAGGCCCAGCAGGCCGGCGCCGTAGCCCATCAGCGCCAGGGCAATCTGCCCCACATCGCTGTCATGCAGGGCACCGCGATGGAATAGCGTGGCCACCAGCGGCGTGGCAAAGGTCAGCAGCCCCACGGCGCAGGGCACGGCCAGCAGCACAACCAGGCGCAGACCCCAGTCCAGCATATTGGAATAGCGCTCGCCATCACCTGCCGCCTTGGCTGAAGCCAGCTGCGGCGTCAGCACCACCCCCAGAGCCACGCCCAGCAAGGCCGTGGGAAACTCCATCAGACGGTCGGCATAGAACAACCAGGTCACGCTTCCGGGCGCCATATAGGAAGCTATCTGGGTGTTGATCATCAATGAGACCTGGGCCACCCCTACCCCCAGCAGCGCCGGCCCCATCAGTGCCAGGATGCGACGCACACCCGCCTCGTCCCAGGCTGCGCGAATGGCTGGGTACGAGAAGCCGATCCGCGGCATCAGCCCCATGGAGCGCAACGCAGGAATCTGCACCGCCAGTTGCAGCACGCCGCCCAGCATCACGCCGCCAGCCATGGCATAGATGGGTTCTATGCCCTGCTTCTCGAACCAGGGGGCTCCCAGCAGAGCCGCCACTATCATGCTGATATTGAGCAGCACGGGCGTGGCTGCCGACACCGCGAACTTCTTCCAGGTATTGAGAATGCCTGCCGACAGAGCCACCAGCGACATAAAGCCGATATAGGGAAACATCCAGCGCGTCATCACCACGGCTGCGTGATAGCCGTCGGGTGACTGGCGCATGCCGCTGGCCAGCAGCCAGACCAGCAGCGGCGCGCCGATCACGCCCAAGACGCAGACCACCAGCAGAGCCCAGAACAGCATGGTTGCGACATGGCTGATCAGGTGGCGCGTGGCCTCCTCGCCATCCCGGGTCTTGCTGGCGGCCAGCACCGGCACAAAGGCCTGGCTGAAAGCCCCTTCGGCGAACAGGCGCCGGAACAGGTTGGGAATTCTGAAGGCGACATTGAACGCGTCTGTGAGGGCATTGGCTCCAAACATGGAGGCCATGAGCAGATCGCGAACCAGCCCCGAAACACGGGAGGCCAGCGTCATCAGGGATACGGTGGAGGCGGCTTTGAACAGTGACACGCAGCGAAGTGTATGCGTTCACGCCAGCCGCTGCTTGCACAGATCGCGGTGCCTTGCACTCTGTAGCAAACCACACTCTTCGACCAGGCACACCCTCACACCAGGACAGCGAGCAAGAGCCGCCTCGCAGCGAAGCTGTCGTCCCCCTTTGGGGGGGAAGCGGCGCAGCCGCTCAGGGGGTATGCTAGAATCCACTGTTTTGCTGACATCATCCTCAGACACACAAGGAAATAAATCATGGCAACTAAAGCCAAAAAGAACCCCCGCCTGGCTTCTGGCCGCAAGCGCGCCCGCCAGAACGTCAAGCTGAACGCTGCGAACACTTCGCTGCGTTCCAAGTACCGTACTGCTGTCAAGAATGTCGAGAAGGCTGTTGTGGCCGGCGACAAGACCAAGGCAGCTGAACTGTTTGCCAAGGCTCAGTCCGTGATCGACGCGATCGCTGACAAGGGCATCTTCCACAAGAACAAGGCAGCTCGCGACAAGAGCCGCCTGTCCGCCAAGGTCAAGACCCTGGCTCTGGCTGCTTAATACCAGCCTCCCTCAAGCACGGATGACTTCGGTCATCTGCCGTTTGTAACGGGTGCGCTGTCAGCAAAAACATCAAAACCGCCTCAGGGCGGTTTTTTTGTTGCCTGTACCCGACATGGCTGCCTCATCAAGGCATCCACAGACGCGCCTCACGCCTAGCACAAAGCGCCCTAATACGAATTGATTAGCGTCAGATTTTGACTTCCCTAGGACAATCCCCAGGTCGGGGAGTCTCATGTCTTTTATAGGACTTGCCCCGTATCTTCGCAAAAAGCCTGCCGCCTACCCGCAGGCTTTTTTGATAGTCAAGTCTAGAAAAAGTCATGAAAAAGTCGATCAAAGCAGGACTGGGAGCCGTCGCGGCCCTGGTCCTGGCCGCGCTGTTATTTTTGTTTTGGCCAATATTCCCTCGCTCCGTGCCCAAGGCCGAGAACGAGCAGCCCGTCGATGTGGTGATGGTAGGCGCCGGCGTGATGAGCACGACGCTGGCCACCTATCTGCAGGAACTGCAGCCCGACTGGAAGATCGAGGTCTTCGAACGCCTGGACGGCGTGGCCCTGGAAAGCTCCAACGGCTGGAACAACGCCGGCACCGGCCACTCCGGCTTTGCCGAGCTCAACTACACGCCCCAGCTGCCCGACGGCAGCGTGGAAACAAAGCGTGCCGTGAGCATTGCCGAGCAGTTCGAGGTGACGCGCCAGTTCTGGGCCCACCAGGTCGGCCGCGGCCACCTGCAGTCGCCCGAGACTTTCGTGAACGCCACGCCCCATATGAGCTTCGTCTGGGGTGATGACAACATCGCCTTCCTCAAGAAGCGCCAGCAAGCCCTCGTCCAGAACCCCCTGTTCTACGGCATGGAGTACTCCGAAGACCAGGCACAGATCAAGAAGTGGGCCCCGCTGATGATCGAAGGCCGTGACCCGGCCCAGAAGATCGCCGCCACCTATATGCCCCTGGGCACCGACGTGAACCATGGCGTCTGGACCGAGCAGCTGATGGCCTCGCTCCAGAAGGGCCCCAACTTCCAGCTGCACCTGCAAAGCGAAGTCACGGCCCTGCGCCAGAACGCCGACAAGACCTGGAACGTGACCGTGGCCGATCTGGCCAAGGGCGGCCAGGAAAAGACTGTCAAGGCCAAGTTCGTCTTCGTCGGTGCCGGCGGTGCCGCACTCAAGCTGCTGCAGGCCTCGGGCATCCCCGAATCCAAGAACTACGCCGGCTTCCCCGTGGGCGGCCAGTTCCTGGCCATCGAGAACCCCGAGCTGGCCAAGCGCCACGACGTCAAGGCCTACGGCATTGCCTCCACCGGCTCGCCTCCCATGTCCGTGCCCCATCTGGACGCCCGCCAGCTCGACGGCAAGCCCGTGGTGCTGTTTGGCCCCTTTGCACTGGCCACCACCAAGTTCCTCAAGAACGGCTCCTGGTGGGACCTGTTCTCCTCGGTCACCCATGACAATCTGATGGGCATGCTGCGCGTGGGCATCCACAACCTGGACCTGGTCCAGTACCTGATGCAGCAGGCCGAGCTGACCGACGCCGACCGTCAGGCCGTGCTGGCCCAGTACTTCCCCGAAGCCAAGCGCGAGGACTGGAAGCTGGTCACCGCCGGCCAACGCGTGCAAATCATCAAGCGCGACCCTGAAAAAGGCGCCGTGCTGCAGTTCGGTACCGAAATCGTGGGCTCGGAAGACGGCAGCATTGCCGCCCTGCTGGGTGCCTCGCCCGGCGCCTCGACCGCTCCCCACATCATGCTGAACCTGCTCAAGAAGTCCTTCCCCGAGCAGATGGCCAGCACCGAGTGGAAGGCTCACATCCAGCAGATCGTGCCCTCCTACGGCCGCAAGATCAACGAGGATGCCGCCTATACCAACGAGATCCGCCGCATGACCAGCTCGGCCCTGAAGCTGCCCTATGTGGATGTTCCTGCCGATCTGGGCAAAAAGGTCGAAGCGGCTCCCGCGCCTGCTGCCGCTCCCCAGAACCCCACCCAGCTGAACAAGGAAATGCAGGCGCTCTAAGCCCAGCCTTCCCCGCACCGGCCCCGCTGGTGCCCGCCCCGCCGGCCTGTGCCGCGCGGGGTTTTTTCTTGCAGAGTCCCTCCGCTTGGTGCTCTGCAACTTCCTTTTCCCCATGCACCAGCCACTGACTCACGCACCGATAGGCCGCGCCCTGCTGCGTTTTTCCCTGCCTTTGTGGGGCAGCTATGTGCTGCAGTCGCTCAATACCTCGATCAATGCCTTCTGGATCGGACGCCATCTGGGCGAGAGTGCGCTGTCTGCAGCCGTGCATGCCAACAATCTGCTGTTTGCGCTGATTGCTCTGGTCTTCGGCATCAGCCAGGCCGCCAATCTGCTGGTGGCTCAGGCCGTGGGCGCGGGCCGCTGGGCCCTGGCCCGCCGCATCACAGGCACCAGTGCCAGCCTGTTTCTGGGCATGTCCCTGCTGATGGCCACCCTGGGCTGGCCGCTGGCCGCCCCTATGCTGGGCATCATGGGGGCCGAGCCTGCCACCGCCGCACTGGCCGTGGACTATCTGCGCGTGCTCTTTCTCGCGCTGCCGCCCATGCTGCTGCTGATCTTCGTGGCCGCCGTGCTGCGCGGCACAGGCGACAGTCGCACGCCTTTCGTGGCCCTGCTGGGCGTGGCCCTGGGCGATGCCCTGCTCAACCCCTTGTTCATTTTCGGCGCCGGCCCCCTGCCAGGCCTTGGCATGGCGGGCTCGGCCCTGGCCACTCTGGTGGCCAACAGCCTCGGCCTTGCGGGCCTGCTGGCCTGGCTGCGCTGGCAGCGCCTGCCGCTGTGGATAGGCTGGCGCCAGCGCCGCCATTGGCGGCCTGTGCCTGAGCTGCTGCGCTGCCTGGTCATCAAGGGCCTGCCCATGGGCCTGCAGATGCTGCTGGTCTCACTCTCCCTGGTGCTGATGCTGGCCCTGATCAACACCCATGGCGCCCAGGTTTCGGCCGCCTACGGCGCAGCCCTGCAGCTGTGGGCCTATGTCCAGATGCCGGCCATTGCCGTGGCCTCGGCCTGCACCACCATCGCCGCCCAGAACGTGGGCGCCGGTCACTGGCCGCGCGTGGCGCGTACGGCGCGTGCCGGCGTAGCCTGCCACCTGTTGCTGACCGGCGCCTGCGTGGCCCTGATTCTGGCCTGCGACCGATCCGTGCTGGCCCTGTTCCTGCCCGAGGGCAGCACGGCCCTGGAGCCTGCACGCCATCTCAACCGCATCGTGCTGGGCTCGTTCATGCTGCTGGGCGTGAGCAGCGTGCTGGCCGGCGTGGTGCGCTCCACGGGCGCGGTGCTGGCGCCCCTGGCCATCCTGGCCCTGACGCTGTGGGGGCTGCGCCTGCCCCTGGCCTGGGGTCTGCAGCCGCTGTGGGGGCAGGATGCGCTGTGGTGGAGCTTTCCGCTCAGCGCGCTGGCATCCATGCTGCTGTCCATCGCCTACTACCGCTGGGGCCCGTGGCGCCGGTCACGGCTGCTGGACAGCACGACAGCGCAGAGCTAGACCCGCAGCGCACAGATACAAAAAAAGCTTCCCGTGGAAGCCTTTGTCGTTTGCGCGGCGCCTCTGGGCACCTGAAAAATCACTTCTTGCCGGCTGGCAGCTCGTCTGGCAGCAGGCAGGCCTCGGCAACTTGCAGATCGTTGTCCTTGGCGAAATTCAGGCAGAAGTCCCATGCCATGGGTTCGTAGTCGCGCAGATCCCGGTTGATGACCACGCATTTGGTGCCGTTCATCACCGTAGGCACGCACCAGGGAGAGTAGCTCAGATGGCTCCCGGCGCAGGCACCACCAGGGCGAAACTGACTCATGACCCCGGCCAAGCGCTCGGCCCAGTCGCTGGGTCGAAAGGTTTTTCCGGCATGGGTCATACCCATGATGAACAGTTCTTTGCTGGAAGGGGTAACCATCAAATATTCGCCAAAAAGATCCGGCAACCAGGCGGGATCCCCGCCAACATGCCTAAACAAGCATTCTAACTCTTGTATAAGAGCCATGCTGTCAACCCCACAATGGCGTAGGTTGATTGCATGGCAGCGATGCGCAATCCGCAATGTTGGGGTTATCCGGGCACTCTAGAATCAAAGCTCTCATTTTTCAGGTGCCGCCGTGCACCGTTGACCTTCCTTCTCAGGAGATTCTTGCAATGACCGCTTTCATCGAGGCAGCTTCGCCCCACGTTATGCCCACTTACGGCCGCGTACCCATCGCGCTGGAGCGCGGCCAGGGCTGCCGCGTTTGGGACGTGAACGGCAAGGAATACCTGGACGCGCTGGGCGGCATTGCCGTCAACACCCTGGGGCACAACCACCCCAAGCTGGTGCCTGCCCTGCAAGAGCAGGTGGCCAAGCTGATCCACACCAGCAACTACTACCATGTGCCCGGCCAGGAAACCCTGGCCAAGCTGCTGACCGAGCGCTCGGGCATGACCAATGTGTTCTTCTGCAACACCGGCCTGGAAGCCAACGAGGCCGCGATCAAGATCGCCCGCAAATACGGCGTGGACAAGGGCATTGCCAAGCCCGAAATCGTGGTCTATGACCATGCTTTCCACGGCCGCTCCATCGCCACCATGAGCGCCACGGCCAACCCCAAGGTACGCAACGGCTTTGGCGATCTGCTCGCTGGCTTCACCCGCATCGCACCCAATGATTACGAAGCCCTGATCGACGCGACCGAAGGCAATCCCAACATCGTCGCCATCATGATGGAGCCCATCCAGGGCGAAGGCGGTCTGCACCCCATGCGCGCCGACTATCTCAAGAAGGTGCGCGAGCTGTGCGATGCCAAGGGCTGGCTGCTGATCATGGACGAGGTGCAGGCCGGCATGGGCCGCACCGGCAAATGGTTTGCCCACCAGTGGGCCGGCATTACGCCCGATGTGATGACCCTGGCCAAGGGACTGGGCTCTGGCGTGCCCGTGGGCGCCGTAGTGGCGCACAAAGCAGCTGCCGAAGTGCTCAAGGCAGGCAACCATGGCTCCACCTTTGGCGGCAACCCTCTGTCCATGCGCGCCGGGGTGGAAACCATCCGCATCATGGAGGAAGACGGCCTGCTGACTCATACCACTGAAGTGGGTGAATATCTGAAAGCTAAACTGCAGGCTGAACTGGGCAGCCTCGAAGGCTTCGTCGAAGTGCGCGGCCAGGGCCTGATGATTGGCGTGGAGCTGACCAAGCCCTGTGGCGAGCTGATTGGCCAGGCCGCAGAAGCCGGCCTGCTGCTGAGCGTGACCGCCGACACCGTGATTCGCCTGGTGCCGCCGCTGATCCTGAGCAAGGCCGAAGCCGACGAAATCGTCGCCAGGCTCAAGCCCCTGGTTCAAGCTATTCTGGCTGCCTGATCCTCCAAGGAATTCCGCATGAAGCATTACCTGCAATTTAGCGACTTCACGGCAGATGAATACGACTACCTGCTGGAACGTGCAGCCCTGATCAAGAAAAAGTTCAAGGGCTACGAAAAGCACCACACGCTGACCGACCGCACCATGGCCATGATCTTCGAGAAGGCCAGCACGCGCACCCGCGTCAGCTTCGAGGCCGGTATGTACCAGCTCGGCGGCTCCGTGGTGCATCTGACCACGGGCGACAGCCAGCTGGGCCGCTCCGAGCCCATCGAGGACAGCGCACGCGTCATCAGCCGCATGACCGATCTGGTCATGATCCGCACCTTCGGTCAGGACAAGATCGAGCGCTTTGCCCAGTACTCGCGCGTGCCCGTCATCAACGGACTGACCAACGAGTTCCACCCCTGCCAGATCTTGGCCGACATCTTCACCTTCATCGAGCACCGCGGCTCGATCAAGGGCAAGGTAGTGGCCTGGGTGGGCGACGGCAACAACATGGCCAACACCTGGCTGCAGGCCGCCGATCTGCTGGGCTTCACAGTCCATGTCAGCACACCCGGCGGCTACGAGGTGGACGAGCAGCTGGCCTTCAACGGCAAGCCCGTCAACCCCGGCTGCTACAAGGTGTTCAAGGACCCTCTCGAAGCCTGCAAGGGCGCCGATCTGGTCACCACCGATGTCTGGACCAGCATGGGCTACGAGGCCGAGAACGAAGCGCGCAAGAAGGCTTTTGCCGACTGGTGCGTGGATGCCGAGATGATGGCCTCGGCCAAGGCCGATGCCCTGTTCATGCACTGCCTGCCCGCCCACCGCGGCGAGGAAGTGGAAGCCGAAGTCATAGACGGTCCCCAATCCGTGGTCTGGGACGAGGCGGAGAATCGCATGCATGTGCAAAAGGCGCTCATGGAGTACCTGCTGCTGGGCCGCCAGCCAGGCTGATTCGGCACGTCCGGGCTCATCTGCATACCACCACACCCATGCACCTGAGCCACATCACATCCCCACACCGCCAGCGGGCCCTGCGCCAGCTGGCGGTGTTTCTGTTTCCGCTGCGCCCCACCCAGGGCGACGCCCGCTACGGCCAGCGCGGCGGCCTGCTGGCGCTGCGCCAGCCGCATATGGCACGCCACACGCGCGTGCCTTCCTTCTTCGGCCCGCGCAAATCCTTTGCCGCGCGCGTGCGTGCGCTTTATGTACGCATCCACACCTTCTATCTGAAGTTTCTTCAAGGCCATACCTAGTGGCCCAGGCACCGGAAGCCGGAGGCCGCCCTGCGTGCCGGCTTCTCCTCCAGACCTCAAAAAGCCGTCCTTGCCCAAGGAGGACGGCGCGACCCCGATGCCTGAACCCTTGAAGAAACCCGATGTCCGAATCCGTCCACCCCTGCCTGAGCTGTGGCGCCTGCTGCCAGAACTACCGCGTTGAGTTTTCCATTTACGAGCTGCAATCCATGGGCGGCACCGTCCCCGATGAGCTTGCCCATGAAGTGCCCGGTAAAGGCAATCGCGCACGCATGAACGGCACGGAGCGCCACCCGGTGCGCTGCGTGGCGCTGCGCGAGCTGCCCGAGGTCGGCGCTGGCTGCATAGGCTGCGGCATTTACGAGCAGCGCTCGCGCCCCTGCCGCGACTTTCCGTTTGCCTCCTACGGCTGCCATGACACACGCGAGAAGTTCGGCCTGTCGGCACTGAGCGAGGAAGAAGTCCAGCCCTGGCTGGAAGCCGCCTGAGCTTTCGACAAACCGGAAAGCACTATTGCTATCAAATAAAAAGCTGCCTGCGCTTGCCAATCAATGACTTCAGATATAAAAGCATCTGAAATGCATAGATGACAATCGCAGGCAGCTATATTTTTAGCTGATGCGGTCTGGCTTCGTCTGTGTTCAGGCCTTGCGGGTATCCGAGCAGCTGTCGCCACCACAGGCGCTGCAACCGCCGCAGCTGCCGCTCTTGCCCGCCGGCGCCAGCGAAGGATGAACCCGAGTCAGCTTGCTGCGCAGACCGGCGGGCATGAAACGCCAGGCCAGCGACACGGCGGCCACCAGCACGATGGCGCCCACTATCAGTTCCTGCCACATAGACAATCCTTTCTCAGCCCCAGCCCAGGGCCACGGCGACGCGATAGGTCACAAAGCTGGCCAGATAGGCCAGAGCAAACAGATAGCCGGCCATCAGCAGCGGATAGCGCCAGCCATTGGTTTCGCGCTTGACCATGGCCAGCGTGGAGATGCACTGGGGCGCAAACACAAACCAGACCAGCAGCGACAGCGCGGTCGCCATCGACCAGCTGCTGGCGATCAGCGGGCTCAGCTGCTGGGCCATGGCGTCATCGCCCACGGCCGACAGCGCATACACCGTACCGAGCGCCCCCACGGCCACCTCGCGTGCGGCCATGCCGGGCACCAGCGCAATGGCGATCTGCCAGTTGAAGCCGATGGGTGCCAGCACCACTTCCAGCGCACGGCCGATCTGGCCCGCGAAGCTGTAGCGAATCGCGCCTTCGGTCACGCCCTCGGGAGCACCTGGGTAGCTGGAGAGGAACCACAGCACGATGCTGACGGTCAGGATGATGCCGCCGACGCGACGCAGGAAGATCATGGCCCGCTCGTACAGGCCCAGCACCAGGCTGCGCAGGCTGGGGATGCGGTAGGAAGGCAGTTCCATCAGCAGCGGCGTGCGGGTCTTGACCTTGGTGGCCAGCTTGCCCACCCAGGCCACGGCCATGGCACTGACGATGCCGCCCACATAGAGGGCAAACAGCACCAGGCCCTGCAGATTGAAGAAGCCGGCCACGGTCTGCTCTGGGATGAAGGCTCCGATCAGCAACGTGTAGACGGGCAGGCGTGCCGAGCAGGTCATCAGCGGCGCGATCATGATGGTCAGCAGACGGTCGCGCCAGCTGGAGATCGAACGCGTGGCCATGATGCCGGGCACGGCACAGGCAAAGCTGGACAGCAACGGGATGAAGGAGCGTCCGGACAGGCCCACGCTGCCCATGATACGGTCCAGCAAAAAGGCGGCGCGCGGCAGATAGCCCGAGTCTTCCAGCACCAGGATGAAGAAGAACAGAATCAGGATCTGCGGCAAAAAGACCACCACCGAGCCTGTGCCGGCAATCACGCCGTCCACCAGCAGGCTGCGCAGCACGCCATCGGGCATCACGCCATGCACCCACTGGCCGAAGTCGCTGACCAGGCCTTCGATGCCGTCCATCAGGGGCTCGGCCCAGCTGAACACGGCCTGGAACATCAGGAACAGCGTCACCACCAGCAGCAGCGTGCCCCACAGCGGGTGCAGCACCACGGAGTCGATGCGATCGTCACGCTGCGTGGGAGCCGCGGGCTCCTGCACGGTCTGGCGCATGATCTCGGCTACCTGCTGGTGCAGGGCCAGCAGCTGGGCGCGCGAATTGCTGCCCGTCACGGGCTTGAACTGGCCTTCGAGCGTCGGCGCCTTGAGCTGCCTGGCCTGATCGCTGTCCAGCCAGGCCAGCAAATCCTTGGCGCCGGACAGATGCACGCCCACGCTCTCCACCACGGGCACGCCCAGCAGCTCGCTGAGCCTGGCCTTGTCGATGACCAGGCCCTGGCGACGCGCCATATCGCTCATATTGAGCACCACCACCATGGGTAGGCCCAGGGCGCGCGCTTCCAGCACCAGACGCAGGTTCAGGCGCAGATGGGTGGCATCGGTCACGCAGACCAGCAGCTCGGGCGGCGCTTCGCGCGGATGCTGGCCCTTGACGATGTCGCGCGTGATGCGCTCGTCCTCGCTGTGCGCATCGAGGCTGTAGGTGCCGGGCAGGTCCAGCACGCGCACGCGGCGCTTGCCGGGCGTGCTCAGCCAGCCTTCCTTGCGCTCCACGGTCACGCCCGCGTAGTTGGCCACCTTCTGGCGCGCGCCGGTCAGCAGATTGAACAGCGCCGTCTTGCCGCAATTCGGGTTGCCCAGCAGCGCGGCACGCAGGGGCGCCTGCTCCGCAGCTTGAGGGCTCATCATGGTGATCTGGGATTCGCGCGCGTTCATGCTGCGGCCTCCAGCTGCACCAGCACCTGCGACGCCTCGTGGCGGCGCAGCGCAAACGTCGCCTGGCCTATGCGCACGGCCAGTGGGTCGGGGCCGGGAAAGCCGGTGGCAACGACGCGCACGGACTCGCCGGGCAGAAAGCCGATTTCCATGAGTCTGAGCAACAGGCTTTCATCCTCGCCTTCGGAGGAAGCCAGATCCACCACCCGGGCCGGCTGATTCACCACCAGCTGATCCAGGCCCATGATGGGCCCGGTGGCCGTGGCGGCAGCGCTGGAAGATGGCACGCCGGATTCAGACGCTTGAACAGAAAGAGCATTCATGGACGAAGTAACTGACACTGCCTCAGACCTCGCCGAGGGGGACTGCAAAGAACTCATAGCGCATTATTAATTGATTTTGATTCTCATTTTCCATTTACTGTAGGCGATTGGTGCACAACGGTGGCGAATTGGCACCAGCAGCATGGACTTTTGGGCGGGTATTGAACGGCGCGGTTGACAAATCTGCGGCCCGGCACAACCAAAGGATTTGCACAGCTGCGAAAATCGCCGCCCCACCGGAAAAACTCCGCCTTCCCATGACCCATCCCTGCCTTAGCTGCGGCGCCTGCTGTGCGTCCTTTCGTGTCGATTTTTCCGTGCACGAGTCCCAGGAGCATGGGGGCAGTGTCCCCGCAGGGCTGGTTGAGGAAGTCACCGACTACACGTGCCGCATGCGTGGCACGGACTGGGCCAGGCCACGCTGTGCAGCTCTGGTGGGCAAGGTGGGAGAGAAGGCGTACTGCGGCATTTATGAATGGCGCCCCTCCCCTTGCCGGGAGTTCGCCGCGGGCTCGGACGCCTGCAACCGCGTGCGCCAGCGCCATCAGCTGCCTCCGCTGGAAAGCGGTCTGATCTAAGAGTCCCGGTCAGATCCGGGGATCAGGCGCCCTGCTCAATCAGCACCACGCCGATATTGTCCTTGCCTCCTGCGGCATTGGCCGCCTCGATCAAGGCCTCCTGCAACCGCTCCAGCGGCAGGTTTTCCTCGAACAGGGAGGCAAGGCTGGCGTCGCTCAGCATATCGGTCAGGCCGTCCGAGCACAGCAAGATGCGGTCACCCTGCTGCAGCGGCCAGTGGCTCAGCTCCGGCTCCACCTGGGGCATCACGCCCAGCGCTCTTGTCACCAGATGGCCGTAGCGCGAGGTCCTGGCATCGGCCTCGGAGATCAGGCCGGCATCGATATCCTGCTGCACCAGCGAATGGTCGCGCGTCAGGCGCTGCAGCCGGCCGGCACGCCAGGCATAGGCCCTGGAGTCGCCCAGATGGGCGATCAGCACTTCGCTCGCCAGCACCAGGGCGGCCACCACCGTGGTGCCCATGCCGCTGCAGCCGGGCGTGGACTGCGCGGCGGCATAGATGGCCGTATTGGCCATGTGCAGAGAGTCCGTCAGCTCGCACTGTGCTGCCAGCATGGAATCATCTGCGGCCGGACCGTGCTGCACGCTGGTCGTGATCAGCTCCACGGCCATGACGCTGGCCACCTCGCCCGCGTTATAGCCGCCCATGCCGTCGGCCAGCACTGCAACCGGCCAGGGCCTGGCCTGCGGCTCCAGCCCCACCGAGTCTTCGTTATTGCTGCGCTGGCGACCCATGTCGGCACGCCCCACCATGCGTACGGCCGGCCAGACTCGGGATGGGCTAGAAGCTGCTGCGGATGACATGGAAGATGGGACGGGGTCAGGTTCGCGAAAGCATTCAAGCGTAACGCAAGTTAGCTTCGCTCCTTGTCTGAAAAAGACACCGTTTTGCACTTGTTAACCAAGCAAAGGCGCAATTTTGTTCAATACCTGGAAAGGCCAAGGACTCAGACTGGCGATCTCTTGTTTCAGGTTTGTCCATGCTTTCTTCTGTTCTGGCCATGGCCGGATTTGCACTCGCCGGCGCCATCACGCCAGGGCCGGTGAACGTGCTGGCCCTGCGCCATGGCAACGGCCGCGCTGGCGCCGCCTTCTGCTATGTACTGGGAGCCAGCGTCAGCTACGCCGTCATCGTCTGGCTGATGGGCCAGAGCGGGCAATGGCTGCTCAAGCAGCCCGAGCTGCTGCGCTGGGCGCCGCGTGTCTGTGCTCTCTATCTGCTCTGGCTGGCCTGGCAGCTGGCCAATGCCCCCGGGGCCCATGGCCGGGCAGCCAGGGAAAGCGTGCCCTCGTCACTGCCGGCCGGTCCAGGCGGAGCGTTCGTGCAAGGCATTGCCATTCAGAGCCTCAACCCCAAGGCCTGGTTGGTGGCGCTTTCGGGCATCGGCATGTTTGTGGCCCCTCTGGCGGCGCAGCAGGTCTCGCTGTCTGCTGCATTGTTGCTGTTTTGCGCCGTCTCCTTGCTGGCCTGCCTGCTCGGCGTTGGCTGCTGGGCCGCGCTGGGCCATGCACTGACCCAATGGCTGAGCACGCCCCTGCGTCAGCGGCGGCTGAACCAGGCCCTGGCCATGGTGCTGGTGGCAAGCGTGGTCAGCATGCTGGCATGATGAGGCCGTCATGCCAGCCCCCAGCCACCATTTCCACCGCCACCCGGCCCTGCCCTGGGCCGAGCTGCGCATCAGCCGCCAGTCCTGCTACAGCTACCGGCTGCATGCGCACGCGCAGTACTCCATAGGCATCGTGGATGAGGGCGAGACCCTGTTTCTGCATGACGATGGCCCCGAAGCATTGAGTGCTGGCAGCGTGGTGCTGATCGAGCCCGGCCACTGGCATGCCTGCAACCCCGAGACATTGCAGCCCTGGTCTTACCGCATGCTGTTCGTGCAGGCCGACTGGGTTCATGAGCGGCTCGGCGTCGGCGGCCTGCGCTTTGCACGGCGCGCGCTGCACAAGCCAGAAATCTCGCGCTGGGCAGACCGTCTCTGCCAGCCGCTTGCCGGCAGCGCCACGGATGCGCAGCTGCGGCAGCACGAGCAATCGCTGACGGATTTCCTGCAGCTGCTGGGCCGTGCCGCCGACTCCCCTGCCCCAGAGCCCCAGCCGCCCGATGCCGTCCTGCCTGCGCTGCAACACATGCACCGCAGCCCCGAAGACGAAACCAGCGTCCAGGCCCTGGCCCTGCGCTGCGGCATGAGCCCCAGCCGTTTCATCCGCCGCTTCAGGGCCGTCACCGGCGTCACGCCCGGGGCCTACCGCCTCAACCTGCGCCTCAATGGCGTGCGCCACCTGCTGGCCCAGGGTGAGCCCCTGGCCTCGGTCGCTCACCAGATGGGCTTTGCCGATCAGGCCCATATGCAGCGCGCCTTCAAGGCCCATCATGCGCTGACGCCCGGCAACTACGCCGGCACGCAGCGCTAAGCCGGCTGGGTCAGGGACATTCGCCGCCACGCCGCCGCAGCCGGTCATTCGCGGGATACTTGCCGCTTCGATTTTTCGCACGCGCAAGTCAGCAATGGCCAACTTTGACAGTATTCAGCAACGCGAGACAGGCTTGCAGCAGCACCTGAACTCGGCCCAGATGACCATGATCGCCATCGGTGGCGCCATCGGTACCGGTCTCTTCATGGGCAGCGCCTTTGCCATCGGCTTTGCCGGTCCCAGCGTGCTCATCAGCTACGCCATCGGCGCCTTCATCGGCCTGCTGCTCATGGGATGCCTGGCCGAGATGACCGTGGCCCACCCCACCTCGGGCTCCTTCGGCGCCTACGCCGAGCACTACATCAGTCCGCTGGCCGGCTTTGTGGTGCGCTATGCCTACTGGGGAGCCGTGGTGCTGGCCGTGGGCATGGAGGTCACGGCCGTGGGCAAGTACATGGCCTACTGGTTCCCCACGGTGGACCCATGGATCTGGGTGGCGCTGTTCTCGGTCCTGCTGGCCGCCGTCAATGCCACCAGCGTCAAGGCCTTCGGCCAGGTCGAGTACTGGTTCTCCATGGTCAAGGTGATTGCCATCGTGGCCTTCATCCTGATCGCTGCCTATGTGGTCTTCGGCACCCGACCCGAGGGCGTGGGTTTCGACAACTACTTTGTCGATGGCGGCTTCTTCCCCAACGGCTGGTGGGGCACCTGGGTGGGCGTGATCGTGGCCATCTTCAGCTATCTGAGCCTGGAATCCATTGCCATTGCGGCCGGCGAAGCCCAGAACCCCAAGCAGGCCGTGACCCGCGCCTTCCGCACCACGGTGCTGCGCCTGGTGCTGTTCTATCTCTTGTCGCTGGCACTGATGCTGGCCGTCGTACCCTGGAGCCATGCGGGCACGGACAAGAGCCCGTTCGTCAAGGTGATGGAGATTTTGCAGATCCCCGGCGCGGCCGCGGCCCTCAACTTCGTGGTGTTGCTGGCCTCGCTGTCGGCCATGAACAGCCAGCTCTACGTCACCTCGCGCATGATGTTCAGCCTCTCGCGCGGCGGCTATGCCCCCAAGGGCCTGAGCAAGCTCAGCAAAAGCGGCGTGCCGCTGGGCGCGATTGCCGTCTCCTGCCTGGGCATGGCCGTGGCCATGGTGCTCAACGTGCTCAAGCCCGAGCAGTCGCTGGAGCTGATGATGTCGATCGCCATGTTCGGCGCCATGTTTGCCTGGTTCATGGTGTTCGTGACCCATCTGTTCTTCCGCCCGCGCTGGCAGCGCGAGCATCCGGGCCAGAAGCTGGAGTTCCGCATGTGGGGCTTTCCCGTGCTGACCCTGGTAGGCGCCTTGCTGATGGCGGGCGTGATCGTCACCACGCTGTTTACCAAGGAGTTCCACACCACCGTGCTGGTGGGCGTGCCGTTTCTGATCGTGCTGGTACTGGTCTATGCTCTTTGGTATAGGAAGAAGAAGGTGTCCCCCTGAGGCGCTAGCGCGCCTTCCCCCAAAGGGGGACGACAGCCTTTGCTGCGGGGCGGCCCTTGCTGGCTGTCCCGCACTCGGGCCTGTTATCGATCAAGAGCGACCGAACCCATTCATACACACCATGACACGCCAGATCTGGGATATTTCTCCTGCCATTCATCCTGCCGCACCGGTGTTTCCGGGCGACACGCCCTATAGCCAGGAATGGGTGGCCAGCATTGGCCCGGGCTGCCCGGTCAATGTCAGCGCCATTCATCTCTCGCCCCATGTGGGCGCGCATGCCGATGCGCCGCTGCACTACGATGCGCAGGGCGCGGCCATTGGCGTTGTCGATCTGGATGCCTTTCTCGGCCCCTGCCGCGTGATCCACGCCATGGGCTGCGGGCCGCTGATCGAATGGCGTCACATAGCGCACGCCATCGATGCCGGCCTGCCCGCGCGCGTGCTGGTGCGCACCTACGAGAAAGCGCCCACCGGCTGGGACGCCGACCTCGCCGCCTATGCCCCCGAAACCGTGCGAAAGCTGGCCGACCTCGGCGTCAAGCTGATCGGCATAGACACTGCCAGCATAGACCCCGCCAGCAGCAAGAGCCTGGACAGCCATATGGTGATCCGCCAGCGCGGCCTGCGCGTGCTCGAGAACCTGGTGCTCGATGCAGTGAGCGAAGGCGACTATGAGCTGATCGCCTTGCCGCTCAAGCTCACGGAAGCCGATGCCTCGCCGGTGCGTGCCGTGTTGCGCAGCCTGCTCTGATGCGCTTGGTGCGAGGCAGCGGGGCCGCCCCGGTCTCGGACACAATGGGCGAATTCGAGTCCAGCCATATTTGAATCAGAACCGGCTCTGGCGTAGACACAATCATCGTCAGTAGCTATCAAAATGAGAGAAGGAAGACAATGACCACTTTGCAAGATTGCCAGGCTCTGGACGCCCAGGACCCGCTGCGCGCGCTGCGCGAACGCTTTGCCCTGCCCCAGGGCATGATCTACCTGGACGGCAATTCCCTGGGCGCCCAGCCCAAGGCCGCCGCCGCGCGCGCGGCCGAAGTGGTGACGCAGGAATGGGGCCAGGACCTCATCACCTCCTGGAACAAGGCGGGCTGGATCACGCTGCCCGAGCGCCTTGGCAACCAGTTCGCACCCTGGCTGGGCGTGGGCCAGGGCGAGCTGGTGTTCACCGACACCACCTCCATCAATCTCTACAAGGTGCTGAGCGCTGCTGCACGCATCGCCCGCGAAGATGCGCCCGGCCGCAAAAAGCTGATCAGCGAGCGCAGCAACTTCCCCACCGATCTCTATATCGCCCAGTCCGTCTGCCAGGAATACGGCCTGGAGCTGGTGCTGCTCGAGCCCGAGGAAATCGCCGGCGCGCTGCAGACCGATGTGGCGATCTCGATGCTCACCCATGTCAACTACCGCACGGGTGCCATGCACGATATGGCAGCCGTCACGGCCGCCGCCCATGCCAAAGGCATTCTCTGCGTCTGGGATCTGTGCCACAGCGCAGGTGCCGTGCCCGTGGACCTCAAGGGCGCCGATGCCGACTTCGCCGTGGGCTGCAGCTACAAATACCTCAACGGCGGCCCCGGCGCGCCGGCCTTTGTCTGGGCGCATCCGCGTCTGATCAACCGTTTCTGGCAACCGCTGTCGGGCTGGTTCGGCCACGCCGAGCCCTTCAAGTTCGTGCCCGACTACCACCCCGCCCAGGGCATCCAGCGCTATCTCTGCGGCACCCAGCCCATGATCAGCATGAGCGTGCTGCAATGCGGCATCGACATCTACACCGAGGCCGAGGCTTTCGGCGGCATGGCCGCGCTACGCAAGAAATCGCTGGCGCTGACCGATCTGTTCATCCAGCTCGTGGAAGAGCGCTGCCAGGGCCACGGCCTGGGTCTGGCGACACCGCGCGAGCATGTGGCACGCGGCTCCCAGGTCTGCCTGACCCGGGAAGAAGGCCTGGGCGTGAATGGCCAGGGCAGCGGCGCTTACGCCATTGTCCAGGCGCTGATTGCACGCGGCGTGATCGGCGACTTCCGCAAGGGCGACGGCGGCACGGGCAGGCACAAGGACATTCTGCGTTTCGGTTTCACGCCGCTGTATGTGGGCTTTGCCGATGTCTGGAACGCCGTCGAGCATCTGCGCCAGGTGCTGGAATCGGGCGAATGGCAACGGCCCGAGTTCAATACCGTGCACGCCGTGACCTGAGGCAGGCACCGGGGGCGGGCCGGCATCCGGTCAGGCCCGCGCCCAGCTCCAATTGAGCACGCCCATCAGCGCCACGGCGGCCAGGTCCAGCATCAGCACGCTTTGCTGCACCCAGCGCCGCTGGTCAGCCCCCTGCGCCAGCAACTGCACCGCCATCTCCACCTTGCCGGGCGAAGCCATGAGCAGCAGCGAGGCACTGACGTTGTGCACCGCCATGAATGGCAGCAGCGGCGCGCCCAGCGCATGGGCTATCTCGGCCTGCGTGGCCGCGAACATGGCATTCGCCCCGGTATTGGAGCCGGTCACGAAGCCGCCCAGCGCTCCCACAAACGGTGCGGCCAGCAGATACAGCGGCCCGCTGCGGGCCAGCGCCTGGGCCAGTTGCGCGGCCATGCCCGAAACCGCCATCAGCACGCCCAGCACAATGAACAGCGCCGTGACCGGCGCCACCTGCAGCCAGGAGCGCCAGACCTTTGCCAGCGATGGGCGCGCCGGCCGGCCTCGCGTGAAAAAAACCGCCGCCACCAGCAGCCACAGTCCCGGCGAAGCCAGCCCATGCCAGGCAGCGGGCAGATCCAGGGTACGCAGCAGCGCTGCGGCCGCCAGCACGCCACCCAGCAGCAGCGCATAGGCCGCCAGCGCACGCCGCCCCGGTGCGCTCAGGGGCGGCTTGCCCGCGTCCGCTCGCGACACGCGCAGGCGCAGCAGATGCCAGCCCACCACCAGCAAGGCACCGAGTGCCCCCGCTGGCGCCGTGCCTGCCAGGGTATTCATCAGAGCCACGGCCGCCGTCAGCGACAAGCCCGACAGCAGGCCCTGCAGCAGAGCCGGCCAGCGACGGCCCGGCGCACTCGCCAGAGTCGCCGCCGCCATGCCGGAGATGACAAACGGAATCACGCTGACCAGGGCCGAAGCCTGACCCAGCTCCTTGAACGGCAGACCCGCCATGGTGGCCGCCACCAGCGTCCCCGGCCCCATGGAGCCCCAGGGCACGGCACAAAGGCCCAGCAGGCCGATGAGCACCACCTTGCGCGGCGGCAAGCCGAAGTGCGCGAGCAGCGGTATGCCTATGGTCACGCCCACGCCAAAGCCGGTGACCGACTCGGCAAACGGCGTGATGCCATGCACCACCAGCAGCACGGCGCCCGTGCCGCTGCCGGCCCTGGCCAGCAGCCAGTCGGCCAGGGCCTTCTGCGCTCCCGACTCGCGCAGCACCTCGGACAGCAGCAGCCCGCCTGCCACGATCAGCAGCACTTCCAGCAGCACCGGCGCCCAGTGCATGCCCGCGGCCAGCCATGCTGAAGCGGGCTGCGCAAAGGCTGCAGCAATCACCAGCAGCGCCACCGCCACGCCCAGCGCTGCTGCATGCAGCGAGCGCCAGCCCGCCAGCAGGACGGCGATGACGGTGGCCACGGGCAAGGCACTGATAAACATGTACATTGCATTCATCCTCGAAAAATAATTTCCTATACGCAAAATTATTTTCTCATAGGAAAATTTTCAACACAAGAACAGACGCCATGACAAGGAGCCAGACTTGAACTCCACCACCGCATCGCAGGCATCGGAGCAGGATGCGCTTTTCGGCGCCGCCGTCCGCGCGCGCCGCGCCCAGCTGGGCATCACACTGGATCAGCTGGCCCAGGCCAGCGGTGTTTCGCCGGGCGCGCTGTCGCGCGTGGAGCGCGGCCTGCTGGCCACCAGCCTGCGCAATGCCATGGCGATTGCACAAGGTCTGGGCTGCGAGCTGGGCGAGCTGGTGCAAAGTGCCCCCAGCGCGCAGATCACGCGCGCCGGCGAGAACCTGCGCTTTGTCGACGAGGCCAGCGGCGTGGAGCGCCTGGCCCTGGCCAGCCCCAGCGCGGGTGTGAACCTCGTGCATTACCACTTTCCGCCGCATGCGGTCTCCAGCCATTTCGCGGCCCATCGCGCAGGCACGCGCGAGGTCTTTCACGTGCTCGAAGGCAGCATCGAAGTCTTCACCGCCCAGGAGCAGGTGCTGCTGCATGCGGGCGACACTGCCACGCTGGTGGTGGACAGCGAGCACCGGCTGGCCAACGCCTCGGGCCAACCCGCACGCCTGCTGCTGCTGGTGCTGTCGCCGCCGCTCTGAAGCGATGCCGCCTATCCCTCTCAATAGGCGCTGTCGGCCAACGAGGCCCAGAGATGCGCGGCCACCAGCGCGCGCCAGGGCTTGAACTGCTCCAGCCAGTCACTGGCGGCACGCGCATCGGGCTTGTCGCTGCCGGTAAGCAGACCGATGGCCCGGCGCACCGCCACATCCCCGTGCAGGCTGCCGTCGGGCCAGCCATAGCCGCGCAGCAAGGTGTAGTTCACCGTCCACGGCCCGATGCCCTTGACCGCCAACAATTGCGCCGAGGCAGCGGCCACATCCTCCTCGCCCCAGCGACCGGCGGCGCTGCGTGCAGCCCAGTCGTCCAGCGGCAAGCTATCCTCGGCAACGGCCTGGGCCACGGCCAGCAGGGTCTGGGCCTTGGCCTGGGAAAAGCCCGCGCCGCGCAGCGCGTCCAGCCCCAAGGCCGCCACGCGCTGTGCATCGGGATAGGCGTGCAGCGCTGGCATCCCCCCGCCTTGCGCCAGCGGCTCGCCTGCCAGCGCTATCAGCTTGCGCCGCAGCGAAACGGCCACGGCCACCGTGATCTGCTGGCCGGTGATGGCCCAGGTCAGCGCCTCGAAGGGCGTGGGCGAGCCGGGCACATGCAGGCCAGCCTGGCGCGACAGCAGCGCGCCCAGCTCGCGGTGGCCGCCATGCGCCAGCTCCAGCTGGCCGGGCGCGTAGATCAGCCCCAGCATGCGTTTCACCATGGCCTGCAGCGCAGCCCGGTCTGCCTCGGCCGGCTCTGCGTGCGCTGCATGCAGGCTGGCCTGTACCTGTCCGGTCTGCCATTGCAGCTGCAGCAAGGCGGGGCTGCGCTTCCACATGATGGCCTTGTGCAGGCTGCGCGCAGCGGCATCGACCCGCTCGGCCAGTTGCTGCTCGTCGCGATCATGGAAATGCACGAATTCGTCAAAGCGGTAACGCGCGGGCAGGGCAATGAAGACTTCAAGCAGCATGCGGTTTTCTATCACAGGGGGCTGCGCCGTAGCGTACCTGCGCTTTATTCATTAAATTCATAGCTGCTATCGCTCATCAACCAATGATTTCGGATAGAAATCAATTCAAAGTCATTGAGGATCATGCGATGGCAGCTCTCTTTAAGAGAGCTTGAGTCGGGCCTGCTGGGCCTCGCGCAGCAGCAGCGCACGCTTGCGCTCCACACCCCAGCGATAGCCCGAGATGCTGCCGTCGTTGCGCAGCACACGATGACAGGGCACGGCCACTGCAATCGGGTTGGCCGCCACCGCGCTGGCCACGGCCCGCGTGGCGCTGGGCTGGCCCAGTTGCCGGGCCAGTTCGCTGTAGCTGACGGTCTGCCCGGCCGGAATGCTCTGCAGCGCCTGCCACACGCGCTGCTGAAATGCCGTGCCCTGAATATCCAGCGGCAGGGCCAGCCCCAGCCTGGGCTGCTCCATCAGGGCCACCACCTGGGCCACGGTCTGCTCATACTGGGCGTCGGCCCCGATCAGTTGCGCCGCCGCAAAACGCTGCTGCAGATCGTCCACCAGCGCATGGGGATCATCGCCCAGCAGCACGCAACACACGCCCTTGTCGGTGCTGGCCACCAGCAGGCTGCCCAGCGAGCATTCAGCCAGGGCAAAGCGGATACGCTGGTCCTGGCCGCGCCTGCGATAGGACTGCGGCGCCATGCCCAGCATGGCCGGTGCATCCTTGTAGAAGCTGCTGCTGGCTTCATAGCCGCTCAGATAGGCCGCATCGGTGACCGACTCGCTGGCCTCCTGCGCCAGCGCGGCACGCACATGCCTGCCGCGATGGGCCTTGGCATAGGCCTTGGGCGTAAGCCCCGTGGCGCGCTTGAAGTTGCGGTGCAACTGCCAGGGACTGAGCCCGAGGCGCTGAGCCAGCACCTCCAGCGCGGGCATGGGCTCTTCGCTCTCCAGCCAGCGGCAGCACTGGATCATGCGCTCATCTGTTTGCGAATTTGCAGCGGCGGTGGAAGGCAGAGGACTGGGCATGGCGTGAATCTCGGCTGAGTGCGTTTTCTGTCATCGGTCTATGACTGGCCCGACTTTACGCAAAGCTATGGCAGCTTGCATCCACGTTCTTGCAGGCTTTGTGTGCCCGGATTCGGTTACGCTGCGCGCACTGACCTATCAAAGATGATTTGACCATGACGAATGAATCCTCCGGTTGCCCCCTGCATGGCGGCGCAGCCATCGTCCGCGACGAGAAAGCCCAGCTCGACTTCAGCCGTGACATGAGCTATGGCGACTATCTGCATCTGGACCAGATTCTCACGGCCCAGCATCCGCTGTCGCCCGCCCATGACGAGATGCTGTTCATCGTGCAGCACCAGACCAGCGAGCTGTGGATGAAGCTGATGCTGCACGAGGTGCGCGCGGCTACGGCAGCCATTGCCAATGCATCGGGCGAGACCAAGCCCGATGCCTTCAAGATGCTGGCGCGCGTCTCGCGCATCATGGAGCAGCTGGTCAGTGCCTGGACCGTGCTGTCCACCATGACGCCGCCCGAATACTCGGCCATGCGCCCCTATCTGGCCAACTCCAGCGGCTTTCAGAGCTACCAGTACCGCTGCATCGAGTTCGCACTGGGCAACAAGAACGCGGCCATGCTCCAGCCCCACGCCCACCGCAGCGATCTGCTGGCCCAGGTGCAGGCCGCCTACGAATCGCCATCGCTGTACGACGTGGCCCTGCAGTTGCTGGCCCGCGAAGGCATCGCCGTGCCTGCCGACCGCCTGCAGCGCGACTGGACCCAGCCCTATGAGGCCAGCGAGGGCGTGAAACAGGCCTGGATCACCGTCTACCGCGATCCGCACAAGTATTGGGATCTGTACCAGCTGGGAGAAAAGCTGGCCGATATCGAAGATGCCTTCCGTCTCTGGCGCTTCCGCCACCTGACCACGGTGGAGCGCGTCATCGGCTTCAAGCGCGGCACGGGCGGCACCGGCGGCGTGAGCTATCTCAAGAAGATGCTGGACGTGGTGCTGTTCCCCGAGATCTGGAGCCTGCGCACCGAGCTGTAGGCCGGTCATCAAGGCCATCGCCATTCAGGCTGCCCCTGCTGCTCTTTCGTGACAGCGCGGGCAGCCTGAATTCTTTAGGCTCCGTGCAAAACCTAACATCGCAACAAACTGCCCATGTCTTCCGATCACAGCGCCGCCGAGGCTGCGCCGAGCGCCAGCCCCAAACCCGACTCTTCCGCCTGGGCCATGCTGGTCTGCCTGCTCACAGGCTTTGCATTGAGCCAGGCCTTCAGAACCGTCACCTCCATCATCGCCGACGGTCTGCGCACGGACTTCGGCCTGTCCGCGCAGTCGCTGGGCTCGTTTGCCGGGCTGTTTGCACTGTCCTTCGGCGTGGCCCAGCTGCTCATGGGCATAGGCATGGATATCTACGGCCTGCGCCGCACCGTGCTGCTGGCCTTTCCGCTGTCGATTGCGGGCGCCGCGCTGTCCGCACTCGCACCCAGCTATTCCTGGCTGATGCTGGGTCAGCTGCTGATCGGCGTGGGCTGCTCGCCCGCCTTTCTGGCCAGCACCATGTTTATCGCGCGCCACTTTCCGGCCGATAAATTTGCCTACCTCTCGGGCATAGGCCTTGGCCTGGGCGGGCTGGGCCTGCTGTTTACCGGCACACCCATGGCCTGGCTGGTGCAGCACATGGGCTGGCGTGCCGGCTTTGCGCTGCTGGCGGTGCTGAGTGCGCTGTCCTGGCTGCTGATTTTCTTCAAGGTGCACGAGCCCGAGCTTCCCGGCGATGCCCAGCCCAAGCCCGGCTTCATGCAGGCGCTGCAAGGTTTTGGCAGTCTGCTGCTGCTGCCCCATACCTGGGGCATTGTGCTGCTGGGCATGGTCAGCTACGCCTCGTTTCTCACCGTGCGCGGCCTCTGGCTCAGTCCCATGCTGATGGATCGCTACCAGTTTTCATTGGTCACTACCGGCAATGTGGCCCTGGCCTGCTCCGTCATTTCGCTGTTTGTGCCTTCCATGTTCGGCCGGCTGGACCCCGGTCCGGCCAGGCGTCGCCAGCGCATTGCACGCTTTGCGCTGCTCATGGCAACCGTTTTTGTAGCGCTGGCCCTGCTCCACCAATCCGTAGGCAGCGTGCTGCTGCTGCTGGTCATGAGTGTGCTTTCGGGCTACGGCACGCTGATCTATGCCGATGTGCGCTCCTCCTACCCACCGGCCACGACGGGACGCGCACTGTCCATCTTCACCATGGCCATGTTCCTAGGAGCAGCACTCATGCAGTGGCTGTCGGGCCTGGTCGCAGGCGTTGCGGAACGCCAGAATGCCGACATCTATCAGGCCGTGATGCTGATGATTGCCGCCATGCTGGGCAGCGGCGTGCTGGCTTACCAGCTCATCAAGCCTTCGCCATTGCTGCACAAGGCCAGCAACTGAGGCAGTCTATCTGCCAGGCAGGCACCGGCGCGAAAACCATTCCGGCTATGGCAACCTGTTGCTAGAGCGCACCCTCATAGAGCCAGGGCACATCCATGATGCGCCCGCCCAGGGCGCGCAGCGACAGATCGCGCCCCCAGCGAACAGGCCCTGTCGCATGGAAGATCCGGCCATTGCGCAGCGAGCGTTCCTGCACCCTGGCATTGCGCTGCCAGCGATTCAGCGCATAGCGGCGCAGCCGCAGACTGACATCCAGATCATGCATGGACAGAGCACTTTGCAACTCGGCTGCATCCTCGATGGCCATGCCCGCACCCTGTGCCAGATAGGGACGCATGGGATGGGCCGCATCGCCCAGCAGTGCCACAAGGCCCTGCGCCATCTGGGCCTCTGACGACACCGGCTGCCGGTCGGCCACCGGCCACAAACGCCATTCACCACCCACATCGGGAACATGTTGAACCAGATCCTGCAGGTAAGCGCATGCGCCCTGAAGATGCTGCAGCAGATCGGGCAGATTGGCCGAGTGATCCCAGTTGTCCAGATCCTCGGGGGCCGGCCCCTGCACAATGACCACCAGGTTCTGCAGCTCGCCGCGGCGCACGGGGTACTGAATGGCGTGCAGCTGCGGACCCAGCCAGGCCGTGACCTCGCTGGTGCGCAAGCGCTTGGGCAGATTGGCCTGATGCACCAGTGCACGGTAGGCCAGGTGCCCGGTCACACGCGGCGGGCCATCACCCAGCATCTGTGCGCGCACGGCACTGCGCACGCCATCAGCGCCGATCAGGGCATCGCCCTCGATGAGCTTGCCGGTACTGGTGCGAATGGTGACCACGCCGTCCTGCTGGCTATAGCTGCTGACGAACTGGTCTAGGTTGAGGTGAGCCTCTGGCAGAGCCTGCAAGGCCTCCAGCAGAATCTGGTGCAGGTCGGCGCGATGAATGGTCAGGTAGTTGGCTCCATAGCGCTGCACCATATTTGCGCCCAGGGGCAATCGCCCCAGCTCTTGCCCCGTCACGGCACTGCAGGCTCGCAAGGACAAAGGGCAGGCCACGACCTGCTGCAACGACCGCTGCAGCCCCCATGCCTGAAGACAGCGCACCACATTGGGTCCCAGCTGAATACCGGCTCCGACTTCGGAAAACTGCGCTGCACGCTCGAACAGGCGCACATCCCAGTCAGCCCGCACCGCCGCAATGGCAGCTGCCAGACCGCCAATACCGCCACCCGCAATCAACACCTGCTTGTTCATGGACTCTTATTGTGCCGCGTAGTCGCCAGCATCGAAGAGAACTCTTGTTTGCGCTGCCGCAAACCTTGCAGCCATGAAAAAAGCCCGCCAAGGCGGGCTCTTTCAACGTGCGCAAAAGCAGATCAAATAGCGAACTTTTCGCGATCCTGGTCTGCAATCCACTTTGGCGGCTTGCCACGACCGGTCCAAGTCTGACCCGTAGCAGGATCACGATACTTGGGGGCCACCTTGGCGCCCGCATTGGCGGAAGAGCGCGCGCGAGCGGGAGGGAAAACATCTTCAGCAGTCAAGCCGTACTCGGCAATCAGGCCGCGAACCTTGCTCACAGCTTCAGCCAGTTCACGCGAACGGGCTTCGTTGATTTGCTGTTCCAGCTCTTCTCTCTGCTTCAGGAGTTCCTTGTAAGTGCTCATGATTTGCGCTTCTTGGTTGATTAAAGTGAGCTCATTATAAATGCCGGAATTTCAAATTCATGATTTTCCTAGTAAGCAAAAACCACAATTCAGAATATCTATAAAATGCAACCACGTGTTAATAAATAGCTATTCAGCCTCAGGAGCTGCCAATATCCCGTCGATACGCTTTCGTCCAAATCGATCAGCTCAAATATCCAGCCACCACACAAGACCTTCACGTCCGGAACGGGCAAATGGCTGCTTGGGCAAGGAATAAACCGGCCGGCGTGTTATGGTGCCCCCGGCCTTCGCCTGGCAATACTCAAATAGTCAGCCTGGCCTTCAATTCTGAATAGGCATCAGGCCCTTGAGCAGTCAGAATCCGTCTTCTCTGCGAGTTGCCCAGGCCTCAGCCTCCTCCAAGAAGCAAAGCTCTCTGGCACTGACTTAGAGCCAATCATGCGGTGTTGTGATGCCCTGCTCCGCCCCATATTTCTCGACGACAAACACCCCGCTCCCTGCATTGGCACGCAACTGATCCAGCCGCCTCGGCTCGCACCAAGTCTCAGGCAATAATTTCAAAGCCAGCGCCTGCTCTCCCTTCAGGTCTTGTGATTTCTCAGCGAGCGCCAGCCCATTGGGCACGCCGATGATGCCTTGCATCTCCTCCAGCGAGCTGTGGCATGCAGTAACCAGGAATGTCTTCCCAGCTCTCCATCCGGGCAACAGCCAGGCACAGGCCTGCAGAACCTGATGCATCGCCATTTCGCCATCCACACAATACATATCGGCGTAAATAACATTGAATACGTCAGATAAATATCGTCTAAATGAAATACGCTTACGCCGTCTGGTGTTCATGCACCTCCATCAAACCTGGCTGACGCCCCTGCTCCAAACCAGCTGCGATTTCTTCCTCAGCCATTGCTGTACAGGTGAACTCACTAATCCGCAGCAAAGTCAATATGACATGCATTGAAAATGACAACAAACGAACAAAGGACTTTGAGATAGATGCAACCCAGGCCATGGTGCGCCTTGCCATGCCAAAGCCAGCGCTGAATAGGGCTGCCCGATACGCTTTTGAGCCAGCTCTCCAAAGATAATCGTTATAAATGTAATAGCAGTTACGACGATAGTCGTTGCCGAAATGGTTGCTGTCTTTTCCAATATTCCCGGAGATATCAGCCAAACGGCCAATCCATCGCTGATCGCAGCCCCACCCAAATACCGCTGAGCGTCCGATAGAGGTAATTCCAAGCTGCACGAAAGACAGAAACTGCGTGGACTCTCAAGCAACTCCAGCTCAGCTTGAGCGTCCTTGCTCACGAGCTTTGCCAAAGCCGGCAATCCTGCCCTGCAACCGGAAGGCCAATGCCAGTTTCGACATTACAAACACCCCGTTAAGCAGTGTCAGCAATGCAAACAGCAGAAAATCCCTGACTCGTCCATCAGAAAGAAGACCATGGCACTTTACTGTATCGGAGACATCCAGGGCTGCGATGACGCTTTCGAGCGCTTATTGCAAACCGTGGATTTTTCCGCAAGTCGGGACACACTTTACGTGCTCGGCGACCTTGTCAATCGCGGCCCCAAATCCGCCGAGGTATTGCGCCGCTGCATGCAGGGCGGCGATGCCATTCGCCCTCTGCTCGGCAATCACGACCTGCACCTACTGGCCGCAGCCCGGGGCCTTCGCCGTCAAAGCAAGCGCGACACTCTGGCCCAGGTTCTGAGCGCACCCGATTGCGATGACCTGCTGCACTGGCTGCGCCAGCAGCCTCTGGCTCGCCTGCACACCAATGCGCTGGGTGAGAACCTTCTCATGGTGCATGCCGGCGTGCTTCCTCAATGGAGTGTGCAGGATGCCGTGACCTTGAGCACCGAAGTTCAGGCCGTGCTTCAGCATGCCGACCATGCGCATTTTTTGCAGAATATGTACGGCAACCAGCCCGATCGCTGGTCCGCCGACCTGCAAGGCGATGACAGACTGCGCTGCATCGTCAACGCCTTTACCCGTCTGCGTTTTTGCAGTGCCGACGGCGTCATGGATTTTGAGAGCGCGGAATCCGCCGATCACGCACCCGAAGGACTGATGCCCTGGTTCGATGTGGCGGGCCGGCTCACTGCCGATACACCCATGGCTGTTGGGCACTGGTCCACGCTGGGCCATGTCAACCGGCCCGATCTGATGGCCATGGACACCGGTTGCGTCTGGGGCGGCTGCCTCAGCATGATGAGAATCGGGGAGCGCATGGACGAACGAGAGCTGATACAGCTGCAGTGTCCGCAGGCTCAGGTGCCTGGCAGCAAAGGCTGAAGCTTCAAAAAAGAAACGCCTGCATCCGCAGGCGTTTCTTTTGGCGCGATGACCCGGTGTTCAGGAAGCCACGACGGGAGCCTTGAACAAAGCGGCAATCTTGCGCTTGGGCTTGATGCTTGCGCTCTTGACCGGGGCTGCATGCTTGCTGTCCCAGGATGCGGTCTCGCTGGCGCTGCTGGCCTCATAAGGCTTGTCAAAGAACGGATCCAGATTGACAGGGCGCTGGGCCATGCGCGATGGACGATGCGCATGACCGCCACGCGATGCTGCATCGAATTCACGCTCGCGACGTGGACGATATTCCTCATCGCTGCGGCTGCGGCGTGCCGGACGGAAATCCAGCATGGGCGCAGGTTCGACTTCGATCTTCTTCTTGGTGAGCTTTTCGATGTCGGCCACATTGCGGCTGTCATGATCGGTCACCAGAGTCACGGCCAGGCCCGATGCGCCGGCTCGGCCGGTACGACCGATGCGGTGCACATAGTCTTCCGCATTGAAAGGCACGTCGTAGTTGAAGACTGCGGGCACATCCTTGATGTCCAGACCTCGCGCGGCCACATCGGTACAGACCAGCAGATCCACCTCGCCGGCTTTGAAGGCTTCCAGCGCCTTCAGGCGCTCGTCCTGGCTCTTGTCTCCATGCAGTGCGGCGGCACGCAGACCGTCACGCTCCAGGGCACGCGTCAGACGCGCACAACCCAGCTTGCTGTTGGAGAAGATGAAGGCCTGGCGAATGTCGCGCTCCTTGAGCACGGAACGAATCGCGTAACGCTTGTCGTCATCCGTGACCTTGTAGAAGCGCTGCTCCACGGTGGACGCAGTCTCGTTGGGACGAGCCACCTCGATGGTCACCGGATCCTGCAGATAACTGCCGGCCAGACGCTTGATCTCGGGCGAGAACGTGGCCGAGAACAGCAGCGTGGTGCGGCTCTTGGGCAGATAGGAGAGGATACGCTGCAAATCGGGCAGAAAGCCGATATCCAGCATGCGGTCGGCCTCGTCCAGCACCACATACTCCACCTGATTGAGCACCACATTCTTGGCCTCGATGTGGTCCAGCAGACGACCGGGCGTGGCCACCAGCACCTCGACGCCTTTTTTCAGCTCGATGGTCTGGGGCTTCATATCCATGCCACCAAACACCACGGTGCTGCGCAGCTTGGTGTGCTTGGCGTACAGGGCAATCTGTTGTGCCACCTGGTCGGCCAGTTCACGCGTGGGCAGCAGCACCAGGGCACGCACCGGATGGCGGGCAGGCGATGCCGAAGCGTTTTCATGGCGCATCAGGCGCTGCAGCAGGGGCAGGGAGAAAGCCGCCGTCTTGCCTGTGCCGGTCTGGGCTGCGCCCATGACGTCCTTGCCGGTCAATACCACCGGAATGGCCTGCGCCTGAATCGGAGTCATGGACTCATAGCCCATGTCGGCCACTGCGCGTGCCAGGGGCTCAGCCAAGTGAAGATTGGAGAAAGAGCTTGTCATTGAGGGCGTTATTGTCGCACCGAGTGGGTTTTTCGCGTTGGCTTTGTGATTTTCTGCAGATGAAAAGCCTTCGCCCCCTCTGTTTTCACGCGTTAGAAGCCTTGCCAATATCCCGTGCAATCTATCGGGATAACCCGGATTTTCACATTCTGCCGCCCCAAAAACAAAGGCGTGTGACAGTGCACACGCCTGGTTCAGACCAGCTTGTGGCTCAAAGCGACTGAGCTGCGAAGGTATCGCAGGCCTTGACGCTGCCGGTCTTGTAGCCCTGGGTGAACCAGCGCACACGCTGGGCGCTGGAGCCATGGGTAAAGCTGTCGGGACGCACCGTGCCCGTGGCTTCGCGCTGCAGCTTGTCGTCGCCGATCTGCTGTGCGGCATTCATCGCCGACTCGATATCGCCCTGCTCCAGCCAGCTCTTGGCCTGCTGCGACTTGTTGGCCCAGATGCCGGCCAGGCAGTCGGCCTGCAGCTCCAGGCGCACGGACATGGCATTTTGCTCGCGTTCGCTGACACGGCCACGCATGCTGTCCACCTTGCCCGAGATGCCGAGCAGGTTCTGCACATGATGACCCACTTCATGGGCAACCACATAAGCGCGCGCGAACTCACCGGGAGCACCAAGCTGACGGCTCATGGTGTTGAAGAAGTCCATGTCCAGATAGACCTTGTAGTCACCCGGGCAGTAAAACGGCCCCATGGCCGACTGCCCCGTGCCGCAGGCCGTGCGCGTCACGCCGGTGAACAGCACCAGCTTGGGGTTCTGATACTGAGCACCGCCTTCACGGAAGATCTGGGTCCAGACATCCTCGGTTGAAGCCAGCACCGTGGAGACAAACTTGGCCCCCTGGTCATCGCCAGCCGGGCGATGCGCTGGAGCCTGCTGCACCTGGGGCGAGCCACCACCGGAGAGAACGCCAATCGTGGTCAGTGGGTTGATGCCGAACACGCCCCAGCCAATCAGCGCCAGCACCACGGTGCCGATGCCGATGCTGCGACCACCAATGGGAAAACCACCACCACCACCGTCTCCGCGGCGATCCTCGACGTTGTCCGACTCGCGGTTACCTTCCCATCTCATGGTGCTTACTCCTTAGCTGTGTTGCACGCGGCCTGCGCCGGGTGGCGATATTAAGGGCTGTGGCTCCGAATGCAGGTATCAAGCTGTGCTTTTGCCACCTCAGTCAAGCTGCAGCGCAGCATTGTTGACGTTTGGCCTGGTGTTCAGCGGCCGGCAGGCGTGGGGATCAGGGTCACGCCCGGCACGCCAGGCGTGGACTGAGGCTGGTTGCGGGCTACCTGTTCCTCCACCACATCGACCATGCTCAGAAACAGAAAGGCCACTGCCAGCAGGCCCACCACCGCCAGGACGGCCGATGCCCAGAGCTTGGCCGAAGAGGATTTGCGCGGTGCTGCCGCCTGCTGCTGGGTCGGCTCATAGCTTGCAGCCGAGCCGCCATCCCGCCAGACAGGCTCGACATGACCATGACCACGGCTGGAAGGCGCTTGTGTCCAGGTAGGGTCCTTGCGTTGCCCGGAGCGGGGAGAAAAGCCAAACATGTGTACGACAAAGTCGATGGATAAGACAGTGGCTATTGTGCGCGCTGGCAGCCTTCGCCAGAAGCGTCCGTGCTGCGACATTCTGTCGGTCAACACCGGGCCGGGCTTGCAATTCTGTAAGCTCGGAGGCTTGTCCGCTGCCCCCATAAGACTGCCCATGAATGCCCAGACCCAGCCCTCGACAGCGTCTCTGGACGCCCGCGCCACTGCCGCATTGCTGCCATGGTCCGCCCTGGCCGATGAGATCGAAGCACTCTTGCGCCAGCTGCAAAACAGTTGCAGTGTCTCGGTTCCGCCACGCATCGTCATGCCGACGGCTGCGGGCAATTGCCTGTTCTGCATGCCGGCCACCGATGGCCAGTTGGTCATGACCAAGCTCATCAGTTTCACGCCAGGCAATGCCCGGATGGGCAGGCCTACCATTCAGGGCGATATCGTGGTTTTCGATGCAGCGACCGGAGTGCGTCAACTGATTCTGGACGGCCCCACCGTCACGGCCAGACGCACCGCAGCCGTATCGCTGCTGGCAGCGCGCCGCCTGGCCCCCAGGCCTCAAGGCGCCCTGCTCATCGTCGGCGCCGGCGTGCAGGGCAGCGCCCATATGCAGGCTTTTGCTCAGGGCCTTGGCACGCAGGAGGTCTGGATTCACTCGCGCAGTGCCAGCAGCGCGCAGCGGCTTGCAGACGAGGCCCGCGACCTAGGTCTGCATGCGCGCATCACCGACGACCTGGAGGAAGCCGCCCGGCACTGCCCGCTGATCGTGACCTGTACGCCCGCGCAGGCCGTGGTGCTGCATGAGGCGGCAAGACCCGATGCCTTTGTCTGCGCTGTCGGCGCCTTCACGCCGCAAATGGTGGAGCTGGATCCCGAGTTGTGCCGGCGCTTTCTGCACCAGGGCCAGATCGTCGTTGACACCGCCGATGCTGCGCACGAGGCCGGCGACCTGCTGCAGGCCGGCATCGAGGTCGACCCCCTGCCCACGCTGGCCGCCGTGGTGCATCAGGACTGGTCGCGCTCCACGAAGCCTGTACTCTTCAAATCCTGCGGCTGGGGCGGCTGGGATCTGGCCGCCACTCGCCTGGCCCTGCGCCAGCACCTGCTCAGGCAGCCCGCCTGAACATCCTCCATTTGCTCATTTTTCAGAAGCATCAAGTCATTGATGCATAAGCGATCCATCCGTTCTCTGGATTACCTTCCCGAGCACTGACGGCACTGAAAAGCGACGCCATTCAAGCTAATTTGTCTCCATGGTGACAAATTCAAAAAAAGCGGTTTTAATAATACTCAGATTGAGTATAAATATTTAACAGCACAACTCAGGATGGAGACGATGACGATCAGAACCGTGGAATTCGACCAGCCCGCACCGGGCAGCAGCAGCCAGTGCAGCACAGGCCAGGCCTGGGCCAGGGTGCTGCCGCAGCAGGACCGCCAGCAGCAGCGCGAGACGGCGCAGCGCATCAAGGCTCTTCTCAAGGAACGCAATGCCGTCATGGTTGCCCACTACTATGTCGACGGTGCGCTGCAGGATCTGGCACGCGATACCGGCGGCTGCGTGGGCGACTCGCTGGAGATGGCGCGCTTTGGTGCCAACCATCCCGCCAAGACCTTGATCGTGGCCGGCGTGCGCTTCATGGGCGAGACCGCAAAAATCCTCAGCCCCGAGAAGACCGTGCTCATGCCCGACGGCGATGCCACCTGCTCGCTGGACCTGGGCTGCCCGGCCGACGAGTTCAGCCGCTTCTGCGATGCTCACCCCGACCGCACCGTGGTCGTCTATGCCAACACCAGCGCTGCCGTGAAAGCCCGGGCCGACTGGGTGGTCACCTCTTCGGTAGGACAGGACATCGTGGCCGCCCTGCACGCACGCGGCGAGAAGATCCTCTGGGCACCCGACCGCCATCTGGGCAGCCACATCCAGCAACAGACCGGTGCCGACATGCTGCTGTGGCAGGGCAGTTGCGTGGTCCACGACGAATTCAAGGCCGACGAGCTGCAGGCCCTGGCCAGCGCCCACCCCGAGGCCGCGATTCTGGTTCATCCCGAATCGCCGGCCGCAGTCACGGCACTGGCCGATGTGGTGGGCTCCACCACCCAGCTGATTGCCGCCGTGGGCAAGCTGCCCACCGACACCTTTATCGTCGCCACCGACCAGGGCATTCTTCATGACATGCGCCAGCGCTATCCGGGCAAGCACTTTCTGGCGGCACCGACGGCTGGCACAGGCGGCAGCTGCAAAAGCTGTGCCTTCTGCCCCTGGATGGCCATGAACAGCCTGCCAGGCGTGGAGCGGACCCTGCTGCAAGGCAGCGGTGCCATCGAGCTTGATGCGGCGCTGGGCCTGGCCGCCCGCAGGCCCATACAGCGCATGCTGGATTTTGCCGCTGCCCAGCGCCAGCCGGTACGCGCCAGCGGCGAGCTGGAACGCGACGCGGCCCTGTTCCAGAACTTCGGTCCGGCCTGAGAAAGGACAAGCACCATGCCCCAATCTCAGACTTGCAGCGATGTGCTCATCATCGGCTGCGGACTGGCCGGCCTGACGCTGGCGCTCAGCCTGCCCAGCACACTGCGCATCACCGTGCTCAGCAAAAGCAGTGCCGATGAATGCGCCAGCGCCTGGGCCCAAGGCGGCATTGCCGCCGTGCTGGATCCCGCCGACAGCCTGCAAGCCCATGTTCGGGACACGCTGATCGCCGGCGCCGGCCTCTGCGACGAAGGCGCCGTGCGCCGCATCCTGGAACAAGGCCCCCAGGCTATCGCCTGGCTGCAGGCCCTGGGTGTGCCCTTCAGCACCGATGCAGACGGCCGCCTGCACCTGACGCGCGAAGGCGGTCACAGCGCTCGGCGCATTGTGCATGCGGCCGACCGCACCGGGCAGGCCGTGCACCAGACCCTGCTGCAGGCCTGCCGGCATCTGAAGCACATCACCTTGCTACAGCATTGCACCGCCATGGAACTGCTGCTGGACGTGCAGCAGCGCTGCGTGGGTGCCAACGTGCGCAATGCCGATGGCCGGCAGCAGCCTATGCTGGCCAGCCATACCGTGCTGGCCACGGGCGGCATGGGCCAGATCTACCCCAGCACCACCAACCCGGTCACGGCGACCGGCGACGGCATTGCCATGGCCTGGCGCGCGGGCTGTGTCGTGCGCGACCTGGAGTTCATGCAGTTCCACCCCACGGCCTTGCAGGTGGGCGGCCGGTCCGTGGGCCTGGTCTCGGAAGCGCTGCGCGGCGAAGGAGCCTTGCTTTGCCTGCCGGACCGGCACGGCCAGCCCGGCGAGCGCTTCATGCTGCGCCACGACCCGCGTGCCGAGCTGGCGCCGCGCGATATCGTGGCCCGTGCCATCGATGGCGAAATGCGTGCCCACCAGTTGCCCCATGTGCTGCTGGACATCACGCACCGCAGCCGCGACTGGCTGGAGCAGCATTTCCCCGGCGTCATGGCGCTGTGCGCGGCGCACGGCATAGACATCGCCACCCAGCCCATCCCTGTTGCGCCCTGTGCCCACTATGCCTGCGGCGGCGTGCAGGCCCATGTGGACGGCCGCACTGCCGTGGCCGGGCTATGGGCAATTGGCGAGGTGGCCCGCACCGGCCTGCATGGCGCCAATCGTCTGGCCAGCAACTCGCTGCTGGAGTGCGTGGTCATGGGCAGGTCTGCCGCGCTGCGCATGGCCGAGCAGCCCTTGCACAAGCCTGCTGCCATTCCTGGCAGGCAGCGCAAGCCCGGCAAGAGCCTGAGCACTGAAAGCCAGCAGGAGATGCGCCAGTCGCTGCAGCAGCTCATGCTGCACAACGTCGGCATCGTGCGCAGCAACCACAGCCTGATTGCAGCGGCCAAGCAACTGGTGCTGTGGCGCGCTCAATGGCGCGGTGCCGACCCTGCACTGCGCAACCAGCTGGCCCTGTGCAGCCTGATGGTGGACGCGGCGCTGCAGCGCCATGCCAGCGTGGGCGCGCACTGCAACCTGGACTGGCCGGCGCTCGAAGCGGCAGCCGCCTGATCTGGTCCAGCAGCCCAGGAAAGCAAAAAGCCCGCTGTATCCGCAGCGGGCTTTTTTGGCGGAGCAACAGGCCTCAGGCCTTGGGTAGGGTCACGCCATGCTGGCCCTGGTACTTGCCGTTGCGGTCCTTGTAGCTGACTTCGCATTGCTCGTCGCCCTGGAAGAACAGCACCTGGGCGCAGCCTTCGCCCGCATAGATCTTGGCCGGCAGCGGCGTGGTGTTGGAGAACTCCAGCGTCACATAGCCCTCCCACTCGGGCTCGAAGGGCGTCACGTTGACGATGATGCCGCAGCGCGCATAAGTGCTCTTGCCCAGGCAGACGGTCAGCACGTCGCGCGGGATGCGGAAGTACTCCACCGTGCGGGCCAGTGCAAAGCTGTTGGGCGGGATGATGCAGTAATCACCTTCGAAGTCGACAAAGCTCTTCTCGTCAAAATTCTTGGGGTCCACCACCGTGCTGTGGATATTCGTGAAGACCTTGAATTCGCGGGCGCAGCGGATGTCGTAGCCATAGCTCGAAGTGCCGTAGCTGATGATCTTCTTGCCGTCGACCTGGCGCACCTGGCCAGGCTCGAAAGGCTCGATCATGCCGTGCTGCTCCGCCATCTGACGGATCCATTTGTCGCTCTTGATGCTCATTAGAAATCCTGTATCGCTTGATTTTTCATAGCGTTGTGCGCTCACAAATCAAGCGCAAGACCGCTATTTTGCTTGAGAAACAATGGTTTGCTCAATCAGGCGGTCATCTCCGAGGATGATCATGGCAAACAGCAGCTCGTCCAGATTGCGCGCCTGGGCCGTCTTGCGCGCCAGCAGCGGCGTGCAGCCGGGGTTGATGACGACCAGGTCGGCCTCGCAGCCGGGCTGCAGATTACCGATCACGCCCTGCAGGCCCAGGGCTCTCGCAGCGCCTGCCGTGTGCTGCCACCACAGGTTCTGTGGCGACAGGCTCTGGCCCCGCTTGGCATGGCTCTCGCGCCCCACCACATAGGCGGCCTGCATGGTGCGAAACGGCGAGAAGCTCATGCCGCCGCCCACGTCGCTGGCCAGGCCGTAAAGCATGCCGGCCTCATCGGCCTTGAGGTAGTCGAAATAGCCGCTGGCCAGAAACTGGTTGCTGGTCGGGCTGATGGCCGCCGCCGAACGCGTGTCGTGCATGAGCTGGCGGTCGGTTTCATCGAGCCAGATGCTGTGCGCATAGACGGCGCGCTCGCGCATCAGGCCGAAGTCGTCGTAGACGGCCAGATAGCTGCGTGACTCGGGAAACAGCTGCTTGACCCAGGCGACTTCGTCCAGGTTCTCGGCCACATGGGACTGGATCCAGACATCGCCATATCTGGCTGCCAGCTCGCCCGCACCGCGCAGCTGCTCGGGCGTGCTGGTGGGCGCGAAGCGCGGCGTGATCGCATAGCCCAGGCGGTCCACGCCATGCCAGCGCTGGATCAGGGTTTCGGTGTCGATCAGGCCCTGCTCGGTGTCGTCGCGCACGCCGTCGGGGCTGTTGCGGTCCTGCAGCACCTTGCCGGCAATCATGCGCATGCTGCGCTTTTGCGCAGCCGTCATGATGGCATCCACCGATGCCGGATGCGAAGTTGCAAAGGCCAGCGCCGTGGTCACGCCGTTGCGCAGCAGCTCGTTCATGAAGAAATCGGCCACGCCATCGGCATATTCGCGATCGTGGAAACGCGACTCGTGCGGGAAGGTGTAGTTCTCCAGCCAGGGCAGCAGGCCCGGGGCAGGCGCGCCGATCACATCGGTCTGCGGATAGTGGATGTGCAGGTCGACAAAGCCCGGTGCCAGCAGCTTGCCGGGCAGGTGAATGACTTGCACGCCTTCGCGCTCAAGATACTGGTCGGCCAGCGCCTGCCAGCTGCCCGCAGCCACCACGCGCTGCACGCCCGCGGCATCGGGAGCAATCGCCAGCAAGGCGTCGGAGTCATAAACCGCTTGGCCGTCATCGGCGAAGCGCAGCAGGGCACTACGATAGATTTTCATGGACAAGAGCTTACGCGCCCGCTCTCGCCTGCGGAACACGGCAGCGCTTATAGAGGCTATACGGCTGCGCGCAGGCCAGGGCTTTCGCTATTAATAACAGAGCATACTGCGCTTTTCATGCATTGAATTCAATTCAATTCATATCCAGAAACTAATATCAGCAAGCGATAGCAGCTAGCATTTTAGCTAGTTCAACACCCGAAACCCTGCGCTGCAACACCGCCCTGCCCGCAGCCGCGTAACTAGGCAGCGCAGCTTCTGGCCACGGCCAGAAAGGCGCGCACTGCGGGTGAGTTCTCGCGCTCGCGGTAGGCCAGCGCCATGTGCACGTTTTCCTTGAAGTCGCGCAGCGCCCTGAAGGCCACGCCCGGCTGATTGAGCAGGCGGTTCGACTCGGGCAGCACCACAATGCCATAGCCCGCGGCCGCCAGGCTGGTTGCCGTGACGAAGTCGTTGACGCGATAGGCCTCGCGTGCCGAAAACCCGGCCGTCTCGGCCAGCCGCGCCAGCACCTCGGCGAAGCCTTCGCTTTCGTTGATGAACTGCGGCGCAATAAAGGTCTGGCCGCGCAGATCGGCCACGCTGATGGACTCATGGCGTGCCAGCGGGTGGTTCTCGGCCAGCGCCACCATGAAGGGCTCGCTATGCACGATGACCGCCTTGACCCCCTCGGGGTAGCGACGGCGCGGCCGCAGCAGACCGGCATCGATCTCGCCCTGCTGCAGCGCCTGCAACTGGCGCGGCGTCTCCATGGCCAGCACCTGCATGTGCACCTGCTCATGGCCGGGGCGGAACTGCGTGAGCATGCGCGCCAGCACACCCGAGGTCACGGACGAGGAGATATAGCCCAGCTTGACATGGCCGCTCATGCCCTGGGCCGCCAGCTGCCCGATCTGCTGGGCCCGCTCCATATGGCGCAGCACGGCCACTGCTTCGTCATAAAGCAGCTCACCCGCATCGGTCAGCGTGATGGGCTTGCGCTTGTTGCGCTGCAGCAGGCGCACCCCCAGTTGCTGTTCCAGTTGCTGCACCTGCACGCTGACGGCGGACTGGGCCACGCCCAGCTTGTCGGCGGCACGAGAGAAGTGCAGCTCCTGGGCCACGGTGACGAAGTGCTCGAGTTGGCGGTAGCTGAGCATGGATTTAATCTGAAATTCTTATTAAAAAATGCATTTAACCCCGTAGATCGTATCAAACAAGAAGTGTTCAATCACACCATTCCTGATTGAAGTACCCGCCCACCATGAACGCTACTACTCCCCAGCAACTGATCCAGCCTGCCGCTTACGAGATCGCCGCTCACCCCGAGCATCCCCGCCTGCTGAAGCTGACCCTGAACGCCGAAGCCCTCAACGCCTTCCTGGCCGATGTGCGCGATATCGACGTGCAGAACCTCGAGTACGTGCCTTTCATGCGCTTTCATCTGGCGCGCCGCCTGAAGGCCCACATGGGTGCCGACTTTGGCGAGACCCTGGTGAACATCATCAAGGACCGCAAGCATGGCGGCTTTGTGCTGGGTCTGGAAGGCGTGAGCCAGGATAGCGACGACTACGTGAAGTTCGGCACCGCCATCGGCCATATCCTGGGCCCGGCCAACCACGACTCCATGTCCAACAAGTACTACGCACGTTTCCTGGTCAAGCACACCGACGCCAGCGACTCCTATCTGCGCCAGGCCTATCGTCTGTTCACCATGCACACCGACGGCACCTTCGTGACCGAAGCCACCGACTGGCTGCTGATGATGAAGTTCGACGAGCAGAACGCCGTGGGCGGCGAGTCGCGCTTTCTGCATCTGGACGACTGGAGCGAGCTGGACTGCTTTGTGCAAGACCCGCTGGGCGCCAAGCCCCTGCTGTACAAGGCCCCCGGCTCCAAGAATGTGAACGAGCGCGTGGAACGCCCCGTGTTCTTCCACGGCGAGTTCGGCCTGTCGATCTCCTTCATCGACCAGTTCGTGCAGCCCGCCAACGACGCCGAAGCCGAATATCTGCAGAACCTGTCCGAATCGATGGAAAATTCGCCCGGCACCCGCACCGTCAGCCTGCCCGCTGGCGACCTGGTGGTTCTGAACAACTACTTCTATGTGCATGGCCGCGCACCGTTCGAGCGTAACGAGCAACTGCACCGCGAGCTGATGCGTCAGCGCGGTACATTCGCTCAGTAAACCTTGAACACCTGATGTTTCTGTCACGCCCCCGTGCACCGCAAGTGTGCGGGGGCGCAGCCAGTTAAACCCCTGAATTTCGCTCCCGAGGCGCCCTACCATGGCATCGTCACAAGCCCCTGCTGCAAACGCAGCCTCCGCCCCCAAAGCGCAAGCCGCCTACGGCCAACGCGCAGGGCTTCCCCGTCGTCTGCAGAACATTCTGTCGCTGCATGACTTCGAGGCCGCCGCACGCAAGCACCTGCCCCGCCCTCTGTTTGGCTATGTCTCCGGCGCGGCTGAAGACTGCGTCTCGCTGCAGGCCAACCGTGACAGCTTCCTGCAATATGGCTTCAGCTCCAGGGTCATGGTGGATGTGTCGCAGCGCAACCAGAAGGTCGAGCTGTTCGGCCAGACCTGGGACTCGCCATTCGGCGTGGCC
This sequence comes from Comamonas sp. A23, assembly GCF_004522605.1. NCBI lineage: Bacteria > Pseudomonadati > Pseudomonadota > Betaproteobacteria > Burkholderiales > Comamonadaceae > Comamonas > Comamonas sp. A23. The sequence continues at coordinate 241,619 of NZ_RSDT01000007.1, forward strand.
CCCGTGGGAATCAGCGCCATCAATGCCTACCGTGGCGATCTGGTGCTGGCACAGACGGCGGCTGCCAACCGCATTCCCGCCATCATGAGCGGCACCTCGCTAATCCCCATGGAAGATGTCGCCAAGGCCGCACCGTCGACCTGGTTCCAGGCCTATCTGCCCGGCGACACCACGCGCATCGACGGCCTGATCGAGCGCATCGAGGCTGCCGGCTTCGGCACCCTGGTCATCACCGTGGACATCCCCGTCTGGGCCAATCGCGAAAACAATGTGCGCACCGGTTTCTCGATGCCGCTGCGCCCCTCGCTGCGCCTGGCCTATGACGGCATCACCCGCCCGCGCTGGATGGTGGGCACCATGCTGCGCACGCTGATCAACCACGGCATGCCGCACTTCGAGAATTCGTTTGCCACGCGCGGCGCGCCTTTGCTGTCGGGCACCGCCATCCGCGACACCTCGGGCCGTGATCACCTGAACTGGAAGAACATCGAACGCATTCGCCAGCGCTGGAAAGGCAACCTCATCATCAAGGGCATCCTCAACGAAGACGATGCCGTGATGGCCACCGATATCGGCGCGCAAGGCATCGTGGTCTCCAACCACGGCGGCCGTCAGCTCGACGGCGTGGTCGCGCCGCTGCAGATGCTGCCCTATGTGGTGGACCGCGTGGGCCACCGCACGGCCGTGATGATGGACAGCGGCATTCGCCGCGGCAGCGATGTGCTCAAGGCCGTGGCCCTGGGCGCGCGCATGGTGTTTCTGGGCCGCCCCTTCATGTACGCCGCCGCAGTCGGCGGTGCACAGGGCGTTCATCACGCCATCACCTTGCTGCGTGACGAGGTGGACCGCAATATGGCCATGCTGGGCGCGACATCCATGGCCGAGATCACCCCAAGCTGCCTGCGCGCGACGCGGGCCTGAAACCGCTCAGCCTCTAAGATAGAACGCTTGAACCATAAAAAAGGAGAGCGTCATGCCCATGTTTGTAGACCACTCGCCCCCTGGCGAGTGCATTTTCTGCAAGCTCGTCAAAGGGGAGATTCCATCGGCCAAGGTCTATGAGGACGATCTGACCATCGCCTTCATGGACATCGGCCAGGCCACACGAGGCCATGTGCTGGTAGCCAGCAAGCGCCATGCCGTCAATCTGCTGGAGCTGACGCCCGAGGAAGCCGGCGCCGTGATGCAGACGGCCCAGCGCGTGGCGGCTGCGGTGAACAAGGCTTTCGATCCCGACGGCATCAATATCTTCCAGGCCAATGGCGCGCCTGCGGGGCAGACGGTGTTTCACTTTCACCTGCATGTGCTGCCGCGCTTCGAGGGCGATGGCCTGTCCGTGGTCTGGAAGCGCGAGGAGCCGGACTTTGCAGCGCTGGGAGAGTTGGCTGAGCGCATCAAGGCCCAGTTTTCCTGAAGCAAGCCACTGATAAAAAAGAGCTGCCAGCACCTGATATTCATCGATTTCAGATAGAAAACCATCTGAAACCCACATTTAGCAAGCGCTGGAAGCTCCTATTTTCAAGCCGCAAATTGCGCGAAGATTGCATCCAGCTTTGCAATCCATTCAGCCTTCTGCGCCTCGCTGGCAAAGCTCGCTTCCAGACTGTTGCGCGCCAGCTGGTAGGCCTCGGGTGCACCCATTCCCGTGGCGGCAAAGAGTTGGGTGTAGTTTTCGTTGACATAGCCGCCGAAATAGGCCGGGTCGTCCGAGTTGATCATGACCTTGAGCCCGGCCGCCAGAAGGCGCGGCAGATTGTGATCGGCCAGGTCCTTGATCACGCAGAGCTTGAGATTGGACAAAGGGCAGACCGTCAGCGGAATCTGCTCCTTGACCAGCCTCTGCATCAGCAGCGCATCCTGCTCTGACTGCACGCCATGGTCGATGCGCTCCACATTCAGCACATCCAGAGCACCCCAGATATAGGCGGGCGGCCCCTCCTCCCCGGCATGGGCCACCAGATGCAGGCCCAGTTGCTTGCAGCGCGCAAACACGCGCTCGAACTTCTCGGGCGGATTGCCCAGCTCGCTGCTGTCCAGCCCCACGCCGATGAAGCGGTCACGCAGCGGCAGCGCGGCCTCCAGCGTCTGCAGGGCGCTTTCTTCGCTCAGATGGCGCAGAAAGCTCAGGATCAGCGAGGAGGAAATGCCCTGCTCGATCTGCGCATCGCGGCAGGCACGGTAAAGACCGTTGATGACGGTCTCCATGGCCACGCCGCGCTCGGTGTGGGTCTGCGGGTCAAAGAAGATCTCCGTGTGCACCACATTGTCGGCCACGGCGCGGTCCAGATAGGCGCGCGCCATGTCGTAGAAGTCCTGCTCGTGCAGCAGCACGCTGGCACCCGCGTAATAGATGTCCAGAAAGCTCTGCAGATCGGTGAAGGCATAGGCCGCGCGCAGAGCTTCCACGCTGTCATAGGCCAGAGCCACCTTGTTGCGCTGCGCCAGCGCAAAAATCAGTTCGGGCTCCAGCGAACCCTCGATATGCATATGCAGCTCGGCCTTGGGCATGGCTCGCAGCAGCTCCGGCAGACGGGAAACATCTACGGCAGGCACGGTGTTCATCTTTATTCTCCTTGGCGCTACGCGCCATTCAATGTCTAGCCTACCAAACCGGCGCAGCTCAAGCCATATGGCCAGCCCCGACGAGTCTGTGACTTCGGCCTGGCGGCCACAAGCCAGTGGCGCGGCCTCCCGGCGAGCCGCATGGACGCCAGGCCGGGCAGGCCTGTCTCAGCAGGTTCCGAAGGCGATCTCCTGGGCCTTCAGGAAACGGCGATAAGCCGACGACATGCGGTCGGCCGCCGAGTGCATTTCTGCGCGCGGATCCAGCGGCAGGGCCTTGGGCAGCTGCGACTCCAGCACCGGCTGGTCCTGCACAAAGATGGTGTGCTGGAAGGTCTGCAACTGCTCATCGGTCGATTCGAAGTCCGCGACCGCCAGACGGAACCAGACGCGGCTGGTTTCGGGAGTGACAGGGCAGATGAACAGGCCGATCTGCTCACGCCAGCCCTGTTTGGAAGTGCCCTCTTCGGGAATCTTGGTCAGCACGGCAGTGTAGGCGGCGGTCACCTCATAGGTGTACTCCACCTCGGCCGCCTGGGTGGAGTGCAGATTGGACTGGGGCTGTACAGCCTTGCAGCCTGTCGCCAGCACGCCGGTGGAGGTGCTCTCCACCTTGTAAGTGGCAATGGCCGTGGCGTCGCGGCTGCCCAGCCAGCCTTCGTGCACAAAGCCGAAGTGGGACATGTCGAGGAAGTTCTCGATGATGCGCGGTGCACTGGCCGCCACATCGTAAGGCCCGCAGTTCACCTTGCGCAGATGTTCATCCGTCTCGGCAGCGAACACGGGCAGCTGGCTGTCGGAAGGTTCCAGGCGCACCCAGATCAGTCCGTAGGCTTCCTGCACCTCGAAGGCCCGTACGCGCTGCGATGCGGGGGGAGTGAAATCGGGCACGGCGGGTACTTTCACGCATTGGCCACCGGAGGAGAATTGCCAGCCGTGATAGGGGCACTCCAGATGTCCGTTCTCCACGCGCCCCATGGACAGGCGTGCACCGCGATGCGGGCAGCGATCCACGAAGGACTGCACCAGTCCCTCGGCATTGCGCCACAGCACCAGCGGCTGTTCCAGCAGCAGCACGGAAAACGGCGCGCTCACCACCTCGGAGGATTGGGCAACAGGATGCCAGAGGGTACGTTCAGTCATGGGGATACTCGTCATTATCGAAATACAAAGGGCCGCTCTGCGGCGGCCCTGTCGCTGCAAGTCGTGTCTGGACGACTGTTAACAGCCAACACTACCCGGCAAACCCGGGGTCTGCCTTGAAGACATGCGCCACAGGCCGCAATCGGTGCGACGAGGCGGCGCGATGCCTGATCCGCAGTGCTTACTTGGCGTCGCCGCCGGGCACTTTGCCTTCCACGCCCTTGACGTAGAAATTGATGCCTTTGAGGAAACCGTCATCGGCAACCTTGTCGGCAGCGATCAGTTCCTTGCCGTCCTGGCCAGTGATAGGGCCCTTCCAGATGGTGAATGTACCTTCCTTCAGTCCCTTTTTCACGTCCTCAACCTTTGCCTTGAGGTCGGCAGGAATGTCGTCGGCCAGTGAAACGATGTCGATCACGCCCTCCTTGACGCCCCACCAGGTCTGGCGGCTGCTCCACTTTCCTTCCAGCGCGCTGCGGGTGGAGTCGATGTAGTAAGGCGCCCAGTTGATGATGGACGAGCCCAGGTGAGCCTTGGGGCCGTAGGCCGTCATGTCCGAATCCCAGCCGAAGGCACGCTTGCCCTTTTCCTCGGCCGTCTTCAGCACCGCCGGCGAATCGGTGTTCTGGAACAGGATGTCGGCGCCGCCGTTGATCAGGCTGGTCGCAGCTTCGGTCTCCTTGGGAGGGCTGAACCATTCGTTGACCCAGACCACCTTGGTCTTGATCTTGGGATTCACGGACTGGGCACCCAGGGTGAAGCTGTTGATATTGCGGATCACTTCGGGAATAGGCACCGAGCCCACCACGCCCAGGGTGTTGGACTTGGTCATGCCACCGGCAATGATGCCGGCCAGATAGGCACCTTCGTAAGTGCGGCTGTCATAGGTGCTGACATTGGCGGCGGTCTTGTAGCCGGTGGCGTGTTCCCACTTCACATCGGCGAATTCGGGGGCCAGCTTCTGGATCACGTCCATGTAGCCGAAGGTGGTACCGAACACCAGCTTGTTGCCCTGCGAGGCCATGTCGCGCAGCACGCGCTCGGCATCGGCACCTTCGGGCACGCTCTCCACATAGCTGGTCTTGATCTTGTCACCGAACTCTTTTTCCAGGGCTTTGCGGGCCTGGTCATGGGCAAAGGACCAACCACCGTCGCCCACCGGGCCGACATAAGCAAAAGCAATCTTCAGAGGTTCGGGAGCAGCGGCCGCAGGAGCGGCAGCGGGGGCTGCTGCCGGCGCAGCTGCTTCTTCCTTCTTGCCGCAGCCCACGAGAGCGGCCGAGGCAATAGCCGTCAGTGCGGCGACCTTGATCAATGAACGCTTGTGCAAATCAGTCATTAAAGTTTCCTTGGAACAAAGAGTGAGGTTTGAAACCGATAGGAGCGCAAGCCCATGGATACCGGTTACACCTTGGGCAATATATGCATAAACTGCGCCAAATTGCAGATAGGTATCCTGAAAACGACAGCGCAAAAAGAAAGGCCCCCTAGGGGCCTTTGATCGGACGCTGCTCAGGCGCCCCGCAAACAGTGCTTATTTGGCACCGGGCACCTTGCCCTCGATACCGTTCACATAGAAGTTGATGCTGCGCAGCCAGGCGTCATCGGCAACCTTGCCGGCTTCCAGCAGTTCCTTGCCTGTGTTGTCCTTGATGGGACCGGTCCAGACGGCGAAGGAGCCGTCCTTCAGGCCGGCGCGAGCCTTCTCAACCTTGTCCTTGATTTCCTGGGGCACGTCGTCAGCGATCTTCTTCAGGTCGATGGCGCCCTCCTTCACACCCCACCAGAAGTTGCCGGTCTGCCACTTACCGGCCAGCGTGTCTTCCACCACCTTGCTGTAGTAAGGAGTCCAGTCGATCACGGCCGAGCCCAGATGAGCCTTGGGCGCGAAGCCGCTCATGTCGCCGTCCTTGCCGAAGGCACGGGCACCGCGCTCCTCGGCCGTCTTCAGCACGGCTGGAGAATTGGTGTTCTGGTACATCACATCCACGCCGCCGTTGATCAGGCTGTTGGCGGCTTCGGATTCCTTGGGAGGAGCGAACCACTCGTTCACCCAGACCACCTTGGCCTTGATGGATGGGTCGATGCTCTGGGCGCCCAGCACAAAGCTGTTGATGTTGCGCACCACTTCGGGGATTGGCACCGAAGCCACCACGCCCACAGTCTTGGTCTTGGTCATGGCACCCGCCACGATACCGGCCAGATAAGCACCTTCAAAGGTCTTGGTGTCGTACACGGCTGCGTTGTCGGCCGTCTTGTAGCCGGTGGCGTGCTCGAACTTCACATCCTTGACGTCGGCGGCGACTTTCTGCACAAAGTCCTGATAGCCGAAGCTGGTGGCGAAGACCAGCTTGTTGCCCTGACCGATCATGTCGCGCATCACGCGCTCGGCATCGGCAGACTCTGGCACGCTCTCGACCATGGAGGTCTCGATCTTGTCGCCGAACTTCTCCTGGATGGCCTTGCGGCCCAGCTCGTGCTGGTAGGTCCAGCCGCCGTCGCCGATGGGGCTCACATACATGAAGCCGATCTTGAGCTTGTCGGCAGCAGGAGCAGCCGCAGGTGCGGCGGCAGGCGCTGCAGGAGCCTCTTCCTTCTTGCCGCAAGCGGTCAGCACAGCCATGGAAACAGCCGTCAGGCCGATCATCTTGATCAGAGCGCGTTTGCCCAGAGTTGTCATCGAAGTTGTCCTCTCGTTATTTTTGAAAAGCGGATTGCACCACATTTGGGCATCACGCTCCAGGGTAGAAGGGCTTTCCCAGGGAGGCCGGCATATTGGCTCGAATCCAGGTCGGATTACGCGAGATCAGCACCAGTACCACAATGGTGGCCAGATACGGCAGCATGGACAGAATCTGGCTGGGCACCTGGACCCCCGTGGCCTGCAGATGGAACTGCAACATGGTCACGCCGCCAAACAGATAGGCGCCCAGCAGGACGCGGGCCGGTCGCCAGGTCGCGAAAGTCGTCAGCGCCAGAGCGATCCAGCCTCGACCCGACACCATGTTCTCCACCCACAGCGGCGTGTAGACCACGGAGATGAAGGCCCCCGCCAGACCGCACATGGCACCGCCAAACATCACGGCCATCAGACGGATGCGACGCACGGGGTAGCCCAGGGCATGGGCCGAGGATGGCGACTCGCCGACCGAGCGCAACACCAGGCCCGCACGCGTGCGGTACAGAAACCAGACCATCAGGGCAGCCAGCACGATGGCGCCGTAAACCAGCGGGTGCAGCGTGAACAAGGCCGGGCCCACGACCGGCAGATCTGCCAGGCCCGGGATGGAGTACTTGGGCAGCTCGGGCAGCTTGGCCTGCACATAGCCCAGGCCCACGAAAGCCGAGAAGCCCGCGCCGAACAGCGACAGCGCAAGACCGGTTGCGTACTGGTTGGTGTTGAACCAGATCACCAGTCCCCCGAAGATGGCGGCCAGCAAGGCCCCGGCCAGCATGCCCGCGCCAAAGCCCATCCAGGTATTGCCGGTGTGCACGGTAGCGGCAAAACCCGCAATGGCAGCGCAGAGCATCATGCCTTCGGCGCCGAGATTGACGATGCCCGATTTTTCATTGATCAGCAGGCCCAGGGCCGCCAGCGCCAGAACGGTGCCGGCGCTGAGTGTGGAGCCCAGCAGCAGTGCATAGGATTCCATGGATCAGGCTCCCTTCACTGCAGAAATGGCGCTGCCGGCTTTTTTTACCCCCCAGCGGATGCGATAGGCCACCAGCGTGTCGCAGGCGAGCAGCGCGAACAGCAGCAGTCCCTGGAAGACGCCGGTCAGTGCCTTGGGCAGGCCCAGACGCGACTGCGCCAGCTCGCCACCGATATAAAACATGCTCATGAGAATGGCCGAGAAAATCATGCCCACAGGATGCAGGCGCCCCACAAAGGCCACGATGATGGCCGCAAAGCCGTAGCCGGCGGGCACATAGGGCGTGAGCTGACCCAGGGGGCCAGCGACTTCCAGCGCCCCCGCCAGACCGGCTGTAGCGCCGGAAATCAGCAGCGCCGTCCACAGCGCCTTGCGCGAGGAAAAACCGGCATAGCGTGCCGCCGACGGCGCCAGGCCGCCGACCTGCAGGGCAAAACCTGCACGCGTGCGAAACAGAAATGCCCACAGCAGACCGGCCCCCACCAGCGAGATGATGACGCCGATATTCATGCGCATGCCCTGCACCAGCCGAGGAATCTGCGTGACGCGCTCAAAGCTCTTGGTCTGCGGGAAGTTGTAGCCCATGGGGTCCTTCCAGGGACCATAGACCAGATAGCCCAGCACCAGCGTGGCCACATAGACCAGCATCAGGCTGACCAGAATCTCGTTGGCGTTGAAACGGTCGCGCAGCAAGGCGACTATGCCCGCCCAGACCATGCCGCCCAGCATGCCGGCGATCAGGATGGCCGGCACGATCCAGGGCCCTGTGGTCTTGTCGGCCAGCAAGGCAATGCCGCCCGCAGCCACCGCACCGATGACGAACTGGCCTTCGGCACCGATATTCCAGACATTGGAGCGAAAGCATACGGCCAGCCCCAGCGCGATCAGCAGCAAAGGCGTGGCCTTTACAGCCAGCTCGCCCAGGGCATAGCCCGACTTGATGGGTTCCCAGAAAAAGGCCTGCAAGCCCTTGACCGGATCCTTGCCCAGCAGGGCAAACAGGCAGACTCCTACCAGCACGGTGATCAGCAAGGCCAGAATCGGCGAGCCATAGGTCCAGAACTTCGATGCCTGGGGACGTTGTTCCAGCTTAAGCATGGGCACCTCCCTGCACGACTGCCGCATCCCACAGGCCACTCATCCATTCACCAATCTGCTGCACCGTGGCAGCCGCTCTATCCACCGAAGGACTCAGGCGGCCCTTGGCCACCACATGCAGGCGGTCACAAATCTCAAACAACTCGTCCAACTCCTCACTGACCACCAGCACGGCGCAACCCTGGTCGCGCAGCTTGAGAATCTCGCCCCGAATCTGCGCCGCAGCCCCCACATCCACCCCCCAGGTGGGTTGAGAGATGATGAGCAGACGTGGTTTGGCATCAATTTCACGACCCACGATGAACTTCTGCAGATTGCCGCCTGACAGCGACTGCGCGGCCGAATTCGGGCCACCGGCCTTGACGTTGAAGCGACCGATGATGTCCCGCGCCTGTGCCTGCAGAGCCGCCATGCGAATCCAGCCGCCCTTGCCCACCGCAGTCTTGCGCGTCAGCAACAGGTTGTGGGCCAGGCCCATGCTGGGCACGGCTCCGCGCCCCAGACGCTCTTCGGGCACGAAATGCAGGCCCATGCCACGGCGCCGACCAGGCCCCATGCGTCCCACGCCCTTGCCCAGCAACTGCACGGCCTCTGCCTCGGAGCGTGTGTCCTCGCCGGACAGCGCATACATCAGCTCTTTCTGGCCGTTGCCGGAGACGCCGGCAATACCGACGACTTCGCCCGCACGCACCTGCAGCGCAATGCTCTGCAGATCGACACCAAAAGGATCCTGGCTTCTGAGCGACAGCCCCTGTACACGCAGCACGGTATCGCCGGTATTCGCACTGCGGTGCTCCAGCTCCGGCGGCTCCGAGCCGATCATCATGCGTGACAACGAAGCATTGGTCTCGTTGGCCGGGTTGCACTCCCCCGTCACCACACCGCCGCGCAACACCGTGCAAGCCGTGCACAGCGAGCGGATTTCATGCAGCTTGTGGCTGATATAGAGGATGGAGCAGCCTTCCGCAGCCAGGCGGCGCAGCACCACAAACAGCATCTCCACGGCCTGGGGTGTGAGCACCGAGGTGGGCTCGTCCAGAATCAGCACGCGGGGATTGGTCAGCAGGGCGCGGATGATTTCCACGCGCTGCATTTCGCCGACGGAAAGCGTGTGTACGGGACGATGCGGGTCCACCTCCAGCCCGTAATCGCGGGCCGTGGCCTGAATGTTCTCGATCACCTCGGCCAGTGCAATGCTCTTGTCCAGGCCCAGCCAGACGTTCTCGGCCACGGTCAGCGTGTCGAACAGGCTGAAATGCTGGAACACCATGGCAATGCCCAGTGCCCGGGCTTCCTGCGGATTGCGGATCTGCACCGGCTTGCCGTCGACCAGGATGGCACCCTCGTCAGGCTTGACCGCACCGTAGATGATCTTCATCAGCGTGGACTTGCCAGCGCCGTTTTCGCCCAGGATGGCGTGGATCTCGCCGGGCTTAACTTTCAGCGATACCTTGCTGTTTGCAACCACAGCCGGGTACCGCTTGGTAATACCCTCCAGCTGCAAGCGCGCAGGCGCACTCGCAGATGGGGAATGTGTCGGGGGGGGATTCATCGCTGGATTGTCTCTCAATTCAAATAACAAATTGACTCAAACAGGCTCTATGCGCTGAACAGGAATACGATACAAGCTATTGATTTCGCAGCGTTAGTGCAACATTGCGAACCACCTCTCGCAGCCAGCGTGTGGCGGCTCCGGCATGCGAACGCGCATGCCAGAGCTGGTAATAGACCAGCGGAGGGAATTCCACGGGGCAAGGCAGTATGGCCAGGGACAGACGTTCGCTGAAACGCTCACAGAACAATCTGCCCGAGGTCATGACAAGCAAGCTTGATGCCACCATGTCGGGAATCAGACTGAAATGCGCGCAGCGTGCCACCACCTGGCGGCTCAAACCCATGCCCGCCAACTGTTCGTCTATCACGCCCAGGGCACCGGGATAGGCCGGGGTTGGCGCAATATGCTCGGCCTGCAGCCATTGCTGTACATCCCAGCCCCTGCGCACTGCCGGATGCTTGGGACTGACCAGGCAGACCACCTCGTCCTCGAACAGCTTGGCCATGTGCAGGCCTTCCGGTGGCTGCGGCCAGTTGCCGATAACCACATCAATCTCGCCATCGGCCAGTTGCCCCTCGTAATGCGCCTCGGCGCTCAGCGGCAGAAAGTCGACCGGGCAATGCGGGGCCTGCGCCTTCATGGCCGACATCAGCCGCGGCAGGAACTGGGGATCCAGATAGTCGCTGGCCGCAATGCGGAAGGTACGAGTCGAGGTGCGTGGGTCAAACTGCCGCGCATCGCTGAACAGCCCCTCGGCCGCACGCAGAATGTCTGCCGAGGGTTGCACCATGCGCAGACCCACATCGGTAGGCTGCATCTGTGCCCCGGAGCGCACCAGCAAAGGGTCGCCAGCGAGCTCGCGCAGACGCCGCAGTGCTGCAGACACCGCCGGCTGGTGCATGCCCAGTCGCAGCGCTGCCCTGGAGACGCTACGTTCCGTCAGCACCGTGTGCAGCACCCTGATCAGGTGCAAATCTATCTTGTCGAACAAGGTCTGGTCACGCATAGGTCACGGCCATCCGGGCGCTTTGGCACGGCCAGCCTCATCCATTTTGTATACAAAGCAGTCGCAGAGCGTAACTCAGTCAGCCCCTTTGAGCAGCCAAGGGATTGCCCTCTAGGCTGTCATATCTGCCTTGAATTCAGCATGCGCAATCCGGCTCAAACAGCCGCTGTCATCACTTCCACACGGTTGCGCCCTTTGCGCTTGGCGGCGTAGCAGGCCATATCGGCCCCCTTGAAGGCGCTGGCCGCCGTGTGGTAGCTGGCGTCCAGCAACAGCATGCCGATGCTGGCACTCAACATATAGCGCTGCCCCTGGTAGGAGCCCTCCCAGTCCTGTATGGCCATGCACAGCAGTTGCGCATGGCGCATTCCCTCCTCACGGCTGATTCCGGCCATGAGAATGGCAAATTCATCGCCCCCAACCCTGGCCACCCAGCCATGAGGCCGCACCGTTGATTCGATCAGGCGCGCGATATGGCCCAGCACCTCGTCACCCACTTCACGCCCGCCCTGGCGATTGACCTGGGAGAAGTGGTCCAGGTCAACATAGAGCACGATGCCATGCGCCTTGGGCTCGCTCTGCGAACGCGCGATCACATTCGCGCCTCCCATGCTCTCCAGATAGTCGGGAGTCGTATATTCGCGCAGCCATTCCTTGAGCCGCAGAGCAAACGCCGTTCGGTTGGGCAGGCGGGTCAAGGGATCGTGCATGGCTTTCCAGCTCGATTGCTCGCGCAACTGCCGCTGCGTGGTCACATCCTCCAACTCCCAGACCAGGTATTGACCATCCAGCGCCTTGCCCGACTGCTCCCAGGCCCTGTGCATGCGCTGCATGCTCTGACCGTGAATTCGCACCCATACCGGCCTTGCATCCTTGCGTACCAAGCAAACTTCGCTATCAAATTGTCCGTAAGTATCAAGAGCCCGCCGAACCCGCCCCATCAGATCCTCATAGTCGGCATCGCTGGCACACAGATCACGCACAGCCAGGCCCTGCATTTCCTGAGGCTGATAGCCAAGTACTCTGGCTGCCTGCATGCCCACACGCTGCACCTTTGAGCCATGCGTCACGATCAAACCTACGGGGGCATAGTCCATCAAGGTCTGCAACTGCATCTGCAAATCACGCTCCAGCTCGCCATGCGCCTCATAACCACCGCCCAGGGCTTGCAATGCAGTGCGCAGGGTCTGAGCCTCTCCCCAGTCGTGATCGGACAGGCCATGCCACCAGTTGCCCCCCCGGCTGCCCAAGTCCACCTCCAGCATCAGCCCGCGTCGAGAAGCCTGCTCTGCCGAGCGGAACAAGGCCGTCAGCGGATAGGCGATCAGGCAAAGCACCGCTCCAAGCAGTCCAGCCAGTACCAGCAGGGCCGTGGCCAGCCAGCCCATCATCTTGACCGAGACTCCCGGCACCCATTCCTGAACGTTGCTGACCTTCAGCAGAGTCCATTGCGCCCAAGGCAGCGGCATGGCGCTCCAGAGTTGGTTATTTCTCTGCTCACTGACCGCACCGGTCTGGGCCGTCTTGAGCCAGGCTGGATCAAGCCCGCGAGGTAGCGCAGCATCTCCCAAGGCAGGGGGCAATTGCCACTGCCCTTTGCTGCTGAGAGCCAGCGGACGAAGGTCACGGTCGATCAGCAGCAGCTGGCTACCCGCTTCGGCAGAGGCAACCTCCAGCGAAAACAACACCGACAAAGGCGTCCGGTAGCTGCCGCCAAGAACGCCCTGCAACTTGCCTTGCAGATCACGCACCGGCACGACATTCTGAAACTCCAGCTGCAGGCCCGCATCACCGGCACGCACCCAGGCTTGGGTGATCGGCTTGCCCTCAGCCAACGAGCGCTTGAGCACTTCACGCAGCGGCTCTTCAAGCTGTTCTGCGGCCAGCGCCTGCTCCTGATGCAGATTGACCAGCAACTGCCCTTTTCCATCAGCCAGTTGAAGTTGCTCATACTGCTGTGCCATGGATGTGGGCTGCTTGAGCATGGCCTGCAGTGACTCCGGAGAATCATGCATATGGCCCGCCAGCACAGAGGACAGACTATGCAGGGGCTTTTGCTGCTGCTCGACTCTGAAGGCCAGCGAACGAGCCGCGTATTCCAACGCCTTGGTCTGCGCCGGCAACGCTCCGTCCATGACCGCCCGGCGCAGGGAATAAGCCACCCAGCCCGCAGCGCCAGCTCCAGCCAGCAGCACTGCAATCATGGCAACAAGCACCATGCTGCGCAGCATGGGGCCTGGGCCTCTGCGTATCCGCCCAGACTGTGGTGCGGCAGCAACCTCCTCTGGCTGCGACGGCGCAACCCATGGCGGCTCTGCTTGCAGGGAGAAGACAGCATCTGACATGGGCCTCAATATAGAGAGCCGATGTCTGCAACCCAACGAGAGGAAACCCCGGAGATTGTCGACAAATGCTACGCCGCAAGCTCCTGCTCAGAGCAGAAGCCAAGCGCTGCATGGTCTGCAACCCGGCCCGGTATTTACCCCAGCGCCAGCACCTCCAGTGCGCCGGGCCTGGGCAATTCAATGACATTGCCTCGCCCGGCAATCAGCCCATGCTCTCGCAGCTGCCGGAGCACACGCGAGAATGTTTCCGGCGCAATACCCAGTTGCGCTGCAATCAGGCGTTTGCGTGCCTTGAGGGTGACATGCAGGGCATTGCCATTTCCTCCCGGGCTCGCATGGTTCAGCAGCCACTGGGCGCAGCGAGCTTCGGCGTCCTGAGCCAGACGACTGACCGCCAGCTCGGTCTGCGAGCAATAGGCCCTGGCCAGATCTTTGAGCAAGTGCTGTACGGCGGGTGCAAGCTCCGCCACAGAACTTAGAAAGCGCGCCAGAGGAATGATGTAGATGCGCCCAGCCGTCTGCGCCTGCATATCTAGGCAGGAAGGACGCTCCTGCAGCGCAAAAGCGGCATCCAGCCAGGTCGGCCCTTCCACCTGCCCCAGTTGATGGCGCATGGCCGAATCCTGCCCGACCCCGAGCATCACGCTGCCGCTTTCCAGATACAGCACCGAATCAAGGGGTTGGCGACGTTGCCTGAGCCAAGAGCCTGGAGCAAAGCTCTCAGGCTGCCCAAACGTGGAAGCGATTTGCGACATGGAGGGCATGGTGAACATATGCGCCACACTGTGCCGGGCTTTGCCCCGGCTCATATTGAGCCAAGTCAACAAGCCAGGCCGAGCAGCCAAAAGGGCCGCTGCCGAAGCTGCGGCCCTTTGGAGCTGACAGGTCGATATTTCAGATCGACAACGTCGTAAACACAACTCAGCCCCCGGAAACAGATACGTCCAGGCGGCTCATATCGCTGCATCTTTTTTCCAGTCGACCATGGATTGCCGATGGCTGTCATTCCTTACCGGACACAGGAAGCCAGCTAAGGCAGCAGACTCTCAGGGAACGCTGTCAGAAATACGGCAAGCGGCAGCCGCAGTGCCTCGGCGTCAAAACAGCTCCATCAGATCAGGCGCTGCTGTCGCAAAGCGCTGCCATTCGTCGATCGGCCTGTATGACGCGCACCTACCAAGTGTGTGCATAGCTGACTCGCAACACAGTGCCCGCTGCAGGGAGGCGGCTGGTGTTGTTGTTATTGCGAAGCAGCTGGCTGTATAGCGGGAAGTAGTTGCGGTTAAGCAGGTTTTCCACACCGAGCGATACGCGGTTCTTGGAGTCGATTTTCCATTGGCTGATCAAGTCCACCGTGGTGTAGCCCCTGGTGTCGTGGCGCCCAAAGCTGGTCTTGCCATCCAGGCGGTAATCCTTGGAGGCATATGCGCTTGCCTGGATGCGGTGGCTCCAGCTGGCATTGGGACGGTATTCCACATAGGCAGTCAGTTTGAGGGGCGGAATACGATAGCCCGTCATGTCCTGATAAAGGCTTGATCCCTGCGGAAGTTCACGCCCTTTCATCCAGGTAAAGCTCCCACCGCTGCTCCAGCGGTCATCGTCGCTGAAGTAATCGAGGCCGCCTTCGATCCCCTTGATTTTTTCATTGGTTCGCAACAGCATGAGCCCGTTATTGAAACTCTGCACGGCGCCGAGATCGGAGCGCGATTGAAAGGCTCCCAGGTTGGCAATGACATTGGAAAACTTGCCGCGCCAACCGACTTCCACGGTATCTGTTTTGACGGCCTGCAGGTTGGAATTGCCGATGTTGAAGCCCGCTGTGGCATTGCGCACCACGACCCCAATATCCGGCAGCTCAAAGCCCTGGCTGTAGGACGCATAGAACTCGTGTCCCTTGGTCGGCGCAAAGACCGTGCCCAGGTTGTAAGTCCATGAGCCGTATTTAACGGTACCGCCAGAGACGGACTGGGGGCTGGGCAATTTCGATTGCGACAAAGGGGTGAAGTCGTTGAAGCTGGCCTGAGCTCGGTCGTAGCGCGCTCCGCCTTCCACGGACCACTGATCGTTGAATTTGTGTTGCAGCTGGGCAAAGGCGCCAATGCTTCGAGTCGTGACCTGGGGCATATAGATCAGGCGGCCAATCTTGTTGAACACCAGACCTCCACTGGCGTCATAGGCCTTGGGATCAAAGATATCGATCGGCATGTCGGTGCGCTCGTGATTGAAGTCGGCCCCCCAGATCAGCAAGGTGTTCTTCTCTTGTCCGAGAGGTGTTTTGATGGTCAGGCGACCACCGAACACATCGGAGTTCTGCATGGACTGATCGACGTTGGCGCCTCGCACAGGAACGGCTCGTGCATCGAAGGGCGCAAAGCGCGTATAAAAATCCCGGTAATAGAGTTGAGCCGCCACGGCGCTGCCTGCGAGATCGCGGTTCTCATAGTCAAGACCCAGCATGGTGTTCTTGATCTGGTTTTGATCTGCAAGTACCAAGCCCTTGATAGGCCTGGCGGCTGCCGTACCTGCGGGCAAGCGGGCCACTGACGGATCGGATGCATAGTCGGTGTCCTGGCTGGCGTTGTAGTGGCTCGCGGAGAATTGAAGCCGTTGATTTGCGTCCAGCTTGAAGCCGATCTTGGCGGACGCGTTGTAGATATCGGAGTCGAACAAGTCTCCCTGGCTGGGCTCGGGTGCAATGCGTGCGCCCTTGGCGTCGAATGAGCCACCGGCATGCTTGGCGCCCAGGCTGACGGAATAGTCGACCACATCGCCGCCGCCAGAAAGATAGTGCTGGACTTCGGCTCCAAGCCCGGCGCCTCTGAGTTTGGACAGCGGTGCAGACCCTGTCACTATGGTCTCTGCTTTAGTCTCGCCCGAGGGGCGTTTGGTACGCACAGAGATGATGCCGCCTGCTGCGCCGCTGCCGTAGATGGCGCTGCTGCCGCGAAGCACCTCAATCTGTTCGATGTCCGCAGGGTTGATGTTGGCGAGGTTTCTGGATGAGTCGCGATTGGTGTTCAGTGGAACCCCGTCCACCAGGATAAGCATGTTCCGGCCGCGCAGAGTCTGCCCATAGTCGGTGATTGTGTGGTTGGAATCTGCCATCCCCGGGACGACTTTGCTGAGCATGGTTGCCAGACTGTCGGAGCCTTGCCGAAGTTGCTGAACTTCTTCAGCTTCGAGAATACTGACCTGCCGAGACGGCGCAACGAGATTATTCTGGGTACGAGCCGTCACCGTCACGGCTGCAAGCTCCGGAGAGCCTTGCCCGCTGACGGGCACGGAAGCACTGCTCTTTTGTTCGATGGATGCCTTGGTGCTCCCCGGGACTTCCAGTGCATAGTTGCCTTCACCTAGACGACGTGCACTCAGTCCCGAGCTTTCCAGCAAATGTGCAAAACCGCTATCGACGGTGTGGAAACCAGACAGGCCAGGAGTACGCTTGTCCTTGAGCTTGCTCAGATCCATGCTGAGATTGATGCCCGCCTGACCGGCAAAGTCCATCAGTGCAGGACCGAGCGGGCCAGCGGATACCTGATAGGACTTCTGCGCGGGACTGGTAACCGGATCTGCAGCGTAAGCCTCCGGCATGTGCAAACCGATAGCGGCTGTGCCGACGATGGCAACAAAAATTCCTCTGACTGCCGTTGCGACCAGGCGCAGTCGCATCGCATTGGCGTTCCTGTTGGGTTTCCGGACGTACTTTTCGGGCATCTGCTCAATCCTCTTGGCTGTCAATAAACGGGTCTTGATGCACTTGACAGGCGAGATTGAAAAACAGGACAGCGATTTGACAAAGTCATCGCTGCGGCCTGAATTTCGGAGGACAGCGTGCGAAAACCTGATCCTGGGAAACTTCAGGAACGCGTGACGGTGATCCAGTAACGGGTGCGTTGCTGCCTATGGATTGGCATGGTCCGAGCCAGTAGCTCGAGAATGCGATCTGTATCGCGCAAATGGAATGTTCCGGACACGAGCAGCTCAGCAGCACTTGGATCACAGCGCAGGATCCCTTCACGATAGCGCTGCAACTCCTCCAGGAAGTCAGCCAGGCGCATGTTCTCGGCATACAGCACACCCCGAGTCCAGGCATCGGCGTGGGATGGCAGGGAGGTGAAGGCGCCCGCCTTGTGAGCATCGAAGTTCACTTGCTCGCCAGCCTGCACGACAAGGGATTGCCTGGAATGCACAGGCACTACCTGCACCGCGCCTTGCAGCACCGACAGCGTCGTGCTTCGCGCATGCTTTCGAACGATGAATTTGGTGCCCAGTGCCTGCAACCGCCCATCGGCAGTCTGGACAACAAAGGGCAAGGTCTTGTATTCGCTGAGGTGTGCGGTTTCCACCAGAATCTCACCTGCAAGATGCTGGATCAGACGTTCTTTGCCATCGAACTGAACGCTTATTGCGGAAGCCGTATTCAACAGCACCTGACTGTTGTCAGCCAATGTCAGTTCGCGTCTTTCGCCTGTTGCTGTTCTGAAGTCCGCATTCCAGATGTGCCATGGCAGATAGCGGTAGGAGAACCAGCCAAGCATTGGAGTTGCCAGAGCGAGTGCCGATGCACGCAGAATCTGCCGGCGATTTCCCGTCGCACGTGGACGATCCAGAACGGCCATGCCGACTGCCGAGGGAACACTCTCCATTCGGAATTTCAATTGCTCTATGCGTTGCCAGATTTCCTCGTGGGTTGCACTGAGGCTGCGCCACCGGGCAAGCTCGGCCTGCTCTGCTTCGCTGAAGTCCGATGCATGCCGGCGAGCCAGCCATTGAGCGGCCTCATCGAGAATGCTTGCATCGACTGCACTCATTTCAGGCGTCCAGCATCACGCGCAGGCATTGCCGGAAGCCTTGCGCCATATAGCGGGTGACCGTACGCACGCTTATTTGCATCTGCGTGGCGATCTCCTCATAAGCAAGCCCTTCGAGCTGTGAAAGCAGGAATGCGGTGCGAACTTTCGTTGGAAGCTCTCCCAGCAATGCATCCAGCTCCTCCAGGGTCTCCAGCAAGATGGCTCGGGCCTCCGCCGAGAGCGCGGTGGCTTCAGGCAATAGCTGCAAGGAGGCAAGATATGCCTGTTCGAGCGAGCGCCGTTCCAGGTGATTGATCATCAATCGCCTGGCGACGATTGTCAGATAAGCCCTGGGCTCTCTGATGTCTTCGATTGCTTGCGTTCTGGCAGTTGTCCAAATGCGCGTGAATGTGTCCTGCGCAATGTCTGCCGCATCACAACGGTTGCCAAGCTTGCGCTGCAGCCAGGAGATCAGCCAGCGGTTGTGCAGTGTGTACATGCTGCCAAGTGCTTCACTGGCGATGCTGTTGGCGTGGGTAGGCACCGAAGTCTCTCGTGCATTGGAAATGCAACGATTCTACATAAATGATACCCATTCTCACTTATTGAGAAGCCCCACCGCCCAGTGGGCACAGCCCTCTGTCAGGCCAGACCTGGTCCATCCGAGCGTCATCGCAGCCATGAAAAGCAGCCGCGCAGATGCAGCAACTGCGCAGCCGCCGTCAAAGGATCTCGGATCCATATCTGCTCGGAATTAGCAAGAGCATCGTCCACCTGGAGACCAGAGACCGGACTGCAAACTTCAGCACACCCGCGTCAGAAGTCAACCGTTGCCGACAGCGCCAGCGTGCGCGGTGCCCCCAGTGCCAAGCTGGACAGCAGTGGCATGCCCCAATAAGCCTTGTTGGAAACGTTCAGCAGCGTCGCGCGAAACGTGACTGGGTTGCCGGCGACCTTGGTTGCATAGCGTGCACCGAGGTCGTAGGTCACACGACCTGCCGCCCAAAGGCTGTTGTCCGCACTGATATATTGCTTGGACACCGCCGTTGCATTACCCGTAACAGTCAGCCCGGGAATGGCAGGAACATCCCATTCAGCACCCAATTTCCCTTGCAGCTTGGGCACCCCCGTGGCGACTTTGCCCTGATTGACGCCGCCAGCGGTCTGCGTCAGCTTGGGCGCGGTGTAGGCAATCCCGCCCATCATGCGTACGCCACGCAGCGGCGATCCCCAGAAGCCCCATTCGATGCCGCGATTGCGCTGCTCTCCGCCGAACGAGAAGATATTGGTGACCGGGTCCGTATAGCTGCTGGGGCGTGTGATCTCGAACAGACTGAACGTGTGCGCGAATTCCCCAAGATCAAGTTTGACGCCCACTTCTTTCTGCTTGGTCTTGTAAGGCGCAAACACTTCACCCGCGTTTGCAGCGGTCATTGGTGCGGTTGCGCCCTGGCTCAGGCCTTCAATGTAGTTGGCGTAAGCCGACACATGTTCTGTGGCCTTGAACAGCAAGGCTGCGGCAGGTGATGTGGCGCTCTGGTCATATCGCGAAGTGCGCGCCCCCGTGGTGATGCTGAAGGCGTCGCTGACCACTTGCTGGCGGCGCACGCCCAGGGTGAGTTGCACACGATCTTCGGCAAATGACATGGTGTCCGCCAGGCCATAGCTGGCCAGGCGCACCTCGGTGTGCGAGATATGCGGAGCAACAAAGGGCGCTTCCGGTCCCCAGACCGGGTTGTAGAGGTTGGTAGTCCAGTCTGCGCCCGGCACGCTACGGCGCCCATAGTCGTCCTGCTTGTGAGCATAGTGCGTTGCATTGAGCGCCCATTGATGCTTGATGGCTCCGGTTTGGAGCCTTCCCTTGAGACCCATTTCTGCCGAACGCTTTTTCTGCTCGAAGGCCAGTTGTCCCATGGCGGTCTTGAAATCGCCCGCAGCGTTGAGCACCTGAGCCGACATCGCGCCGTTGTATTCATAGTCGGTTTTGCTGACGCCGAAGGCCGCGTAGGCCATCACCTGGTCGTTCACATCGAATTCACCGCGCACCATCGCGGCCTTGTCCTGATTGTGCACATGCGACCAGTTGGGGTTCAGCAGGGTCTCAGGCTTGGGCGGCCTGGGAATGGCCACACCCGGGGCCAGACTGATGCCGCGTGTCACGCCGTTCACGCGGTCGTCGCTGGTGTAGAAGTCGGCGGAGATCCGGGCTCGATCGCCACGCCAGTCAAGGCCCAGCGATGCAAGCCTGGATTTCTTGTCCTGCTGGTTTACCGCCCCTTCACCTCCACGGTAAACACCATTGAAGCGGATGCCGAACTGCTTGTCTGCGCCAAACCTGCGCCCCAGATCAATATGGCCGCCAAACTGCGAATCCGACATATAGGTGGTGGTCAGTCGCGTGATGGGATCGCTGGCAGCGCGTTTGGGAACCAGGTTGACGGATCCCCCCACTGATCCTCCAGGGGGCATGCCATTGAGCAATGCGGACGGTCCTTTGAGGACTTCGATGCGCTCGAACATCTCCGGCGTGGTGCGGTAGTAAGGAGCCATGCCGTAGAGACCGCCCAGCGTCATGTCGGAGCTGCTCGAAGAGAAACCGCGAATCGAGTAGTTCTCGCTCCATGACGCTGCAACCCCATTGCTGAACACCGTGGGATCGGTGGCAGAGATCACATCGGTAATGGTCTGTGCCTGACGATCCTGCGTGAACTTTTCGGTATAGCTGATGGTGTTGAAGGGCGTCTCCATGAAGTCCTTGTCTCCCAACAGGCCGACACGACCGCCGGAATTGACCTGCCCCCCCGCATAGGGAGCGGTGACGGGAGCGACTTTTTCTTGCACGGTGACCTGTGGCAGCGTGGCCTCGGCCTCGCTGGTCTGCACTTGGGCGTGCGCCGCTCCCGCCAGCTGACTGCCCATGGCCAGTCCCAGCAGCACATAGGGGCACATCACGCTACGCCGGCGCGCAAATGGAGGAGTCGTCAGAGAGTTGAGTGAAATGAGACCTGGGTTCTTGGGCATACCCGATTCCTGTCGATACATGCATGACGTTTTTGCACCGCATGCTTAATAGAACTGCTGGCTGGGTATGGACCTGGCTACGACAAATAAAGAAGCAATCAGCGCGAATAGCCCTTGAGCACATCGCTAAACAACAGCTTCAGTGAGCTTGGGCTGGCACCTGTGGTGTACCAGGCATCTGCATCGACAAACACCACGCGCCCGTTCTTCCAGGCCTTGGTCTGGCGCAACAAGGGATTGGCAATGCCATCGGCATTGATGACGGGGCGGCGCTCCATCACCGCAGTGCGATCCACCACATAAAGGATCTCCGGATCCGCCTGCTGGATGAATTCGCTGGAGATGGGTTGCCCATGCAGACTGGTTTCCAGCGCAGAGCTTGCAGGCTTCACGCCCAGCGCGCTGAATACGAAGCCGTAACGCGATTGCAGACCGAAGGAGCTGAAAGCTCCGTTGTTGTGCAACACGATCATGGCCCGCTCCGGCCGACCTTGCGTGATGCGCCGCACCTGTTGAACCTGTGCATCCAGCTCTGCAGCCTTGGCGCTGGCAAGCCCTTCCCTGTTGAATATGCGGCCCAGGGTCAGCAGATGGTTCTTGACGACTTCGATATGTCCCTTCTCGCTGTTCTTGAAGTCCACCTCGTAGTACAAGGCGGGGGCAATTTCAGCCAGCTCCTCGTATTTGCCGGCCTGCAGCGATGTCATCAGGATGAGATCCGGCCTCAGCGCGTGCACACGCTCCAGATTGGGCTGTACGATGGCGCCGAGATCCTGCACCTTGGCGTCGCCCTTGTACTTGGCGAGGAAATGGGGAACGTAGTCCTTCACCATTCCCGCAACGGGCACGCCAAGCTGATCGAGGAAGTCCACCTCGTTCATCTCCAGCGCCGCCACACGCTGCGGCAGACGCTTGATGAGCGTGGTGCCCAGTTTGTGACGAATGGAAACAGGCTCATAGGCGTGAGCCATGCCGGGCGCGAAGGACAAAGCCGCCACGCCGGCAACAGAGAGCAGGAGTTGCCTGCGCAACGAATTCATGAGTGATCTTCCCTGGATGTGAAGTAATTGCAGAAACAGCCACGCTGGTTGCGCGTGATCTCGAAATCCAGCTCGTACAGATCGGCCATGCGCGTCTCGGTCACCACGTCCTGGGCCGGGCCGTGAAAGCGCAGTGCTCCGTTCTTGAGCGCGACTATGTGGTCCGAGTAATTGACCGCAAAGTTGATGTCGTGAATCACCAGAATCACGGTGCGGCCCTGCTCGTCGCAGAGGCGACGCAGTGCGCGCATGATCTGTACGGCATGCCTCATGTCGAGGTTGTTGAGTGGCTCGTCAAGCAGCAGCACATCTGTCTGCTGCGCAATCGTCATTGCGAGAAATGCCATCTGCCGCTGACCGCCACTGATCTCATCGATGAAAGCGTGACGCAGCGGCTCCAAAGACAGAAAGGCGATTGCCTCATCCATGGCTTGGCGGTCGTGAACAGTCAGCGCGCCACGGCTATGCGGGAAACGTCCAAAAGCGACCAGCTCTTCCACCGTCAGGCGCATATTGAAGCCGGGGGCCTGACGCAGCGTGGCAACATGCCGTGCGTATTCGGCAACGGGAATTCGGCTGACGTCACGTGCCTGCCACTGAATCGCACCGCTGCTAGGCTCCAGCAAGCGCGCCATCAGCATGAGCAGCGTGGACTTGCCCGCACCATTGGGTCCGATCAGCGATGTGACGCGCTGGGCAGGAAACTCCACGCTCACGTCTGACAACACCGCCCCGCCGCCATATTGCTTGGAAAGATGGTGGACCCCCATCATGCTGCACCCCGCTTGCGCACAATCAGTGCCAGGAAATACACACCGCACACCAGATTCACCAGAATGCTGACGGTGGTCTTGTAGTTGAAAACATGCTCAACCAGCAGTTGAGCGGCAAGAAAAATGGCAATGGCAACCGCACACCCCAGCGGCAGCGTGACGCGGTGGCGTGCATACGGCACCAGGGCGTAGACGATGTTGGCCACAAAGATGCCCATGAAGGCCGTGGGTCCCACAAGGCTGGTGGACAGCGCCACCAAAATGGCGATCAGCGCCAGGTAGAGCTGCAAATACCGGCCATGCGGCACGCCCAGAGAAATGGCCTGCTCACGCCCCAGGGCCAGCACATCCAGCACCGCCAGCGTCTTGCGGACCACGGCACAGGCGAGCGCTACCGCAATGGCGGCATAGAGCAAAGTCTGCGGCTTGGCACGATTGAAGGATGTGTAGCTCACGCCCTGAAACACTGCAAACTCGCCGGGGCTGATGCGCAGCTGCACAAACTGGGTGAACGTGCCGATCACCATGGTCAGCACCAGACCGAGCAGCAGCAGCACATAGACATCATTGCGGCCGCGGCGCAACAGCCACCATTGCAGTGCCCATGAATAGGTCAGCATCAGCAGCACGGAGACGAGGAAATTCCCGTGTACGCCAAGCATGCTCAAGCCATGTGTACCCAGCAGCAACAGCAGCATGGCTTGCCACAGCAGATACACGGCCTCGTAACCCATGATGGAGGGCGTCAGAATGCGGTTGTTCACCAGTGCCTGAAACACTATGGCCGACACAGCCACGCAGATCCCGCCAATGACAATCGACGCAAGGCGTACAAGGCGCTTGGGGATCACATAATCCGTATCCAGTCCGGAGCCCAGCAGCACAAAAGCAAGCGCCAGGAGTGCAATCGACAGCGCTGCGAACCAGCAGGTCTTGGTCAACGACATGCGCATCAGCGAAGCCCCCGCACAATCAGCGCCAGGAACATCACACCGCCCACCGCACCGGCAGTAAGGCCGATAGGCACCTCGAACGGGTACATCATCAGGCGGCCTGCAATGTCGCAGGCCAGCAGCAGGGATGCACCTCCCAAAGCCACCAGTGGCAATGTGCGTCGCAAGTTCTCACCACAGCGCATGGCAACCAGCTGGGGCACAACAAGGCCCACAAAAGGAATCGCCCCCACGGCAATCACCGTGGCAGAAATCGTCAATGCCACCAGCACCAAACCGATGATGGCCGTGGCTGCATAACCCAGGCCCAGACTCGTGGCGATGTCTTCGCCCATACCCAGCACAGTGAAGCGGTGCGCATACAAATAGGCCAGCATCACCACCGGAAAAATGAGGTAGAGAATCTCGTAATGGCCTTGCACCACGCGGGAAAAGTCGCCCAGCAACCAGCCCTGCATGCTTTGCAGGATGTTGTGGCTGTATGCATAGAACTCGGCAATCGAGGTGAGCACGCTGCCGTACATCAGACCGACGACGGGCACCAGCACCAGATTGCGAAACTGGATGCGTCGGATCACGGCTATGAACAGCAGACTTGCCATCAGGCAGAACACCAGCGCAAACAGCATCCGGCTCAGGGTTCCCGCAGCAGGCATCACGGTAAGCGCCACCAAGATACCGAGCTTGGCCGCATCCAGCCCCCCTGTGGTGCCCGGCTCCACAAACTTGTTGCGCACGATGTGCTGCAGGATCACGCCGCACACCGACAGACCCGCCCCCGTAAGCACCAGCGCCGCCAAACGCGGCAAACGGCTTGCAGTCAGGGTGAGCCAGGCATCGCCGGAGAATGAAAGCAGATCCGACCACACCATCTGTCGCGCCCCCAGCAGCACGGACACCACGCACAGCACAGCAAACACCAGCAACCAACGCTTGCGCATCACACGGCATCCCCGGACATCTGCACGGCGTCCATCCGCCAGCCTTTGGCAGCGCGGCTCTGCGCAAGCAACTGGGCATAGCGACCCTGCCTTGCCTTCAACTGCGCAGGTGATCCGCTCTCTACCACACCGCCGCCTTCCAGCACCACAATCTGATCGGCCATGGCAATGGTGGAGAGCTGGTGTGCGATCACGATGAGCGTGCGCTGCCCCTTCAGCCGTGCAAGTGTTTGAGCGATGATGGACTGGTTCTCTGCGTCCAGCGCAGCAGTGGCTTCATCCACCAGCAGGATGGGGGACTCCTTGATCAAGGCCCGGGCAATCGCTATGCGCTGGCGTTCGCCTCCGGAAAGACGTGCGCCGTTTTCGCCCACCATCGTCAGCACCCCGTCTGGCAGTCGCGCAATGACTTCATCAAGCCCGGCCTGATGCGCAGCTTGCAGAACTTGCGCATCGCTGGCGTCCGATTTGCCAATGCGGATGTTGTCGGCAATGCTGCCGCAAAGCAGATAGCTATCCTGAAAGATCTGGCTGATTTGCCCGGCCAGTTGCGCATCGCCAATGTCACGGACATCCACGCCTGCGATCAAGACCTCGCCCTGCGTGGCATCGAAGAAACGGGCGATCAGTCGCATCACCGTGGACTTGCCGGAACCAGATGCACCTATCAGCGCCGTCATGCTGCGCGGCGGCACATGCAAGCTCACACCGTGCAGCACTTCATCTGCAGACCCTGGATATTGAAACCGCACATCACGCAACTCCACGGAAGAATCGCCAACAAGTGTTGCCTGCTTCGGTTGCGGCAGCGGCTGCACGGCAAATAGCTCCTGTACTGCTTGCAGCTGCGAGCCTGCACTCCTAAGCACTTCTGCGTAGCCGGCGATTTCCTGCAAGGGCTCGATAAAACGCACCACAAGCAATAACGCAACCGTCAAGGCAATGATTTGCGCTATGGACAAGGAGCCACCGGATGCTGCGTTCAAACCGGAGATCGCGACCACCAACAGCACGGCAAAGATCAGCTGCACGGTCCATACACAGAATACGGAGGACAGCGATGACAACACCACCAGCCGCAGTCCGGATTGACGTTGCTCGGTGATGGCCTGCTCCAGAAAGCGTGTACTGCGGCCATCGCCGCTGAACGCACGCAGCACGGATTGGGCCTGCGCGAACTCCACCACACGCTGACTGGCTTGGGCAAAGTCGCGCTGGAAAGCGGCATTGGCGCGCGCCGACATCGACGAAGTCAATGCGAACGACCCTGCAAGCAATGGCAGCGCAATCAGCGCAGTGAGCCCCAGGACCGGACTCACAACCAGAAGTGCCACCAACACGATCACGGCCGTGGCCGCACCACTGATGAGTGGAGTGAAAACATGCGCTGGCAATTGCGCAATGCCCATCATCCCCTGCGTCACCACATGGCCGATGCGCGCAGTATTTTTCGGCGTATACCAGCCGATGGGCAGGCTCGCCATATGAAGGCCCAGGCGATGGCGTCCGCTTTGCAGAACCGCCACGCCGACACAGATGCCCGCCTGCTCCACGACACGTCTGGCAATCCATGACAGCAGCACACCCAGCAGCAGCACGCATAGCCAGCCCATGGCTGCACGCCAGTCACCTTGCAACCAATGCGTCAGCAACGGTTGCAGCGCCGCCATCGTCAGACCGCACAGCACACCGTAGGCAACAGCCATCCATGTGTAGCGGTGCAGCAGGCGTGCATCATCACCCAGCAACTTCAAAAAGGTCTTCAGCATGGCAGCTCACTCTTTGGCATCGGGCTGGCATAAGCACCCAGCTGCCACAGCCGCGCATAGAGACCGTCTTCAGCCAGCAGTTGCGCATGTCTGCCTTGCTCGGCAATCTCTCCATCGCGCAGCACCAGAATGTGATCCGCATGCACGATGGTGTCGAGCCGGTGTGCAATCACCAGCAAGGTGCGCCCGCGTGCAAAGCGAGAAAGTGCGTCCTGAATGAAGGCTTCGCTTTCCACATCTGCAGATGCGGTAGCTTCATCCAGCACGAGAATGGGCGGATTCAGCAGCACTGCCCGGGCAATGCTCAGGCGCTGGCGTTCCCCGCCGGAGAGCTGCGCATCCTCGCCCACCACGGAGTCGTAGCCACGCGGCAACGCCAGAATGCGATCGTGGATGTGGGCTGCGCGGGCTGCGGCCTCGATTTCCTCAATAGTGGCCGATGGACGGGCCAGCGCAATGTTCTCGCGCACACTGGCGTGAATCAGCTGCACTTCCTGCAGCACAAAGCCAATGCGTTGATACAGGGTTGTGCTGGTGATCTGCCGCAAATCGACTCCACCCAGAGTGATGCGCCCTTGTGCGGGATCGAAAAACCGCAACAGCAAACGTGCCAGCGTGGATTTTCCAGAACCCGAAGGGCCGACCACGGCCGTGACGGTGCCGGGCTGCATGTCAAAGCTGATGCCGGACAGCACCTGATGCTCTGCCGCATACGCATAACCCACCTGCTCGAAACGCACGGCATTGCCTTCAGGATGCGATGGCTGCCCCGGCGTCGGTTGCGGCAGCACCGGAGTGTCCAGCAATGCCAGCACGCGCTGGGCCGCACCGGTTGCACCCTGCAGGTCATGCAGCAAGGTATGCAAAAGCAAAAGCGGCGCACAAATACCGGGCGCGACGAGTGCGAACGGCAATACATCAAGAGGCTGCATCCAGCCCATGGCAACAAACGCAGCGCCAGAAGCCAGCACCACACCGAGGACGGTCACAGGCGCAATCAATGCATGCGCACGAGCCATGGAGATCACCAGCGGGCGAGTGAAATCCGTAAAGGCACTGGCAAATCCATCCACGGCATCTCTGTAACCTGCGTGGACCGGGCTCGCTCCACCAAAGGCCTTGATGACCGGAATCCCTCCCGCAAACTCCACCGTAGCGCTGTTGATCCGCCCCAGTCGCGCAACGAACTCCTGCATGTGAGCATTGCTGGCTTTCATTGCGCGTTTGAGAAAAACGAAGAATCCGGGAAATGGCAGTAGCGCAAAGATCGCCATGCGCCAATCCAGCACAAACAGATAAATCACTGCAATCACGATCGCCCCGGCCGCACGCCCCACGGCGGTATAGAAATGCGCAGTCAGACTGTGCAGCGTCGCGATATCGTCCTGTAGTGCCTGCTTGACCTCCCCTGAGGCGCGGGCAGTAAACCAGCCCAAAGGCACTTGCGACAACCGCTTGATTACAGCAATGCGCAGATCGTAAGTGAGGCGGTTGTCTGCCAGGTGCGCGATCAGCTCGGCGACGATCACCAAACCCATGCCCACGAACATGCACAGCACTCCGACAGCGATGCTGACCCATATGCCCCCCAAGTCATCGAGCAAGGCTTGCTTGACGGTATGCGCGATGACCGCCAGTGGCACCAGCGTGAACATGGTGCCAACCGCAGCGCTCAGACCAGCAAGCATCAAGCGCCCGCGAACAGGCGCGAATATCCGGGCGATCGGCTGCGCGGGTCTGGCAGCAACTGCAAGCGATTCAGAGGTAGACATTCGATATGGAAGAAGGCTATCTCTCGCAAAGATGCGAACGAGAAGCTAGATGCGAATTAGTTGCATGATGATAAACTAATTCAAAACGATTCAAGTAATAGGTCTACGACAAGTGATGTGAATCGCCGACAATCTCGCCCAGAGACTGAGAACCAGCGTATGCCCCACACACCCAAGCCCTCGACTCGTGGGCGACCACGCTCCATCACCAGAGAGAAAATTGCAGACGCCGGAATTGCCATCGGCCTTCCTGGCATTACGTTCGTCGGCGTTGCCGCTGCACTGGGCGTCAGCCACATGGCGCTCTACAAGCATGTGCCAAGCCTGGAAGCACTCAAACACCTGATTGCAGAGGAAATCTTCAAGCGCTGGGAGTTGCCGCAGGCAACAAGCCCTCAGCAGATTGGGCTGGAGGAATACCTTATGGGGTTCACTGCGTCCACACGACAGTTCGTAAAAGCGCACCCCGGCGTCACGCCCTTCGTGATTCGCCGCCTGGCGGCCACACCGGCCATGCTGGAGAAGATCAGCGCCCATCAGGCCCATATTGCACAGGCCTACGGCATCACCAAGGAACAATCACGCTGGCTGCTCTCCACCGTGACCTTCTTTTGCATCTCTGCGGCCGACACGGTGTATTCCGCAGCCCGTCTGGAGCCGATTGAGGAAGCGGACTGGCAACTGCAAGAGGCAGAAATGGAGGCAGAACTGATTGAGGGAACTCAAGCCTTGATAGCAGGAGCCCTGGGGCTACTCGAAAGCAGGCCAGACCCCAAGATCGGCGCTCGCATCAACAAGTAATTCGAGTCCTGCGAAACCGCAGGGCATGCGGCAGAGATGGGCAGAAATAGAGCGAAGCTGTGAGCGCTCAGTAAAGCTCGGTTCTTACGGCACTTGAGTAGCGCTCATTTGCGTGAACGATCTGCTCTGATGTGAATTGAGCGTCACCCTGCAATTGGGCCAGGCCAGCCATCACGTCTCCGACTGTAGGCAGATGATTGGGGTCCAGATGACTCTCGTCGCGCCACAACCGGGCGCGATTGATGGCTCGTCCACAGTGGAACAGCACTTCATCGATCCGAATCACTATTGCAGTTTTTGGCAGCTTGACCCCTTCTCGCAACTCTTGCATCAAGTCACCATCGGATGAAACTCGACCGCGTCCATTGATTCGCAAAAAGGTTTCCAGACCAGGGAAGAGAAACAGCATCGCCAACCGGTCGTCATCCTGAAGATTGCGCAAGGAGGCAATGCGATTGTTGCCGGGCCAGTCCGCAAAAACCAAGGTGCGTGCATCCAGTACCCGTACGAAACCGGGAGGACCTCCGCGTGGCGATGCATCCAAGCCATTCCCATCTCCCGTGGCAAGACAGAAAAACGTCGCTTTTGCCAAATACGCCTTGTGGAAATCCATCAAATGATCGAGAACCGCTTTTTGAATTCGCTCCGTTGGGCGCGCGTACAGCCGATTCAGATCAACCGCATCTGACCGACTGCTCTTGTGCAATCCTTGATCTGCCGAGTCTTTTGATGAAGGCACGTGAAACTCCTGTGTTTGAGGAAAGTTGCAAGCGTAGGCCCAGGTGATATGGCGGCTGTAGAATTTATCGGCCATTAGATAACTCAAATCCGCCATGCCTGATCTCATGCATCTGTTGGGCTCCTATATGGACTCCCCTGACGGGCCCAGTGTTGTAGCGGCCACTCGGATGCTGGAGAGTGAACTCTCTTCCGAGATGCATCAGCATGCACGCGGTCAATTGTTTGGTTCAATCAAAGGCTTGATCTCGGTGCAGGTCGATGGCGGTCTCTGGGTGGTGCCGGCCATACATGCCGTTTGGCTTCCTCCCCATCATGCTCACGCGGGGCGCTCCTTCGGCCCCTACCATGGCTGGAGCGCCTATGTGGCAGAAGCCGCATGCGCCAATTTGCCGGCACAGCCCTGCATCATCCGGGTATCGGGCCTGCTGCGCGAAGCGGTGCTGCGTATTGCCAGCTCCATGTCGCAAGCCTCCGATCAATCGAGTCAAGCACAGTCACATATATGCGCTGTGGTTCTGGACGAGATCAGAAGCCTGCCGGTTGAGGAGTTTGGCCTGCCCATACCAGCAGATGCGCGTCTGCAGCGTATCGCCAAAGCTTTGATAGCCAATCCAGCCGACGAGCGCAACATCGATGACTGGGCAAGTTTCGGAGCCATCAGCTCGCGCACTCTCAGTCGCAGGTTTGTCAGCGAGACAGGCTTTAACTTCACTGCCTGGCGCCAGCGCGTACGCCTATTGCGATCACTTGAGATGCTTGCCGAAGGCATAAGCATTACAGCCATTGCACTGGATCTCGGCTATGCCAGTATCAGCGCTTACATCAGCCTGTTTCGCCGGACCTTCGGTGAAACGCCGGCATGTTATCGATCACGCTTGAAAGCCGTTTAGCAGGGATCAGTTGAGTCCTCAGGCCAAGGCAGACTTCACACTTTCATTTGCTGCAGTCGTCTTGTTCAACACCGCATCGCCGAAGCTTGAGTGTTGAATCTCAATAAAAAAAGCGCTCACAAGGAGCGCTTTTTTACGAGGAGAAGGAGTCTAGGCTTTGCTGACGCAACCTAGCTCCACAGAAAGCCGCATGGATACCAGATCGCTGCCTACGACTTCAATTGCCCCGAATAGCTGATGGTCAGTTCACGGCAGCGCCGGACTCGTACCAGGTCTTGATCAGGTTGCGTTCGTCATCCGACAGAGCCGCAGGGTTGCCAAAAGGCATCTTCTTCAGCTGCACCACCTGTTGGTAGATCTGCTGGGCGTGCGACTTCACAGCTTCGGGGGAGTCCAGACGAACCGCCTTTTGCTGGATGGCAGTGCCGTGGCACACCACACAATGCTGCTGGAAGATGGCATTGACCTTGGCGAAGCCTTCGCCACCAGCGGCTGCCGGTGCAGCGCCTTCGGCGGCGGGGGCCGCTGGCTCGGCAGTGGCAGCGGGTGCTGCAGGAGCAGCAGTCGCGGCTGGAGCAGGAGCGGCAGGCGCTGCAGCAACAGGAGCGGTTGCAGCCACAGGAGCAGGCTTGAGCCAGACAAACACGGCCAGCAGAGCAGCTACGCCGACAGCAGCGTAAGGCCAGGGGTGGCTGTTGCGACCCAGCTTGTAGCCGTGGCGCATCACGAAGAACTGGCGAATGGCAGCGCCGGCAAACATCATGCCGATCAGCACCAGCCAGTTCAGCTTGTGGCTGTACAACCAGCCATAGTGATTGGACAGCATGGCGAACAGCACGGGCAACGTGAAATAGGTGTTGTGCACGCTGCGCTGCTTGGCACGTTGGCCGTGACGTGGGTCCACAGGCTCACCAGCCTTGAGCGAAGCCACCACCTTGCGCTGGCCAGGGATGATCCAGAAGAACACGTTGGCGCTCATGGACGTCGCGATCATCGCGCCCATCAGCAAGAAGGCTGCCTGGCCGGGGAAGATGTGGCAGGCCAGGTAGGCTGCGATACACACCAGAACCAGAACCATGGCACCGACGGTGGCGTCGCCATTCTTCTTCTGGCCGAAAGTGCGGCAGATGAAGTCATACAGCAGCCAGAAGACCACCAGGAAGCCCAGAGCCGAAGCCACGGCAGCGCCGGTGCTCATGGCATTGGGGTCGCCGGGAGTGACCAGGTAGATGTTGGCGTTCCAGAGGTAGGAGACCGTCAGCAGGGCAAAACCGGACAGCCACGTGGTGTAGCTTTCCCAGTAGAACCAGTGCAGGTGATCCGGCATCTTGGGAGGAGACACATTGAACTTGACGGGGTGGTAGAAACCGCCACCGTGCACAGCCCAGAGTTCGCCGTTAACGCCCTGCTTCTTCAGGTCGTCATCCACGGGCGGCGTCAAGCTGCTGTCCAGGAACACAAAGTAGAAGGAGGAACCGACCCAGGCGATCGCGGTAATGACGTGGAGCCACCGCAACAGCAGGCCGGCCCAGTCGAGAATGTAGCTTTCCATAGCTCTCAACCTTGGCAGCGTGGGGCTGCCGAACAACCTGCTCACCACTGCGGGCGCTCTGAGCAGAAGAAAAGGCCGCGCTCCCGGACGTTACACACGGGGCACCGCTGCGACCATTCTGTCGACCGAAAGTGTATGCAATTTTTGCTGCCACAACTCTCGAATCAGGGATAAACCACCCTAGAGATTTCCCTAATACAAGAGCGATATGCAAGGATCGGGCCTGATTTTTAGGGCAGGTAACAGCATGTTTGCGGCCACACGCACCAGATCAGGGCATTCATTGCACCATCAGCTCGCAGACAAGCGCTGCAGAAGCTGTGCCGCCACCGCCACAGCGATCACTTCGGGCTCCTTGCCGGTAATGCCCGGCACGCCGATCGGGCAGGTGATGTGAGCCAACTCTGCATCGCTGAACCCTCGCCTGCGCAAGCGGCTGCTGAAACTGGCCCATTTGGTCTTGCTGCCAATCAACCCCACAAAAGGCAGATCTCCTCGCTCGCGCTGGCGCAGCAGGCATTGCGCCACCACCTCCAGGTCTTCGGCATGGCTGAAGCTCATGATGAGCACCTGCGACTGCGGCGGCAACTCTGCCACCGCGGCCTGCACCGGATCGGAATGCTCGCACTGCACCCCTATCTGCTCCTCCACGGGAAAGACTGCATCACGGCTGTCCACCCAGACCACGCGGTACGGCAAGCTGCGCAAAATGCGCACCAGCGCATGCCCCACATGGCCCGCGCCGAACAAGGCCACACATTGCGACGGCTCGGGCATCAAGGCCCGCAGACGTTGAGCATCGCGGGCGTCAAACCATGCAAAGTGCAGCTCCAGCGCACCGCCGCAACATTGCCCCAGACTGGGGCCAAGCGCATACCGCTGGACATGCTCGCGCAAGGCTGCGGGGTCTGCGTCCCACTGCGCCAGCAGCTGGCGCGCCTGGGCAATGGCCTGCCATTCCAGATGACCGCCGCCGATCGTCCCCATCACCTCATCGGCGAACACCGCCATCCAGGCCCCCTCCTCGCGGGGCACGGAGCCACGAGTGGCCTGTACCTGCACCCAGCACAGCGGCTGCTGCGCCAGACGGTTCAAGATTCCTTGCTGTGTTTCGCTCCACATGACTGAACGCCGATTGCTTTGATGACCGATGTTCATGCATTTTGCGAGTCGCAATAGACAGACAAGCGTATGAGCACATTAATCGGATGCATATCCGGACCGGTTTTGACGAGTCGTTGCAGATTTTTCACGAGGAGGCGTCAGAATTGTGCCCCCCAGGCCGCTGCCTCCATCCATTTGCGGCTACGCTTGACGTCATGTCTGAAACCCACGACCCCACCCGCGCCACAACAGCCCGCCGCCCCCTGAACTGGCTGCGGACCGGGATGATGGCTGCCGTTGCAGCGGTGCTGACCGCCTGTCAGATCGCACCTCAAAGCCCATCCATCGGCACAACGCCTGCCGACAAGGCCAGCCCCGGCTATCGCAAGCAGGCTGCCCAGCATCTGTATGAACGCAACTCCGGCCGCATCTACCAGGGCATGCTGCCGCCTATGCTGTATGCGATCGGCGTGCTGCAGGTTCAGCTCGACGGCCAGGGCCGCGTGAAAAACCTGCACTGGATGCGCAAGCCAGGTCATGCCCCCGAAGTGGTGGCCGAGATCGAGCGAGCCGTGCGCTCCGCCGCCCCCTTCCCGGCCCCGGGTCGCAGCGTGACCTATACCGACACCTGGCTGTGGGACAAGTCGGGACGCTTCCAGCTCGACACCTTGACCGAAGGTCAGCTGGGCCAGTAAAAGTGCACAGCGATGCAGCCCGCTGCATCGGACAATAAAAAACCGGCCAAGGCCGGTTTTTTGTTGCAACAAGCCAGGCGAGGCTTATTCGACCACTTTGGTGATCTTCGTGCCCTGCAGCGATACACCGGCCTCCAGGCCCGCGTTGGTCAGCACATAGCTGGTGACCGGAGCCTGGGCGGTCGTGGTGTCCACGCTGCCATTGGCACCGATCTTGCCTGCTGCCACGGTGGCATCAGCCCCCACGGACCAGCCGTCGCTCTTGAGGAACTTGTCCAGTGCTTCCTGTGTGTTGAACACATAGATCACAGCCTTGGACTGACCACCAGCTTGCCATCCGATAGAGGCCGCTGTCGTGCTGTAGAGGCCACGGTTGTGACCGCCCACGCGCAGCACGCCGCGGCCATGCTCCACCCCGACCACAAAGCTGCCGCCAATCACCGACGGGAAGATCAGCACACCCTTGGCGCGTTGCACCATTTCCTTGGATCCTGGTGCGGTCTGGTACAGGCGCTCCAGAGCTGCATTGGCACGGGTATTGACCGTTGTGGAATCGGCACGGGGAGCCGATGTCGTGTCAGGCTTGGTCGTGGTGCAGG
Organism: Comamonas sp. A23; assembly: GCF_004522605.1. Taxonomy (NCBI): domain Bacteria; kingdom Pseudomonadati; phylum Pseudomonadota; class Betaproteobacteria; order Burkholderiales; family Comamonadaceae; genus Comamonas; species Comamonas sp. A23. The sequence goes on from NZ_RSDT01000007.1 coordinate 276,425, forward strand.
CCGTCATGGTCAAGGCACCGGCAGCCAGTGCAGCAGCCATCGCAACAGAACGCAGAGAAATTTGACGCATACCTATATCCTTTCATGGGATGAATGTGTAGACACATTTCAGAGGTAGAAGGTCCTGCAGTCCGACATTGAGTCGCTTTTGCACATCCCCCCGATGCAAAGCTGTCAGAAACAGGGTTGGCACGATGCTAGTGCGCAGCGTTGCCGATAAAACTCAGCGGTTACAGCTTGCGCCATTGGCCTACAGAAGGCAAGAGCAGTTGTCGAAAAAGACCTACAACATGAACACAAGACAACACTTGGCCTCATCCATAGGCAATCAGACGAATTGTCTGAAACAGGCGCTAGCATTGTTGATATAAGCATCGCGCGGACGACAGGAAATTCATGAAGTTCTGGAATTACTTTCACCACCCCAAGGCAGCTCTGGTTGTGCTGCGTGTCACCCTGGCCCTGCTCATGCTGCTGCACGGCTGGGCCAAGATTCGTTATGGCATAGGCAGCATAGAGGCGAAGATCGAGAGTCTGGGTGCACCGGGATTTCTCGCCTATGCCGTCTATCTGGGCGAAGTGGTCGCGCCCTTGCTGTTGCTGGTGGGCCTGTGGGTGGTACCCGCCGCACTGGTGATTGCGGTGAATATGGTGGTGGCATTTGCGCTGATGCACACCCGGCAGATTCTGATGCTCAACAACACCGGCGGCTGGGCGCTGGAGCTGCAGGCCTTTTATTTCGTGAGCGCCCTGGTCGTGGCCATGGCCTATTCCAAGGGCAAATAAGTCCTTAAAAACAAGAGCGGCTTGCGCCTGTCATATCTTGGTTTCAATGCCTTTTAATGCTGAAACCTTGAAATGACGTGCGCAAGCCGCTCTTGTTTTTGCCATGTCTCCCGCTTCGAGAGACTCACGTCCCGCTCAGGAGCCGCGATAGGTGGAGTAGCTCCAGGGGCTGACCAGCAAAGGTACGTGGTAGTGCTGCTCCACATTGGCCACGCCGAAGTCCAGGCTCACCTTGTTCAGAAAGCTGGGCTCGGGCAGTTGCACGCCACGGGCCTTGAAGTAGGCAGCAACGTCAAAGGTCAGACGGTAGGTGCCGACCTTGAGCGTGTTGTTGTCGAACAGCGGCGCATCGGTACGGCCGTCATGATTGAGCACCAGGCTCTTGATCAGCGTGGCCTTGTCGCCTTCAGTGGAAAACAGTTCGACAGCCATGCCTGCGGCGGGGCAGCCATTCATGGTGTCGAGAACGTGGGTGCTCAGGCCCATGGAAATCTCCTCACAGGCAGTTTGCTACTGCCCTTGGTTGTATCAAACACACGACTTACGCAAAACGGGTTCAGGCAGGACAACGCCTCAGAAGGCAGGCCGTTGTTGCATTCCTGTTTGCGTAAGCCCTAAAACATCTATGCCATCACAAAGTCTGCCCGCGCGTGGGCGCAGCGCTTTGATTTCTAAAGTGTATACAGTTTCTGTACTCCATCAAAGGCTTTTCTGCCTTGACTTTCAGGCACATAGCCAGGTCTGCCCGGTTGGCTTCTTTTCCAGCCTCTATACACTGGTCCGACTCATCAAGCGAACAGGAGACAACGCATGCAATTGCGCACCACCGCCCTGGCAGCCAGCCTGCTCATCGCTCTGACCGGCCTGAGCGCCTGCAGCAGCACGGCCACGCTAGAGCCCGCCCGCAACGAACGCGCGGCCATCGGTCACGATGCCACTGCTCAGGCTGCAGCGCCTGCCGTCACCCAGACCGCCGCCGCCCAGGCAGCCGCTGCTGCCTATGACTTCGAGCTGGATGTCTTTCACCCCGTCATCGCCAAGAACGGCATGGTGGCCTCGGAGCAGGAGCTGGCCACGCAGATCGGCGTGGATATTCTCAAGGCGGGCGGCAATGCCGTCGATGCCGCCGTGGCCGTAGGCTTTGCGCTGGCCGTGGCCTTGCCCAATGCCGGCAATATCGGCGGCGGCGGCTTCATGATGGTGCACGACGCGCGGAGCGGCAAGGACATTGCACTGGACTTCCGCGAAGTGGCACCCAGGGGCGCGTCACGCAATATGTATCTGGATGCCGCCGGCAAGGTCATCGACGGCAAATCGCTCTACACCCATTACGCCGTAGGCGTGCCCGGCACCGTGGCCGGCATGACGCACGCGCTCTCGCGCTGGGGCAGCATGCCGCTGGCCAGGGTCATGGCTCCCGCGATTGCGCTGGCGGACAAGGGCTATCCCGTCAGCGTCACCCTGGCCAAGACCCTGGAGCAGGAAAAAAAGCAGATGGGCCGCTGGCCGGCCACCCAGGCCGTTTTCTGGAGGAACGGCGCTCCGCTGCAAAGCGGCGAGAGGCTGGTGCAAAAGGATCTGGCGCAGTCCCTGCGCCTGATCAGCCAGCAAGGTGCCAAGGCCTTCTACGAGGGCGCGATCGCGCAGAAGATCGTGGCGGAGATGGCGCCGCACGCCAATGCCCTTAGCCTGCAAGACCTGCGCGACTACAAGGTGGCCGAGCGCGAGCCCGTGCGCGGCAGCTATCGCGGCTACCAGATCGTGACCATGCCTCCGCCCTCTTCGGGCGGCGCGCACCTGATTCAGATCCTGAACATGATGGAGCGCTGGCCCATGAATCAATGGGGTGCCGACAGCGCGCAAAGCGTGCACTACATGACCGAGGCCATGAAGCTCGCCTATGCCGACCGCTCCGAGTATCTGGGCGACCCGGACTTCGTGAAGATTCCGCTCAAGGGGCTGATCTCCAAGAGCTATGCGAGCGAGCTGGCCGCAAGCATCAAACCCCAGCAGGCCAGGCCCGGCAAGGACATCCGGCCCGGCAGGCCCCAGCCTTATGAAAGCGACCAGACCACCCATTACTCCGTGGTGGACAAGGCCGGCAACGCGGTGGCCGTGACCTACACGCTGAACACCAATTTCGGCAGCGGCATCGTCGCCAGGGGCACGGGGATTTTGCTCAACAACGAGATGGATGACTTCTCGGCCAAGCCCGGCGTGGCCAATGCCTATGGTCTGGTGGGCGGCGACGCGAATGCCGTGCAGGCCGGCAAGCGGCCGCTGTCATCCATGACACCGACCCTGGTACTCAAGGACGGCAAGCCGGTTCTCGTCACCGGCAGCCCGGGAGGAGCGCGCATCATCACCACGGTGCTGCAGCAGGTCGTCAATCACATCGACTTCAGCATGAACCCGGCCGAGGCTGCGGCCACGCTGCGCTTTCATCACCAGTGGACGCCAGACGAGTTGCGCGTTGAAAAAGGCTTCAGCCCCGATACGCTGGCCCTGCTCAGGCAATGGGGCCACAAGGTGGCACTGAAGGCATCCATGGGCCGCACTCAGACCATCGAGATCCGAGACGGCCTGCTGCGCGGCGCTTCGGATCCGCGCAACCCCGACGGAAAAACCATGGGGTACTGACGCTGAATAAAAAAAGCCGCGCTCCCCCGAGCGCGGCTTTTACTTGAGGCGGCTGCTGGCCGTACGCATGGCCAGTGGCCGCCCTCCCCACCTCTCTTTATTCAGCCTTCTGACCGATTTCGAAGTTGGCCTGGATTTCCAGGGCACGCACCATGCCCGAGTGATCCCAGGCAGCGCCGCCGTGGGCCACGCAGCTGTTGAACAGCTCTTGTGCCTGAGCGGTGTTGGGCAGGGACACGCCCAGCTGACGAGCGCTGGACAGGGCCAGGTTCAGGTCCTTCTGGTGCAGGGCAATGCGGAAGCCAGGGTCGAAGGTGCGCTTGATCATGCGTTCGGCATGCACTTCCAGGATCTTGGAAGAGGCAAAACCGCCCAGCAGGGCTTCACGCACACGTGCTGGATCGGCACCGGCGCGCGATGCAAACAGCAGGGCTTCGGCCACGGCTTCGATGTTCAGCGCCACGATGATCTGGTTGGCCACCTTGGCGGTCTGGCCGTCGCCGTTGCCGCCCACCAGGGTGATGTTCTTGCCCATCTTGTCGAACAGGGGCTTGACGCGCTCGAAGGCTGCATCGGGGCCGCCGACCATGATGGACAGGGTGCCGTTCTTGGCGCCGACTTCGCCGCCGGAGACGGGAGCGTCCAGGTACTGGGCACCAGCGGCTTCGATGCGCTTGGCGAAGTCCTTGGTGGCCACGGGCGAGATGGAGGACATGTCGACCACGATCTTGCCGGAGCTGCCCTTCAGACCGGCTGCCACGCCGTCTTCACCGAACAGCACCTTCTCCACGTCGGGAGTGTCGGGCACCATGATGAAGATGATGTCGGCACGCTCGGCCACACCGCGAGCAGTGGTGCACTGGGTGGCGCTGGTTTCTGCGATGTTGGCAGGCACCTTGCCCACGGTGTTGACGAACAGCTGGTGGCCGGCCGCAATCAGGTGGCCGCACATGGGCGCGCCCATGATGCCCAGACCGATAAAGCCCAGCTTGAGAGACGATGCGTTCATGGTTGTACTCCTCAGTTTTCTTGATACTCAAATTCGATGGCCGATGGCGCTTTGCGAGCAGGCGCCACAGGCCTGGTCATCCATTCAGGCAGCCACTGCGACCTTGTTCCAGCCGCCGATCTTCTGCAGCCAGCCCAGGCCGGACTCGGTGCCGTTGGCGGGCTTGTATTCGCAACCGATCCAGCCGTCGTAGCCGATGCGATCCAGGTGTGCGAACAGGAAGGGGTAGTTGATCTCGCCGGTGCCGGGTTCGTTGCGACCGGGGTTGTCGGCCAGCTGGATGTGACCGATGCGGCCCAGCTGCTTTTGCATGGTGGCAGCCAGCTCGCCTTCCACGCGCTGGGCGTGGTAGATGTCGTACTGCACAAAGGCGTTGGGCGCACCCACTTCGTCCAGGATGGACAGGGCATCGTCCGTGCGGTTCAGGTAGAAGCCGGGGATATCGAAGGGGTTGATGGGCTCGATCAGCAGGCGGATGTTGGCGGCGCTCAGGGCGGCGGCAGCAAAACGCAGGTTTTCCACGAAAGTGCGGCGCACCACGGCAGCGTCAACACCGGCAGGAACCTTGCCGGCCAGGCAGTTGAGCTGGGGCACACCCAGGGCGTGGGCATAGGTCACGGCCTTGGCCACGCCGGCGCGGAACTCATCCACGCGCTTGGGGTCGCAGGCAATGCCGCGCTCGCCCGCGTCCCAGTCGCCGGCGGGCAGGTTGTGCAGAACAATCTTCAGGCCGGTGGCGTCGAGGCGCTCCTTGATCTCTTCCACGGTATGGGCGTAGGGGAAGAGAAACTCCACGGCTTCAAAGCCTGCGTTTGCGGCACGCTCAAAACGCTCGAGGAAAGGCACCTCGGTGAACAACATGCTCAGGTTGGCTGCAAAACGGGGCATGATAAAAGTCTCCGGTAATCGTTAATAGTTGCAGGCGCTAGACGCCAAGCAAGGGCCTAAGCCGGCCGCGCCCCCCCAGCGAAGGCGTCGCCCCCTCCCGCGCAGAGAGAGGGGGAAGCGGCGGAGCCGCTCAGGGGGAGTTTTCCTATCAGTCCAGCAGGGCCAGTGCGCTGGGCGCGTCGGCCTTTTCGGTCGCCAGGTCTTCGAACTCGACCACGTTGTCGATTTCGGCGCCCATGGAGATGTTGGTCACACGCTCCAGGATGCACTCGATCACCACAGGGGTCTTGTGCTCGGCCATCCAGGCTTCGGCCTGCTGCATGGCGGGGGCAAAGTCTTCGGCGCGATGAACGCGAATCGCCTTGCAACCCAGACCTTCAACGACCTTAACATGGTCAACACCGTAGCCACGGGTCGCATCACCCTCATCCATGTTGATATTGTCGAACGCCAATTGCACGCAATAGTCGATCGAGAAAGCGCGCTGTGCCTGACGGATCAGACCCAGATAGCTGTTGTTCACCAGCACGTGAACATAGGGCAGCTTGAACTGCGCGCCCACGGCCAGCTCTTCGATCATGAACTGGAAATCGTAGTCGCCGGACAGGGCCACGATCTTGCGCTGGGGGTCGGCCACGCGCACGCCCAGGGCGGCTGGAGTGGTCCAGCCCAGAGGACCGGCCTGGCCGCAGTTGATCCAGTTGCGGGGCTTATACACGTGCAGGAACTGGGCACCGGCGATCTGTGACAGACCGATGGTGGACACATAGGTGGTGTCGCGGTCCAGGGTGCGGTTCATGCACTGGTAGACGCGCTGGGGCTTCATCGGCACGTTGTCGAAGTTGGTCTTGCGCAGGTACTCGACGCTGTTCTTGCGACCCTGGCACTCGGCCACCCAGGCCTTGCGGCACTTGAGCTTGCCGGCAGCCTTCCACTCCTTGGCGACGGCAACGAATTGCTCCAGAGCCGCCTTGGCGTCGGAGACGATGCCGTAGTCGGGCGCGAACACGCGGCCGATCTGCGTGGGCTCGATGTCCACGTGGATGAACTTGCGGCCCTTGGTGTAGACCTCGACCGAGCCGGTGTGGCGGTTGGCCCAGCGGTTGCCGATGCCGAACACGAAGTCCGAAGCCAGCATGTTGGCGTTGCCGTAGCGGTGGCTGGTCTGCAGACCGCACATGCCGACCATCAGGGGGTGATCGTCGGGGATGGTGCCCCAGCCCATCAGGGTGGGGATCACGGGCACGTTCAGGATCTCGGCCAGTTCGACCATCAGCTCGGAAGCATCAGCGTTGATCACACCGCCACCGGAAACCAGCAGGGGACGCTCGGATTCGTTGAGCATCTCGATGGCCTTCTCGGCCTGCTTGCGCGAAGCAGCTGGCTTGTAGGCAGGCAGGGGCTCGTAGGTGTCGATATCGAATTCGATCTCGGCCAGCTGCACGTCGATGGGCAGGTCGATCAGCACGGGGCCGGGGCGGCCGGAGCGCATCAGGTGGAAGGCCTGCTGGAAGGCACGCGGCACCTGGGCGGGTTCCAGCACAGTGGTGGCCCACTTGGTCACGGGCTTGGCGATGGAGGCGATGTCCACGGCCTGGAAATCTTCCTTGTGCAGACGCGAGCGGGGAGCCTGGCCGGTGATGCACAGGATTGGAATGGAGTCGGCGCTGGCCGAGTACAGACCGGTGATCATGTCGGTGCCGGCAGGGCCGCTGGTGCCGATGCAGACGCCGATATTGCCGGCCACCGCACGGGTGTAGCCTTCGGCCATGTGGCTGGCGCCTTCCACGTGACGGGCCAGAATGTGACCGATGCCGCCGTGGTTCTTCATTGCAGCGTACAGCGGGTTGATGGCCGCGCCGGGCACACCAAACGTCACGGTTACACCTTCTTTTTCGAGCACCAGGACTGCGGCGTCGATTGCTTTCATTTTGGCCATGAGGGTCTCCTAAAAACTTGGTTGAACTTTAGTCAAGACCCTTGCTTGCTGGAAGCCGCTTGCAGACCATAAAATTTATTCCACCCAAGAATAAATAGGAGACAAATCCATGGACAGACTCGACGCGATGCACATGTTTGTGCGCGTGGTGGAGACCGGCAGCTTCACCAAGGTCGCACAGGAATTCGCCACAACCCAGCCCACCGTGACCAAGCAGGTCGCGGCCATGGAAGCGCGCCTCAAGGTGCGCCTGCTCAACCGCAACACGCGCGGCGTGAGCCTGACCGAAGCCGGCGCGCTGTACTACGAAAAATGCAAGATCATCGTCAGCGACGTGGCGGAGGCGGAGAACGTGGTCAAGGTACGCCAGACCCAGGTTCAGGGTCAGTTGCGCATCGGCAGCTCGGTAGCCTTCGGGCGCCGTGTACTCATTCCGCTGGCCATGGATTTCATGAAGCACAACCCGCAGGTGCAGGTCGATCTGAGCTTCGAGGACCGTTACACCGATCTGGTGGCCAACGGCATCGATGTGGCGCTGCGCCTGGGCAAGCTGGCCGACTCTTCACTGGGCGCACGCATGCTGGGCGTCAATCCGTGGGTGCTGGTGGCCTCCAACACCTATCTGCGCAAGCACGGCACGCCGCGCCGCCCCTCGGACCTCAAGGAGCATTCCACGCTGATCTACAGCAGCGTGCAGGGCAACGATATCTGGCGCCTGCGCAATGCCAGCGGCGAGCCGGTGTCGATTCCCGTCACCGGGCGGCTGCGCTCCAACAATCTCTCGGCCCTGCTGGCCGCGGCCCGCTCGCACATGGGCATTGCGGCCCTGCCGCGCTACGTGGCCCAGGATTCGCTCAAGGACGGCCGCGTGGTGGAAGTGCTCAAGACCTGCCGCCTGCCCGAGCAGGAAATCCACGCCGTCTACCCCTCGCCGCGCCTGGTGCCGCAGAAGGTGCAGTCCTTCATCGCCTTTTTGCAGGGCAAGTTCGACGATGCCTGGTGGGAGGATCTGCCAAGAGGGGGCTAGCTCCCCCTGAGGCGCTTCGCGCCTAGGCGGCCCCGCCTTCCCCTCTCTGTACGCGCTGCGCGCTAACGGAGGGGGACTGCTCCTTCGCCGCGAGGCGGCTCTTGCTCGGAGCACTGGGATGGGTAGCGCCAGTTTTACACTGCAGCTATATAAAAATAGCAGCTACCGCTTGATGAACGGTGGCCGCAGATATTTTTCTATTTGAAACCGTTGAATAGCCTGCGCAAGCAGCTATTCAATTTGATGGTTTCAAAGAATCAGAATGGCGCGGAAGTCGTTGACATTGGTGTGCGTGGGACCGGTGATCACCAGATCGCCCAGTGCCGAGAAATAGCCATAGGCATCGTTGCGGTCCAGGTGATCGCTGATGCGCAGATTCAGCTCTGCCGCGCGCTTGAGCGTGCAGGGCGAGACGCGGGCTCCCGCGTTGTCCTCGACACCGTCGATGCCGTCGGTATCGGCGGCCAGCGCCCAGACCTTTTCCTGCCCCTGCAGGGCCTGGGCCAGACCCAGGCAGAACTCGCCGGCACGGCCGCCGCGCCCCTTGGCCGCGCCGGGTTGGCGCGGGCGGATGGTCACCGTGGTTTCGCCACCCGAGAGAATCACGCAGGGCCTGGCAAAAGGCTGGTCATGCCTGGCCACGGCACGAGCCAGCGCCGCATGGACCTTGCCCACCTCACGCGACTCGCCTTCCATCTCGTCGGACAGCACATGCACGGCAATGCCGGCCGCGCGGGCAGCGGCCGCCGCCGCTTCCAGCGACTGCTGGGGCGTGGCGATCAGATGCACCTCATGGCCTTCGAAGCGGGCATCGCCGGGCTTGGGCGTCTCCAGCTCGCCGGCTTGCAGCGCAGCGCGCACGGACTCGGGAATCCCGATCTGGTAGCGGTCCAGGATGGCCAGTGCGTCGGCACAGGTCGAGGCGTCCGGCACCGTGGGTCCGCTGGCGATCACCGAAGGATCGTCGCCGGGCACATCGCTGATGGTCAGCGTCACCACCTTGGCGGGATGGCAGGCGGCTGCCAGACGACCGCCCTTGATGCGCGAGAGGTGCTTGCGCACGCAGTTCATCTCGCCAATCGCCGCGCCGCTCTCCAGCAGCGCCTTGTTGATGCGCTGCTTCTCGGCCAGGTCGATGCCTTCGGCGGGAAGCGTCAGCAGGGAGGAGCCGCCGCCGGAGATGAGGCAGATCACCAGATCGTCGGCCGTCAGACCCTCGGTCAGCGCCAGGATGCGCTCGGCCGCAGCCAGACCGGCCGCGTCCGGCACCGGGTGGGCGGCTTCCACCACCTCCAGGCGCTGGGCCAGCCCTTCGGGGCGTGGGGGAATATGTGCATAGCGCGTCACCACCAGGCCCGACAGCGGGGCATCCTGCGGCCACAGAGCTTCCAGCGCCTGCGCCATGGAGCCGCCGGCCTTGCCGGCGCCCAGCACCAGCGTGCGGCCCTTGGGCGGCTTGGGCAGATGACGCGCCAGACCCTCGATGGGCAGGGCATTGCGCACCGCCACGTCATACAGATGACGCAGAAAGCCAGCCGGGTCTTGCTGGGGAACAGGCGTTGCCGCGGCCTGCGCGCGCGAGGATGTATTCTGTGCTTGCATAGCTGCGCATTGTGCATTCGGGCTTTTTTCCCTTACAGAGGGCCCCCAGTCACAACACTGCTGATCTTTGCAATACCAATGTTGCAAGCCCTTGCTCCCATTGGGTTTGCGCGCTTGCGCACAGCTTTCTGCGCCTGAACATCGATACAAACACCATGTTTGGTGAACAGAAACTGTATACAAAACTTGTCTTCAACCGCTATGATGGATTTATGGAAACTTCCACCACCAGTTTCATTGTCGAAAGCCTGACCAAGGCCATCGTCGAGCATCGCCTGATGCCCGGCACCAAGCTGGCCGAGCAAAAGCTGGCCGACCACTTTGGAGTTTCCCGCACCCTGGTGCGCCAGGCCCTGTTTCAGCTTTCGCAAAACCGTCTCATCCGGCTCGAGCCCGCCCGCGGCGCCTTTGTGGCCACGCCCTCGGTAGACGAGGCGCGCCAGGTGTTTGCCGTGCGCCGCATGCTCGAGGCCGAGATGGTGCGCAGCTTTGTCAAGCAAAGCAGCGCTGCCAAGATTCGCGCCCTCAAGCAGCATGTGGCTGCCGAGAAGAAGGCCATGGAAGCCAATGACGTGGGCCAGCGCACCGAGCTGCTGGGCGACTTCCATGTGCGCATGGCCGAGCTCATGGGCAACGAGGTGCAGGCTCAGCTGCTGGGCGAGCTGATTTCCCGCTGCGCATTGATCACCCTGATGTACCAGTCTGCATCGGCGGCCGAGCATTCGCACGAAGAACATGCCGACATCGTGACCGCGCTGGCTGCGGGCGATGCCGAACATGCGGTGCAGCTGATGCAGCTGCACCTGGACCACGTGGAAGCAGGCCTGACCTTCGACCGCGATTTGCCAACGAACGATTTGTCGATGGCACTTTCATCCGTATCCCTATGACTTACGATTCCACCGCCTCCTACCCACGCGACCTGATTGGCTACGGCCGCAACACGCCCCATCCCGAATGGCCCGGCAAAGCCCGCGTG